>NZ_JBLTYX010000091.1:0-205 GCF_048066115.1 Niveispirillum sp. KHB5.9 | reverse complement strand
CGACGCCGACAACAACCGCACGGGCGCCACCTGGTCGGGTGCGACGGTCGGCTGGCGCTATGATGGTTTGAACCGGGTGACGGGTGTGGACCTGGTCACCGATGCGGTGACGCGGCATGTCTACGACCTGCTGGGCCGGCGGACCTCCACTTTGCGCGGGGCGGCGACCAGCACCTATGGCTATGACATTGCCGGGCAGATGACA
>NZ_JBLTYX010000090.1:0-210 GCF_048066115.1 Niveispirillum sp. KHB5.9 | reverse complement strand
ATTGGGGTTGATTGACGTTCAGGGCCGGGGGCATGCCCCCGGTCCTGAACGTTGCGAACTGGGTGGGGGACATCCCGCCCAGGGTGGAATGGGGTCGAATATTGTTGTAGTCATCCCGCCAGTCGGCCAGCACCTGGCGAGCGTGCCGCAGACCGTGGAACAGGGTTTCATTCAGGCATTCATCGCGCAAGCGTCCGTTGAAACTTTCCA
>NZ_JBLTYX010000089.1:0-219 GCF_048066115.1 Niveispirillum sp. KHB5.9 | reverse complement strand
TAGGTGAAGCCCATCGCCACCGTCGGGGCCGTCCCCGTTACGCCCGTGGTGGGCCGGGGCAGGGTGACGCTGGCCGAGATTTTGCGGCCGGCCGTGTCGTAGGCATGCGTGCGCACCAGCACCGTGCCGGCCTTCTCCGCCACCACACGGCCCAATATGTCCAGCCCATAGACCGCATCGGCCAGGCCGGGGCGCTTCACCTGCACCGGCCGGTTCAGC
>NZ_JBLTYX010000088.1:0-230 GCF_048066115.1 Niveispirillum sp. KHB5.9 | reverse complement strand
TGACCTGCTCCCTGGAAATGTGTCCGGCGTGAAGTAGAGTCCTCCGATCGAAGGAGGGCTGTCAGATGAAGAAGAGCCGTTTCAGCGAAGAGCAGATCATCGGGATCCTGCGGGAGCAGGAGGCCGGGCAGAAGACGGCGGATATCTGCCGCCGACATGGGATTTCGGAGGCGACGTTTTACGCCTGGAAGTCGAAATATGGCGGATTGGACGTCTCGGAGGCCAAGCGG
>NZ_JBLTYX010000087.1:0-252 GCF_048066115.1 Niveispirillum sp. KHB5.9 | reverse complement strand
GAAATCCCGGCAACCAAACCCCGCATCTGCAAGGAAGGCATCTTCCGCAGCAACCTCGGCCGCTGCGCCACCCCCTTCATCTAGGCCTTACGATCTAAACCGTCAAGCCCCAAATCCGGGGATCAGTCAACCATCGCCGCCAGAGCGTGTCCGGCGCGTCGGTGAGGCGCTTTCTAAACACCCCGCCGAACCTTGTCAATCACTTTCTTCGATCTTTTTTCAAAGCCGTATCCGGCAACCAAAAATCAAAGC
>NZ_JBLTYX010000086.1:0-291 GCF_048066115.1 Niveispirillum sp. KHB5.9 | reverse complement strand
GTACCGTCTTGATCAACCGTTTCACCTTCTGCAACTGCGGCTACTGCGTGATCAGAAACAGGAATTCTAGTTAATGCTCTAACTACAAATGACAAGGCTTTTGGTAAATTCTCTTTTCCCCACTCTACCCATTCTTTATTTTCCTTCGATGTAGGGTCAACAATCGGCGGAAGAGGGATGGGAAGAGGAACAGGGGCAGGAATGACCGCCTGCAATCCCGTCGGATCGACACCCATATAGGGCGAGTTCTTCACATAGGCATAACGGTTCAACCCATCCTTGATCCCAATC
>NZ_JBLTYX010000085.1:0-318 GCF_048066115.1 Niveispirillum sp. KHB5.9 | reverse complement strand
CCCTGCCGCAGGCTCCCAACCAGCGCTGGAGCCTGGATTTCGTGTCCGATGCATTCAGCGATGGCAGGCGGTTCCGCATCCTGGCCGTGGTGGATGACTTCTCGCGCGAATGCCTGGCCCTGGTGGCCGACACCTCGCTGTCCGGCAAGCGTGTGGCGCGGGAGTTGGATGCCCTTGTCGCCGTGCGGGGTAAACCGCTGATGATCGTCAGCGATAATGGCACCGAACTGATTTCCAGGGCGATCCTGGCCTGGACGCAAACCCATCGGGTCGAGTGGCACTATATCCAGCCCGGCAAGCCCACCCAGAACGCGTTCG
>NZ_JBLTYX010000084.1:0-335 GCF_048066115.1 Niveispirillum sp. KHB5.9 | reverse complement strand
ATTCGGTATTTTCAATAGTCATGATTTTTTACCTTTCAATTGAATATATGCCCGTCGCTGAATGGGTCGGTTATTTGGCTGCGCCTGCGACCCGGCGGCGGCCCAACGGATACGCTCGACCAAATGACATTGACGGACGGCACCGATACCATCCGCTATGCCCTGTTCCGTAATGGCCCGGATCACATGATCTGGAATGCGGAATCTATATGAATCTGCCGGCCTTCCCCCTGTCCCCAGTTCAGATAGTGATAGAGAGGGTTGTAGCCCGCCGCGGCGACATCGGGATTGTCGGTGAGATAATCAGAGACATCGAAAAAGGCGACGGATTGGAG
>NZ_JBLTYX010000083.1:0-397 GCF_048066115.1 Niveispirillum sp. KHB5.9 | reverse complement strand
TCGGCTCCAGCTCCGAACAGCAAGACCGCAGAGCCGCCAAGCTATTTCAGGGATCGTTCCACCATCGCCGCCAGAGCGTGTCCGGCGCGTCGGTGGGGCGCTTTCTAGTCGCTCCACCAAACCCTGTCAACCGGTTTTTTCATCGCCTTTTCTTTTTTTCGATCCGCCGCCCAAGCAGCAAACCGACAAAAGACAAAAGACAAACCGATCAACAACCGCGAACCCGAAAGCCCGCAAACGATGATGCTTTATCTAACAATGTCAGGAGCTTAACACCCCCAAGAACCACCGCACCAAACCAACCCACCGGGCCGCCTCGCTGCGGGAGCCGGGGTATAGACCCCCGCAGCTCTCCACCGCAACAGGAATCTTCACAAACATGGAACTTTTTTGAAAT
>NZ_JBLTYX010000082.1:0-424 GCF_048066115.1 Niveispirillum sp. KHB5.9 | reverse complement strand
GCTGAACCGGCCGGTGCAGGTGAAGCGCCCCGGCCTGGCCGACACGGTCTATGGGCTGGACATCCTGGGCCGGGTGGTGGCGGAGAAGGCCGGCACGGTGCTGGTGCGCACGCATGCCTACGACACGGCCGGCCGCAAAATCTCGGCCAGCGTCACCCTGCCGCGCCCGGCCACAGGCGTGACGGGGACGGCCCCGGCAATCGCCATGACATTCGCCTATGACGAGGACGGCAACCGCACGGGGGCCACCTGGTCGGGTGCGACGGTTGGCTGGCGCTATGACGGGTTGAACCGGGTGACGGGGGTGGACCTGGGCACCGATGCGGTGACGCGGCATGTCTATGACCTGCTGGGCCGCCGGACCTCCACTTTGCGCGGTGCGGCGACCAGCACCTATGGCTATGACATTGCCGGACAGCTGACG
>NZ_JBLTYX010000081.1:0-426 GCF_048066115.1 Niveispirillum sp. KHB5.9 | reverse complement strand
CTGAAAGGCTTGGAGGATGAGAATAGCCGCCTGAAGAAGCTGCTGGCCGAGGCGATGCTGGACAACGCCATGCTGCGCGAGGTTGCGGGAAAAAAGTGGTGAGGCCCGTCGCTCAACGCCGGACGGTTGCCCATCTGCGGGCGACGTTCGGTGTCAGTGAGCGGCGGGCCTGTTCTGTCCTGAAGGTGCATCGCCGGACGATCCGGTACCGGTCACGGCGCCCCGATGACGGTGCCTTGCGGCATAGGCTGCGGGAGTTGGCATCGGAGCGGCGGCGGTTCGGCTACCGGCGTCTGGGATATCTGCTGGCCCGGGAGGGGATGGCGGTGAACCATAAGAAGCTGCTGCGGATTTACCGTGAGGAAGGGCTGGCGGTACGCCGGCGGCGGGGCCGCAAACGCGCGCTGGGCACGCGGGCGCCGATGG
>NZ_JBLTYX010000080.1:0-469 GCF_048066115.1 Niveispirillum sp. KHB5.9 | reverse complement strand
ATGCAATAATATTTGCATTATGCATCATGCGATTGGCATTTTTGCACTATGCAATATGTCAATGGGGCGTAAACATGCCCCGAGGGCCGCACAATCCCTCAACTTTCAGGCACAACCCCCACTTGGCATCCGGCCTGCAATCCTCGGTTCCCATGAAGGCGACAACGCCTCACACCAACGAACCGACGGAGTAGACATCATGACCAAGTTCCTCGCCAAGACCGCCGCCGCCGCCCTGATCGTCGCCGCCATCGCCGCCCCCGCCATGGCCCAGAACGCTTCCGGCACCATCCAGCTGAAGGGTAACGTCGCGCTGTCCTGCACCATCGCCGTCCAGGACCTGGGCCAGTCCCTGTCCCTGAAGGCCGGTGAGAGCAACAAGACCGTCGGCTCCGTCACCGAGAACTGCAACTCCGGCACCGGCTACAAGATCACGCTGGCCTCCGCCAATGCCGGCAAGCTGAAGTCC
>NZ_JBLTYX010000079.1:0-481 GCF_048066115.1 Niveispirillum sp. KHB5.9 | reverse complement strand
TGTCAATCGGCATTGAAGTTTGACCCCATATCGGCGTCGAAAGTTGACCCCTTTGATTTGCGTTTGGCGGTCGTGCAGGTAGTCCATAGGAGGGACCCGCGCGCGGCGCGGCGTGCCCCCACGAGGCTGACGCGGCGGCGCGCGCGGGAGGAGCCTGTGGGCCCACCTGTACGATCCGCCAGAGGTGGGGGGCCGGGGGCGGGGATCAGGCGCGGTTCTTGAACCGCCAGCTGTCATTGCCGGTTTCGACGATGTCGCAATGATGGGTGAGCCGGTCGAGCAGGGCCGTGGTCATCTTGGCATCGCCGAACACGTTGGGCCATTCGCCAAAGGCCAGGTTGGTGGTGACCAGGACGGAGGTCTGTTCATAGAGGCGGCTGATCAGGTGGAACAGCAACTGGCCGCCGGATTGGGCGAACGGCAGATAGCCCAGTTCATCCAGCACGACGAGGTCGAGCCTGGCGAGATGGTCGGCGATGCG
>NZ_JBLTYX010000078.1:0-502 GCF_048066115.1 Niveispirillum sp. KHB5.9 | reverse complement strand
CATCGGCATCAAGGATGGGCTCAATAGATACGCATATGTGAAGAACAGCCCAGTCATGGGCATCGATCCGACGGGGTTGATGGACGTGGCTGCGAATTGCAAAGGAAAACCAACATGTAATGTAAGCATTACCCAGACCGTTGATATCGTCCATCAGCGCAATGGAAAAACAGTTGTAGAATCAACTGTATTGGTAAAAATGAATTTTACACTGACTGAGAATGAAAATGGTGATGTCAGTGCTTCGGTGTCGGCAACCGTTGAGAACCTTTTAGGCAGAGAGATTTCGGCTACACACCGCTCCACTATGGGAAATATTGTTGAAACGATCCAAAAGGAAGCGATTGGGCGGAGTTTCGGTGAGAATACTACGCAAATGGTTACAGCGATCGGTATGGCAGAAAGCCGCTTGGGTACATCGGCCGCACCGCCCAAGACACCGGCATTCAAAGCGCCGGATATCAATCCGATGCAACTCAGCAGCGGCAGAGCCAATTTAGAG
>NZ_JBLTYX010000077.1:0-503 GCF_048066115.1 Niveispirillum sp. KHB5.9 | reverse complement strand
GTCCTGGGAAAGCAGACCGCCAACGAATTCAAGACCACCAAGGTGGTCGGCGTCCGCACCTTTGCCGATATCTTCGGGGTGAAGGGCCTGACGGACATGGACCCGGAGGCGGAAACCAAGGTGCATATCTGCACCATCCAGGCCTTGGCCCGCCGGGTACTGGATGTGGAGGATGCAGCCGACGCCCCGCCCATCGACCAGTATGACCTGATGCTGGTCGATGAATGCCATCGCGGTTATCTGCTGGATCGGGAATTGTCCGACCAGGAACTGGAGTTCCGCGACCAAGCCGACTACATCAGCAAATATCGCCGGGTGCTGGAGCATTTCGATGCGGTCAAGATCGGCCTGACCGCCACGCCCGCCCTGCACACGGTGCAGATTTTCGGGCACCCGATCTTCAAATACAGCTATCGGGAGGCCGTCGCTGAGGGCTTCCTGATCGACCATGAGCCACCGATCCGGATTGAGACGGTGCTGTCCCAGGGCGGTATCATCTTCGC
>NZ_JBLTYX010000076.1:0-557 GCF_048066115.1 Niveispirillum sp. KHB5.9 | reverse complement strand
GCCGGCGGCTGGTATTGCGGGTTGGAGGGCACGGCGGTCGAACCGGGCGTCGTCACACGCACCGAGGAGAGCTGCGATTCCATGCCATGGGTGTGGGGCGGGATCTGCGACGTGGTCAGGGCCACCACGGCCTGGCCCAGGGTCGCGGCCACGGCATAGGGACCGCCGGCGGCGGGGGTGGCCGTGTTCGAGTAGCCCATGACCGCCCGGCCATACAGGTTGGGCAGGGCGAAGGTGGTGTGGCCATCGCCGCCATACTGGATACCGATGACGGCGGCCAGTGCCTGGTACTGCTGGATGGGAAGGACCGCCCCATTGCAGAGCAGCCATCCGCGAGGGGCGAACGTGTAGGGGAAGGCCCTGATTTCACCATAGAACGCGTCAGCCATTCATACCTCCCTTGCCCCCGGATCCCGCATCGGACAGGTGCGCCTTCGGCGCGATGCCGCGGGGTGCCTGTCCGACACGGGCGCCGGTTGATTGCCATAGACCGGCTGTGCGGAACATCAGTTCCGGGACGGCCACCAGCCATCCCAATTGATGCAGTAGCGCATGAT
>NZ_JBLTYX010000075.1:0-557 GCF_048066115.1 Niveispirillum sp. KHB5.9 | reverse complement strand
CTCTAAGTAAAATATCAGTTCCCAGGCTGAAATTGACGTCGTGCAGGTCCTTGATACCGGCCGACTACAATGTCCGGCGCCAGCCGCTTTACGAGGAGACGCGGGCCGGTGCCACGGCGGTGGCGCCGCAAATCTCCACCACGCTGCTGTCGCGCACGGACTGGGTCTATGACGCCGTGGGCCGGGTGGAACAGGAGAAGCGGTCGTCGGACTTGGCCGGCCAGCCCTATGCCGTGACGGCCACGGTCTATACCCCGACCGACAAGCCCGCGCGCGTGACCGACCCGTTGAACCGGGTCACGCAGACCGACTATGACGCGCTGGACCGGGCGATCCGGGTGACCGACCCGCTGGGGCGGGTGTCGGAGGTGGTGTACGACATTGCCGGCCGCAAATGGAAGGAACGGTCGGCGGTGGGCACGGAGGTGGCACAGGACAGCGCCACCTACACCTATTTCAGCGACGACGCGGTGGCGACGATCACCGACCCGCGCGGCCATGCGCTGAGCCATGCCTATGACGGTTTCGGGCGGCTGTCGGTGCTCTCCTATGCGGAC
>NZ_JBLTYX010000074.1:0-626 GCF_048066115.1 Niveispirillum sp. KHB5.9 | reverse complement strand
CCCCATCCTCACACATTCCCGGCCCCATCCCAGTCTGCAACCAGCACCAGGCGCGCCAAGGCCGGCAGGGAACGTGAGCCCGTCTTTTGCATGATGGCAGCGCGGTGCTTTTCCACCGTGCGCTGACTGATGCCCAGATCCGCAGCGATATTCTTGCTGGGATGGCCGGCCAGCACCATGTCCATGATCTGCCTTTGCCGCGCGGTCAGGCCAGCGACATGGCTGGCCGCCTGCTGCCGCCATGCCAGCAGTTTGCCACCGTCCTGCGCCCGCTCCAGCGCCTGACCGATGCTGGCCAGAAGGTCGGCGCGACGGAACGGCTTCTCGATGAAATCGGCGGCACCGGCCCGCATCGCCGCCACCGCCACCGGGACATCGCTGCTGCCGGTGATGATGATGGCGGGTGTCATGTCGCCGGACTGGCGCAGACGGTGCAGAAGATCCATGCCGCTCATCCCCGGCAGATAGGCGTCGATCAACAGGCAGGCAGGCCCGCTTGACCGGAAGCCGGCCAGGAAATCCTCGGCACTGGCATATTCGACCACACGCCGGTCCTCCCCATCCAATGCCTGACGCAGGCTGTCACGCAGCAGCGCATCATCATCGATGACATGGATGGTGGTGGC
>NZ_JBLTYX010000073.1:0-693 GCF_048066115.1 Niveispirillum sp. KHB5.9 | reverse complement strand
CGGGAGGGGATGGCGGTTAACCATAAGAAGCTGCTGCGGATTTATCGTGAGGAAGGGCTGGCGGTGCGCCAGCGACGGGGCCGCAAACGCGCGCTGGGCACACGGGCGCCGATGACCCTGCCGCAGGCTCCCAACCAGCGCTGGAGCCTGGACTTCGTGTCCGACGCGTTCAGTGACGGAAGGCGGTTCCGCATCCTGGCCGTGGTTGATGATTTCTCGCGCGAATGCCTGGGCCTGGTGGCCGACACCTCGCTGTCCGGCAAGCGGGTGGCACGGGAACTGGACACCCTTGTCGCCATGCGGGGCAAACCGCTGATGATCGTCAGCGATAATGGCACCGAACTGACATCCAGGGCGATCCTGGCCTGGACGCAGACCAACCGGGTTGAATGGCATTACATCCAGCCCGGCAAGCCCACCCAGAATGCTTTCGTGGAAAGTTTCAACGGACGCTTGCGCGATGAATGCCTGAATGAAACCCTGTTCCATGGCCTGCGGCACGCTCGCCAGGTGCTGGCCGACTGGCGGGATGACTACAACAATATTCGACCCCATTCCACCCTGGGCGGGATGTCCCCCACCCGGTTCGCAACGTTCAGGACCGGGGGCATGCCCCCGGTCCTGAACGTAACTCAAACCCAATACCAAACCAGAGGACTCTGCTTATAACCGGTAACAATTAGGGGAGCAGGT
>NZ_JBLTYX010000072.1:0-755 GCF_048066115.1 Niveispirillum sp. KHB5.9 | reverse complement strand
TGTTATCCGGCGTGGAAAAGTGACCCGTCTATCGGGGTTATAGGCGTCCAACTTTGACCCTGCTGTTCATGGCTGTTGGATTGCCCGGATCGAGAACCGATCTGGGCGGGCTGGGGGATGCTGATCGTGGAGACAATCGGGCGGATCCGCCGTGAGTCCTTGGTCAAGGGCAAGGGTATCCGGGAGATCGCGCGGGACCTTGGCGTATCTCGGAACACGGTACGGAAGGTTCTGCGATCTGGGGCGACGGCCTTTGATTATGAGCGGACGGTGCAACCCCGGCCGCAGCTGGGTCAATGGACCGGTGAGTTGGACCGCATGCTGTTGGCGAACGAGGCCAAGGCGGCGCGGGAACGGCTGACACTGATCCGGATCCATGAGGAATTGCGGGCGCTTGGCTATGCCGGCAGCTACGATGCGGTGCGCCGCTATGCACGCCAATGGCGGGAAGGTCGGGTTTCCAGCAGCGTTGATGCCTATGTGCCGCTGAATTTCGCGCCGGGTGAGGCCTACCAGTTCGACTGGAGCCACCGTGGTGCTGAACGGGGCAACGACGACGGTCAAGGTGGCGCATGTGCGTCTTTGCCATAGCCGGATGTTCTTCGTGCGGGCCTATCCGCGCGAGACGCAGGAGATGGTGTTCGACGCCCATGACCGGGCCTTCGCCTTTTTCCGGGGGACCTGCACGCGCGGCATCTACGACAACATGCGCACGGCGGTGGACACGGTATTCCTCGGTAGGGAGCGGGTGTTCA
>NZ_JBLTYX010000071.1:0-853 GCF_048066115.1 Niveispirillum sp. KHB5.9 | reverse complement strand
CTAGGGTCAAAACCGTCACAGGGCATTGAAATTGCGTTGAGAATGTGATTCCAAGGCGTTGGCGCTGCCTTGGAGGAATGGATGCGGGACATTTTCTGGCTTTCGGATGAAGCGTGGGCAGCGATTGAGCCGCACCTTCCCGAGCACAAGTATGGTGCGCCACGTGTTGATGACCGGCGTATCATCAGCGGGATCATCCACGTTCTGAAGAGCGGTTGCCGCTGGAAGGACTGTCCACCAGAATATGGCCCGCCGACGACGGTCTACAATCGTTTCAACCGGTGGTCTGGCCGCCGGTACTGGCACCGGATATTGCAAGCGTTGGCCGCCGGACAATGGATTACGACCAGCGTGGCCATGGATGGCAGCTACGTGAAGGCGCATCGTTGCGCCCACGGCGGAAAAGGGGGGCCAAGGCGCAAGCCATTGGCATTTCCAGAGGGGGCCAGACCACAAAGGTCCACGCCCTGACGGATACGCTCGGCCGCCCCGTGGCCCTGCATGTGACGGCCGGGAACGTTTCGGACATCACCATGGCGGAGACCCTGCTGGCCGAGGTTGATGATTGCCGCTACGTCCTGGCCGACAAGGGCTACGACAGCGACAAACTGCGGGCCAAAATCAGGGAAAAGGGCGCAAAGCCGGTCATTCCCGGCAGAAAGTCACGAAAGAAGCCGATCCGCTTCGACAAGGTCCGGTACAAATTCCGATGGATGGTGGAGGCCGTCTTCTGCCGTCTCAAGGACTTTCGACGCGTCGCCACCAGATACGACAAGCTCGCCAGAAATTTCCTATCCACACTCGCCATCGCAACCATCGTCGCATACTGGACCTGATTGAGTCTGGACCCTAG
>NZ_JBLTYX010000070.1:0-892 GCF_048066115.1 Niveispirillum sp. KHB5.9 | reverse complement strand
CCTGATCCGAAATTAAGTTGAGTGGTATCAGCGGGTTAGCTTGACAGCGTTCCCTATCGGTGATTCAGGGGTTTCGCCAAAAACAACCGTGCATCTCCGATGTGGACTGATACCACCCGCGCTCTTCATGCCCGCAACGGCCTGACTTTGCCAAGCGATTTGACCGATGCGGAATGGTTCATTCTGGAACCGCTGCTGCCTGCTGCATCCTCTGTCGGCCGCCCGCGCAAATGGCCGCTGCGCCGGATCGTGGAGGCGATCCTTTATCTGCTTCGGGGCGGTCTGCCTTGGCGGATGCTGCCGCCTTGTTTCCCACCGGTGTCAACGGTGCGGCGCTGGTTCTACTTGTGGCGTGACAATGGTCTGTGGCTCACGGTCAATCATGTCCTGCTGATGGCGATGCGCGAGCAACAAGGCCGTGATGCCAGCCCAACCGCCGGCGTGATCGATAGCCAGAGCGTCAAAACCACAGAATCCGGCGGTCCGAGGGGATATGACGCCGGTAAGAAGATCAAAGGACGCAAGCGCCATATCCTCACCGACACCCAAGGCAATCTCGTCCATGCCGTGATCCATGCCGCCGATATCCAGGATCGTGACGGGGCACCGCTGGTGCTGGCTGAGATCGTCAAACCCTTCCCGTGGCTGCGGCACGTCTTCGCCGATGGCGGCTATGCTGGGGACAAGCTCAAAGACGCGCTGCGCCGCATCGGAAAATGGACCATCGACATCATCAAGCGATCCGACACAGCCCAAGGCTTCGAGGTCTTGCCACGGCGCTGGGTCGTGGAGCGCACCCTGGCATGGCTCAACCGAAACAGACGGCTCGCCAAAGACTTCGAGCAGACTATCGCTTCTGCAACCGCATGGTGCTTCATCGCATCCGTGCAAC
>NZ_JBLTYX010000069.1:0-896 GCF_048066115.1 Niveispirillum sp. KHB5.9 | reverse complement strand
GGGTCCATCAGGCCATAGACCAGATCGACGGCGAGGTTCATCAGCACGATCAGGCTGCCATAGGTGATCACGGTACCCATCACCAGCGTATAGTCGCGGTTGATGGCCCCCTGCACGAAGTACCGCCCGATGCCCGGCAGGCCGAAAATCTGCTCGATGACGACGGAGCCCGTCACCAGACCGGCGATGGCCGGCCCCAGATAGGAGATCACCGGCAGCAACGCCGCGCGCAGCGTGTGGCGGGTAATGATCAGATGTTCAGGCAGCCCCTTGGCATGGGCGGTGCGCACGAAGTTCGACCGCAGCACCTCCACCATGCCGCCGCGGGTCAGGCGGCTGATGATGGCGATCTGCGGCAGCGACAGCGCCACCACCGGCAGGATCAGGTTGCGGAACGAGCCGTCACCCAGACCGGCCACGGGCAAAAGCCCCAGATAGATGCCGAACACCAGGGTCAGCAGCGGCGCCATCACGAAATTCGGGATGGTGATGCCGACCATGGCCACACCCATGATCGAATAGTCGGTCTTGGTGTTCTGGCGCATGGCGGCCAGGATGCCCAACGTACAGCCGATCAGCACCGCCAGGGTGATGGCCGACAGGCCCAGCTTCAGCGACACGGGGAAACCCGTGCTGATCAGCTCCGAAACCGAGAAATCCTTGTAGGTGAAGGAGGGGCCGAAATCGCCCTGGGCCGCATTGCCCAGATAGATCAGGAACTGCTGCCAGACCGGCTTGTCCAGATTATAGGCCGCCTTCAGGTTCGCCTCGATCTCCGGCGGCAGGACACGTTCGCTGTCGAACGGGCCACCCGGTGCCGAATGCATCAGGAAGAACGACAGGGCCACGATCACCAGCAATGTCGGGATCGCTTCCAGCAGGCGCCGGACGGTGTA
>NZ_JBLTYX010000068.1:0-915 GCF_048066115.1 Niveispirillum sp. KHB5.9 | reverse complement strand
TGACGAGGATGGCAACCGCACAAGCGCCACCTGGTCGGGTGCGACGGTTGGCTGGCGCTATGACGGGTTGAACCGGGTGACGGGGGTGGACCTGGGCACCGATGCGGTGACGCGGCATGTCTACGACCTGCTGGGCCGGCGGACCTCCACTTTGCGCGGGGCGGCGACCAGCACCTATGGCTATGACATTGCCGGACAGCTGACGGGCCTGTCGCATGGCTGGTCGGGCGGATCGCTGACGGCCGGCTATGTCTATGACGCGGCCGGACAATTGACCAGCGAGGCGTTGGACAATACCGCCTTCCTGTGGCAGCCGGCGCCGACGCTGGCCAAAACCACCAGCTACGACCCGGCCTCGCCGATCAACGCCCTGACCAAGGTGGACGGGGTGGCGCAGGTGCATGATGGTCGCGGCAACCGCACGGGGGCCGCCACCCGCACCTGGCGCTATGACAGCCGCAACATGCTGACCGGCGCGAATGCGTCGGGCATGGCGGCGACCTATGGCTATTACCCCGAGGGGGGCCGGGCCTGGAAGCAGGTGAACAATGTCACGACCCTGTACCTGGAGCTGGACGGGATCGAGTGGGGAACCTACGACGCCGCCGGCGGGTTGAAGGAAAGGACGATCCGGGCCAGCGGCACCGGTGGTGCGGCGGTGGCGGTGCATGCGCCGGCGGGCGGGTTGATCCGGCTGCTACCCAACCGGCAGGGCAGTGTGATCGGCTGGCTGCGGCCGGATGGCAAGCTGGGCGGGGCCTATACGTATGACGCCTATGGCAACTCGCCGCAGGCCGCCGCTGCTGGCCCGTCTTTCCGGTATGCCGGGATGCGCTACGATGCGGAGACGGGCCTGTACCACACGCCCAACCGCGCGTACGATCCCCAGGACGGGAGGTGGATGCAGCTCGATCC
>NZ_JBLTYX010000067.1:0-932 GCF_048066115.1 Niveispirillum sp. KHB5.9 | reverse complement strand
CGCTGACCTATGCCTGGCGTGCGGACGGGGCGCTGTCGTCGGTGTCGGAAGTGGGGGCCGTGACGGGACCGGGGGTGCTGGCGCGCTATCATTATGATGCGCGTGGCCGTGTCGACCGTGTGGAACGCGGCAACGGGGTGGTCAGCACCTATGGCTGGAACGGGCTGGACCGTCTGACCTCGCTGAGCCATGACGCGGTGGGAACGGCGGGGGATATGTCGCTGGGCTTCACGTATGGCTCGACGGGGGAGATGCTGACGCGCAGCCTGGACAATGGTTCCTACGCGGTGCCGCTGCCGGCGTCGGGGGATGTGGCGGGGGTGGTGGACGCACTGAACCGGCTGGTCTCGGTGGGCGGCACGGCCATCGGCCATGACACGGCGGGCCGGGTGGAGACGGACGGGACATCGCACTATCTTTATGATGGGGATGGCCGGCTGGTGGCGGTGACGCCGCAAGGTGGCGGTGGCGAGGGTGTCGGACTTTTCTATGACGTCCTGGGCCGCCTGTCGCGGATCGCACCGGGTTCGGGCGTGGGAGCGGTGAACCTTGCCTATGATGGCCTGGACGTGGTGGCAGAACTGGACGATGCCGGCACGGTGCTGCGGCGCTATGCGCATGGGGCCGGGCTGGGCCAGCCATTGGTGGAATATGCAGGCGCCGACACGGACAGCCGGCGCTGGCTGCTGGCGGACGAGCGCGGGTCGGTGGTCGGGCTTTCCGACGGGTCCGGTTCGGTAACGTCGGTCAATACCTATGACGAATACGGGGTGCCAGGTTCGGGGAACAGCGGGCTGTTCCAATATACGGGTCAGATGCGCATTGAACCGCTCCTGGTTTGCCGGAGGCTTGAATTTAATAGTTATGCGGCCATGGCTTTAGTTTCCAGAGCTGCGTAGAAGTTGGCTTTGGCTTCCGCGGGGGGAATGTTT
>NZ_JBLTYX010000066.1:0-1067 GCF_048066115.1 Niveispirillum sp. KHB5.9 | reverse complement strand
CCGATTGGCTCGAGCAGGCGTCGGTTGTTGAACCAGTCGACCCATTCCAGGGTGGCATATTCCACGGCCTCGGCGCTGCGCCAGGGGCCGCGACGATGTATGACCTCTGCCTTGAACAGCCCGTTGATCGTTTCCGCCAGGGCATTGTCGTAGCTGTCTCCTACGCTGCCAACCGAGGGTTCGATGCCGGCTTCCGCCAGCCGCTCGGTGTAGCGGATGGACAGATATTGAGACCCGCGGTCGCTGTGGTGAACCAGGCCCATGGCTTTGGCGGGGCGGCGGTCATGGACGGCCTGTTCCAAAGCATCGAGCACGAACCCCGCCTGCGCCGAGGTGCTGACGCGCCAGCCCACGATCTTGCGGGCATAGGCATCGATGACGAAAGCCACATAGACGAACCCTTTCCAGGTCGCGACATAGGTGAAATCCGACACCCACAGCCTGTTGGGCGCGGGTGCCCGGAACTGCCGGTTCACCTTGTCCAACGGGCATGGGAACTTCTTGTCGGGGATCGTCGCCCTGTGCGGCTTGCCACGGATGATGCCCTGGAGGCCCATGCCCTTCATCAGCCGGGCGACCGTGCAGCGGGCGACTTCGAACCCCTCGCGCCCCAGTTGCCGCCAGACCTTGCGTACGCCATAGACCCGCCAGTTCTCCTCGAACACGCGGCGGATCTCCGGTCGCAACGCCGCATCCCGGCGCGCCCGGTCCGACAGCCGTTCCGGATCGGACCGCCCAGCCAGATGATTGTAGTATGTGGATGGGGCGATCGGCAGCACCCTGCAGATCGGCTCGACCCCGTGCGCATCGCGATGCGCATCGATGAACGACACCATCATTTCGACCGGCGGTCGAGCTCCGCCATCGCAAAATATGCCGACGCCTTACGCAGAATCTCGTTCGCCTGGCGCAGCTCTCGGTTCTCCCGCTCCAGCGCCTTCATCCGCTCGGCCATCTCCGTCGGGATGCCGGCACGCCGGCCGCTGTCCACCTCGGCCTTCTTGACCCATTCGTTCAGCGTGGGCGCCGAACAGCCGATCTTGGCCGAGATCGACAGGATCGCCTGC
>NZ_JBLTYX010000065.1:0-1225 GCF_048066115.1 Niveispirillum sp. KHB5.9 | reverse complement strand
GACCTGACCTTGTCTGTTTTTGGGTGGTAAGTTTGTTGTGCAGTTGAGGGAGAGCGGGCCCCGGTTAACCGGGGCCCGCTCGCGGGGTCAAAGGGTCGGACCTGACGTTGAGGGCGAACCTCGTAGCGTAGACGGACCTTTGCCCCTGATCCTCGGCTGCGCTCGAACGGTTGCCTGGCGCGCCTGTCTGCGGGTGACGCCGCAGACAAGGACGATCCTCATGCCCCGAGACAGCCTTGTTTTCAATGAACGCTACACCCTTGGTGTGGACGTCGCCAAGTACAAGCTGGATTGCAGCGAGGTGCCGGGCCGGTCGCACTGGCACCTGCGCAACAAGCCCGAACCCGTCGCGGCCCTGGTCGCGGAACTGCTGGCCAGACAGGCCGGCGGCACCGACATCCTGGTGGTGGTCGAGGCATCGGGCGGCTGTGAGCGGCTCCTGTGCGAGGCGCTGTGGGAGGCCGGCATTCCGGTGCATCTGGCCAATCCCAAACGGGCCCGCGACTATGCCAAGGCCATCGGCCGGCTGGCCAAGACCGACAAGGTCGATGCCGCCGTCCTGGCCAGCTTCGGCCAGAACCAGCGCCTCCACCTGCATCCCACCGCCCGGCCCGATCCCCGCCTGGAGGAAATCCGCGCTCTGGTCGCCCATCGACGGCGTCTCGTCGACGAGGCCGTCGCCCGCAAGAACGCCTTGCAGGCCGCCATGCCCGACGTCCTGCGGCGTCTGGTCGAACAGGAGCTGGAACGGCTCACGGCTGATGCCCAGACCATCCTCGATGCCGCCCGCGACATCATCGCCAGCCACGACGACCTTGACACCCGTCACGCCATCCTGCGTGGCTTCTGCGGTATCGGGCCCATCGCCGCCGCTGAGCTGATCGCCTACCTGCCCGAACTCGGGCGTCTCGACCGACGGCAGATCGCCGCCATCGCCGGCCTCGCACCCATGGCCGACGATTCAGGGAAACGCAACGGCAAGCGTTTCATCAGAGGCGGAAGGCCAGAGGTCAGGCGGGCACTCTACATGCCAGCCATCACTGCCATGACCGCCGACCCAATCCTCAAGGCATTCCATCAGCTCCTCATCGCTCGCGGAAAACCTCAGAAACTCGCCATAACCGCCGTCATGCGAAAACTGCTCATCCACATCAATGCAGCGTGCAGGGACAGCCTCAAGGCGCAAAACTAAAACACATTCTAGTCAATCAACACGGTTGTCTAC
>NZ_JBLTYX010000064.1:0-1262 GCF_048066115.1 Niveispirillum sp. KHB5.9 | reverse complement strand
AGAGCTGGTCCCCCGTGAGCGGACAGTTTTTGTTCGGCGTTAAGCTTGGTCCTGTTCAGTTCACGCCGCCAAACACAGTTTGTCCGCCCCTTTCCTGTATGCCTCGTCGGGTGTTTGTCCCCCGAGCGCGGAATGCGGGCGTCGGTTATTGTAGTAATCGATCCAGCGTCCGATCCCGGCCCTGGCCTCGCTGCCGGTCTCGAAAGCGTGGAGATAGACGCATTCGTATTTCAGTGACCGCCAGAGCCGTTCGATGAACACATTGTCCATCCAGTGGCCCCTTCCATCCATGGAAACCTTGATACCGGCATCGGTCAAGATGCCGGTGAATTTCGGGCTGGTGAATTGGCCGCCCTGGTCGGTGTTGAAGATTTCGGGCTTGCCGTGGCGGGCCATGGCATCCTGCAGGGCCTCCAGGCAGAAATCGATGTCCATGCAATTGGACAGTTTCCAGGCCAGCACCCTGCGCGATGCCCAATCCATCACGGCGATCAGATACAGGAAGCCCCGCCGCATCGGAATGTAGGTGATGTCCGTGCACCAGACATGGTCCGGCCGGTCGATGGCCAGGTCCCGCAACAGGTAGGGCCAGATCTTGTGCTCGGGATGGGGAACGCTGGTCTTTGGCCGTTGGTAGATGGCTGCCAACCCCATCCGGCCCATCAGCCGGCGCACCCGCTTGCGATTGACGATGACCCTGGCGCCGCAGATGATGGGTCATCTGTCGGCTCCCGTACCAGGGTGTCTCCAGGAACTGCGCATCGATCAGCCGCATCAGCGCCAGGTTCTCAGCCCTCTCGCCCCGTACCGGCCCGTAATAATGTGACCGGCTGATCGACAGCAGCGCGCATTGCCGGACAACCGACAAGCCGGGATGTGACCGATCCACCATCTCACGCCTCCGACCGGCGCTCATCGACCGGAGGCCTTGCGCAAAAAATCCCGCTCCACCACCAACTGCCCGATCTTGGCGTGCAGCCGGTCGATCTCGGCGACATCAACGACTGGACTGGCCTCGGCTTTGCCGGAAAACGACGACGCCATTCCCTCGATCGCCTGCTTACGCCAAGCGTTGATCATCGTCTGGTGAACACCGTGCTTCGACACAAGCTGCGCCATCGTCAACTCGCCCCGGATCGCCTCAAGTGCCACCTTCGCCTTGAAATCCGCTGAATATCGCTTCCTCTGTCCCGCCATGTCGGTCGTCCTTCAATAAGGCCGAACCAAGCTTAGCAAACTGTCCGCTCACGGGGGACCAGCTC
>NZ_JBLTYX010000063.1:0-1308 GCF_048066115.1 Niveispirillum sp. KHB5.9 | reverse complement strand
GCCCTGCCGTCCGCCCCGCGCCTCGGCATCGAGACGGTTGACCAGATCGACGACAGTGTGGAACCGGACCCTGGCGCCGCCACGGATGCAGGACCGGGCGATTGCGATGGCGAGGTGGCTCTTGCCGGTTCCGGTGCCGCCGACCAGCACGACGTTGCGCTGTTCGGCCAGGAACGATCCGGTGGCCAGGTCGCGGATCAGCGCCTCGTTGACCGGCGTGCCGGAGAAATCGAACTGGGCCAGGTCCTTGGCCAGCGGCAGGCGGGCGATGGTCATCTGGTACTTGATCGACCGCGCCTCCTTCTCGGCGATCTCGGCCTTCAGCAGTTCGCCGATGATACGGGGTACAGGGTATTGCCGCTTGAGCCCGTCGGCGATCACCTCGTCAAAGGCGGCGCGCATGCCGGTGAGTTTCAGCGTGCCCATGATCTCCAGGATTTCATGACGCTCCATTGACCGTTCTCCGCAGGCTGTCATACCGCCCGCAATCGGCCACCGGTGCATGCCGGAGGGTCAGGGCGGCGGGGGTGAGGATGCTGACGGGGTTGGGCGGCTCCCGACGCCGGGACAGGATGTTCAGCACCACGTCCCTGGAATGCACCCCATTGTGCAGGGCCTCGGCACAGGCCGCCTCCACGGCGGCCAGCCCGTCGGTCAGCACGGCAGCCAGGATATCCACCATTTGCCGATCGCCATCGGCGGAGCCGGCCAGCTTGGCCCGGATCCGGCCCAGGCTGCCGGGCAGGGTCCAGTCCTTGAACGGTGCCCCGTTGCGCAACGCTCCCGGCTTGCGGGCCAGGACAGGCACATAATGCCAGGGATCGTAGACCGTCCCGCCCCGGCCGAACTGCCTCGGGTGATCGGCCACCACGGCGCCGTCCTGTCGGATCAATATCCGCTCGGCATACGCATGGACCTCCACCGGCCGGCCGACGGCACGCGCCTGGACGGAATATTTGTTGTTGTCGAACCGGACCAGACAGGTTCGCGATACCGAGGCCGGATTACTGTGGAACCCGTCGAACGGTCCGGCATAGGCCACCAGATGCGGCCTCTCGGCCTCGAACATCTCCCACACCGTCCGGTCGCCCCGTTCCGGATGGCGATGCGCCCGGGCATGGGAGACGCAGCGGTCCAGCAGCCAGGCATTCATCTCCGCGTAGGTCTTGAACCGCAGTCGCGGCGTAAAGAACCGCTCCCGCACCAGGCCGACCTGGTTCTCCACCTGGCCTTTCTCCCAGCCCGCCGCCGGCGTGCAGGCCACCGGTTCCACCAGATAATGCGCGCACATCTGGGCAAAGCGGCGGT
>NZ_JBLTYX010000062.1:0-1689 GCF_048066115.1 Niveispirillum sp. KHB5.9 | reverse complement strand
TCCGGCGAACTGGGCGAACTTGGAAGCGTTGCTGGGGAGCTTACCCAGCAGGTCTCGATATTCCCGGAAATCCTCGGCAGTAAGCGATACCAGTGGACGCCGTTCGCCGACCAGTTCGAGGAACCAGCCAAGGCACCGCTCATAATCCTTGCGTGTCTTCTCGACCCATCCGCTCTGTCTGTTGGCCTTGAACCGTTCAACCGCCTCACCGACCGTCAAAAGCGAGGGTGCAGTTTGGTCATTCGGGTCGTATGGGGCTCCGGGAATTGGCGGGAGCACATTTTCTCTGAGCCCCGTGAAAGCAGGGTCAATGATGAAGCTATCCTTGAGGTTCCCTGACAGCTTGGCGATCAGCACCCGCCGCATCTCAGCTTCCGCCCGCGCAACCATCTGTCCTAGATACTGGTAGCGCTCGTTGGCCGGGGGAATGGTCGGAAAACCCGCTTCGTCCACCAACTCGTTGACGATCTTCTGAGTCTTCGAGCTGAACTTTGACGCCATGGCGTCCCGCTGGAACGCCTTAAGGTCTTGGGCAGCCCCTTCGATCTCCATTTCCTTGTCGAACTTGTCGTCGTGTTCGGAACACCAGACGATCTCATTCGCGACGCTGAGGCGCTTTTCAAAATGGGCACGGACAAGGTCGTTGATTCGTTCTCTGGTCAGCTCCGGCATACCCCGCACCATCCGTATCAATTCTTGGAAGCTCACACTCAGGCGGCTTCCACGCATCCTAGCGATGCGGCGATCGGATGTCTTCAGAGAGAGTCGGAACTCCCGACGCCCGAATCGGGCCACGAGATCAGCGGGCAGCGCCATGCGGAACCAGTAGGTTTCGCCGCGCTTCCACAGGTGGGGCAGCGCGGCGCGGCTCATTCCGCACCCCGCGCTCTGTACCAACGTTTGTACCAAAATGCCGAAAGCCCCTTGGAGCTCTTCCAAGAGGCCTTATTCTCTAATGACTTAGCGAGAAAATGGCGGAGGGGATGAGACCCTAAAAGGGGTGTCACCAGATGCCGAACACCAAAGAAAATCAACAATCTACCGAAGCGCCAGAGTGATCTTTGATACAGCTCGGTGGAGCAGAAATCAAGGACCTGAAACCCGCTCGCGTGCACGCCGCATTTCTCTCAGACCAAGTTCACCAGCTTCCTTTTAGCTTCCGAGTCCGCCTCGATGTACCGGCTGGTGGTCTGAAGATTCTTGTGTCCCGCCAGTTCCATGACGTCCCGGAGCGACCCGCCAACGGTGCTGGCTTTGCGGGCAGCTTGCGTGATGAAGGAACGACGCCCGCTATGGGATGAACAGCCGGTGAAGCCCAATTTTCATACAGGTCCCAGAACCAGCGAACAACGCTTGGGGCAGACATCGACCGACCGCGCTCGCTGAAAATGATCGTGTCCTCCGGCTTGGGCTGGCGTTCGGCCCGGAGGTGCATCAGTGCCTCCCGCAGATCGCGATTCAGTGGAACGAAGCGACCCGATCCCATCTTTGCTGCCCGGTCTTCCAGGTGGAGGCTATCGCTGAGTTGACCATCGGCGGTCAGCACCATTCCCCAAGTGACCTGAGCAATCTCCTTCGCACGAAGTCCCGCTTTCACAGACAGCAGGAACATGACCCTGTCACGGGCCGGGTGTCGGTTCCCTGCAAGAACACCGAGGACGGCGTTGACCTGGGTCGCCGAGATAATCT
>NZ_JBLTYX010000061.1:0-1700 GCF_048066115.1 Niveispirillum sp. KHB5.9 | reverse complement strand
CCTGCTTGCCCGCCATCACACTCACCATATTACTATGCTATCTGGATATAATATGGTGAGTAGTCGAGTCGTCAAGGGGATTGGACCTCCGACAGCCGCAGATTTCCTCAACTCACAATGTTTTGCGTAAAATATGGTGAGTGGTTTCGTGAGTCGGCGATGAAGCCGCTGGGTCTCGCTCCACGGGAAGAAGGGCAGAATCTTGCTGCCCGTTGGAGTTGCCTATACTCTTCGGCCATTCGCCGAAATAGGTAGTGTCGATGGTAGTCCCTTCGCCCAATTTCAGCTTCCTGAGCCGCCACGCCCAGCTTGTCGAATTGGGTTCGTTGGCCGAACGGTATTTCCGTGAGGATGGCAATACGGCTCTGATCAAGCTGCGCCAGTTCGGCGAAGTGATGGCCCAGATCATCGCGGCCAGAGTCGGCGCCTTCGAGGGGACGGGTGAGAACCAGAATGACCTGCTTCACCGGCTGGAGGATCGCGGGGCGATCCCGCGTGATGCGGCCCGCCTGTTCCATGAAATCCGGCTCATGGGCAATAAGGCGACCCATCAGGGCTTCGGAGATCAGAATTCGGCGCTCACCGGCCTGAAACTGGCGTGGCAATTGTCGATCTGGTTCCACCGCGCCTATGACAAGAACCAGGGCTTCCAGCCAAAGCCGTTTGTTCCCCCCGCCGATCCACGTCGCGTGGATGCCGTGGTGGCGGAGGAGCTGCGGCGTTTGCGTGAGCAGTATCGGCAGTCCATGACGGACGCCGAGCGTGCGCAATTGACAGCCCAGGAAGCAGAACAGGCCCGCCAGACCGCTGAAGAGAAAGCCCGCCTGGAAGCCGAAGAGAAGCAGGCGCTGCAACGGCAGTTGGCCGCGTTCGAGGCCAAGCACGCGGCGCTTCAGCAGGAGTTGGAGGCGGCCCAGCAGGCAGCGACCGCCGCCCCGGCCAGTATCGACGCTGTGGTCGAGGCCGCGAAGGTTGCTGCCGCCGCCATCGACCTGGACGAATCAGCGACCCGTACCATCATTGACCGCCAGCTTCGTGACCGGGGGTGGGATGTCGATAGTCAGGCCCTGACCTTCAAATCCGGCGCCCGCCCGGCCAAGGGCAAAACCATGGCCATCGCGGAATGGCCGACCGAGACCGGCCCCGCCGATTATGCGCTGTTCCTCGACACCACCTGCGTGGGCGTGGTGGAGGCTAAACGCAAGCGCAAGAATGTCTCGGCCTCCATCGACCAAGCCGAGCGTTATGCAAAGGGTCTGAAGACGACCGATGGCATGGAGCTTGTCGGGTCGGCCAGTGAGTTCCGCGTTCCCTTCGTCTTTGCCACCAATGGCCGCGAATATCTGAAGCAGATTGAGACCGAGTCTGGCATCTGGTTCCGGGACACCCGCAAACCCACCAACCGTCGCCGGGCCTTGACCGACTGGCCAACGCCGGAAGGTTTGCGCGGCCAGTTGGCGATGGACCGGGACGCCGCCCACGCGGCGCTGGCCGCCATGCCGATGAATTTCGGCTTCGACCTGCGACCCTATCAGCGAAAGGCCATCGAGAAGGTCGAAGAGGCCTTGGCTGCCGATGAACGGCAAATGCTGGTGGCCATGGCGACGGGCACAGGCAAGACCAAGCTGGCCATCGCCATGCTGTCGCGTCTGCTGGAATCCAAACGCTTCCGCCGTGTCTGCTTCGTGGTGGACCGCAAT
>NZ_JBLTYX010000060.1:0-1754 GCF_048066115.1 Niveispirillum sp. KHB5.9 | reverse complement strand
CAAGGGTGAGCAGGTCGATCTGCTGAACACGGCGGACGGTACGATTTCCACGACGATTGCGCCGGATGAGTTCAGCTTTGAGGTCGAGCAGTTCAACCGCCGGGTCATCACCCGTGAGTTTAACCGCACCGTCGCCAAGGCCCTGGCCAGCTATATCGACCCCACCCTGCCCGACAAGACCCTGATCTTCGCGGTCAGCGACGGCCATGCCGACATGGTTGTCGAGGAGGTGAAGAAGGCGTTCGAGGAGGCCTATGGCGATATTGACGACGCCGATGTCAGGAAGATCACCGGCAGCGTGGACCGACCCCTGGCCCTAACCCTGTCCTTCCGCAACGATCCGCAGCCCAAGATCGCCGTCACGGTTGATCTGCTGACCACTGGCGTTGATATCCCGAAGATCACCAATCTGGTGTTCCTGCGCCGGGTCAATAGCCGCATCCTGTATGAGCAGATGCTCGGCCGGGCCACCCGCCGCTGTGACGAGATCGGCAAGGACTTCTTCCGTATCTTCGACGCGGTGGACCTCTATGCCAGCCTGGAATCCATGACCGACATGAAGCCGGTCGGCGTGGAACCCAAGCTGTCCTTCACCAAGCTGCTGGATGAACTGACCGGCGTCACCAGCGACCAGCACCGGGAAACCATCCGCCAGCAGCTTGAAAGCAAACTGAAGCGCCGGGCCAAACTGCTGACCGATGACGCCCTGCGTATCTATGAGCAGGAGGCGGGCGAGCCGCTGCACGCCACGATGCAGCGTCTGTCCGATGCCAGCCCTGCCGATCTGGCCGACTGGTTCCGCGCCCGTCCGCGCCTTGGCCCCATTCTGGATTGGCGACCCGACCGGCCCGGTGCCCCGATCCCGATTTCGGAACATGCCGACGATCTGGTCTCCATCAGCCACGGCTATGGAAAGGATGGCAGGCTGACCCGGCCCGAGGATTACCTGGACAGTTTCGCCGCCTGGGTGAAAGACAATGTGAACAAGGTTACGGCGCTCAACATCGTCGTTACCCGCCCCCGCGACCTGACACGCGAAGACCTGCGACAGATCAAGCTGATCCTGGATGAAGGGGCCTTTACTGAGGCGGCATTGCACCGCGCCTGGGAACAGGCGAAGTCGGAAGATATTGCCGCATCGGTCATCGGCTATATCCGTCAGGCAGCACTGGGCGACCCGCTGCGTCCCTATGCTGACCGGGTGCGCGATGCCATGGCCTGTATCCTGAAAAGCCAGACCTGGACCCCGGTTCAGCAACGCTGGTTGAAACGCATTGGCGAGGATGTGGCCAAGGAAATCATTGTTGACCGCGATTTCCTGGATTCCGGTCAGTACAAGGCGGATGTCGGCGGCTTTGACCGGCTGAACAAGCTGTTCGGCGGCAGGCTGGATTCTGTGCTGGGCGACATCCGCGAGGGCGTATGGCAGCAGGTGGCGTGATTGACCGGTCGGGCAGGCTGACGCCGCCCTTGCCGTGCCCGCACTGCCGGGCGCTGTACCCGATGCGCATCCTGTCCTGGCAGGGGCAGATTTGCCAATGCCGACCCTATTGCGATGCCGAGAGTGCCGATGCCAGGGTCTGCTGTACCGGTTGTGGGCAGGTCCAGGAACTGGGCTACGATAATGAAGGATCGGCAGCCTTGATGGATTACTGGATCGGCCCCGGTGGCGCGTGGCGGGTTCAATCCTGGCCGGAGGAGGGCGGCGGCTGGGCCGTCACTATCGAGGACCCGCCGGATGCGGGTTTCGGTCT
>NZ_JBLTYX010000059.1:0-1754 GCF_048066115.1 Niveispirillum sp. KHB5.9 | reverse complement strand
AAAGGGTGAGCAGGTCGATCTGCTGAACATTGCGGACGGCACGATTTCCACGACCATTGCGCCGGATGAGTTCAGCTTTGAGGTGGAGCAGTTCAACCGCCGGGTCATCACCCGTGAGTTTAACCGCACTGTCGCCAAGGCCCTGGCCAGCTACATCGACCCCACCCTGCCCGACAAGACCCTGATCTTCGCGGTCAGCGACGGCCATGCCGACATGGTGGTCGAAGAGGTGAAGAAGGCGTTCGAGGAAGCCTATGGCGATATTGACGACGCGGATGTCAGGAAGATCACCGGCAGCGTGGACCGGCCCTTGGCATTGACCCTGTCCTTCCGCAACGACCCACAGCCCAAGATCGCCGTCACGGTTGATCTGCTGACCACCGGCGTTGATATCCCCCGGATCACCAATCTGGTGTTCCTGCGCCGGGTCAATAGCCGCATCCTGTATGAACAGATGCTGGGCCGGGCCACCCGCCGCTGTGACGAGATCGGCAAGGACTTCTTCCGTATCTTTGACGCCGTGGACCTCTATGCCAGCCTGGAATCTATGACCGACATGAAGCCGGTCGGCGTGGAACCCAAGCTGTCCTTCACCAAGCTGCTGGATGAGCTGACCGGCGTCACCAGCGACCAGCACCGGGAAACCATCCGCCAGCAGCTTGAAAGCAAGCTGAAGCGCCGGGCCAAACTGCTGACCGATGGCGCCCTGCGCATCTATGAGCAGGAGGCGGGCGAGCCGCTGCACACCACGATGCAGCGTCTGTCCGATGCCCGCCCGGCCGATCTGGCCGACTGGTTCCGCGCCCGTCCGCGCCTTGGCCCCATTCTGGATTGGCGGCCCGACCGGCCCGGTGCCCCGATACCGATTTCGGAACATGCCGACGATCTGGTCTCCATCAGCCACGGCTATGGCAAGGATGGCAAGCTGACCCGGCCAGAGGATTACCTGGACAGCTTCGCCGCCTGGGTGAAAGACAATGTGAACAAGGTGACGGCGCTCAACATCGTCGTCACCCGTCCCCGCGACCTGACACGCGAAGACCTGCGGCAGATCAAGCTGATCCTGGATGAAGGGGCCTTTACCGAGGCGGCATTGCACCGCGCCTGGGAACAGGCGAAGTCGGAGGATATTGCCGCATCGGTCATCGGCTATATCCGTCAGGCAGCACTGGGCGACCCGCTGCGCCCCTATGCCGACCGTGTGCGCGACGCCATGGCCCGTATCCTGAAAAGTCAGACCTGGACCCCGGTTCAGCAACGCTGGCTGAAACGCATCGGCGAGGATGTGGCCAAGGAAATCATCGTTGACCGCGATTTCCTGGATTCCGGTCAGTACAAGGCGGATGTCGGCGGCTTTGACCGGCTGAACAAGCTGTTCGGCGGCAAGCTGGATTCGGTGCTGGGCGACATCCGCGAGGGCGTATGGCAGCAGGTGGCGTGATTGACCGGTCGGGCAGGCTGACGCCGCCGCTGCCGTGCCCGCACTGCCGGGCGCTCTACCCGATGCGTATCCGGTCCTGGCAGGGGCGGATTTGCCAATGCCGTCCCGATTGCGAGGCGGAAAGTGCCAAGGCCAGGGTCTGTTGCACCCACTGCGGGCAGGTCCAGCCACTGGGCTATGATAATGAAGGATCGGCAGCTTTGATGGACACCTGGATCGGCCCCGGCGGCGCGTGGCGGGTTCAATCCTGGCCGGAGGATGGGGGCGGCTGGGCTGTCGCTATCGAGGATCCGCCCGACGCCGGTTTCGGTCC
>NZ_JBLTYX010000058.1:0-1784 GCF_048066115.1 Niveispirillum sp. KHB5.9 | reverse complement strand
GGCCTGTCGCATGGCTGGTCGGGCGGATCGCTGGTGGCCAGCTACGTCTATGACCTGGCCGGGCAGCTGACCAGCGAGGCGTTGGACAATACCGCCTTCCTGTGGCAGCCGGCGCCGACACTCGCCAAAACCACGAGCTACGACCCGGCCTCGCCGATCAACGCCCTGACCAAGGTGGACGGGGTGGCGCAGGTGCATGACGGGCGCGGCAACCGTACGGGTGCGGCCACCCGCACCTGGCGCTATGACAGCCGCAACATGCTGACCGGGGCCAACGCGCCGGGCATGGCGGCGACGTACGGCTATTACCCCGAGGGCGGCCGGGCCTGGAAGCAGGTGAACAATGTCACGACCCTGTACCTGGAACTGGACGGGGTCGAGTGGGGAACCTACGACGCCGCCGGCACGCTGAAGGAGCGGACGATCCGGGCATCGGGCATCGGCGGCGCGGTGGTCGCGGTGCACGCGCCGGCGGGCGGACTGATCCGGCTGCTGCCGAACCGGCAGGGCAGCGTCATCGGCTGGCTGCGGCCGGATGGCAAGCTGGGCGGGGCCTACACCTACGACGCCTATGGCAACTCACCCCAGGCGGGGGCGGCCGGGCCGCAGTTCCGGTATGCCGGGATGCGGTTCGATGCGGAGACGGGCCTGTACCACACGCCCAACCGCGCGTACGATCCCCAGGACGGGAGGTGGATGCAGCTCGATCCGATTGGGATCAAGGATGGGCTGAATCGGTATGCCTATGTGAAGAACTCGCCCGCAATGGGCGTCGATCCGACCGGGCTGGTTGCTATCGCAGCCTGTATTCCGGCAATGCCTGCATGTGTTGGTGCAGTCGTAGAAGCGGGGAATCTGGCTGTAGCTGGTACTGTTGCTGTAATTGGGGTGTTGAGTCAAATTGCCCCTAGGACGGACAAAATAAATAAGGACTCTGCGCAGGGAGCAATGGCAGTTGAAGGCGCTGCCGAAACCAATGGAGTTCAGGATAACGCCGTTTTTTCCAAACCACCGGCCGATGCATGGGACCCAGCGGGCGCTAAGGCGCCAGGCTATCCAGGAGGAATGACGGGTTATAAAGACCCGAAAGGTGGCCCGAACTGGGTGCCAAATCCGAATGGAAAGGGTAATGGATGGGAAAGCAAGGATGGGGGTGTCTGGGTGCCAACTGGGCAAGGTAATATTGCTCATGGTGGACCACATTGGGATGTCCAATATCCAGACGGCGGCTATGATAATGTCCGTCCACCTTTGCCAGAGGATTCAGAGACACCCTCTTCGGTCATTACAACCACTTCCAAAGGGGACACCAATTCTAACCCCGATAAGGCGCAACAGGAAAATAGACGAAAAACACGCTGAAGCTAAATCAAGAAAGAAGACCAACTTGAGGGGTTAAAATGAAAAATATTCAAATTATTGATGGCGCCAATAATTGCACTTTCAGCGTATTTCAAGCAACGGATGAAGAGTTTTCTTTAATATTTCCAGAAGAAAACCAAGAAATTCAATTTTCTGACAATATTTTGAATTCGCAATTAAAAAAGCAAATTGACATTGCATTGTCCAATATATGGAATAGGCCAATACGCAGAAGAGATGCCCAAGGTATACACGGTATTTTATTTTACGAACTTGACCGGTACAAGAGAGCATATTTAGCAATGCGTGAAGATGGAATGAGCCCATCAGCATACAATCATGCACAACGTCGATTGTTTGGTTTGCTATAAAACGGGCTTCACGCAGCGCGACGGCACGGTCAGCACGACCGGCTACGACGT
>NZ_JBLTYX010000057.1:0-1794 GCF_048066115.1 Niveispirillum sp. KHB5.9 | reverse complement strand
TACCTCTCCGATGTGTCCGGCCGGCGTCAGAGCCGTTCTGTCAGGAACAACAATACCAAGGCGGTGAGCAGCAAAATGATGCCTTGGTTCATGATCCGTCTTTCCGAAGAAATACCGATTGCATGAAAGCAACTGGCCGCCGGACATTAGCCGGCACCGGCCATTGGAAACGAGGCCGATCATGAGGCGTATTTATATTCCGGCAGGCTCTTCAGCGTTTCCTTGGTGGCATCGCGCAGGACGAACTTCTTGTTCGTCACGTTCAGCGCCGCGTAGGAGACGACGACATATTTCGATCCCATGCCAAGGAAGCCGCCGACCGACAACACGGCGAACGGCACCTTGTCGTTGGGCGTCACGATCAGATCGTCGATGGTGCCCACCGTCTCGCCCGTGGCGTTGTAGACCGTGCTGCCCACCACCTTTGAGGTGCGGTAACCGGTGGCCAAGGTGGTGGGGTCCACCTGCGTCAATGCAATGGTCTGCGGGGCGCCTTGCGCGAAGGCCAGGGAGCCGACCGACAGCGTGGCAACGGCCAGCCCAGCCAAGAGAATATTGAAACGTTTCATGGTTGCTTCCTTCACTGCGGATTGGACATGGAAAGAGTGCCGGCGATGGAGGGGCGTCCACCACCGGCACAGCCAAGCAAGGGCTATTTCTTCTGCGCATGCTTGGCGTTGGTGTCCTTGTCATGCTTGTCGGCATGAGCGCCCGAAGCATGCGGCGACGCCTCGGCAGGCTTGCCCTTGCCCCCCTGGGTCGGCGCAACCGTGGGCTTGTTGGCGGGCTTGTTACCGGACTTTTCCATATCGATATCTTTCATGCTGCTGCCCCCGGAAAGAGGCGGAGTGTCAGGTCGCATAGAGCGATTCAAGAGAATCGCACATGCCACCATGACAATTCGATCATCACCCAAGAGAAGGTGATCATCGAACATGTCTAAATATAATGCAAATGAAGAACAATGACAGGATCGGGAAATACCCATGTGACAACTTCATTTTATATGAACAAAATCTATTAATATTGTTGATATATACTAAAAATAACAGGATGGTAAATTTACCACCCTGAATGATTTCCCATCATTCCCTTAAAGCCGAAATCATGAGACCTACATATTTCGGCCTGCAGAAAGTCGCCCCAATGACCACCCGTAAGATTCGCCAAGCTGTGCGGTTTCGCCGCCCATTCGGTTTGCCGGGTATCGATGGTCCGCTGCCCGCCGGCGAATATGAAATCGAAACCGAGGAGGAAAGAGTGGACGGACTCTCTTTTCCTGCCTGGCAACGGGTTGCCACAACCCTGCATCTGACCGAAATCGCCAAAGGCTATGGTTTCGCACTTCGCATAGAACCTGAAGTTCTGGATGCGATCATCACCGCAGACGAGGCCGTACCATCCCCACCCACACTCCTCGACGATGTGCGCACCCACCCCAAACGCGATTGGTTGGGTTCAACTCACCGATGGTCATTCCCACAGCCCCCGGCACGGCGGCCATCGTCGCCGTCATCTTTGGACCATTCACCTGACGCCGATGGGTGAACTGAAGGAAAGCCGAAAAGCCGAACGGCCAACTGCCTCCTCATATCCCGTCCGCACCAATATTCACCACCTTGCGGATGAATTCCCGCGCATATTGGTCGGTATCGACGAAATCATGCTCGTTGTCCCCCAAGCCGTGCCCCTTGGAGAATTTCTCCTGCAACCGTTCCAGAAACTTCGGCTCCGCCTCCATCATGTGGGCGATCAATATCTGAAGGATGCGTTCATGTGCCAGGACACGACGCT
>NZ_JBLTYX010000056.1:0-1872 GCF_048066115.1 Niveispirillum sp. KHB5.9 | reverse complement strand
ATGAAAGTCCTAGTCGCCGTAAAGCGTGTCGTTGACTACAACGTCAAGATCCGTGTCAAGCCCGACGCGAGCGGTGTCGAGCTTGCGAATGTTAAGATGTCGATGAACCCGTTTGACGAGATCGCGGTTGAAGAGGCGGTCCGTCTGAAGGAAGCGGGCAAGGCGACGGAGATCGTGGTGGTGTCGATCGGGCCGTCGGGCGCGCAGGAGACGATCCGCACGGCGCTCGCCATGGGTGGGGATCGCGGCATCCTGGTGCAGACCGATGCGGAGGTGCAGCCGCTGGCCGTGGCCAAGCTGCTGAAGGCCATCGTGGGCAAGGAGACGCCGGATCTGGTGATCCTGGGCAAGCAGGCCATCGACGATGACAGCAACCAGACCGGCCAGGCCCTGGCGGCGCTGCTGGGCTGGGCCCAGGGGACGTTTGCCTCCAAGGTGGCGCCGGCGGATGGCAAGATCGCCGTGACGCGCGAGATCGATGGCGGCCTGGAAACGGTGGAGCTGCGGCTGCCCGCCGTGGTGACCACCGACCTGCGCCTGAACGAGCCGCGCTATGCCTCGCTGCCCAACATCATGAAGGCGAAGAAGAAGCCGATCGAGACGCTGGAGCCGGGTTCGCTGGGCGTGGACATCACCCCGCGCCTGACGACGCTGAAGGTGGTGGAGCCGCCCAAGCGCAAGGGCGGCGTCAAGGTCGCCTCCGTCGCCGAGCTGGTCGCCAAGCTGCGCGACGAAGCCCGCGTCATCTGATCGTCCCCGCTGGCGCCGTAGGTCAGGTCGAGCCAAAGGCGAGCCCTGACAAGCGACGGTGCCACGGATGTCAGGGCTCGGGGCTACGCCCCTCGACCTGACCTACGGATAAAGCCTTATAGGATTGGAGAGACCAATCATGAGCATTCTGGTTGTTGCCGAGCCCTCGACGGGCGCGGTGAAGAAGCCGACCCTGACCACCCTGGGTGCGGCGGCCAAGATCGGCGGCGAGACGCATGTGCTGGTCGCGGGTTCCGGCGTGGGTGAGGCCGGGGCGGCGGCTGCCAAGGCCGCCGGCGTTTCCAAGGCCCTGGTGGCCGACGGGGGTGAATATGCCAACCCGCTGGCCGAGAATTTCGCCCCGCTGGTGGTGGCAGCCGTGAAGGCCGGCGGTTACAGCCATGTGCTGTTCACCGCCACGACGTTCGGCAAGAACCTGGCACCGCGCGTGGCGGCCCTGCTGGATGTGCAGCAGATCAGCGAGATCAGCGGCGTGGTCGATGCCGACACGTTCGAACGCCCGATCTATGCCGGCAACGCCATCGCGACCGTGAAGTCGTCCGACGCGGTCAAGGTGATCACCGTGCGCGGCACGGCGTTCGAGGCCGCCGCTGAGACCGGTGGTGCCGGCGCGGTCGATACCATCGCGGCCACCGGCGATGCCGGCCTGTCCAGCTTCGTGTCGGCGGAGCTGACCAAGTCGGAGCGTCCGGAACTGACCTCTGCCCGCGTCATCGTGTCGGGTGGCCGTGGCATGCAGTCGGGCGACAATTTCCCGCTGCTGGACGCGCTGGCCGACAAGCTGGGCGCAGCCGTCGGTGCATCCCGTGCGGCGGTGGATGCCGGTTTCGTGCCCAACGATTACCAGGTCGGCCAGACCGGCAAGATCGTGGCCCCGGAACTGTACATCGCCGTCGGCATAAGTGGCGCCATCCAGCATCTGGCCGGCATGAAGGACAGCAAGGTCATCGTCGCCATCAACAAGGACGAGGAGGCACCGATGTTCCAGGTCGCCGATTACGGCCTGGTCGGTGACCTGTTCAAGATCGTCCCGGAGCTCACCGAGGCTTTGGGCTGATCGTCAAGGGACGAACCCGCGCCGGGGCCAAGGCACCGGCGCGG
>NZ_JBLTYX010000055.1:0-1907 GCF_048066115.1 Niveispirillum sp. KHB5.9 | reverse complement strand
ACGTAGACATGCCGCGTCACCGCATCGGTGCCCAGGTCCACCCCCGTCACCCGGTTCAACCCGTCATAGCGCCAGCCAACCGTGGCACCCGACCAGGTGACGCCTGTGCGGTTGCCGTCCTCGTCATAGGTGAAGCCCATCGCCACCGTCGGGGCCGTCCCCGTCACGCCCGTGGCGGGTCGGGGCAGGGTGACGTTGGCCGAGACCTTGCGCCCGGCTGTGTCATAGGCATGCGTGCGCACCAGCACCGTGCCCGCCTTCTCCGCCACCACACGGCCCAGTATGTCCAGCCCATAGACCGCGTCGGCCAGGCCGGGGCGCTCGCGGGTCGCAGCGGGGCGCAGCTATCGGCTGATCGGCAGGGAACTGGGGCTCAGCAAGAGTACGGTGATGGAGATCGTCAAGCGGGATATAGAGACGAAAGGGCGGGTCGCTACCGGGTTTCCGGCTTAACGTGGTTTTCCGCCCTTTCTATGTCGTGCCCCCCCATTGGGGACCGGCCAGCCATGCCGGATACCGATCCGTTACAGGTACCGCCCGCCTCTACGGCACATCAGCCTGGAACGCCATCCACGCCCTGATCGGCGGCACCTTCATCCTCGCCTGAACGGCGGGGATGCCAACCACGTGAGCAATTACGCGTGAACAGCCCGTCCAGCGTCTGGGCACCGATCAACGCCTCACGAAAATTCGAAAGGGTATTTGCAACAGGCCGTGCAACGCCTGCAAGATCAGCATCTTGAATTTCAGCACTGCATCAAACGGCGGCCGCCCACCCTTGCGCGGGATCGCCGGGCCCCACGGCCTTGGCCAGAGCAGGCCGGAAATGCTCAAAATCAACCGTCGCGGATAACGGCTCCAGCGGATCGCCCTGCGCCCACAACCGATCCCGCTACCGCAAGTAGGCCATATCATGCCAGAAATTGGCGGCTTCCGGAGGTGTCCACCTTCATAGGCATGTCTCAGCGCATGCTCCGCTTCTTCATCACCGCCGTATCTCAATTCCAGGGTTAATGATTTCATTGGGCGCAAAAAGCCGATCCTGCATTTTTGCAGGATCGCATTTGTAAGTTTTATTCTTCATCCTACACCGCCTTACGGTATAAGATGTCGGTGAATTCGTACCATTCACTTTGTTCAGCTCAGTAGACCAAAGATCAATTTCATCAAAATTTTTTTCCGTTACAACAAGCTTGCCGTAAATTGTTAACGGCAATGCGTTGACTATAGCCTCAGACTGGGAAATCCGTATTGTTACGAATCCTTCGGGCACTTCACTTGGCTGTCCAACATAGTTAAGAATTAGCATGATGTTATTATTGGCACTCAATATTGCAGCGTAGCTAAGGGAAAGCGAATTATTGCCAAGAGATGATGATACATCATATTTATCTATAATAACGCCATCATGTATTAGAATTGCAACTGAACCATAATCTCCAATGATGTCTTTAGGGCGTTCGTACAATTCAACTGTATAATCGCCCGGTAATACAATTTTTCCAACCAATATATTTTGTTCATTTTGTACAGCGTCTTCATAAGTGCTTAGAGGTGGAGCTACGTATCGAATTATCCTCGGAAGGAATTTGTTTCTCCAGTCGACAGTGACCCCAAATTCAACGTCCCTCATCTCAGTTTGACGGAATATGTAACTATCTGCCAAGGCGGTCTCATGTGATGAAGTCGCGATTACAGATGCCAGTAAAGCGCACAACGATATTTTCAGTGTGCTGCTGAAATCGTACTTAATATTCAATTAGGCCTCCATAAATTGCGTTCCAGTTTGCCATGGTGTTGGCACCACCATCGCTATATCTGGTATATGTTCTTTCCGGATCAAACTGGCTCGGCTTTCCAGCCCATTTTAGTACCTCCATCGCTCCGCGTACATTATGATTAATATC
>NZ_JBLTYX010000054.1:0-2026 GCF_048066115.1 Niveispirillum sp. KHB5.9 | reverse complement strand
GGGAAAGTTTCAACGGACGCTTGCGCGATGAATGCCTGAATGAAACCCTGTTCCACGGTCTGCGGCACGCTCGCCAGGTGCTGGCCGACTGGCGGAACGACTACAACAATATTCGGCCTCATTCCACTTTGGGCGGGATGTCCCCCACCCAGTTCGCAACGTTCAGGACCGGGGGCATGCCCCCGGTCCTGAACGTAACTCAAACCAAATACCAAACCAGAGGACTCTGCTTATAACCGGTAACAATTAGGGGAGCAGGTCACCACCGATCAGGGCACTGTTGCGGTCCCGTCGCGTGCATGCTCGAAGAAGAAGCGCACCATCTCCCGCGTCGCATCCGGCCCCCGTGGATCGGTATAGGAGCCGAACCGGCTGCCCCCAGCCCAGGCATGCCCGGTGCCGTGGATCGCCCAATGCTCGCACAGGCCCCGGCCCGACGCGTCGGCGTGGATGGTGCGGGTATAGGTGTGCCCGCCCGGCACCTCTCCACGTATCACCGTCGGCCGCAGTCCGGCCGCCGGCGCCACGGCCTGGGCGGCGACCGCGTTTCCGTTGGCGGGGTGTACAGTCGTGTCCTGATCGCCATGGAAGATGATGGTCGGGACCGGGCTGATGCCACCACGCCCGCCCACAGCCCCGTTGCGCATGGCGGCGAAGGCGGAGGGAATATCACGCGCAGCCCCAAGGGGCAGGCCGGAATGCACACCGACCGCGACGTAGAGCTCGGGATATGCGGCGCCCATGATCACTGCCGCACCGCACGGCCTTTCAAGAGGCCACAGCGATGCCAGTGATTGCCCGCATCCTATCGCCGTGAAATCCTGGTCAGCCAAGCCAGTATCAGGAAGCCGAGGATCGCCGAAATGGCTGAAGCGCCGAGAATGCCAAGCTTGACCGAATTGAGGAGCGCCGCGCCAAAGGCCAACTCGGCAATGAACAATGCCATCGTAAACCCGATACCGGTCAGCAATCCTCCCGCCGCCACCAATTGCCATGACAAGTCGTCAGGTCGGATGCCAAGGCGCGACTTCACGGCAAGGAAGCTGAAGAGCAGCACGCCAACCGGTTTGCCGGCCACAAAGGCCATGAGGATTGCCGTCGTGAGCGCCGGGTCGAACTTCGCGGCGGCCATGGGAACGCCGGCATTGGCCAGGGCGAAGAGCGGCAGGATTGTGAAGGCGACCAGGGGATGGAGGGCGAATTCAAGCCGCTCGATCGGGGACAGGGCCTCCCGTGTTGCAACACCCGCCCGTTGGAGGTCATTGCGGGCGGCGGCCGTCCCTTTCCGGAGACCACCGGGCGAATGGGCGGTGACCCGGTCCAATATAGCGTGCAGGCGGGGGGTGCTCACCCAACTCCGCGCCGGCGTCATCAACCCGAGGAGCACGCCGGCCAATGTAGGGTGGAGACCGGAAACATCCAGCGCCAGCCAAATGCCACCACCCATTGCGAAATAAGTCGGAATACTGCGGATGCCAAGCCGGGCAAGGGCCGCCACGACGACAAATCCAAACCCGCCGATGCTGAGCACGCCCCAGTTCAAGGTCGCACCATAGCCGATCGCCACGACCAGAATGGCGCCGACATCGTCGAAGATCGCAAGAGAGAGCAGAAAGAGCCGCAAGCTCGCCGGAATACGGGCGCCAAGCATGGCGAGGCAACCGATGACAAGGGCCGTGTCGGTGGACATGACGGTTCCCCAGCCGCTCGCACCCGGTCCGCCTCCAACGATCAGCAGGAACAGGCTGGCCGGTACCACCATCCCACCGACCGCCGCGGCGATTGGCAGCGCAGCCACCCGGGGATCGCGGAGTTCACCCAGCACCAGTTCGCGTTTCAGCTCAAGGGCAATGACGAAGAAGAACAGCGTCATCAGCCCGTCGTTGATCCAGTGCTTCAACGAGCGGGATAACTCCACGCTGCCGAAGCTGATGCCGGCATGAATATTCCAGAAGGCGAGGAAGGATGTGGACCACGGGCTGTTGGCAAGGGCCAGCGCCAGGAAGGTGCAGAGCAGAAGGACGAC
>NZ_JBLTYX010000053.1:0-2035 GCF_048066115.1 Niveispirillum sp. KHB5.9 | reverse complement strand
CCGCGTTCGCTACGACTGATCCAAACTCAAAGAACAACAGGTAAGGACAGGGAACCATGCGCATCACCCACAACTTGCGTGCCGGCGTCGCCCTTGGCGCCATGATGTTCCTGGCTGCCTGCGGGCAGCCGGCCGACAAGCAGGCCGCCGCGGCGAAGCCGACGGTCGAAGAAGCGACCGCCTTCATCGCCAAGGCCGAAGTCGAACTGGGTGCGGCGCGCGAGAAGGGTGCCCGCATCGCCTGGGTGCAGTCGACCTATATCACCCCCGACACGCTGGCCATCGCCGCCGACAGCAACGCCGCCTACAGCGCGCTGGTCGCCCGGCTGACGGCGGAGAGCAAGCGTTTCGTGGGGCTGGACCTGCCGCAGGATGTGGCGCGCAAGTTCAACCTGCTGCGCGTGGAGACGGCCCTGCCGTCGCCCGCCGACCCGGCGTTGAACAAGGAACTGGCGGAGCTGGATGCCAAGCTGGGTGAGCTTTACGCCACCGGCAAGGTCTGCCGCGAGGATGGCAGCGATTGCAAGACGCTGGACGAGATCGACGACATTTTCCGCACCTCGCGCGACGAGAAGGAACTGAAGCGCCTGTGGACCGGCTGGCACAAGGTGGCCCAGCCGATGAAGCCGCTGTACCAGCGCCAGGTGGAGGTCGCCAATATCGGGGCCAAGGAACTGGGCATGCCCGACACGGGCACCCTGTGGCGCAGCGGTTACGAGATGGCGCCCGAGGCGTTCGAGGCGGAGGCCGACCGGCTGTGGGAACAGGTCAAGCCGCTCTATACCGGCCTGCATTGCTATGCCCGCACCAAGCTGGGCGAGACCTATGGCACCGACGTGGTTCCGCAGGACAAGCCGATTCCCGCCCATCTCTTGGGCAACATGTGGGCGCAGGCCTGGGGCAATGTCTATGATCTGATGGCGCCCAAGCAGGCGGCCCAGAATGTCGATGTCACGGCCCTGCTGACCAAGGCCAACTACGACCCGATCAAGATGACCAAGTCGGCCGAAGGCTTCTTCACCGGCCTGGGCTTCGATCCGCTGCCGCAGACCTTCTGGGAACGTTCGCAGATCACCCGCCCGCGCGACCGCGAGGTGGTGTGCCATGCGTCGGCCTGGGATATCGACGACAAGGACGATATCCGCATCAAGATGTGCACGCGGGTCAATGGCGACGATTTCCAGACCCTGCATCATGAACTGGGCCATAATTTCTATCAGCGCGCCTATAAGAACCAGACGACCCTGTTCCGCAATGGTGCCAATGACGGCTTCCACGAGGCCATCGGCGATTTCATCGCCCTGTCGGTGACGCCGGGCTATCTGGTGAAGCTGGGCCTGCTGGACAAGGAGCCGAGCACGGCCGGCGACGTGCCGCTGCTGCTGAACCAGGCGCTGGACAAGGTGGCCTTCCTGCCCTTCGGCCTGCTGATCGACAAGTGGCGCTGGAACGTCTTCAACGGCAACATCAAGCCGGAAGAATACAACAAGGCCTGGTGGGAACTGCGCACCAAGTATCAGGGTGTGGCCGCTCCCGTGGAACGCACGGAGGCCGATTTCGACCCCGGTGCCAAGAACCATGTGCCGACCAGCGTGCCCTATGTGCGCTATTTCCTGGCGCATGTGCTGCAGTTCCAGTTCCACAAGGCCGCCTGCGATCAGGCCGGCTTCACCGGCCCGCTGCATCGCTGCTCCATCGCCGGCAATGCCGAAGTGGGCAAGCGTTTCAACGCCATGCTGGAAATGGGCGCCAGCCGCCCCTGGCCGGAGGCGCTGAAGACCTTCACCGGTACCGATCAGATGGATGCGTCGGCCATGCTGGCCTATTTCGCGCCGCTGAAGGAATGGCTGGACAAGCAGAACGAGGGCAAGAGCTGCGGTTGGTAAGTTCCGCCGTGCAGCAAGACGGCACCCGGCCCCCGCCGGGTGCCGTCGGCGGTATTTTAAAGTGGGCGTTGAGAGAGAGCGGATGATGGTTCAGGACATCACCGGCGGGGCCAAGCGGGCCGCGCTGATCGAGAAGGCGGGCGAAGAGG
>NZ_JBLTYX010000052.1:0-2228 GCF_048066115.1 Niveispirillum sp. KHB5.9 | reverse complement strand
CTCTAAGCTTTTGGGGTGGTGGCGAAGGGGAGTCAATAGCAGAAATGATAATAATTAAACTTTCAGGTCGATGCATATCGGCGTGTTACCTCGCGATAGTGGTAACCGATTGACATGAATTTCAACTCAAGTCCTGCTACCGGTTTCCAAGGCGACGCCCCCGGATGCCCGCCCCGAATCACCGCCCCCAGCGCACCGCACACCACCCCTGCCGCCCGCCGGCCCGCAGGGTCATTGCCTTCCGCCCCCCTTGACCCTATCTTGCGCCGCAAATCTCTATCCTGGTGCGCTCCTGTCCATGACCGACCTGTCGAAGATCCGTAACTTCTCCATCATCGCCCATATCGACCATGGCAAGTCGACGCTGGCCGACCGTCTGATCGAATTCTGCGGCGCCATCGAGGCGCGGGACATGAAGGCGCAGTTGCTCGACAATATGGATATCGAGCGGGAGCGCGGGATCACCATCAAGGCGCAGACCGTGCGCCTGGAATACAAGGCCAAGGATGGCGAGACCTATCAGCTGAACCTGATGGACACGCCGGGCCATGTCGATTTCGCCTATGAGGTCTCGCGCTCGTTGGCCGCCTGTGAAGGCTCGCTGCTGGTGGTCGATGCCTCGCAGGGGGTGGAGGCGCAGACGCTGGCCAATGTCTATCAGGCGCTGGATGCCAATCATGAGATCGTGCCCATCCTGAACAAGGTGGACCTGCCGGCCGCCGATGTGCCGCGGGTCAAGGCGCAGATTGAGGATGTGATCGGGCTGGACGCGTCGGACGCGGTGGAGATTTCGGCCAAGACCGGCCTGAACATCGAAGGTGTGCTGGAAGCCATCGTGACCCGCCTGCCGCCGCCCAAGGGCGACAAGGATGCGCCCCTGCAGGCCCTGATCGTCGACAGCTGGTACGATGCCTATCTGGGCGTCGTCATTCTGGTCCGCGTGGTCAATGGCGAGTTGAAGCTGGGCCAGAAGGTGCGCTTCATGGCGACCGGTGCCACGCGCGAGCTGGACCGCGTGGGTATCTTCACGCCCAAGAAGATCGCCCTGGAAAAGCTGGGGCCGGGCGAGATGGGCTTCGTGACCGCCGCCATCAAGGATATTCGCGACACCAAGGTCGGTGATACGATCACCGAGGAACGCCGTCTGGCGCCTACGGCGCTGGCCGGGTTCAAGCCCTCCATCCCCGTGGTGTTCTGCGGCCTGTTCCCGTCGGACGCGGCGGAGTTCGAGCATCTGCGCGACAGTTTGGGCAGGCTGGCGCTGAATGATGCCAGCTTCCAGTACGAGACGGAAAGCAGTGCGGCGCTGGGCTTCGGCTTCCGCTGCGGCTTCCTGGGCCTGCTGCATCTGGAGATCATCCAGGAGCGGCTGGAGCGCGAGTTCGACCTGGACCTGATCACCACCGCGCCGTCGGTGGTCTATAAGATGCACATGACCGACGGCAAGGTGATCGACATGCACAATCCGGCCGACATGCCGGACGTGGTGCGCATCGACCATATCCAAGAACCGTGGATCAAGGCCACGATCATGCTGCCGGACGAGTATCTGGGCGGCGTGCTGGCGCTGTGCACCGAACGGCGCGGCGTGCAGAAGGACCTGACCTATGTCGGCGGCCGCGCCATGATCATCTATGAGCTGCCGCTGAACGAGGTGGTGTTCGATTTCTACGACCGGCTGAAGTCGATCAGCCGCGGCTATGCCAGCTTCGATTACCAGCTGGAGGAATATCGCGAGGGCGACCTGGTCAAGATGTCGATCCTGGTGAATGCCGAGCCGGTTGACGCCCTGTCGATGATCGTCCACCGCAGCCAGGCCGAATATCGCGGCCGCCAGCTGTGCGAGCGACTGAAGGATCTGATCCCCCGCCACCTGTTCAAGATCCCCATCCAGGCGGCCATCGGCGCCAAGGTCGTGGCGCGCGAGACCATCGCCGCCATGCGCAAGGACGTGCTGGCCAAGTGCTATGGCGGCGATATCAGCCGCAAGCGCAAGCTGCTGGACAAGCAGAAGGAAGGCAAGAAGCGCATGCGCCAGTTCGGCGAGGTGGAAATCCCGCAGAGCGCGTTCATCGCGGCGCTGAAGATGGGGGATAATTGAGGCCTGGTATCGGCAGCACTTCCCGAGAGGCGTTAATATGGTATCGCCAACAACGGTTCTCGGTGCTGCCGGTGAGCACTATGTCATGTGCCAGCTGCTGCGCCGTGGAATGATTGCGGCGTTAGAG
>NZ_JBLTYX010000051.1:0-2865 GCF_048066115.1 Niveispirillum sp. KHB5.9 | reverse complement strand
TCCAAGGCCGCTCTTTGTGGCAGGATGCGCGCCGCCGCCTGTTCGCGAACAGGATGGCGGTGGCCAGCATGGTTGTGCTTGGCATCATCACCTTCATGGCCGTGTTCGCCGATTTCCTCAGCCCCCACGCCTATGACGAGGTCTATTGGGATTATATCGGTGTGGGTCCGCAGCTGGAGGGCAACCACTGGTTCGGCACCGATGCCAATGGCCGCGACCTGTTCATCCGCACGCTGTACGGCGCCAAGGTGTCGCTGGCCGTGGGCGTGGTGACCACGCTGGTGGCGCTGGTCATCGGTGTGGCCTATGGCGCCGTGGCCGGGTTCTTCGGCGGGCGCATCGACAGCATCATGATGCGCATCGTCGACGTGCTCTATTCCATGCCGCTGATGTTCTTCGTCATCATCCTGGTGGTGGTGTTCGGCCGGCATATCATCCTGGTGTTCGCGGCCATCGGCTGTGTCGAATGGCTGACCATGGCGCGCATCGTGCGCGGCCAGACCCTGTCGGTGAAGCGCAAGGAATATATCGAGGCGGCAAGGGCCGCTGGCGTCTCCACCCCCAACATCATCCGCCGCCACATCATCCCCAATGTCATCGGGCCGGTGATCGTGTTCGTCACGCTGCTGGTGCCGGTGGTGATCCTGGTGGAAAGCTTCCTGTCCTTCCTGGGCCTGGGCGTGCAGGAGCCGATGACCAGCTGGGGCGTGCTGATCTCCGAAGGGGCGGCCCAGATGGAGAACGCCCCGCACATGCTGATCTTCCCGGCCTTGTTCCTGGCGGTGACGCTGTTCTGCTTCAATTTCATCGGTGACGGCCTGCGCGACGCGCTGGACCCCAAGGATCGCTGAGGAACGCCGGATCATGACCGCAATTCTGGAAGTCCGCGACCTGTCGGTCCGTTTCGCCACGCCCGATGGCGAGGTCTCCGCCGTCAACGGCGTGAGTTTTGACGTCAATGCCGGCGAATGCGTGGGCATCGTCGGCGAAAGCGGGTCGGGCAAGAGCCAGCTGTTCATGTCGGTGATGGGCCTGCTGGCCCGCAATGGCCGCACCCTGGGATCGGCGAAGTATCGCGGCACCGAGCTGGTCGGCATGCCGGTCAAGCAGCTGAACCAGATCCGTGGCGACAAGATCGCCATGATCTTCCAGGACAGCATGACCGGCCTGACCCCGCATCTGCGCATCGGCCGCCAGATGACCGAGGTGCTGGTCCAGCACAAGGGCATGAGCGAGAGCCAGGCCCGCGCCCGCGCCCTGGAGATGCTGAACCTGGTGCGCATCCCGGAGGCCGGCCGCCGCCTGGCGCAATATCCGCACGAGCTGTCGGGCGGCATGCGCCAGCGCATCATGATCGCCATGGCGCTGCTGTGCGAGCCGGAACTGCTGATCGCGGATGAGCCGACGACGGCGCTGGACGTCACCGTGCAGGCCCAGATCCTGGACCTGATGGCCGATCTGAAAACCGTGACCCGGGCCGCCATCGTCCTGATCACCCATGATCTGGGCACCGTCGCCGGCCTGTGCGACAAGGTGCAGGTGATGTATGGCGGAAGGTTCATGGAAACCGGCACGGTGCGGGACATCTTCTATTCTCCAGCGCACCCTTACGCCGCCGGCCTGCTCTCCTCCATGCCGCGCCTGACCGAGGAGCGGTCTTCAACGCTTTACGCCATTCCCGGCCAGCCGCCCAACCTGCAACGCCTGCCCAAGGGCTGTCCGTTCCAGGAACGGTGCGATTTCGTGCATGAACGCTGCGCCGGTGAATTGCCGCTGCTGCGCGAGGTCGGCCCCGGCCATACCAAGGCCTGCCACCTGTACAGCCTGCAAAATCCCGTGACCGACCCGGCGGCCCCGTCGCTGCGCGTCGCCTGAGGCGGAGAGAAGTGATGTCCAAGGAACTGCTCCGTGTCACCGACCTGAAGGTCCATTTCCCCATCCGCACCGGCGGCCTGCTGATCGGCCAATACACGCCGCTGAAGGCCGTGGACGGCGTGTCCTTCACCCTGAACGAGGGCGAGACGCTGGGCATCGTGGGCGAAAGTGGCTGCGGCAAGTCCACCCTGGGCCGCGCCGTGCTGCAGCTGATCAAGCCCACCGCCGGCCAGGTGCTGTTCATGGGCACCGACCTGACCGGCGTGGGCGCGGAAATCGTCCGCCAGAAGCGCGAAGACATGCAGATCGTCTTCCAGGACCCGCTGGCCAGCCTGAACCCGCGCATGACCGTCGGCGACATCATCGCCGAGCCCTTGACCGTCTATCGCCCCAAACTGTCCAAGGCGGAGCGCAAGGCCCTGGTCAAGGACATGATGGCCAAGGTCGGCCTGCTGCCGCAGATGATCAACCGCTATCCCCATGAATTCTCCGGCGGGCAGTGCCAGCGCATCGGCATCGCGCGCGCCATGATCCTGAAGCCCAAGATGGTGGTCTGCGACGAGCCGGTATCGGCGCTGGACGTGTCGATCCAGGCGCAGATCGTCAACCTGCTGATGGAATTGCAGCAGGAGATGGGCCTGTCGCTGCTGTTCATCAGCCATGACCTGTCGGTGGTGCGCCATGTCAGCCACCGGGTGATGGTGCTGTATCTGGGCAAAGTGATGGAGATCGCCACCCGCGACGCCATCTATGCCGCGCCGCTGCACCCCTATACCCAGGCGCTGATCTCCGCCGTGCCGGTGCCCGACCCGGATGTGGAGAAGAACAAGGAACGCATCGTCCTCGGCGGCGACCTGCCCAGCCCGATGAAGCCGCCTTCGGGATGCGTCTTTCGCACAAGGTGCCCCAAGGCCACCGACATCTGTGCGGAGCAGGTCCCGGTCCTGGAGATGAAGGCACCCAGCCACTTCGTCGCTTGCCACCATTGGG
>NZ_JBLTYX010000050.1:0-4131 GCF_048066115.1 Niveispirillum sp. KHB5.9 | reverse complement strand
AACCTCTCCGATGTGTCCGGCCGGCGTCAGAGCCGCCCCGTCAGGAACAACAGTATCACCGCGATGACCAGGATCACGCCCAAAACGCCACTGGGATAATGACCCCAATCGGCGCTGTACGGCCATCGCGGCAAGAAGGCGATCAGCATCAGGGTGAGGATGATCAATAGAATGATGCCTTGGCTCATGGCCTGCCTTTCCGGTGGGATACCCACTGCATGAAAACGGCCGGCAGCCGGGCGTTCGCCAGTGCCGGCCATCGGGGGTGAAACCGGTCAGGAGGCGTATTTATATTCCGGCAGGCTCTTCAACGATGCCTTGGTGGCGTCGTGCAGGATAAACTTCTTGTCCGTCACGTTGAGCGCCGCGTAGGAGACGACGACATATTTCGATCCCACGCCAAGAAAGCCGCCGACCGACAGCACGGCGAAGGGCACCTTGTCGTTGGGGGTTACGATCAGATCGTCGATGGTGCCCACCGTCTCGCCCGTGGCGTTGTAGACCGTGCTGCCCACCACCTTTGAGGTACGATAGCCCGTGGCCAGCGTGGTCGGGTCCACCTGCGTCAACGCGATGGTCTGCGGGGTGCCCTGCGTGAAGGCCGGGGAGCCGGCAGACAGCGTGGCAAGGGCAACCCCGGCCAGAAGAATATTGAAACGCTTCATGATTGCTTCCTCCACCTGTGGACTGGATATGGAAAGAGTGCCGGCGTCGGAGGGGCGCCCGACGCCAGCACAGCCAAGCAAAGGGCTATTTCTTCTGCGTGTGCTTGGCGTTGGTGTCCTTGCCATGCTTGTCGGCATGAGCGGCCGGAGCATGGGCCGGCACCAGGGCGGGCTTGCCCTTGCCGTTGTTGGTCGGCGCAACCGTGGGCTTGGTCGCGGGCTTGGCGCCAGACTTTTCCATATCGATATCTTTCCTGCTGCTGCCCCCAGGAAGGGGGCGGAGGCCCGGTCGCATAGGCGTGTCCTAAGAAAATCGCGCCAGCGACCCTGACAATTTAATCGCTGCCCAAGAGGAGCAGGCCATCAAACACGCCGAAATATAAAACATATCGCGATCAATGATAGGATCGGAAAATACCCATGTGACAACATTCAACATTGAAAGAAAAATGAATAATAATGTTGATAAATTCTTAAAATACAGTGATGGTAAATTTGCATGATGGGCTGAATGATTTTCCATCATTCCACCCAAAGCCGAAATCACGGGTATCGTATATTTCGGCCCACAGAAAGTCGTCCCAATGGCAATCCGTACGATCCGCCAAGCTGTGCGGTTCCACCGCCCATTCGGTTTGCTGGGTGTCGAGGGCCTGCTGCCCGCCGGCCAGTATGAGGTCGAAACCGAGGAGGAAACAATGGACGGACTATCCTTTCCTGCCTGGCAGCGGGTGGCAACAACCCTGCATTTGACCGAAATCGCCAGAGGTTATGGCTTCGCGCTCCGCATGGAACCTGAAGTTCTGGATGCGATCATCACCGCGGACGAGGCCGTGCCGGCCCCAACCGTACCCCTGGACGATATACGCACCCGTAGCAAACGGGATTGGTTCGGCTTGTTCACCCCGCCGATGGTCATTCCCATCGTCCTCGGCATGGCGGCCATCGTCGCCGTCATCCTGGGACCCTTCACCTGATGCCGGTGGGTGAACCGGGAAAGAGCCGGACAGGCCTGCGTCTCCTCACGCCCCGTCCTCGCCGATATTCACCACCGTGCGGATGAATTCCCGCGCATATTGGTGGGTATCGACAAAATCATGCTCGTTGGCCCCCAGACCGTGGCTTTTGGAGAATTTCTCCTGCAGCCGTTCCAGAAACTTCGGCTCCGCCTCCGTCATATGGGCGATCAATATCTGGAGGATGCGTTCGTGCGCCAGGACGCGCCGTTCGAGGTCGGTATTCTCAATGGCCATGATCCGTGCCTTTCAATTGAACATGCGCGCTCCGGCCGGTTGCAGGCGTTGCATCCGGTCGAAGGGCTTTGCGTCGCTGAATATTAAGTGCCGGTTACTTGACCACGCCTTCCACCACGCGGTTGAGCGGCTGTTGAACCCCGTCGCGCTGCGACACCGGAAGTTCGCGCTCCCCGACCCAGCGCACATCGATGCGTGACGCGGGCACGCCGGCAGCGATCAATGCATTGCGCACGGTTTCGACGCGCTGGCGCGACAGATCCATGTTGTAATAGTCGGTGCCGATGCTCGACGCCTTGCCGACCAGGGCGACACGCCGGTCAGGATTACTGAGGATCTCCTTAGCGGCGTCGCGCAGGATGGCTTCCCCATCCTGGGTAAGGGTCGCCTTGTCGAATTCGAAATAGGTATTGTACGAGGTCTGGCGATAGAGGGGAGCCACCGGTCCGGGCGCGGCGATGACCGCCACGACCAGGGTCGTCTGGCAGGGTGTGGCCGTGCCCTCGATAGTGGCCGGCGCCAAGCCGATCGCCAGGTTTTGGCAAGCCACCTCCTCCACGGTCATTCCCTTGGCCCAGTCCTTCGTGGTGTGCGTGGGCATCAGCCCATGGCCATGGGTCATCGCCCGACGCAGGAACGGCTCGGCCAGATCCATGCGGCCCTGTGACTGGTAGGATGCGCCCAGGTTCAGCTCGTCAACGGGACTGTTCGGCCACCTGATGTTGGACGCTTCGAGAAGGCGGGTCGATTCTGCATAATTCCCGGCCTTCAGGGCAACATAGCCCGGCGAACTTGCCGTCACATTGTGTCCCGTACAGCCCGCCAGCAGCAGTAAGCCGATGGGCAGAGCGTGCATCATGGTGATTCTCGACATGAGGATATTCCTGCATTCGAAATCCAGAAAAGTCTGAATTCATTTCAAAATGATCATCTGCATTTTTACTATAAAAATAAACTATCGGAAAATACCCATACACATCAACGTTACCTCAATTCATTCATTATTATTGATTCCATTCATTTAAAATGGACCAAATAATTGGATGGCAGACAAAAAAACGCACCTATTCGTACGAACAGGCGCGCCCAACCCCAAGAACAATGCCAACCCAAGAACAATGCCAAACGGTGCCGATGCTATCCGCTATGCCTTACGCCCATGTCCGCACGGGTCATACGATCTGAAACCCGGCATCCACATGGATCTGCCGGCCTTCGGCCTGCCCCCAGTTCAGATAGTGATAGAGAGGGTTGTAGCCCGCTGCCGCGACGTCCGGATTGGCGGCGAGATAATCGGAGACATCGAAGAACGGCGATGGATTACGGTTTTCCCGCCATCCGTAGAAGGTGAAATGCGTCCAGGGGTCAATCTTGGCAGCGGCAACATCAGGATTGCTTTCCAGATAATAGCCGGCATCGAACAGCAGGTGGGTGCTGCGGCCTTCGGCTTGGCCATACTGCTGATAATGCGCCGTGGGGGAAACATGCGCGGCGGCGACGTCGGGATTGACATGCGTGTAGTAGGCGGAGTCGAAGCCACCCTTGACTTCGGCTACCCGGTTCTCGTACCGGCCATAAAGATCGAAATGCTGCCGGCCACTGGTATAGGTGCCCTTCTGGACGGCAGCGGAGACATCCGCATTGTTCCGCAGGTAGACATCCTCATCGAAGCCGAAGAAGGGGGTGGACACGTAGAGGGGCACCACCTTGTCGGCGAAGATGGCGAATTGCACGCCGTTCAGCGTGTCCGTTCCCTCCAGCCCGCTGATCCGGACCGGAGAGCCGTTGCTGTTCGTTATCGTGTAGCTGCTGGCGTTGCCGCTATAGACGGCGGCGTTCTGGCCGCCGCCACCATTGAACGTGTCGTTCCCGGCACCACCATAGAACAGGTCGAAGCCGGTACCGCCGCTCAAGCTATCCGCTCCGCCCGTCCCAGCGATCCGATTGAAGTGATCGTATTTGGCCATGATTGTTTCCTCGGTATCTGAATTCATTTCAGGCCGAGAATGTGTCTTCGCGGTATTTTAATAAACTGTCGGAAAACACTTACACCAAAAGACCGGGTTTTGTTCTTCAACATCAGCCAAATGACTATGTATTGCCTATATATTATTGTTACACCATTTATAATTTAACATCTGTATTGATCATCGATCATTCCGCGAATATCCGGAGCGCAATTTGGACGGGGCTGGAAGAGTAAGCCGATCCAT
>NZ_JBLTYX010000049.1:2500-5303 GCF_048066115.1 Niveispirillum sp. KHB5.9 | reverse complement strand
GGTTTTGTATCGTGCCTGTTACGAGCGGACCTGGCGGCGACCTACTCTCCCGCGTCTTGAGACGAAGTACCATTGGCGCAGAGGATTTTCACGGCCGAGTTCGGGATGGGATCGGGTGGGGGTTCCTCGCTATGACCACCAGGTCGGCGCGTAACAGGGTTGGTTTTGTGAAGTGTACGTAGAGTTTGGGTTGTGTGTGCTGTTTGGAGTGTTGTGCTTGTTGTGTGGGTTTGCCGCTGCGCGTGAGCGGCACCATCTTTAGGATGGAATTGGATCAAGCCGGACGAGCGATTAGTAAGGCTAAGCTTCACGCATTGCTGCGCTTCCACACGCCTCCTATCAACGTGGTGGTCTACCACGGCTCTTCAGGGAATGTTTGTTTTGAGGGGGGTTTCCCGCTTAGATGCTTTCAGCGGTTATCCCGTCCATACATAGCTACCCGGCCGTGCCACTGGCGTGACAACCGGTGCACCAGAGGTATGTTCATCCCGGTCCTCTCGTACTAGGGACAAATCCTCTCAACATTCCAACACCCACGGCAGATAGGGACCGAACTGTCTCACGACGTTCTGAACCCAGCTCACGTACCACTTTAATCGGCGAACAGCCGAACCCTTGGGACCTGCTCCAGCCCCAGGATGTGATGAGCCGACATCGAGGTGCCAAACCTCCCCGTCGATATGGACTCTTGGGGGAGATCAGCCTGTTATCCCTAGAGTACCTTTTATCCGTTGAGCGATGGCCCTTCCACACGGGACCACCGGATCACTATGGCCGACTTTCGTCTCTGCTCGACTTGTCTGTCTCGCAGTCAGGCGGGCTTATGCCATTGCACTCGCCGGGCGATTTCCGACCGCCCTGAGCCCACCTTCGCGCGCCTCCGTTACCATTTGGGAGGCGACCGCCCCAGTCAAACTGCCCACCATGCAGGGTCCCGGCCCCCGGTTCAGGGGGCTCGGTTAGACGTCAAGAATTGCAAGGGTGGTATTTCAAGGACGGCTCCACACGAGCTGGCGCCCATGCTTCAAAGCCTCCCACCTATCCTACACATGCCATTCCTAACGCCACTGCAAAGTTGCAGTAAAGGTTCATAGGGTCTTTCCGTCTGACCGCGGGAACCCCGCATCTTCACGGGGAATTCAATTTCGCTGAGTCGGTGTTGGAGACAGTGGGGAAGTCGTTACGCCATTCGTGCAGGTCGGAACTTACCCGACAAGGAATTTCGCTACCTTAGGACCGTTATAGTTACGGCCGCCGTTTACCGGGGCTTCAATTCAGTGCTTGCACACCTCCTTTTAACCTTCCGGCACCGGGCAGGCGTCAGACCCTATACGTCGCCTTGTGTGGCTTCGCAGAGCCCTGTGTTTTTGGTAAACAGTCGCTACCCCCTGGTTTGTGTCCCCCGCCCCTGGTTGCCCAGAAACGGGGCTCGCTTATCCCGAAGTTACGCGAGTAATTTGCCGAGTTCCTTCAACACCGTTCTCTCAAGCGCCTTGGTATACTCTACCTGTCCACCTGTGTCGGTTTCGGGTACGGTCTAACGCGGGGGCTATTTCCTGGAACCTGTCTGCGGCGCACCCAATCCGATAAGGGCACACCGGTTTTCAGATCCGTCACTCACCCGCTGGCCCACGAATATTAACGTGGTTCCCATCGACTACGCCTTTCGGCCTCGCCTTAGGGGCCGGCTCACCCTGCGTGGATTAACCTTGCGCAGGAACCCTTGGACTTTCGGCGAGAGTGTTTCTCACACTCTTTGTCGCTACTCATGTCAGCATTCTCACTTGCCATACCTCCAGCATGCCTCGCGACACACCTTCAACGGCCTAGGCAACGCTCCGCTACCGCTCGTGCAAGCACGAACCCGCAGCTTCGGTGGGTGGCTTAAGCCCCGTTACATTTTCGGCGCAGGCCGGCTTATCTAGACCAGTGAGCTATTACGCTTTCTTTAAAGGATGGCTGCTTCTAAGCCAACCTCCTGGTTGTCATGGCCTTCCCACATCCTTTCCCACTTAGCCACCACTTGGGGACCTTAGCTGGCGGTCTGGGCTCTTTCCCTCTTGACAATCGACCTTAGCACCGACTGTCTGCCTGCCGGACTATACTCACCGGTATTCGGAGTTTGGTTAGGTTTGGTAAGGCTTGCGCCCCCCTAGCCCATCCAGTGCTCTACCCCCGGCGGTAACCATCCGACGCGCTACCTAAATAGCTTTCGCGGAGAACCAGCTATTTCCTGATTTGATTGGCCTTTCACCCCTAGCCACAGCTCATCTCCGACTTTTTCAACAGGCGTGAGTTCGGTCCTCCAGTGCATGTTACTGCACCTTCAACCTGGCCATGGCTAGATCATCAGGTTTCGGGTCTACAACCGGCAACTAAACGCGCCCTATTCAGACTCGCTTTCGCTACGCCTCCAGCTATCGCCTTAAGCTCGCTGCCGACTGTAAGTCGCTGACCCATTATACAAAAGGTACGCCGTCACCCCACAAGGAGGCTCCGACTGTTTGTAGGCATCCGGTTTCAGGTGCTCTTTCACTCCCCTCGTCGGGGTGCTTTTCACCTTTCCCTCACGGTACTGGTTCACTATCGGTCACTGAGGAGTACTTAGGCTTGGAGGGTGGTCCCCCCATGTTCAGACAGGATTTCACGTGTCCCGCCCTACTCGAGGATCAATTCCGATTTACCCGTACGGGGCTGTCACCCGCTTTGGCCCGACTTTCCAGACGGTTCCGGTTATGTAGAATTGACCACTGGCCTGGTCCGCGTTCGCTCGCCACTACTAGCGGAGTCTCGGTTGATGTCC
>NZ_JBLTYX010000048.1:0-6356 GCF_048066115.1 Niveispirillum sp. KHB5.9 | reverse complement strand
CTGAACCGACGCGGTATATGTGCCCCGCGTGGCGGCCCTTGGCATCCGGCATCGATTCGTGCCTTAGTGAAGAACGGCGGACGTTGTTCGGAAATTTGACTAGCAGCAGATAATCCAAGACCGAAGAGACAGGTGCAATCAATTGCAATCGCCTTCAACGCAAACAGGTATGCCCTGTTAAAGATTACAGAGGCGTAGATGGTGGCACAGGCCGCTGGCCTTAAGCGGATGTCGGCTCGCTACGCTGCCCTGCGTAACTGACCAGAAAACGGCGACACCTGTCCATTTTCGCCTCGACGAATCGATCAGGATCATTGAGAATACCGGAAGATCGGTCGTGTTGCGCGCCAACGAAAACAGACTCATTGACAATCCGTCTCTCTACGAATGCGCCGAGTCAAAGTGAGAATAGAATGAACATCCATTTTACCACAATCTCCGACAACGTGGAGAACCAGGACAGTTTCGAGAGCCAGGAGCGGCAATTACTCCCGGCAACCACCCGGATAATCCACGGCGACGCCCGATGCGTGCCGCTCAAATTTAATGATGCCGATATAGTTATTACTTCCCCACCCTACTGGCTGAAGCGTGACTACGGATTTGAGGGACAGATTGGCCAAGAGGCAACTGCCAAAGATTTTGTTATGAGCTTAATCAAGTGCATGGAGAACTGGAAAACCATTCTCCCCAAGTGGGGTTCTGTTTTCATTAATATTGGCGACACCTATCACAACGGATCACTCGCAAATACCCCTGGATTGCTCGAGTTCGCCGCACACAATGCTGGCTGGACGGTCCGAAACCGTATCATTTGGATTAAGGATGCGGGAATGCCGGACCCAGCTAAGGACCGACTTAAGAGTCGCCACGAGTATATAATCCATTTCACGATGCAGCGCCGTGACTACTACTACGACCAGTTTGGCTATGCCGAGAAATATGGTAATGGTACTGGCCCGAGCGATGTCTGGCAAATTGGTTTGAAAAGAGACACCAGCAAGCATCTGGCCCCGTACCCTTTGGAACTGGTTGATCGGATCATAACACTTGCATGCCCGGAACAAGTTTGCATGTGTTGCGGCAAACCACGACGTCGAATAGTGGAGCGAACCGGCGAGTTAGATGAGACTCGGCCACAGGCGAAGCGTGCAATGGAACTTGCCCGCATGCATGGCCTCACCGAAGCTCACATCGCAGCCATTCAAGCGACTGGCATCTCCGATGCTGGCAAGGCTCTTCTGGTGCAGACGGGCACGGGACGCAATTCCGCGGCTGTCAAGAAACTTGCTGCGCAGGCCAAGCAGGCGCTCGGTGGCTACTTCCGCGAGTTTACCTTTGCAAAGCGCAGGTCAACCGGTTGGACAGATTGCGGGTGTAACGGACCGTTCCGTCCCGGTATCGTCCTGGACCCATTTATGGGCACAGGAACCACTTTGCGGGCTGCGGAGGCTGCACAACGCAGCTCTGTTGGTGTAGATCTGGCAAACGCCCCAGAGAAAGCACCAGCAAAGGCAGCGCATCGTGGTGAACGCAAGTGAAGCATCTCAGACTTATGTTCTGAGTATCGAAGGTGTTCGGAAAGCAATCTCGCGCCTTGAGAAGCAGTTCATCCATCAGCATTTTGCGGGCTACCTCGCCATTTTGAGAGCCAGGCACCTTGATACCCTGTCGCCAGTTCGCATGTCGGACATCCTCGAGTTCCACGATCGCTACCTCAGGGTCACTGGCGCACCGGAAGGGGCACCTTATGTCCGTCCATTCACCCAGGGACGTGGCCTACAACAGATGAATCGCAACGTCGCTGGTTCCTATGCGGCAAGTTCGGTGCGTGAGCAGGGTAAAATCGGCAAGGTCATTTCAGTCGTAGGAAGCGGGCGTAACGCCACCTACGACCTCCATGTCAATCACGCGAGCCTCGCTCTCGAAATCTTCTTGCAGAATCAGAAAGTATCGGCAGCCGCATTGGTAGGTTTCCTTTACCGCGACTATGGCTTCAAGTTGGCTCATCGCCAAATGTCTTCAGTGGTAGCGCTTTTCCGAAACGAGTTCGGCATGCGGGCATCTGACCCCGAGGAGGCAAGGATTTTCGATACTCTTTTCTTGGACGATTCAAATGCGTTTGAGGATGAGGAACTCATCATTGTGGAGGGCGTAAGCAAGTGACCGACCATATTACTCCTATCAAGATTCGCCCTTTGAACCTTAACGACCTTGGAATTGCTCCCCAGGAAGCACCTCTAGCAATTGATTTAGCGGATCATACAATTGAGGTTATGGAGAAAGGGGATAGGGCTACGCCAGTTGAGAAGTTGCCCGATGGTGACGCCCTGTTAGACAAGGTAAAGGCTGCGCTCGAGATGGGGTACGCTGGCGTTATACTTTCTGGGCCTCCAGGTACCGGAAAGAGCGTCATGGCGAAGCGATTGGCCTATACGTTGGCTGGGGATACAACTGCCGTGCGAACGGTGCAGTTTCACGCTAGCTATCAATATGAGGACTTCATTGAAGGCTTTGCGCCCAACGCCGAAGGTAGATTCGAGCCAACCAGGAAGATATTCTCCCTAATCTGCGAAGATGCAGTCAATCGTTTTTCAGTAATGCATGTACTACTGATAGATGAGATCAGTCGTTGTGATGTATCCAGGGTATTTGGCGAAGCATTAACGTATATTGAAACCGATAAGCGTAATCAATATTTCACCATTGCATCTGGCCGCACTCTAGTGGTTCCCGATAATCTCATCGTTATAGCAACAATGAATCCTTGGGACAAAGGGGTGGATGAACTTGACGTCGCATTAGAGCGCCGTTTTGCTCAAATTGATATGCACCCGGATGCTAATGTGCTGCGCACTATTCTTGAAAAGAAAGGTGTTTCTCCGGGCTTTATAGACAAATTGACGACGTTTTTCGAGGCAGTGCAGCAGCTGGATGACGAGATGGTCCATCTCGGCCATGCATATTTTTTATCATGCACTGATGAGGTTGCGGCGCACAGGACTTGGGACTTTAGGCTGTATCCTTTCTTCAAGAAGGCATGTCGTCTCAATAAAGAAATGATGGCGAACATCACCCGACTTTGGCTCCGAGTAGTCCAGCCGACCGCAGCAGCAACTACGACTTCTTCGAACGATGCTGGGAGGGAGATCGAGGCCACGACACTGGACGCAACGGCTGCGCAGTCTTCCGCTCCACAGGTTGGCTAAGAATGGGCAACGTCTTAGAGATTGGAAATGCCCTTGTGGGTCGTGGCTACAACGCAGCAAAGCATGTGGTGCGCACAGTTATTGCTGGTGAGGAGAATAAGACCAGAGTTCTGCCTGCGGGCTTCGTCAAGGAAGACGGCAGCCTCGACCTTTACGACGATGTCAAGCGGCTATTCCGCCTCGTTTTCGATGATGGGAAACCTGCGATCCAATGTGGAGGATGGATCGGTTATATCCCGTTAAACGACCAATTTGCCCTTGAAGTTGCGCCTAAGGTTCCGATTGGTAATCTGGAACGAATTATTGGGATGGCAGCCGGGTACTCTCCCAGCGTCTTGCAGAAATACACACGTCATTTCGGAAATGCAGCTGATAGGCCTGAGCCGATATCTATAATACTTGCAGATCAATTGCTTGATGCATTTGATAGAATCTGGGATGCGGGCTTGCTAAAGACGTATAATCGCTGTGAAAGAATCGGCAGTTCACCAACCGGACGTATCGATCCTTTCGCCAGTGCGTGGCGAACAGCAAAGGCGGGACGCCCCGTTGCCGTTTCATCGTCGTTTCAGCGGAATGTCGATTTTGGCCCAAACCGCCTTCTTCTCTTCGCCCTCGAAAAACTCTTCGCCAGATACTTCGGCGACCGAAGCCAATCGATGTACCGCCGCCTTAGGCGCTGTGAGCAAGCGATTTCAAGGCTGGCGGACGTTACAGTAGCGCAGTTGCATGAAGTGTCGCCAGAAGCTGTAAATTCATATCTGCGCAATTTGCCAGTCCATCATGAGCACTATGCCGATGCCTTGCTCCTGGCACAATTGATAGTAAGTGAGGCTGGACTTTCTATTCGGAACGCAGACGGCCTGATAGTTTTGCCTTCTATTCTGATCGATATGTCCAAGGTATTTGAGTCTTATGTACGTCGAGTATTGGCTAACTATCTTGAGCTAGATTCCAGAATTTCAGTGAAAGACGGCAATGCCATGCCGCCGATTGGCTCCGCCATGAAGCTCTTCGAGCCGTACAACGTGCGTGGTAGGGAAAATCCAGCTATGACCCCCGACATCGTGATCGAATTTGAAAACGTTACTAGACTCGTCATCGACGTAAAGTATAAGCCTGAACGAAATCTGCCTGACCGGGGAGATACTGAGCAGGCAGTTACCTACGGTGCTCGATATGAGTGCAATAAGGTGATGCTCTTGCATGCTGGCCGGTCCGCAGCACAGGGGCAAGTGAACCACGTTGGCAACGTAGGTATTTTCTCTGTTTATAATGGACTCATAAATCTTAATGCTGAGAACATCGAAAAAGAGGAGTTCAATCTAGCCGAAAAAATTCGGTCATTGCTTTAGGAAACTCATATTTTATTCAAGAAAGCAGACAAGAATTCATCATCCAGATATTTTCTATACCTAGCCTAATCGTTCTCTCTCTCATGATCCGCCAAACAGGTCAGCAGTGACGCGGCCAACACCAAGGCATCATCATCAAGGGTGCGGCTTAAGCTCCGCACCTTCTCTTCTGCGTCCAGCCGCCGACGGCTGACAGGGCGTGCATCCCCCGTGTCAGTGAAGAAGTAGACCAGCGGCTCCCCCACGACTCCAGCGATCTTCTCCAGCGTGTCCAGCCCGGTCAGGGCGTGGCCCCGTTCGATGTTCGAGATCGTTTCGACTGCCTTGTCGATAAGCTCGGCAAGTTGCTCCTGCGTCAGCCCTTGGCGCTGACGGGCGAATTTGACCTTCAGGCCGATGTGCGTTTTCAGGTTCATGATCTGCCCCGGATTGTCGGGTCAAGACCGTCACGGCTCCATGATGTGCAATTGCGTTTGCAATTAATTGCACGAAAATAAATAGTGACTCCGCTAACGACCCAGTACAACGATACGGGGGAGCGGTGGGGCACGGCGGGGAAACGTCGTCCCCAAGAACGCCCTCAGCACTCGCTGTGGAGCCGCTCCTGCAGGCCGGGTGATGGAACGTAACGGGGATGAGCAGACTATCGCGCCCAAAGCCGGAAGAGCCCGGCACGGCTCGTCACGGGACCACCGTCACTCGGCCATCAGAAACGACAACCGAAGGAATCTCGACGTCATGAGAGCGTATTGGACGCAGTTTTGGATAAAGGCATTTCTGGCGCTTGCCGTGTTGGCATCGCCCCTCGTCGCTGGGTCTGCGTTCGCGGACGAGAGCAGCGCCCAACAAGCTGTTCGGTCCCTTGCCAAGGTCAAGGACCTCCTGTTTGACCCGGATGCTGCGGTACAGTGGCAGGTCGGTGTCCTGAACGACGGAACCAAGCGTTACGGTTACGCCATGTCCATCTGCGACATCCTGAAGGAGCATGGGGCCGCAACGCCCAAAACCAAAGTCAGGATCGTCGACATCGTGGCGGTCACCAGCCAGGGGAAGAACTTCCGAGAGGCGAGCCTGGGCGGCGTCAAATGCAGCGACTACAGCCGCTTTGATCCATAGGATCGCTGTTCCGTAGGGGGTGCCTGCCCATGAGCCATCTTCAGCTCTATGTGGATGTATCATGGGCTAGGCGCTGGACTTGAAGTATGTCCGAGGCGACATGGACATGATGTCCAGACACCCCCTTCTGGAGATTTTGGACATGCCGTAAATCATTGAAATAAAATTATGAAACTAAAATATGAATTATGGTTTTGGACACGCCAATGGCACAAAAGGCATAGGAATTCAGGACCGAAATTGATGAACGGACCATGTAATTTTCAGAATCAAAACGCAGCGGTTTTGCGTTCACCCTATATTAATTTGTGAATCTAGAATGCATCAAAATAATGATAGAAGGAGTACATACGGTGTTCAGGCTTATGATCTTAGCGATTATCATACTGGCCCTGACGGGGTGTTATAAGAGTAAGGAGGAGAAGCAAATTGAGCGTGCCAAACGAGAAATAGCTGAATTTTTGAAGGACCCAGAGTCCGCAAAGTTCAGAAACCTCCGAGTAGTCGGCGACACCGTATGTGGTGAGTTCGACGGTAAGAATGCGTTTGGTGGATACACGGGTTATCGGAAGTTCGGTCATAGAGTTTTGTTGGAGAACGTAGAGGGGCTGAAAGCGACAGAAGACGCCCCTGACGTATATGACCAGTTATTCGGGTCCCAGTGCGGGCGCTAGAG
>NZ_JBLTYX010000047.1:0-8991 GCF_048066115.1 Niveispirillum sp. KHB5.9 | reverse complement strand
GCCGGTATCGGCATCGGTGGGTCCTGTCGGCATCCGTGCCGTCAGCGGCGGAGCGGACAGTAATCGCTGGATGGTACGCAACAGCGCGGCCGGGTTCACCGGCTTGTGCAGTTGCACCTCGTTGCACAACGCGATGGCGCGCAGCGTCTCTGTGGAAATGTCGGCCGTCAGCAGCAGGCCCGGCACCTGGCGACGCAGGGCGCGGCGCAACGCCGTCAGCAGGTCCAGCCCGTTCATGCCGCCCGGCAGGTTGAAATCCACCAGCAGCAGGTCCGGGCGGAAATCCCCCGTCGCCATCAGGCGCAGCGCCGATGGGCCATCGACCGCCAATATCGGCCGATGACCGGCCTCCTTCAATACCATGCCCAGCAATTCCCGCACTTCCGGATCATCCTCCACCACCAGGATGGTACCCGACACCGTAACCGTCGGTTCCGGTACCGACACCGCCGACGTTTCCGGCAACAGTACCGCGCCGGGATCGGGCAGGATATCCACCGCGAACATCGAGCCCTTGCCCGGTGTGGAACGGACCCGCACGGGATGACCCAGCAGTCCGCTCAGCCGCCGCACAATGGACAGGCCCAGGCCCAATCCGTTGCCGGGCTGCTCCCCAGCCTCCAGGATCTGGTGATGTTCCTCGAAGATCATCTGCTGTTCAGTTTCCGGAATGCCGACGCCGGTATCCCAGATCTCGATGCTGACGATGCCGCCTGCCCGGCGCCGGCATCCCATCAGCACCCTGCCCGTCCTGGTATATTTCAGCGCGTTGGACAACAGGTTGCGGATCATCTGTTCCAACAGATGGCGGTCGCTGAACGCCATGGCGCTGCAGGTGACCGTGCGCAGGACCAGGCGGCGGGCCTGGGCATGGTAACTGAACTCGTCGCGCATGCGGATCAGCAGGTCGCGAAGGGAAAACCGGGTAACGGTCGTGGTGACGATGCCGGCCTCGATCTGGTTGATGTCCAGCAGGGCGTTCAGCATGCCGGACATGGCGCCCACCGTCTCCCCCATCCGGTCCAGCAGTTCCCGCTGACCACCTGTGACCATGTTGGCCAGGACACCCTGCAGCAGGGTCAGGGTCTGCAAGGGCTGGCGCAGGTCGTGGCTGGCGGCGGCCAGGAAGCGCGACTTGCCCCGGTTGGCCAGTTCGGCCTCGCGCTTGGCCGCATTCAGGGCATTGGCCACATGCCGGCGCTCGGTGATATCGGTGAAGGTGATCACCACGCCTTCCACCCGGTCATCCTGGGTACGGTAGGGCAGCACACGGCGCAGGTACCAGGCGCCCGTCCGCGCCTCGATCTCCCGTTCCATCGGCACACGACTGGTCAGCACCGACTGCGCATCGGCGATCAGGGCCCCGTCGGCGGCCAGCGAACTGAGATCGGCCAGGGGCCGGCCAACGTCACCGGGCAGGATGCTGAACAGCGACCGCGTCGCCGGCGTGAAAAACCGGATGGCCAGCCAGGGGTCCAGGAAGATGGTAGCCACATCGGTGCTGTACAGCACGTTCTGCAGATCATTGGCGGTGGTGCGCTGCCGTTCCAGGGTTTCCTGCAACTGGCTGTTCAGGGCGGTCAGTTCCTCGTTCAGCGACTGCAACTCCTCCTTGGAGGTCAGCAGTTCCTCATTGGCGGACTGGTACTCCTCGTTGATGGACAGCGCCTCCTGGGTGATGGCCTTCTGCTCCGCCCCGGCCAGTTCCAGGTTGCGGATGGCCGCCTCCAGTTCCGTCCGCGTATGGTCCAACTCGCGTTCAAGCGCCAGGACCGGGCCTTCGCCGGAGCGGGCGACGGGAAGGTCGTCATGCGTGTCGACCTGGACCTGATCCATGAAACAGACCAGCATCAGGTCTTCCCCGTCATGGCGGACAGGCTGCACCGCGATGCTGAAGACGTGATTGTCGCCATCGCGACGGGACCGGCCGCCCGTGACCATGATCCTCGTCTGATCCTGCCGCGCCCGCTGGATGGCACCGCGCAGCTTCACCGACAGGCCGGGAAGCACCATGGACAACAGGTCATGGGTCGGATGACCGGGCGGCACCCGCAAATAGCGTTCCGTCGGCCCCAGGGAATACAGGCAATCGTGCCGGCGGTTGATCAGCACCGCCGCCGGGGCATAATCCTGCGTCACCAGCCGCTGGCACAGCTCGGCCAGCGCCGCCTGCCGCGACGGGCCGGGGCCGACGCCCACCCGGACCGGGGCACGGACGCCGTCGCCGGCACTCATCAGAAAACTGAAATCACCCGGCCGGCTTCGACCGACATGCCGGTAAAGGCGTGCGGATTTCGACACCACCTCGAACCGGTCCGCACCGGCCGGCGCCACCGTCTCCGCCCCGCCCAACAGCAGGAAACCGCCATCGCGAAGCGCGAAATGGAACAGGGACAGCACACGCGCCTGCGCCTCGGGCAGCAGATAGATCAGCAGGTTGCGGCAGGAGATGAAGTCCAGCCGGGAGAAAGGCGGGTCGGCCAGCACGTCCTGGACCGTGAACACCACCAGGCTGCGCAGTTCCTGGGTGACCCGATAGCCCCCGTCCTCATGGACGAAGAACCGGGCCAGCCGTTCGGGCGACACCACCTCGACGATGCCTGCGGGATACAGCCCCTCGCGGGCCTTCGCCACCGCGTCGGGATCGACGTCGGAGGCGAAGAGCTGCAGCTTGATCGCCGGGCCCGGCAGGGACATCTGCTCCAGAAGCAGCATGGCCAGCGAATAGGTTTCCTCACCCGTGCTGCACCCGGCCACCCATAGGCGCAGGTGATCATCCGGCCCCCGCCCCCGGATCAGGTCGGGAATGACGGTGGCCGCCAACAAATCGAAAACCGCGGGATCGCGAAAGAAGGCGGTGACATTGATCAGCAGGTCCTTGGCCAGATTGTCGCGCTCCACCGCGTCGTCACGCAGCAAGTCCAGATAGGCCCCCATCCCATCCGCCGCAATGCCAGCCAGAGCCATGCGTCTGTCGATACGGCGGTGCAGCGTACCTTTCTTGTACAAGGAGAAATCATGGGGCGTATGGGCGCGCAGCAGGTCGATGACCGCCGGCAGTCCATCCAAGGGGCCAGCCGGTGCCTTGGCACCCGTGGTTCCTGGATGGTCGCGGATCATCGCCGGCATGGCCGCCACCGGCAGCACATGATCGACCAGCCCCGTGGCGATGGCGCTGCGCGGCATCCCGTCATATCCCGCTTCCGTCGGGTCTTGGGCGATGACCAGACCACCGGCCGCATGCACCGCCTTCAGTCCCAGGCTGCCATCCGCACCGGAGCCCGACAGCACCACGCAGACCGCCCGCGAACCATAATCCCGGGCCAGCGCCGTCAGCAGGAAATCGAATGGCAGCCGCGCACCATGCCGCGCCTGCGGCGACATCAGGCGCAAGCGCCCATCGGCAACCGACAGGTATGTTCCGGGCGGGATGACATGGATATGACCGGGACGGATTTCCATGCCATCGGTGACATCCCGGACGGGAAGCGCGGTGTGGCCCGCCAGCAGATCGGCCAGCAGGCTGTCATGATTGGGATCGAGATGCTGAACCAGGATGAAGGCCGCACCCCCGCCATCCCCAAGTTCCGCCACGAACCGGGTGGCCGCGTCCAGCCCACCGGCCGATGCGCCAATGGCCACAACGGGAAACGCCGTCCCGGCCGGCGTGTTATCCCGTGGACCTGGGCTTTGGCTTATCATGATCAAAACACCTTTAAATATTCGCTGGAGACTTAACAACGGGAAATCCATTTTAACACGCCCCATTGGAGCGTATAATACGAAAAAGTGTATAAAGATTAATACTTTCGGTTCTGGGTATTTTCCGACCCTCTCTGCCAATTCTACTCATCATTTATGATCATGATCGACGGCAGGAGGAAGACCATGCATCATACGAGCAATACGCTATCCGAAGCCGTTCGCGCCCGATCGATCGACCTGCTGAACCGTCACTTGGCGGCCGCCATCGATCTGCACGCTCAGGTCAAGCAAGCCCATTGGAATGTCAGGGGCTCTGACTTCGGTGCGGGGCACAGGCTGTTCAACAGCACCTCCGTCAAGGTCGAGGTCTATACGGATATGATCGCGGAACGGGCAGGCACCTTGGGCGGCACCGCACATGGCACGGTGCAGGCAGCCGTGGAAAGATCCTTCCTCGTGCCCTATCCCTTGGGCGTTTCGGATATAGGCCAGCAGTCGTCGCCCTGTCAAAGGCCATGACCGCCTTCGGTCGGTCGGCACGCGAGGCCGTCGATCTGTCCGCCTCCTATGGCGATCCGGGCACAGCCGACCTGTTCACTGAAATATCGCAGAACATGGACCGGCAGCTCTGGCTGATCGAAGCCCATGCGATACCGTCCTGACGATGATCGATCGTCAGAGCCCGGATGCGATGCCTCCCGATCCCCTGGCCCGATGGGACAATGAAGGCGGTGCCATCCCGAAAGCGATGGACACGGCCAGGAACCTGCGGATCGTGATCGCCGAGGACGAACCCCAGATCGCCCTGCAGCTGTCCACAATATTGCATGCGATGGGACACGAAATCTGCGCCATCGTCCGGACCACCAGCCAAGCCATCTCGGCCGCGCACCGTTTCCGGCCGGACCTGATCATCATGGACGCCCATCTGCCCTGTATCCCGACATTCATCGGCTCGGCACCGATCCTGCGGGCACTGTTCGTTCCACGCCTGTTCAATGACGGCATGCCGCTGCCCCGGCCCCTGGTGCGACCTGATGCGGTCGTAATCCGCAAGCCGTTCCGCGCCACCCATCTTGCCCGCGCCATCCAGCAGGCCATGGACAAGGCAGAGTAGGTGCGAAAACGGATACCGTTATGTGTCGCCGCCACCCTCTTTCAAATGGAAGGATCAGTCCATGCCCATCCGCACGAAGGAAATGACGGTCACGTTCGAACATCCGTTTGCCCTCACCTCGTTCGACAGCCTGCTGCCCGTCGGGGTCTACCGTCTGGAAATCGATGAGGAAGAGATCAGCGGCCTGTCCTTTTCCGCCTACCGGCGCACGTCGGCAAGGCTCCACACGCCCGCCATCGGCGTTCTCAGTTCCATTCGCCAGGCTCTTCCCATCGATACCAAGGAACTGGAAGCGGTGCTCAAGGCCGATCGCACGCCCATAATTCTTCCTGCCGGAGAATGAGACTGATCATGCAATATCTTGGCGGGCTTCGCAGTGCCGGCACCCTAACATGCGGCGATGAGCTGATCGCCCCGGTCAACTATGATTTCGAAGGTTTTCTTGAGCTTTCCGGGGAGGTTGTCTGCGCCGGTGAAATCCGGCTGGCGCCGGAAACCCTGCGGGAGATATTCGGCCGCCGGGACCTGTCCCTGCGAACGGCTGACGGGCGATGCCTCAGCCTGCGATTTTCCGACAAGCGCCAGCGGCCGCCTGACGATGCCGTCCATGTCGATGTCGGCGGCGACCTGCCGGCCCGGTCCGAGTGGCACCACTAAATCTGTTTTCCGATGATTCCGGCACGGCATGCGCTTGTGCCGTTTCCAACCCGAGGCCTGCAGCCATGACATCAGGGCCACCCGGGTGGGAGATTGCCGATGATGCCTATCATTCGGGCCGCAACCGCCGGTCCCGCCCTGGACGGACCCACGGCCCCCGTCCGCGCGGAACTTTTCGGCATCGAGCGACTTGAACAGCATGCCGGCAGCCTGAGCGCCGCCCAAATACCCCTTTGGCAGCGGATATCGATAACCTTGCATCTGCCAGAGGCCATGGTTTCGCGCCTCGCATCGAACCCGAAGCCGCCGCCGCCCGGCTTGGCAGGGGGTTCCGGCCCTCTATCCTTGCGGGTAACCGGCATGGCCATCGTTACGCCATCGGAAGTTGGTGAAGGTGATGGTCACGCTGAAATCGAGCGACTTGACCTGATGCCACCAGGCCAACGGCACGAAGAGGATTTCGCCCGGTTCCAGCAGCACGTCATAGAGGCGCAGCCCGTCCAGGCGGGGATGGCGCGCCAGATCGATGCCAGGATCGTCGAGATCGGCGATTTCGCTGAACACATGCCGGTCATTGTAGAGCTTGCCGACCTGGGCGGCGGGGGCGAGCCTGAGCCGCTTGCGGCCGACGATCTGGGCGATGAAATTGTTGGTGAGGTCGTGATGCAGCGGCGTCACCGTGCCAGCCGGCCCGATCCACATCATTCCATGCGGAACGGCAACCTGGCGATCAAGGAACTTGTCCAGGAACCCGAGGTCGCCGTGCAGCGGTGCCAGGGCATCGGCGTTGCGCTCGGAATTGTAGGCCGTAAGGTAGAGGTCGTTTCCGGCGCCGGGCCGCAGGATCTGGTCGATGAAGGCACCGAACGGCGCTTCGCGCCGATGGGCGTCCTTCTGTCTCTCGAAGTGCTGGTCGCCCGTGCGCCCGCCCTGGAATTCAACCGGCCGCGCGCCGACGGCTTCCTTGAGATAGGCCGGGGTCCAGCGCGTCAGTGCCAGTCAGTCAGCCATTTCACCAGTCAGGATCACGGGCCGGTTTACCGCATAATTGTTCAGTGCTCCGCCATTTGATCCCGCCAAATGGGAGATAATCGGAATTAAATGGCCCGACGCTCAACACATGGATGAACCGGTCGAGCATGACATCCCCCCACCACCAGGATGCGGGTGCCGGCAAGCGCGTCGATCAGGCTGTGAAGGTCGGTCATCAATGGACAGGCGAAACGGGGAGGGGACACGCAGGATAGCGCGAGCCCCCTCCCCGCCGCCAGTGATTAGGCCAGGCCCAGCCACGCGCTGTCGACGGTGGCCGCGCGACCCTCGTTATGGCCATAGAGCAGGAAATGCTCCACCGCGGTGAAGTTGCTCTCCGCCACGTCATCATTGGCCGCTAGATAGGCCTGGCTGCTGAACATCGCCGTGGAGTCGCGATCCTCTCCAATGCCATAGGTCAGCCAATGGCTCAGTGCCGCCTTCTCGTCGGTCCCAAAGGCCGCCGACAGGTCGGCATTGTTGGCCAGGTAATAGTTGGCATTGAACAGGCCATTGGGTGACCGCACCTCGTACTGGCCATAGGTTTCCCAGTGAGCCTGCGCGGTAGTCTCGCCCCTGGAGACGGCCTCCGCCACATCAATGTTCTGTTTGAGGTAGAACTCCTGGTCCAGCAGCCAGCCATTGGGACCGCCGCTGGCCTGCAGGTTGATCCCACCTTCTGCGGGAGCGGCCTGTGCGCGCGCATCATCACCCGATGGGGCGCCGGGGATGAAGGACGCGAAATAGGTTTCCTTACCGAAGACCAGAAATTCGGTGCCCGTCAGCCGGTCATACCCGTCGGGCGAACCCGCCCGCAGGTCGGTGATCCGCGTGACGGTACCGCCTACGACTTCATAGCTGTAATCGGCCAGCGCACCACGGTAGACGGCGACATCCGTACCGGCCGCGCCATGCAGCCAGTCATTGCCGGCACCACCGGTCATGACGTCGAACCCGCCGCCGCCGGCAAGCGTGTCGGCGCCGGCATGACCGATCATGATGTCGCCCGACGCAGTGCCCAGCAGATGATTGCTGTCGTCATTCCCTTCGATGACCGGGTCCCGGTCACTGATGGGCGGGTAAGGGGTGTAGGCTTGTTGGATGGCGTAATTGGTAGGCATCAGAAGCTGCGTTCATGGCCTTCACCTGGCTGGCAGATGATCTGCTGCCGCGGCTTGAGGGGGATAGTAGGGCCGGAGCCTCAAAACACATAAGTAACTTTATAACTATCATCTCTATTACTAACAATAGCTATGCAAATGAAAAATCATCACCATCAGAACAAATTCCACCATGAGAAGTTACAACACGAGACCTGTGATCATAAAGTGACCGGCTCCTTCAAAACAAAACCCGCTGGAGACACTCCGGCGGTCTACGATCATGTGGCGATCTATTTTTATTACGATTTTCTGAGTATTTTTATTCCTCTCATTAAGTGGCACGCCGATGCATATTTCAGACAACACACCATTTTTGAGATATTGCCGTCACATGGTTCGAACACGCACTGGATATGCTCTCAGTGGACGCAGTCGCCGACATCGGGCTTTCTAGCGGCAGCGACCAGTTTTGAAGGCCAGGCATAAGGCACAGGCAACCGGGGAGGGATCGCGCGAGCCCCTTCCCGCCGCCGACGGTTTCCCAGCATTGGCCAAAGCGGCCGGCACCCTGCCCGACCTGCTGATGGATGGGGAGGTCATCGCGCTGGACGCGGATGGCGTGTCCGACTTCGCGTCGCTGCAGGCGGCCCTGGCGGACGGGAAGACCGACGACCTACCCTTTTTCGGCTTCGACCTGCTGTTCGATGCCGGCCGCGACTTGCGCGACCAGTCGCTGCGCGTCCGCAAGGACAGGCTGCGCGACATTCTGGGGTCGCTGAAGGGCGATGCGGCCCCGGGCGCGCGCCAGACGCAGGCGAACGCGGGCGTCACGCGGCAGCGACGGTGGTATCGCGGTCGCCCCGCGCAGGCCTGCGACGCTGGAGATGTTGCGGATGCTACGGATAGTCTCGTTCAACACTTCGCCCATCATCTCGCGCGGCTCGATCTCCCCTTGCTCGGCGACCAGCGTCAGCCGGTGCATGGCGTAGAACCCGAACAGGCCGGCCAGCAGGAAATAGAAGTCCCAACTGGTCAGGATCAGCGGGAAATCATAGACGCCGCGCGGGTTGGTCCAGCTCAGCAGCAGTTCCAGCTTGCGCTCGGTGAAGAAGTCGGCCAGCAACCCGCCCAGGATAGGAGCGATCCCCGCCGCCACCGCCGTGACGGTGGCGCTGACCGCAATATAGGCGGTGGCGCTGCCTCGGGGCGAAAGCTTCAGCGCGATATTGGTGGAGGTCAGGGTCACGCCGGCACCGCCGCCCCCATGAAGACATGCAGCATCACCAGCCACCCCATCACCAGATCCGGGTCGCCCAGTTGCGAGGCGCCGATCATGGCTACGATCGATAGGATATAGACGGGCGCGCAGACGGCCAG
>NZ_JBLTYX010000046.1:0-10073 GCF_048066115.1 Niveispirillum sp. KHB5.9 | reverse complement strand
ACGCTTAAGCCGCTGATTCCAAACAAGAATCAGCGGCTTTTTGCTGTCCGCAAAAACCACCCCAAAACATCGCCTAGCTACCATATAGCTACCAGATGAAAGTGAAAATGAGCGTAGTTGGCGCCATACGGGGCCGCTGCGGTCGCTCCATAAAACGGTCAAATCGGGCTGTAACCTATCACCGCCGATCTCGCCGCCATTGCGAGGGCGTTGTTCCAGTCGCCTTGTGGAAGTTGCTGGTGAAATGGCTGGCAGTGGCAAAGCCGAGCGCCATGGCAATGTCGGTGATGGACATGCCTGGATCAAGCAGCAGCGCCTTGGCACGTTGCAATCGCCGCTGGGCGATATATCGTAGTGGGGACACACCCAGGCTGGCTCGGAAGGCACGGCCAAAATGGTCGGGGCTGAGATCAATTTCGGCTGCAAGTCGCTCCAAGGTCAGATCGTCCTGGAGATGGGCGTCGATGTAGGAAAGTATCCGCCGCTGGCGCGAAACGCCCAGGCCACCATTGACAGCGGGTGGCATGGGTTTGCTGCCGAAAATTTCCAGCAACCTGCCGACCAGCAGCACACAGGCCAGCGTCAGGGTCCCAGCAGATGCTGACTGTTCCAGTCCTTCTTTGAGGATTTCGAGAATGTGTCCGATCCGCGTGTCCTGGATATCGAGTTGCGTAGGCATACTGTCGAGGATTTCGATGGTGCCCTCGCAGGCGGGGCCGGTGATGAAACCAACATCCAGTGCCACGATGAATACCGGCTGCCGCCCGGACCAGGAGACCTGAATGATGCGCTCAGGCGGTGTGAGATGAATCTGCCCCGGTTTGACGCGATGCTGAATGGCTGAAACCTGATCAACCGGATGCCACCGCAACGTAAAAGAGGGCCCGTCATGCTGGATCAGCGTCAGTTGGGGAGACCCAAGTTTTGCGTCCGCGCATTCATCCAGCAGATAGCGTCCGATGACGTAGCCGTCGTGCCGGACACGATGCAGCGGCTGGATGCCACGGGGTAATCTGTCGGATTGGAAGTCTATGAAGCTGTGTGTATCCATGAGAATACCCTTATATAGCTATGCGATGATCTCCCTTCTTGTTTTGATTGATGATTGCCGACACTAAAGGCGAAATAGAGGCTGAGGCAGGTAAATTCTATATAGACTGAATGCGTATATTCGAGAGAGTTATCGTTAAGTCTTATTGTCGAACTTTGCGAACAAATTACGTGTAATTTCATTGTTTTGGGGCTACGAAATTCAGCGGAATTTCGACAGTCATGCCGGTTTCGTGAAAGTTTTCCGGGGAAATCGTATCGATAATCATCGATACGGCCAGCTTGAGAGTTGGCGGTATCGTTCCACCGCTGTGCCTTATCGCCGCACAGCCTGTTGGGAGATGGCAGCCCATGCAGAACAGGAACCCGGTTGACGCCGCATTATCTGTGCCGGATTGGCAGGATGCTGCGGCCTATCAATCATTGCAGCATATGGACCGGCCCGGCTGGGCGTGGCAATGGCTTAAACGGAATGGCGGCTTCAAGGAGGCCCTGAAATCCAGCACCTGCCTGACAAGCATCGACCGTACCGTGGTGCGATTGGACGCCGCCTCTCATGCGATGACCTGGGTGTTGATGTTTCGCCCACATTACCAGCGATGCCAAAGCCTACTGGCAACCCGAAGCATGCCCGTCGGTTCTCACGGTCGCCGCAGAGCCATCGAAAGCTGTGACGGCGACAGACGACCTGTTCGACCTGGAAGCGGTTCGGCCCCTCGCAACCGTCGTCAAGGAACCTGACGGGGACGAGCATTTGATGTTGTCAGATGGCCTTCGGCATCTGCAACTTTGGGTCACCGAGGGGACGGTTCTCGACGGCCCCGTGCGCCTCCGCTGCACACTGACCGGATTGCAGGAGATGGATCGGAAGGTGCTGTCCCTGCGCCGTTTGTGCCTGTGCTGTCGGTTGCGTCGAATGCCGCGCAGCCTTTACCCGCCGGAACCTTTGGTTAGGCGCTGGATCGACAAACTGCGCGCGGTGGATGCCGTCGGTTCCGGCGCGTCCCAGCGTGACATCGCCGTAGCGCTCTTCGGGGAAAGGCGTGTCGCTGCCGAATGGTCGCGCGGATCTGATTGCCTGCGGCTGCGGGTCCAACGGCTCATCCGCGAGGGACGGCGGATGGTGCGCGGTGGCTACCGGGATCTGCTGGCCTGACGGGTCAGAGTCAAAGGGCGGCGGGCGTGGGTGTCAGGGTCTGGGTGGGAGAAGGTCCCGCCCTTTGACCGCAACCATGATGTGACGGAGGGCTTTGCCATGAAGCTGTTCAAGATCGCGCTGTCCGCGTTGGTTCTGGTGGGCGTCGGCACGGGCGCTTTCATCTATTGGCCCCAGGGCCGGGTAGAACAGGAGGGATCGGCCACGGTCATCGCGGCCGATCTGATTGAGATTGCCGGTGTTCGCCACCGGCTGGCCGGGATCGTGGTGCCGCTGGTCAACCAGCAATGTTTGGATCGAAAAGGTCAGACTTGGCCCTGTGGTCAACAGGCGGTGGAAGGCTTGCGCAAGCTGGTCACCGGCACGCCGGTCCTTTGTCGCCCCCGGCCTAGCAAGACGGACCTGTCCGATTGCTATGTCGGTGGCAAGCATTTGTCGGAACGTATGGTCTGGGCGGGGTGGGCTCTGGCCTGCCGGTATGGCACTGCCGATTTCAGCGGTTCGGAAAGTTCCCCTCGCTTTATCGCCGTGGGTCTGTGGCGGGGCGGGTTTGAGCCCCCGACGCCGTTGGACCAGTGTCCCCGGTGAGCCGGTAAAGTCAGAGGCGGCCTGGGCTTTCGTGACGGGTTGGGCTGGAGGAGTGGCCTTCGGCACCCGTCATGGAGATGTGCCATGACCCAGGTGGAAATCCTCGACAATCCCCGTGACGCCGCGCGCGGCTACCGGGTGGATGTGAACCGTGGCCAGCGCAACAGCAGGGTATCGTCGGAATGGTTCTCCCGGCCCGATGATGAGCGGTTTCTCTCCCTGTCCGACCTCTATGCATCGGTCAAGACCCGCACGGATCGCAGCCGGACACGTACCCTGGCCAGTGCCGATATCAGGGTGGAGGCGCGCAGCGATGCGCCGGAACGGCTGTCGCTGCTGCTGCCGGGTGGTGAGCGCCCGGTGGCACCCACCCATTGGAGCTTCGGGCAGTTGGCCGGGCTGGTGGGGGCACCTGCCGCCTATCTTCGGCAGCTTCCGGCGGCGCTGGCCGGGATCAACCTGCAATATGGTCTGACCGCGCATCGGGCCGAGCAGGTCAAGACCCTGGAGATTGAGGACGGACGGGTTGAGCTGCGCGCCGTCACCGGGCCGGATTATGGCCGCATCTACGATCATGAACTGGTCGAGGCGGTGCAGCGCATCGCCGGCAACGGCACCGGCGATACGCGCTGGAAGGTGCCCGGCGTGCTGGACTGGTCGACCGGCATCTATCATCCCCGTGTGGATATCACGCGGGACACGACCACGCTCTATGCCAGTGACCGTGACGTGTTCCTGTTCCTGGTTGATGACATGAATCCGATTGAGGCGGGGCAACTGCCCGATGGGTCGCCGGACCTGTACTTCCGGGGCTTCTATTGCTGGAACAGCGAGGTGGGGGCCAAGACCCTGGGCATGGCCAGTTTCTATCTGCGCGCGGTCTGTCAAAATCGCAACTTGTGGGGCGTGGAGGATTTCCAGGAGATCACCATTCGGCATTCCAAATATGCCGCCTCCCGCTTTGCCCATGAGGCTGCCCCCGCCCTGACCCGTTTTGCCAATTCGTCGCCCATGCCGTTTATCAACGGCATCAAGGCATCGCGTGAACAGATCGTGGCGCGGTCAGATGACGACCGGGAGGAGTTTCTGCGCAAGCGCGGCTTTTCCAAGGCCGAGACGGGCAAGATCATCGACACCGTGCTGGCAGAGGAGGGGCGCAAGCCGGAGAGCATTTTTGACTTCGTGCAGGGCATCACGGCGGTGGCCCGTGACAAGCCGCACCAGGATGCGCGGTTGGACATGGAGGCCAGGGCCAAGAAGCTGCTGGACCGGGTTGCCTGACCGGCGGCGGGCATAAAGGCAGAGGAGGCTGGGGGCTTCGTGACGGGTGATGAGATGGGAGAGAGGCTTCCATCCGCCCGTCATGGAGAAAACCCATGGCCACCAAAGCTGCTGACAAGATCATCCTGAGCCGGTCCCAGGATATCCCCTTCAACAAGCTGGTCCTCTCCCAGGCCAATGTCCGCCGCGTCAAGGCGGGCGTGTCCATCGCCGATCTGGCCGAGGACATTGCCCGCCGGACCCTGCTGCAAAGCCTGTCCGTCCGGGCGCAGGTTGACGGGGAGGGCAAGGAAACCGGGCTGTATGAGGTCCCCACCGGTGGGCGCCGGTACCGGGCGCTGGAACTGCTGGTCAAGCAGAAGCGCCTGGCCCGCAACGCCCCCATCCCCTGTGTCATCCGCACCGAAGGGCTGGGCGAGGAGGACAGTCTGGCGGAGAACCTGCAACGGGTGGCGCTGCACCCGCTGGATCAGTTCCGGGCCTTCCAGACCCTGATGGACAAGGGCCTCAGCGAAGAGGACATCGCCGCCCGCTTCTTTGTCACCCCGGCGGTGGTGAAACAGCGGCTGCGCTTGGCGTCGGTCTCGCCCAAGCTGCTGGAGATCTATGCCGAGGATGGCATGAATCTCGACATGCTGATGGCCTTCAGCGTCAGCGACAGCCATGAGCGACAGGAACAGGTCTGGGCATCGCTGACCCAGCCCTGGCAGAAGGAGCCCTACCACATCCGTCGTGCCCTGACGGCCAGCAGCATCCACGCCTATGACAAGCGTGCCCGCTTTGCCGGGCTGGAAGCCTATATCGCCGCCGGTGGTCCGGTGATGCGCGACCTGTTCACGCCGGACGAGGGCGGTTGGCTGGGCGACGTACCGCTGCTGGAACGGCTGGTGGCGGAAAAGCTGGCCAAGGCTGCCGAGGGGGTGATGGCGGAGGGCTGGAAATGGGTCGAGGTGAATGTCGATTTCCTCTATGGCCACACCGTCGGCCAGCGCCGCCTCAAGGCTGAGATCGTCCCCCGGACGGAGGAAGAGGAGGCGCGGTACGCCGAATTGACGGCCGAGTATGAACGGCTGGCCGAGGAGCATGATACGGGCGAGGACATCCCCGAGGAGGTCGATCAGCGGCTGACGGCCCTGTCGGCTGAAATCGCGCAGTTGGAGGAGCGGCCCGAGCGTTTCGATCCCGACGAGATGGCGCGGGCCGGCTGCTATGTTCGTGTCAACGCGGAAGGCGAATTGCGGGTGGAACGCGGGTTTGTTCGCCGCGAAGATGAACCGCCGGTGGAGGAGGTTATCCCGGTGGATGGCACGTCGGAATGCGATGTCACCCAACCTGCTGCTGCCCATGCCGCCTATACCGGCACGAGTGTCAGCCAGGAAGCGGAACCCGAGGATGAGGGCATGAAGCCCCTGTCCGACCGGTTGGTGATGGAACTCACCACCCATCGCACCCTGGCCCTGCGGGATGCGTTGGCGCGGGACCCCGACACGGCGTTCCTGGCCGTACTGCACGCGCTGTGCCTGGAGACCTTCTATCCCGGCTCCTATGCCAGTTGTCTGGAAATCAGCGCCCGTGGCACGGTGCCGGTGCTCCAGGAACCCAGCCTGCGCGACTGTGCCGCCGCGACCGCCATCGTGGACCGGCATGAGAACTGGCGGCAGCAGATGCCGGCACGGGCCACCGAGCTGTGGGATGTGCTGGTGGGGTTCGATGCCGACAGCCGATCTGCCCTGTTTGCCCATTGCGTGGCGGGCACGGTGAATGCCGTGCATGAGAACTGGAACCGCCACAATGGCCGCCTGAACCATGCCGATACGCTGGCGGGCGTTCTGGACCTGGATATGGCCGACGCCGGTTGGGTGCCGACCGTGGACAATTTCCTGGGCCGCGTCACCAAGGCCCGCATCCTGGAAGCCGTCCGGGAGGCGAAGGGAGCCGAGGCAGCCCAACGCATCGAACATCTGAAGAAGCCCGAGATGGCGGCCCATGCGCAGGAACTGCTGACGGGCACCGGCTGGCTGCCGGAACTGCTGCGCAAGCCGGGTCAGCCGAAGGCGGAAGTTGTTACGCCTGTGGATGACGCCGTTGCGGATGCCAACCTGCCCGTCGCGGCGGAGTGAACTGACATCCCCGACCCTTGGCCCGGCCACGGTGCCGGGCCTTCCCTTTGGGGAGGTGTCCCATGGAAAGTGCTGGCGATCTCTCGCGCCGATTGGCCTGCGACGCCGAAGCCATATGCCGTCAGTTTCTGCCCAATGGTCGGCGGCAGGGGCGCTATTGGCTGGTCGGCGATGTGCAAGGTCATAACGGGCGCAGCCTCTATGTCCGCCTGACGGGTCCCAGCGCCGGGTCCTGGACCGATGCCGCCACAGGGGGGCATGGCGACCTGCTGGACTTGATCGCGTTGAATCGGGGCCTATCCATCCGCGAAGCCATGGTGGAAGCACGGGCGGTTCTGCGTCTGCCGCTGCCGGTCACCGGAACCGTCACCACTGCGATGGCACCCAAAGGTTCACCCGAAGCCTGCCGACGTCTGTTTGCGGCCAGCAAGCCTTTGCCGGGCACTTTGGCGGAACGCTACCTGGCCAGGCGCGGCATTGTCTTGTACCGGCCGGAACCGGCGCTGCGGTTTCATCCGCGTTGCCATCGCTGGGAGCCGTCCGGCACCATCAGCCTACCCGCGCTGGTCGCTGCGGTCACCGACGACAGCAATCACGTCACGGGGTTGCACCGAACCTGGCTTAGCCCCGATGGGGACAAGGCTGCGTTGGATGATCCCCGCCGTGCGATGGGTCAACTGCTGGGCAATGCCGTGCGCTTTGGCTCCGCCGGGCCTGTCATGGCGGCGGGGGAGGGGCTGGAGACGATGCTGTCGTTACGTCAGGTCTTGCCCTTGCTGCCAGTCGTTGCAGCCCTGTCCGCCGCCCATCTCGCCGCCTGGACTTTTCCAGCACTGCTGCGTCGGCTCTATGTCGTCTGCGATGTCGATGCGGCGGGGGAGTGGGCCTTTGCCCGGCTGTCGTCGCGTGGCCACGCCGCCGCGCTGACGGTCCTGCCTCTCCGGCCCCGGCTGGACGATCTCAACAGCGACCTTATGGCCTATGGGCTGATGGCGCTGCGCGAATGGATCGTCCCGCAATTGGCCGAGGGCGATACAACCACCTTCCTGCCCTGCGGATAGGGCCCGGGCATCTGCAACGTCGGGAGCGGTGGGCCCTGCACGGCGCACAGCATCGTCACGCCACCCGGGAAGGGTGGGCCGCGAGAAGGCGGCCTTCCAGGTTGGGGATCTGCCAGGGTCGCCCGGTCCCGCAACGGCCAGAGGCCGTCCTCCGCTGGCGCTGCGGCCCGCAAGGGGTGCGGGGCCGGGCTTAACCCTGGCGGGCGCTCCCCAGGAAGGCCGCGACCGGCGCGGCCCACAAATCCGGTGACTGCCATGCTGACCAGCCGCACGACATCTCCATTCCCCGCCAGCGACGGCCTTACGGAGGCCGCCCCTTCCGCCCATCTGCTGGAGGAATTGCAGCTTTACGGCTATCGCCCGTTCCAGGACGAGCCCGACCCGCGCCCCTTGCCCGGGGCCGATCAGGCCAGGGCCGAGATCGGGGCCTGCCTGGAGACCCTGGCCGGGTTGTTGACCGGCACCCGGCTGGAGGATGACCTGGACGACCTGCTTTGGGCCTGCGTCAATGTCTTCCACCGCCGCATCGGCAACCTGGAGCGTGACTTGGACGCCAACGAACAGGCCCAGCAGCGCAGCCAGACCGAACAGGACGGTTCAGAAATCCGCTCCGTCGAGCTGGAACGCCTGACCGCCGAGGGGTTGGGCCTGATCGAACGCCGCAACGCCTTCGAGTTCTTCCGCGACGCCGCCGCCGAGATGTACGAGGCCCTGACCGGCTCCACCTGGCGTCCGCGCCAGGGCTCCCAGTTGAACCACCGCACCCTGACGGCAGCGATCATCGACAGCCGCGACCATATCGCCGCCCGCCGCCATGCCGACACCAAGTTGTTGCTGCCCCCTGGCCCCAAGGTAGCCTTCGCCGGCGGGGTGGACTGCAATGATGTCGACCGCATCTGGGCGGCCCTGGACAAGGTCCATGGGAAGCATCCCGACATGGTCCTGCTGCATGGCGGCAGCCCCAAGGGTGCCGAACGAATCGCCGCCTGCTGGGCCGAGAACCGTCGCGTTCCCCAGATCGTCTACAAGCCCGACTGGACCCGCTACAAGAAGGCTGCGCCCTTCCGCCGCAACGACCAGATGTTGGAAACCCTGCCCATCGGCCTCATCGCCTTTCCAGGCTCCGGCATCACCCAGAACCTAGCCGATAAGGCCCGCAAGATGGGTGTTCCCGTCTGGCGCTTCGGGGAGGGATGACGCGCTCAATGCAAGTCGCTTAGTCACATCGTGGCGCGTAACCAGTCAGTCCGGTTGTGAATGCCGCTGCAACACGCCGCGAACAGACTTATATGAGATCGAACCCTTGTAGCGCAAAATGTTGCTGCCCGTTGGAGTTGCCTATACTCTCCGGCCTGTTCGCCGAAATAGGTAGTGTCGATGGGGACCCCTTCACCGAATTTCAGCTTCTTGAGCCGTCACACCCAGCTTGTTGAGTTGGGGTCGATGGCCGAAAGGTATTTCCGGTCGGACGGCAATACCGCGCTGATCAAGCTGCGTCAGTTCGGCGAAGTGATGGCCCAGACCGTCGCTGCCCGGATCGGTGCCTATCAGGGCACCGGTGAAAATCAGAATGACCTGCTTCACCGGCTGGAGGATCGCGGGGCGATCCCGCGTGATGCGGCCCGCCTGTTCCATGAAATCCGGCTCATGGGCAATAAGGCGACCCATCAGGGCTTCGGGGATCAGAATTCGGCGCTCACCGGCCTGAAACTGGCGTGGCAATTGTCGATCTGGTTCCACCGCGCCTATGACAAGAACCAGGGGTTCCAGCCCAAGCCCTTTGTTCCCCCCGCCGATCCACGACGTGTGGATGCCGTGGTGGCGGAGGAGTTGAGGCGTTTGCGTGAGCAGTATCGGCAGTCCATGACGGACGCCGAGCGTGCGCAATTGGCAGCCCAGGAAGCAGAACAGGCCCGCCAGACCGCTGAAGAGAAAGCCCGCCTGGAAGCCGAAGAGAAGCAGGCGCTGCAACAGCAGTTGGCCGCGTTCGAGGTCAAGCACGCGGCACTTCAGCAGGAGTTGGAGGCAGCCCAGCGGGCGGCGACCGCCGCCCCGGCCAGTATTGACGCCGTCGTCGAGGCTGCGAAGGTTGCTGCCGCCGCCATCGACTTGGACGAGTCAGCGACCCGTACCATCATTGACCGCCAACTTCGCGACCGGGGTTGGGGTGTCGATAGTCAGGCCCTGACCTTCAAATCCGGTGCCCGCCCCGCCAAGGGCAAAGCCATGGCTATCGCGGAATGGCCGACCGAGACCGGCCCCGCCGATTATGCGCTGTTCCTCGACACCACCTGCGTGGGCGTAGTTGAGGCCAAGCGGCAGCGCAAGAATGTCTCTGCCTCCATCGACCAAGCCGAGCGTTATGCGAAGGGTCTGAAGACGACCGAGGGCATGGAGCTTGTCGGGTTGGCCAGTGAGTTCCGCGTTCCCTTCGTCTTTGCCACCAATGGCCGTGATTACCTGAAGCAGATTGAGACCGAGTCTGGCATCTGGTTCCGGGACACCCGTAAATCCACCAACCGTCGCCGGGCCTTGACCGACTGGCCAACGCCGGAAGGTTTGCGCGGCCAGTTGGCGATGGACCGGGATGCCGCCCATGCGGCGCTGGCCGCCATGCCGATGAATTTCGGTTTCGACCTGCGACCCTATCAGCGAAAGGCCATCGAGAAGGTCGAAGCGGCGCTGGCCGATGATGAACGGCAGATGCTGGTGGCCATGGCCACGGGCACCGGTAAGACCAAGCTGGCCATCGCCATGCTGTCCCGCCTGCTGGAATCCAAACGCTTCCGCCGCGTCTGTTTTGTGGTGGACCGCAAC
>NZ_JBLTYX010000045.1:0-10226 GCF_048066115.1 Niveispirillum sp. KHB5.9 | reverse complement strand
GTGGCGTCTCGTACAACGAGTACGTCACCGAGCTGACCTATCTGCTGTTCCTGAAGATGCTGGCGGAGACGGGGGGCGAGAGCCAGTTGCCAGTGGGCCAGCGCTGGGAAGATCTGCGCCAGCGGGAGGGCATGGAGCAACTGAACTTCTATAAGCGGTTGCTGCTGGACCTGGGCACCAAGGGACGCGGGCTGGTGCTGGCCATCTTCGTTGATGCGCAAAGCCGCCTGAAAAGGCCGACAGACCTGAAAGCGCTGGTCGAGGCCATTAACGGTCTGGACTGGTTCAGCGCGCGGGAAGAGGGGCTGGGCAACCTGTATGAAGGGCTGCTGGAAAAGAACGCGGCGGAGAAGAAAAGCGGGGCCGGGCAATATTTCACCCCCCGCCCCCTGATCGACAGCATCATCCGCCTGATCAAGCCGCAGGCGGGGGAGGTGATCCAGGACCCCGCCGCCGGGACCGGGGGCTTTCTGGTTGCCGCCGACCATTACATCAAGGGCAAGACGGACGGGCTGTTCGCCCTGCCCGAGGCGCAGCGCTTTTTTCAGCGCAACAACGCCTTTGTCGGGCTGGAACTGGTGCCGGATACCCACCGCCTGTGCCTGATGAACCTGATGCTGCATGGCATTACCGGCGACAGCGGTTCCGGCGTGCAGCAGGGTGATACCCTGTCGCATGAGGGGGAGGCGCTGGGTCAGGCCGATGTGATCATCACCAACCCGCCCTTTGGCACCAAGAAGGGCGGTGGCAGGCCGACGCGCGGGGATTTTTCCGTCACCGCCGATGTCTCCAACAAGCAATTGGCCTTTGTCGAACATATCATCCGCGCCCTGCGGCCCGGCGGTCGCGCCGCCGTGGTGATCCCGGATAATGTGTTGTTCGAGGATAATGCAGGCCGCGCCCTGCGCCAGATGCTGCTGGACTGGTGCGACCTGCACACCATCCTGCGTCTGCCCACGGGCATTTTCTATGCCCAGGGCGTCAAGACCAACGTCATCTTCTTCACCCGTGGCAAGGCGGCCAGGGGTAACACCAAACAAACCTGGGTCTATGACATGCGGGCCGACATGCCCGCCTTTGGCAAGACCCGACCGTTGACGGATGAGCATTTCAAGGATTTCGAGGCCTGTTACGGCGATGACCCGTTGGGCCGCGCGCCGCGTGTGGATCAGGGCGAGACGGGGCGCTGGCGCGCCTTCACCCGCGCCCAGATCGCCGAACGCAATGACAATCTGGATATCGCATGGCTGCGCGATGACAGCGGCGACCCGGAAGATGGTTTGACCGAACCGACGGACATCGCCGCCGCCATCATGGGCCATCTGCAAGCAGCACTGGAGGAGATCGCCGCCTTGACGGAAGAAGTGGGCGGGGACGTGACGTTGGTGCAGGAGGCAGCAGAGTGAGCGGGGAATTGCCGAAGGGGTGGAGTGCAGAAGCCCTCGGGCATTTGACCTCAAAGATCGGGAGCGGGGCCACCCCTCGTGGGGGTGAACGCGCATATAAGACGCATGGCACCCCCCTTATCCGCTCCATGAATGTGCACTTCACCGGCTTCCGAAAGGATGGCTTGGCCTTTTTGGATGAAGATCAAGCGCGGGCGCTTGATAGTGTTACGGTTCAGCCTGATGACGTATTGCTGAACATTACGGGGGCATCCATTGGCAGGGTAACCCAGGCTCCGAATGAAATGGAGAATGCACGCGTCAATCAGCATGTGTGCATAATTCGACCCCTGGATGGGATAAGCCCCGCTTTTGTGTCTCGTTACCTATCATCACCACGGATGCAGGTATTCGTTGCCGGTGAGAATTATGGCGTTACACGGCAAGCCCTTACTAAGGAAATGATCGAAGGCATCAGCCTTCCTGTCCCCCCTTTGGCTGAACAACACCGCATCGTCGCCAAGATCGACTCCCTGTTCGCCCGGTCATCGCGGGCACGGGACGAACTCGCCCATATCCCCAGGCTGATCGAACGCTACCGCCAAGCCGTGCTGGAAGCCGCCTTCCGGGGTGACCTGACAGCAGATTGGCGCAACAAGTCAGCTTCCGTTGTTGACCCATCTCAAACCGTTGCCAACCTAATTGCCCAACGTCTGGAGACTGGTGGCACGAGAGAGATATTATTCAAACAGCCGCAGAAAATTTTAGACGATTCCATAAATTCCCCTTGGCAATACACCACTTTAGAACAAATTTGTCACCAAACTAGAGGCATTCCTTATGGAATTGTTCAAACTGGAAAGCCTGTCGAAGGGGGAGTTCCGACTGTCAGGTGTGGAGATATTAAAAATTTCGAGATTGATGTCTCCATGTTGAAGAAAGTAGATCCAACAATTTCCGCGGAATATGGTCGAACAGTTTTGCAGGGTGGAGAGGTGCTAATTACTATTCGCGGCAGCATTGGCGAATCTGCTGTCGTTCCGAAAACCATGAAGGGAATGAACATCAGCCGGGAAGTGGCAATGATTCCTGTTCTTCCAGGAATGGACGCTGATTTTATTGCATATCTTTTGGCATCACCCCAAGGCTCACGCTTTCTGGCAAAGCACATTAAGGGGGTAGCCCAAACAGGAATCAATCTTTCAGACATTCGTTCATTTCCTGTTCCCATTCCAAGTAATGCTGAGCAGAAAGAGATTGTTCATCAAATAGAAACGAGATTTCGAGCAGCTCAACATATTGCCGACGAAACTATACAAGCGCTATCTCGCTTGAGCCGCCTCGACGCCTCCATCCTCGACAAAGCCTTCACCGGCCAGCTCGTCCCCCAGGACCCCAACGACGAACCGGCCTCCAAACTGCTGGACCGCATCCGCGCAGCGCGCGCCGCTGCCCCCGCCGTGAAGCGGGGCCGCAAAGCCAAAGGGGCGGCGGATGGCGGGCTTTTCTGACCGCTGGGTCCGCATCATGGCCGATTATGCTGCCGATGGCGTGTGGGACAGCGAGGGCTATGCCCACACGCCCGACGACCTGCCCTTGTCGGATGGGCTGCGGGCCGATATCCGGGCGTGGGCTGCATGGTATGACCGGGATTGCGAAGATGGGATGCCCGATCCCAAACCCTTCCCCCCGGATGATTTCGCGGCCCAGGGCCTTGTGCTGGCCCGGCTGGTCAAGGCGGCACTGCCAGACTGGACCGTCATCTATCATGATGAGGCAAAGGCGGCCAGGGCAGGCTGGGGCGATGACCGGTCGGTTTACGAGTACGAAATTGAGGGCGGGTCGCCGCCGACGCTGGAGTAATCCCCTGGTCGGCAGTATCCTGGAGGGACACATAATGTGTCCCTTCGCAACCATGCGGGGGTGACGGTAGAAGAAGGGGGGAGCGATCCCCGGTTTCAGCGCACATGACCACGTCTCGCCACATCGTCGCTCTGCTCAAGAGCCACATCGCCGGTGACGAGGACCATTTCCTCACCGTGGCCATGCAATTGGCGGCGCATGAGGCCCGGCAGGGCCATGGCAAGCTGGCGCAGGAGCTGCGCGACCTGATCGACCATGCCAAGGAACGGAAATCGGCGGTCGTCCCCAAACGCTCCGGCCCGGTCCCCCTGGTACAGGCCAAGGGCGAATTGGCCAACCTGCTGACGGTGCGCTATTCCGATGTGCGGCTGTCCAGCATGGTGCTGACTGACGAGATCGAAGGCCGGTTACGCCGGACATTGCTGGAGCAAACCCAGCAGAGCGTGCTGCGCAACCACGGGCTTTCACCGCGCCGCAAGCTGCTGCTGGTCGGGCCGCCGGGGGCGGGCAAGACCATGACGGCGGCGGCATTGGCGGGGGAACTCCACCTGCCTTTGTTCACCGTGGTCCTGGACAGCCTGATTTCCAAATTCATGGGGGATACGGCGGGAAAGCTGCGTCTGGTGTTCGATGCCATGCGCATGACCCGTGGCGTCTATCTGTTCGATGAGTTCGATGCCATCGGGGCCAAACGGTCCAGCGAGAATGACGTGGGCGAAATCCGCCGCGTCCTCAACTCCTTCCTGCAATTCCTGGAGCAGGATGACAGCGACAGCCTGATCATCGCCGCCACCAATTACCCGGACCTGCTGGACCGCGCCCTGTTCCGCCGTTTCGACGATGTGATCGAATATGACCTGCCGGATGCGGGCCTGCTTGAACGGCTGATGCGCAACCGGCTGGCCGCATTCCAGGCACCGCGTTTGGCCTGGTCCAAGGTTGCCGATGCCGCCAAAGGACTGAGCCATGCCGAGGCGGCTCGCGCAGCCGATGAGGCAGCCAAGACGACGATCCTTGCAGGTAGCACCAAGATTACCACCTCGGCCCTTTTGACCGCCGTGACCGAACGGCAGAAGGCCGCCCGCCACCAGGATTGACCCTTCCGCCATGCCCCCACCGCCGCGCAACCTGCCGCACTTCCGCATCGAGGGAAGCGGTGAGACGGAACGATATACGAATCCCTCACGGCCAACGACCCGGCAACCGCCCTACCGCGACCGGGAGCAGCATGCAGCCGCGCTGACGGCGGCGATTGCGCAGGCGATCCGGGCTGGGCGCGGGGAACTGGGGGCACGAGAGCCGACCATCGCCGACGGTGAGCCGGGCTTCTACCTGCAAGTCACCGTGCCGCGCGGTGAAAGTGAGGCTATCGACAAGCTGAGCAACCGGACTCAGCGCGTCGAGCTGGTGTCCGTGAAGGAGAATGGGGACGGCGGGAATGCTTTCCTGGAGGCGACAGTATTTGTGCCCGCCGGGGCCGAAACCTACTATCTGGAGAAGGTCGAAGCTTATCGCGATCCCGCGCGAAACACGCGGACTGGTCATCCTGCGAATGAAGCGCTGGTCGCCCGGATCGATAATGTCCGGCTTGCCACGGTCCAATCATTGTTCACCGACGACATCGCACTGTTTCCGCTGCCGGGTCGCCCGGTCTGGTGGGAGGTCTGGCTACGTCGAGATACGCGCGAACGGTTCATGCATGTTGCTGACCGGCTGAACATCCAACGCCGGGAGCATGCTGTCAGTTTCCGTGAGCGCGATGTGGTACTGGCGCTGGCTGATGTGGCGGCGATGACCCGGCTGATCCGGAACTGTGATGCGGTGGCGGAACTGCGCCTCGCCAAGGATACGCCCGCGCTGTTTCTCAGCATGGATGGTGGCGAACAGGCCGAATGGAGCGACGAGCTTCTGGCCAGGGTCAACCCACCCGGTGGATCGGCGCCAGCGGTATGCTTGCTGGATAGCGGGGTGACCCAGGGCCACCCGCTGATCCAGAACGTCCTCGACGAAGCGGACATGCATACCGTCGAACCCGCATGGGGTAAGGCCGATACCGCCACGCTGTGGAACGGGCACGGCACCGCCATGTCAGGCGTGGCCATCTATGGCGATCTTCACCCCCTGTTTGCGGGCACCCAGCCCGTTGATCTTCAGCATCGGTTGGAAAGCGTCAAAATCCTGCCACCCAATGGGCAGAACGATCCCGAGCTTTATGGCGCCATCACCACGGAAGCGGTGGCACGCGCTGAAACCCAGGCACCGCATCGGCACAGGGTAGTTTGCATGGCGGTAACCAGCGCCAACCCGGTTCCCGGTCGTCCCTCATCCTGGTCGTCGGCGGTCGATCAACTCTGCTTCGACGAAGACAATCGGCGACTGGTGGTGCTATCGGCGGGCAATATCCGCAGTGCGGTGAACCCGGCCACCTATCCCGACGCGAACGACCTGGAACCAGTGGAAGACCCGGCACAGGCATGGAATGCGCTGACGGCGGGGGCTTTCACTGACAAGGTCAATATCACCGATCCCGACTATGCCGGGTGGGCACCGGTTGGCACACCGGGCGACTTGTCCCCCTGCTCTCGCACCTCAGTGACCTGGAGCAGGCAATGGCCCATCAAGCCTGATGTGGTGTTCGAGGGAGGAAATGTTGCCAGTGACGGAGCGCAAGAACCCGAGCCCATCGACGACCTGCGCCTGTTGACCACCCATTGGCGGCCTGCCCGGCGGCTTCTGGACACGATGGGCGATACCAGTGCCGCCGCCGCCCTGGGGGCAAACATGGCGGCCCGTATCATGGCGGCTCGCCCCAATCTCTGGCCTGAAACTGTGCGTGGCATGATCGTCCATTCCGCTGAATGGACACAGGCGATGCGGGCGCGCATGGCCGGGCGCTCCAAGACCGAGTTGCACTCCCTCTTACGCCGGTACGGTTATGGCGTGCCCGATCTCGACCGTGCCATCCTCAGTGCCAGCAACGATCTCACCCTGATGATTGAGGATGAACTGCGTCCCTTCGACAAGGAACAGGGATCGAGCACCGCGAAGGCGCGGGACATGCGGTTGCACCGGCTGCCATGGCCCCGGAGCGAATTGGTCGCACTCGGAGAAACACCGGTCCAATTTCGGGTCACCTTGTCCTATTTCGTTGAACCAAATCCTGGTGAGCGGGGTTGGACGAGACGGCATCGTTATGCCTCCCATAATCTCCGATTCGCAGTGAAGCAGGCGACCGAAACGGTTGACGATTTCCGGCGCCGGATCAACCGGGTGGCGCGTGAGGAGGAGGAGGGCCTTCCCTTCACCCCCGGCGCTGGGGACAATAACTGGCTGCTGGGCACGATCCGTGACCGTGGCTCTTTGCACTCAGATTGGTGGACAGGCACCGCCATTGATCTGGCCGGGCGTGATGCCATCGGCATCTATCCCGTCGGTGGTTGGTGGAAGGAAAAGCCCTATCTGGACCGCTGGGATACCGAGGCACGATATTCCCTGATCGTCACGATCCGCGCCCCCGGAACCAACGTGGACCTTTACACCCCAGTGGCAAACCAGATCGCTATTCCGGTCGTGGTCGGGCGGCCATAATCGCAACGCGCTACGGAACTAGTGCCCGTCATCCCAGCCTCGGCCTGATCATCATGCAGCAGCAGAACATCTCCATCGGCACCCTGGTTGACATGTACAAGCGCGGGGAACTGCGGCTGCCGGAAATTCAGCGCCATTATGTGTGGCGGGCAACCAGGGTGCGCGACCTGCTGGATTCGCTCTATCGGGGCTATCCCAGTGGTTCGATCCTGATGTGGGAGACGGATGAGCCTGTCCCAACCCGCGATTTCGCCATCGCGCAGGAAACGACCGCCTTTGCCGGGCGCAAGCTGCTGCTGGATGGCCAGCAAAGGCTGACCTCCTTGACTGCTGTGCTTGGCGGCGCATCGGTCGCCGTGCGCGGACGCAAGCGGCCCATCGACATCCTGTTCAACCTGGATCACGACGATGGCCCGCCGGTGGGCGATACTGAGGTCGATAGCGACGATCCTACATCGATGGTGCCGGATGACGAACTGGCGGATGACGCCGACGAGGGTGATGCGTCCGAACCCGGCATTCAGGAACGATTGAATCGTCGCACCTTTGTCGTGGCCAGCCGCGCCCTGGCTGCCCTGCCAAACTGGGTTTCGGTCGGAGAGGTGTTCCGCACCAGCAATGACGCCGTCATCCTGGAGAAGGCTGGCATCGAGTCGTTCAAGGACCCCCGTTTCCAGAAATATTCCGACCGACTGAAAAAACTGAGGGCCATCAAGGACTACCAGTATGTCGTCCATGTTTTGGAACGACAGATGAGCTATGAGGAGGTCACCGAAATTTTCGTTCGGGTGAACTCGCTCGGCGCCAAACTCCGGTCGTCCGATCTCGCCCTGGCACAGATGACCTCGCGTTGGCCCAATCTTATCAGGGCGTTGGAAGAGTTCCAGGCCGAGTGCGAACAAAATTGGTTCACTATTGAACTGGGCCAATTGGTTCGCGCCATCGTCGTATTCGCCACCAGGCAGTGTCTGTTTCGCAGCGTCGCTTCCACCCCGATAGAGGTGCTGAAAGAGGGGTGGAAGCAGGCGCAGGAAGGGTTGCGCTTCGCCATCAATTTCCTCCGCAGCAACGCCGGGATCGAGGACGAGACGCTGCTATCGTCACCCATGTTCATCCACGCCCTGGCCGCCGTCAGCCACGTGAAAGACAACAAGCTGACCGCCGAGGAGCAGAGCCGTTTGCTCCATTGGTTGCTGGTGGCGAATGCGCGCGGGCGCTACTCACGCGGATCGACGGAAACCCTGTTGAATGAGGACCTGGCCATCATCTTCCGCACCGGGGACATCAAGGCACTGATCGAACCGGTGCGGCGTCAATTCGGTCGCCTGCATATCGAGCCAACCGATCTGATGGCCCGTGGCGCGAACAGCCCACTCTTCTCCCTGGCCTATCTGGCGCTGAAGGCGGCGGGCGCCAAGGACTGGTATAGCGGATTGGGCCTATCGCTCACCCATCAAGGCAAGCTGCATTTCATCCAGTGGCACCACATCATCCCGAAATCGCTGCTGAAGGACCATGGCTACGAAACCGGCGAGATAAACGAGATCGGCAACATGGCCTTCATCACCGGGCAGACGAACCGCCGGATCAGCAACAAGGAGCCAAGCTCCTATCTGCTGGATGTCGTCCAGAAACAGGGTGAACTGGCGCTCCGCAGCCAGTGCGTGCCGACCATCCCCGATCTCTGGAAGACTGAAAGCTATCGGGATTTCTTGCGCCTGCGCCGCGAGATGCTGGCAGAGCGCATGAACGCCTTCATCCGGGAAAAGGCGCAACTCTCGACGACGCCCGGCGCGCCGGAAGGCGGTCTATCCGCCGACCTCAATGCACCGGAAGCCTGACCAGCTTGACCCGTCCCGACGTCTCGCCCGATAGCCCCTCGGGTTCGATACGATCCTGACATCCTGGATAACCGTATCGAATTCAAGGTGCAGGTGACCGCAAATCCATGTGGCGGGTTTGCCGACCCTGATCTCATGAACGTCCAGCAGCGATGCGCAGGCACTGCCCACATCCCGCCCCAGGACCGCAGCGATCTGTCGGGTTGGCGGGTAATGGCTGATTCCGACAACAGCGTCGGCTTGGTGGCTGAAAGCTGATGCAATTGCCGCTGCCTGCGCCGCGTCGTCCGGCCGGAGGCAAGCCCCGATAAATCTCACCCCATCAATTTCGGCGACCAATGCCGGACACCAGTCCAGAACGCGGACATTCTCGCGGATGGATTTTTTGGTACTACCATTTTCGTGGTTACCCAGTACTGCGACCACATGGCGGTACTGTTTGGCGGCTTCGTTCAGAAAATCGACCATATCGTCCACGTGCTCGGCAGTGTCACCGGTCACGACCAATGTCTCTCCGCCAGCTTTCCAACCAGAAATGTCGATCCCGCCCAACCAACCATGCGGGCCGCCCGAGAGGGCGTTATCGAAATGGAGATCGGAGCAGTAGTCGATCTTCATGCCAAGGCTCCCGCACCGAAAATTCACCCCAAAAAGCCGGTGATAAATAGGGGACGATCCAAAATGGTGAACCATTATGCGCTACCGCGAAGTCATTGATGCTGCCGCCCTTTCCATTCTCGCAAGGAAAATCGCCGATCTGAGGGGAACCTCAAAGGCAGAAATTTCCAAGGAAGTGACTATCCGAAAGACGGATCACGCCAAAGCCTGTCATTTTCTAAGTGAAGAGTGCGGCGTAACGCCAATCGACATCAACTCAATGTGCCCACAATTCGTTCAGGTGGTGTTCGACAACATCAAGGATCAGATTCTATTTTTGAAGTCGTGTCCGCATGGCGATCTTACCGGAACCGAATACGTTGTTGAGAAGGAAGTGTGCCCCCAAATTTATCGGGAAATCTGGGCATCGTTTCTCGAAATCCTTGACCGGCACGCTTACTTCGGTCGGATCAAACTTCGGCATGTTTTGCGCATGCAGGTTCGGACGTTCACAGAGGCTGAAATGAAGGAGTTTGAACGAAGATTTGCTATTACATGTTGATATAATGCGACTAAAATTGACGACCGCCTCTCGGCAATTGACGGACCTGAACCCCTGGGCGGGAATAATTTTGGCGTCGTGAATTGTATTTCCTCAAAACACGCCACGACCTGAAAAATTTGCGCAGAATAAAAAAGGAAACCAAAAAATTATTGTACCACTATTTTAAATTTACTTACGGTAGTTTGAAAATTTTTACACATGTCAATTTTTAATTTGTAATTTTTCACATCATTTTTGTTTGACTCATGCCCACGTGATTCTGCATCCACTTGTCGAGTTCTTTCTCTGACGCTCATGTCCGCATTATTGGCTGTCAAGCTTGAAGAGAGTGGCCGATGAGCGCGCGGCGTAGGAAGTGGTCTGGGATCATGTTCAAGGAACTGAGAG
>NZ_JBLTYX010000044.1:0-14354 GCF_048066115.1 Niveispirillum sp. KHB5.9 | reverse complement strand
CTCTCAGCAGCGGCACGGCCCGGGTCATGGATGTCGCCTCCTACAATGGCGATGTCTACCTGACCGTCACCGACGGGGCGGACAGCGGCCACTACCGGGTGAACGGCAACAGTGTGACGCTGGTGACGGCCTACCCCAATGGCGGCGCCACCCAGGCTACGGCACTGGGCCTGGCGACCATCAATGTCAAGCTGGCGCCCATGGTGAACAACACCCTGGACCTGGTGGGCATCGTGGCCGGCGGGTCCACGACCGTGGCCGCCAGCCTGGCGGTCACGGATATCGACAGCCCCAACCTGACCGATGCTGGTGCTTGCCGGCTGTTCGGTGACACCCGAACCGGTGACACTGGACCAGCAGATCGCGCAGGCCAGCGCCAACCGGCAGGCCATGTTCGCGGCCCAGGAGGCGCTAACCGGACCGGTCACGCCGGAACAGGCCATGGCCCGGACGCTGACGGCCGAGGATGTGCCGGCGGACGAGGTGGCGATCTGGGCGGAGCACCTGCCGGCCCATGCCCTGCTTGCTGCCCCTGGTGGCCGGCGCGGACATGCCGCCCGTCGGCCTGTTGCTGGTGGCAAGGGACGAGCCGTTCGGCTAGGGGGAACGGCAATTGCTGGACCTGGCCGCCGGCGCCTATGCCCATGCCTGGAAGGCGCTGGTCGGCAAGGGGGCGAAGCGCCATCTCTGGCTTAAGGACCGGCGCAAATGGGCGATGGCGGCGGGCGGCATCCTGCTGCTACGGCATGATGGCCTATCGGCTGACCGGCAGCTTCGATGAGGACAGCCTGGCCGGCAACGACAGGGTGCGCCTCGGCCTGAAGGGAACCGCCAAGCTGGAGGGGCGCTGGACGGTGCTGGCCCTGCATGTCCTGCGCCGGCCGCTGGCGGCATTGCGCCTCTGGCTGGGCTGGTAGCGATGGCGATCGCCATGGCCAATGCCGGCGACGAGGCCAGGCCCATTCCCCTGCCCCCGCTACGGGAAGAGCTGAACCTGCATCCCGCACCGCCCGACCATCATGGCGCCCCGCGCTGGACGCTGGAGGACCCGGATGGCTATTTCCTGCTGTCCGACGCGCTGGACATGGCCAATCTCCAGGACCGGTCCTTCGCGCTGGCCCGCTGGCATCTGCGCGAGACGCTGTTCGGCCTGGGAGAGCCGGTGCCGGAGGAACTGCCCGGCCGGCTCAGGCGCTTCCTGATCCTCTATGCCTATGGCGTCTGGATCTACCGCTTCTTCCTGTTCCTGGGCATCTTCCTGTTCGCGGTGGAAATCGTGTGGTTCATCGGCCTGCCGATCTGGCGGGAACTGACGGAATGGAGCAAGCGGCGAAGCGGCCTGCGTTTCAACCGCGCCACCCTGCGCACTGGCCTGCTGGCGCTGGCGGGACTGGCCCTGGCGCTGATGCCCTGGGGCGGCAGCGTGCGCGCACCCGCCCTGCTGCGCGCGGCCCAGCAGGCGGGCTTCTACGCCCCGGCCGGCGCCCGGCTGGCGGTACTGCCGCAGTCGGGCGCCATGGTGAAGGCGGGCGATCCGCTCTACCGGCTGGACGATCCGAACCTGGCCCACCGTCTGGCCAGCACGGAGCGGGAACGGGCGCGCCTGCGCTGGCAGAACAGTTTCCTGACCATGGACCGCGCGTCCGCCGCGTCCCTGCGCATCGTGCGCATCGTGCGCGAGGATTATCCGCCGCCCAGGCCAAGCAAGCCGCCCTGAAGCTGGAACAGGCCCGCCTGACCGTCACCGCGCCCTTCGACGGGCGGCTGGCCGACATGCCGCCCCCCTGGCCACCGGCGAATGGCTGGGCACCCTGACCGCCCCCGATACGGCCCAGGTCGAAGCCTATGTCGGCGAGCGTGACCTGCGCCGCCTGCAAACCGGTGCGCAGGCCAGCTTCATCGCCGAGGCCGGCGGCTGGCCCACGGTGCGCCAGAGCCCGGTCGCCCACGCGCTGACGACCGCAATCGCCGTGCTCCGGCGCGAGGCGGGGTTTTAGAGCCTGACCACGACCCGGCCGCGGATGCGGCCGGACAGGATGTCGCCCGACCGTGAAAGCAGGTCCGGCAGGGTGGTTTCCGTCACCATGCTTTCCAGCAGGTCCGTGTCCAGATCCGTGGCCAGCCTGTCCCAGGCCTGGCGGCGCAGGGCGGCGGGGGCCAGGACGCTGTCCACCCCGCACAGGGTGACGTTGCGCAGCACCAGGGGCAGCATGCTGGCCGGCAGGTCCACACCCTGGGCGATGCCCGTGGCCGCCACCACGCCGCCATAGCGCAGGCTGGCGCAGATATTGGCCAGGGTGTGGCTGCCGGCGGTGTCGATGGCGGCCGCCCAGCGCTCGGCCTGCATGGGGGCGCCGGGGGCGGACAGGGCGGCACGGTCGATGATTTCCGCCGCCCCCAGCCGGCGCAGATAATCCGCTTCCTGCATCCGGCCGGTCGAGGCGACAACGCGATGTCCCAGGCCCGACAGCAGGGCGATGGCCACGGAACCGACGCCGCCGCCGGCCCCCGTCACCAGCACCTCACCGTCACCGGGCTTCACCCCGTGCCGCTCCAGGGCCAGGACGCAAAGCATGGCGGCATAGCCGGCGGTGCCGATGGCCATGGCCTGCCGGGCCGTGAGCGATGGCGGACAGGGCACCAGCCAGTCGCCGCCGACCCGCGCCATGCCGGCATAGCCGCCCCAGTGCCGCTCGCCCAGGCCCCAGCCATTGGCGATCACCCGGTCGCCGGGCCGCCAGCGCGGATCGCGGCTGTCCATCACGGTGCCGGCCAGGTCGATGCCCGGCACCATGGGAAAGCGCTGGATCAACGGGATGGCACCCGTCAGCACCAGCCCGTCCTTGTAGTTCAGGGTCGAATATTCGACCGCGACGGTCACGTCCGCATCGGGCAGGTCGGCCGGGCTCAGGCGCGTCAGGGACGCGTGCTGCCTTCCATCCTGGTCCTTGTCGACCAGGATGGCGGGAAAATCGGTCATGGCTGTGTCCTCGGGTTCGGCTTGACGGGTTCAGGGACGGCGCAACCGCTCCAGCAGGGCGCGGCCGTTCAGCAATCCCCAGGGGATCAGCAGGCCGGTCCGCGCCTTGTAATCGGCCCAGCCGGGATGGCGGGAGATGGCGTGGTCCTTCTGATACATGCGCGGCAGGAAGGTGGAAAACGTGGCCAGGCCCACCACCGCCCAGGCCAGCCAATGGTCGGCCAGCATGGCGAAGGCCGAATAGAGCATGATCTCGCCCAGGTAATTGGGGTTGCGCGTATAGGCGTACAGCCCGCCGGTGAACAGGCCCGACTTGTGCTTCAGCGTGAAATGCCGCTGCCCGTCGGCGGCGATCATCGTCACCACACCCAGCGTGTGCAGCGCCACCGCGGCAGCCAGCATCGGCCCGGACGGTTCCACATGCCGCGCGATGAACAACCAGGGGATCAGCCAGTACCAGGCGATCAGCAAGACATACATGTTCAGCGCCCCCCACCAGGCCGTGTCACGGTCCAGCTGATGGTCCCTGAACCCCAGATCCTTGATCAGCCAGCAATAGCCGTAGACCCCGTGCAGGGAGAGATAGATCCAGGCCCCGGTGCTGAAATTATCGTAATGGTCCATCATCGCGTAGATGATGAAGACGGTGGCGATCTTGTGGAAATTCACCGCGGTTGCGATCTTGATGCGCGGCTTGCCCGCCGCCTCGAAGATCAGATGCCTGTGGATCCACAGCATCAGCCGGGCCCAGGTGGGCACCGGTTCGCGCTCCGGCATGCTTGTCGAAAGGGTGGCGTCGACCATGGTTTCCTCCCTCAATCGATCGCGTAGACGCGATAGGCCACACCGCCCGTGACCACCCGGCCGACACCCACCGCACAGATGCCGTTCAGCCAGGCATGGCCGGGGCTCGCCGTCTCGAACAAAGGCAGGGTGCGGAAATAATAGCGATCGCCGGCCAGCGGATCGGGATTGGCCAGGTCCAGGACCCGGGCCTGGATTTCCGCCGGGATGACCAGCCGCCCGCCATAGGTCAGGTGGATCAGGGCGCCGTCATCGGCTTCCACCAATGCCCGCACATCCAGCACGATCGACCCGTCGCCGCGGATGCGGGCCCAGTCGCCGCCATGGGGCAGGAACCGTCCCTTCAGGCGCGGCCCTTCCAGCCGGCCCCCCGTGACCGGAAAGATGGCCCGCACCCCTTCCGGCGTGGGGCCGACCATGATCGGCGTGCCCAGATCGACATGGGCATCGTAAAGCCAGGTGCCGCGCAGTTCCGCTGTCATTCGCCGTTTCCTCCCCATTTTCTTCACGCGGCCAGATAGCCGCCATCGACCACCAGTTCCGCCCCGGTCATGTAGCTGGCATCGTCACTGGCCAGGAACAGCAGGGGCCGGGCGATCTCCCGCGGGTCGGCCATCCGGCCCAGGGGGATTTTGGCCAGCACCGATGATGAAAACGCCGCCGCCTGTTCATCGGCAAGGCTGGCGATGGCGTCGGTCACCAGCTTCGTCACCGTGTAGCCGGGATGCAGGGAATTGACGCGAATAGGATAGCCAGCCGCCGCACAGTGCAATGCCGCCGCCTTGGTCAGCTGCGACACCCCGCCCTTGGATGCGTTGTAGGCGGCCAGCAGCGGTTCGCCGACATTGGCGGCGATGGAGGCGACATTGACGATCACCCCACCACGCGCCTTCATGGCCTTGATGGCGGCGCGCGTGCCCAGGAAGACGCCTTCCAGGTTCACCGCCATGGTCTTCCGCCAGACATCCAGGCTGGAATGTTCGGCATCGGCCATGATGCCGATGCCGGCGTTGTTGACCAGCACGTCCAGACGCCCGTGCCGCCGCAGGATATCCGCCACGATGGCATCCCATCCCGCCTCGTCCGTCACATCCTGGACCAGCGCCTCCACCCCACGCAGAGGGGCAAGCGCGCGGGCCAACCCGGCCTCGTCCCGGTCGCTGGCCACGACCAGCGCCCCCTCCCGCGCGAATTCCGCCACGGCGGCCAGCCCAATGCCGTTGGCCGCCCCCGTCACCAGCACGATCTTGTCCTGAAACCTGTTCATTTGATCCCCCCTTACACTTGTTCCTCAAACGCCGGCGCCGCGTGTGCGGCGCGGCGGCAGTCGCCGCCGGAGCGGCTTCCCGTCCCGGGAAACCGCTCTAGAACCGTGCCGTGAATTCGACGCCATAGGTGCGGGGCATGCCGCGGTTCAGGTAGTCCAGGCCGAAGATGTTTATGTTCAACCCATAGTTGTAATAATATTTGTTGGTCAGGTTCTTGCCCCACAGGGCCACCGACCAGTCGGGCGTGTCGTAGGTCAGGCGGGCATTGAACAGCCAGTAGCTGGGATTGCCGCAGGCGATGGCCGGGCCGGCCTGCAGGATGTTGAAACCGGGGGCCGGCTTGTCACACGGGCTCTGGCCGTAATCCTTGAACGGGTCGAAATAATATTTGCCCATGAAGGACGTGTCGCCCCGCAGCTTCAGGTCGCCCGGACCAATGCTGGCGATATCCCAATCGAACCCGCCGGAAAATGTGACCTTCGGCGCGTTGGGGAACGGGTTGCCATTGACATTGATGGTGGGGCTGGACGGGTTCGTCGCATCGATGCGGTTGCCCTTGTACTTGGTGTTCAGCAGGCCCAGCGTAGCGTCCAGGCGCAGATCGTCCGCCGCCTGCACCGTCAGTTCCGCCTCCCCGCCATACAGCCGGCCATTGGCACTGCGGGTAAAGGCGGTGGCGCCGATGATCTGGGTCACCTGGTGGTTGGCATAGTCGTAATAGAAGCCGGACAGGTTCAACTGCACCCGCCGGTCGAACAGCCTTGTCTTCAGGCCGGTTTCATACGCGTCCACCTTTTCGGGGTGGATGTAATAGACCTGGTTCAGTCCCTGATAGGCCAGGCCGTTGAAACTGCCCGACCGGTAGCCGCGGCTGTAATTGACATAGCCCATGATCTCGTCGGTGAAATCATAGGACAGGTTGGCGCGGCCGGTCAGGCGGTTGGCGTTCTCCGTCTGGTCCAGGGCCGGCAGTGCCGCGTTGTAGGGATAGGAATAGGGAATGGTGCTGGTGATGATGTTCTTGCCGGACAGGTCCATGATGGTGGTGCGGCCGTTCAGGTACTTCACCTTGTCCCAGGTATAGCGCAGGCCCACGGCCAGCTTCAGATCGTCGGTCAGGTCGACGCTGACATCGCCGTAGATGGCCTTGGACGGACGCTTCACCGTGAAATACTGGTCACCCAGGATGGGAGCGAACGGCGGGGCACCGGCGGAGCGACAGGCCGCCGAGATCGCCCCGCCGAAGCCGCCGCCACTGTCATTGTTGGCGGCGATGTCCGCCAGCAGCGCCAGCAGCGAGCGGGCATCCAGGAACCCCTTGGGATTGATGGTGACAGGCGCGCAGAAGCCGGCATCACCGGGCTTCAGATTGGGGTTCAGGGCGAAGGCCGGGATCACGCCGATACTGTCCGGCGTGGCGATGGCCGGATTGCCGTAGGAACCGGGCAGCCCCGCCCCCAGCAGCAGCGGCCGCAGCACGCCGAAGAAATCCGGCTGGTTGTGGGTATAGACCTTGTCCTGCCCGTAATAGGCGCCGCCGATGACACTCAGCCCCTCCCCCTCATAGGCCAGGCGCATATCCTGGTTGAAATTCTTGCTGGAGGAATAATAGCGGATGGAGCAGAGGTCGTTGGGCGAGCCATCGCAATCGAACGGCGCGTTGCGGTACTTACCGGTGTCGTAGCCGGTGATCGAGGTCAACGACAGCGCGTCCGACAGGTCGTAATTGACGGTCAGCGAACCGCCGCGCGAGGAGGTGAAATAGTTGCCGCCCTGGTCGGCCGCCACCTCATCCTCCCCCAGCAACCGTCCGCCCAATGCGGCTTGGGGCGCGAAGCGGGAATAGCCCAGGGCGTCCTTGCCACCGCCCAGCTGTCCCTGGGCATAGGGGGTGGCGGCCACGGGATTGTCGCGCGCCGCGAACAGCTTGACGGTCACGTCCAGCGCGTCCGACGGCTGCCAGCGCAGGGTGGCGCGGCCGGCGGCGGAATTGGTGGTGCCGACATCGCGGTCCTGCACGGGGTTGAACAGCCAGCCATCACCCTTGGCGATGGTGCCGGCCAGGCGGATACCCAACTGGTCGGGGATCATCGTCGCCTCCACCGCCCCTTCCGCCGTCTTGGTATCGTAATTGGCATAGCCCAGGGTCAGGTGACCCTCGTTGCCCTCCAGCGACGGGCGCTTGGTGAAGAAGCTGATGGCGCCGCCCGTGGTGTTGCGGCCATAGAGCGTGCCCTGCGGCCCGCGCAGCACCTCCACCCGGTCCAGGTCGTAAAGCTGCTGGCCGTGGCTGGCCCGGAAGCTCTGATAGACCTCGTCGACATAGACGCCGACGGGCGAGGCGGTGGAGGCCGAGAACTCGTTGGCCACCGAGATGCCGCGCAGCGAGAAATTGGGCTGGGTGCGGCCATAGGGCGTGGTCACCTGCAGGCTGGGCATCGCGCCCATCAGGTCCGACGTCTCGCTGATACCCCGGCTTTCCAGCGTGTCGGCACTGACGGCCGACACGGCCACGGGGACTTCCTGCAAATTCTGGGCGCGCTTCTGCGCCGTGACCACGATCTCCTCCAGCGTCACCGCCTCCTGGGCGGCGGCCGGGCCGTTCGCCGCCAGGGCCAGCAGCAGGGCCGTGGCCGACGCGGACCTCAAAGATGCCTTCATGGTGGATACCTCCCGTTCGTTCGTTGAACCGGGACGCGGTTTTCCTTTCGCCGCGGCATCCTGGCCGCAGCGGGGCGTCCCATCTGGGTGTTTCTCGAGGAAACGCGGGGGCGTCAGGTCGCCCGCGCCTCCCAGGAATGATAACCGCGCTCACCCCAGCAATTCAGGATGGCGCGGGCGCCGATGGCATGGGCCGGCGACTGGAAGCCCGTGGACAGCAGGCGCCCGTCCAGAATGCGGCGGCAGGCCTCCGCTGCCAGGGCGCCGGTCTGCATATAGGGTGCGTTACCGCGCAGGATGACGCTGACCCCCGTCATATTGCCCCGCCCGATGCAAGAGATGACGGACCGGTTGCGATCCGGATCCTCGCGGCCCGGTTCCACGCTGGTCAGGGTGCCGCCGATCTCGTTGGTCACCCTTTCCTGCTCCTCCACGGGCAGGTCGCGGTATTTCTCCTCGAACTCCTGCAACACCGACAGCACGGCGCCGAACATCGCCTGGTTCTTGAAGGCGACCAGGGTCAGGCAGTTGCTGACGCGCCTGTCATGCTGGTACCAGACCGGTTCCCCGCCGCCCGACCAGGGCAGCGCCTTGAACAGGCGGTGCTGGTCCGGCCCGCGCACATCATAGGCGGTGGCATAGGGCCACATGACCAGCGCGTTATGCTCCAGGTAATATTGCGGCTTGGTGCACATGCGCAGGAAGGATTTGGTCGACGCCACCGACGTGTTGCTGTCGGCCAGGTAGAGGATGTCCAGGCTGTCCACGCCGGGGGTTTCCAGCGCGATCTCCGCCGCGATATTGCCCGCCGCCCACATGTAGGACGCGGCGGGGCAGAGCAGCAGGCCCCGGGCCGCGAACGCCTCCCCATAGGTGTCGCGGATGAAGGTCATCCAGTCCGCCTCCCCGGTCGTGTCCAGGTAATGGCAGCCGGCCTCCAGTGCGGCACGGACGACGGGCTCCCCCAGCTGCATGAAGGGGCCGGTGACGTTGTAGACGACACGGGCACCGCGGAACAGCTCGGTCAGGGCGGCCTCGTCATGGGTGACGGCACGGATCTCGTACTGCGCGCCGGACAGTTCCGGTACCAGGGAAACCTGCTCGCGCAGCCGTTCCAGGCTGCGCCCGGCGGCGATGAAGGGGATGCGGGCCTCGGCCAGGTGCCACATGATCAGCTTGCCGGTATAGCCGCTGGCCCCATAGACGATGACAGGTGCGCTCATTTGGACATCCTCCCGTTCACGGCCACCGTGCATGGCCCTTCCTTGTTGAAAACCACCGCATCCCCGGCGCCCAGCAGGGCGATCAGATGCCGGGCCTGCGGTTTCTCCGATGCGGTCTTGGGTATTTCCCCGACAATCTGGACATAGCTGGGTATGCTGGTCGAACCCAGGGCGGTGGCGCAATGGCTGAAGATGCGGGCGGGATCGAATTCGCATCCGGGCTGCGGTACCAGGGCCACCACCACTTCCTTCTCGCCGGGCGCATTGCCCTGCGTCGCCACGCCATAGACATGGACGTCGGCCACCTCCGCCATACCGGCCACCGCCGCCTCGATCTCCACCGCATTGATGAAGTCACCATTGCGGCGGATGCTGTCACCCGCGCGGTAGCAGAAATAGACCCAGCCGCCGGCATCCTTGAACCCGACATCGCCGGTATGGAACCAGCCGCCGCGCGTCTTGGCCTCGCTGGCGTCACGGTTGCAGAAATAGGCGACGGGGGCGACACTGCCATCGGCGTTGCGGAAGCAGATCTCGCCCTGGGCCTCCACGGGCAGTTCCCCGCCCCCCTCATCCAGGATGGCACAGACGCTGCCCGGCGGCGGCTTGCCGATGGAACCGACCGGGCCGGTGCCGGGCGGGTTCAAAGTCAGCCCGCCCTCCGCCGCTCCGTAGAATTCGAACACGCGCAGGGCGAACCGCGCCTCGAACGCCCGCCACATGGCTGCCGGCATGCCGGCACTCAGCACATAGCGCACCTTGTGGCCCCGGTCATGGGCGGCCGGTGGTTCCGCGAAGATGGCCGTGGCCATGCCGCCCAGCAGGTTGAACATGGTGCAGCCATAGCGGTGCAGGATCGGCCACAGGCGCGACTTGGTGAATTGCCGGCTGATCACCAGACGCAACCCCATGGAAAGCGCGTTGCCCAGGGTGATCAGTTGCGCATTGGCATGGGTCAGCGACAGGCCGGTATAGGGCCGATCCTCCGCCGTCAGGCCGATCACCGACCCCAGCGCCGCCACCCCGGCGAAGCGGGCATAGGGTGCCAGGATGGCCTTGGGATCACCCGTCGTGCCCGAGGTGTAGAGCATCTGCATCGGCTCGGCCAGCGGCCGGGGCTGCGGATTGGCCCAGGGTTCGGCCGTGGCCAGCACGGTGGACAGCGGATGGAAGATGCCGTCCGCCTCCTCCCCGCCCAGCACCCAGACCCAGTCCAAGTGCGGCAGGCGCGGCAGCAGGGGGCGCAGTTCAACCACCACGTCCGGGGTGACGATGGCGCCCCGGCAATCGGCGAAACGCAGCATGAAGGACAGCTTGTCACCCTTCGTGCGCGGGTCGATGGGCACGAACACCGTGCCCGCCATTTCCGACGCGACCATGGCATCGACGAATTCGGGATGGTTGCGCATGACCAGGGCGAAGGCATCGCCCTCCTGCATGCCGGCCTGCTTCAGGGCACCGGCCAGGGTGCGGCCATGGGCCAGCAGGCCGGCATAGGTGCGCACCTCCTCGGCCAAGGTCCCGTCGGGCCGCACATCGACGAAGGTCAGGACATCGCGGTCGGGAAAGGCCGCCACGCCGTCCAGCACCATCTTCAGGGGGGATCGCAGCGCGCTCATCTGGACAGCACCGTCATGACGATGGCGGCCGCGTCGCTGCCGATCCAGCCGCCGCCATTCTCGGCGACGGCGACCCGCGCACCCTCCACCTGCCGGGCGCCGCACCGGCCCTGCAATTGCCTTGTCAGCTCGAATATCTGCGCCAGGCCCGTGGCCCCGATGGGATGGCCCTTGCGCACCAGTCCACCGGACGGGTTGACCACCACCCGGCCGCCGAACGTCGTGGCCCCGCTGCGCAGCAGATCCGGTCCGCCGCCGGGGGGGCACAATCCCAGCGCCTCGTAATAGATCAGCTCCGCCGGCGCCGTGGCGTCATGCAGTTCCAGGCAGTCGATATCGCCGGGCGTGATACCGGCCAGGGCGAAGGCATTCTCCGCCGTCTCCGTCGTCACCGATGCCCGGCCGGGGGCGGGGTCGAAACCGCTGTTCAGCACGGCGCTGCGGATATGGACGGGGGCCGGCAGGCCCAGCTCCGCCGCCGCCCTGGGCGACACGATCACCGCCGCCGCCGCACCATCGCCGATGGGCGAGCACATGGGCAGGGTCAGGGGAAAGGCGATGGGCCGGGCGGCCAGCACCTGTTCCACCGTCAGTTCGTCCCGGAACTGCGCCAGCGGATTGCGCGCGCCATGGCGGGAATTCTTGGCCGATACAGTGGCGAAGTCGCGCTGCGTGGCGCCGCTGGCCGCCATATAATCGCGGGCCATGCGGGCATAGATGTCCATGAACACCGACCGCCGGTCCTTAGGCGCCGCCACCCTGTCCACATCCGACAGGTCGCCCGTCAGATAGGCGTCCAGCTGTTCGGGATGGTCGATATCGGTGGCGCCCATATAGACGCGCATGGGCCGTTCCTTGTCCTCATGGTAGAGCTTCTCCACCCCAAAGGCCAGGACTACGTCATAGGCGCCTAAGGTCACCATGGTCGCCGCCTGCTGGAAGGCGGTGGACGCCGTGGCGCAGGCATTCTCCACATTGACCACGGGCACCCCGCCCAGGCCCAGGCCGCGCAGGGCCACCTGGCCCGCGATCAGCGCCTGGCCCGTGACGATGCCGGCCCCGGCATTGCCGGCCCAGACGGCCTGGATACGGCCGATGGGGATGCCGGCATCGTCCAACGCCTCATTGATGGCCTGGTGCGCCAGGCTGGACAGGGTCCGGTCCAGATGCCGGCCGAACGGCGTCATGCCCACGCCGGCGATAAAGGCGTGCTGCTTCATGGGCGGAATCCTTCTTGAAGGTCCGTTGGTTCTTTTTGGGAAACGGAGACCGCAGCGCGGATCGGGCGTGAGCCGCGATCCGCGCTACGAAGGTCTCAAGCCGTCGGCGACAGCAGGTCCGGATCGACCATCAGGGTCCCGCCCTTGATGGCCAGGATCTCGTTGCAGCCATCCTCGATCAGGGAGGAGCGCGCGTCGCGGAAGATCTTCTCGACCGGATATTCCAGGGTCACGCCATTGCCGCCGAACATCTGTACGGCGTCGCTGGCCACTTCCAGCGCGTGCTGGGTGGCGGTGACCTTGGCGAACATGGCGGCCTGCAGGGCCGGCTGGTCGTTCACCATGTTGAAACTGGTGACGCGGCGGGTGATGGCGCGCGACAGCTCCACCTTGCGCGCCATATGGAACAGGCGCTTGGCCACGTCCTGGTGGCGGATGATCGGCACCCCGCCCTGCTTGCGCTCATGGGCATAGGCGAAGGCCAGCTCATAGGCCGCCCGCGCGCATCCGGTGAAGGTGGCGCCCATCAGGGCATTGGCCTCCGTATGGATGGCATAGACGCCCTTCTTGTAATCCTCCGGCGCCAGCAGCAGATGGTCGATATCCAGTTCGACATTGTCGAAGAACAGCTCCCCCTGCGGCAGGGCCCGCTGGCCCATCTTCTCCAGCGGCTTCCCCTTGGAAATGCCGGGCGCGTCCAGGGGCACCACCAGCACCGCACCCCGATGGGGATCGGCGGCGCCATCCTTGGTCTCCGCCGCGCAATAAAGGATGCAGAGGTCGGCGATGGGACCGTTGGACACCCAGGCCGATTTCTGGCCGCGGATGGTGACCTTGCCGTCACCGATGCGGGCGACGCAGTTGGGCCGGCCATAGGCACCGCGCGGATGGGCGATGGCGCTGTTGCTGTCCAGCATGTCGGACCCGTGGTCGGGTTCGGTGATGCCCCAGCAGCCGGTCAGCGTCTCCGGATAGGTCTTGGCCACGAAACTGTTGCCGAACTTCGCCGCCATATAATGCGGCAGCATGCCGGCCCCGACGGAGATGGCAAGGCCGGCATCACCCCAGCCCAGTTCCTCGAACAGCACCGTGAACAGGGCCGGCAGTTCTTCGGCGGGGAAATCGGCCAGACCGGCCACATCGATGCCCAGCTTGGCATATTCGCGGCGGAACTCCCAATAGCGCGAGCCCTTGTCCACCACCTGTTCGGCCGTCAGCCGGTCCAGATGCCGGCCGATGGGGCGCATCACCTTGTCGGCCAGGCCATGCAGGCTGTCGCGCAATGCCGCCACCGTGGGCGGCAGCGGCGGTTCGGCCCCCATGGGCCCCAGCTTGACCGAAGGCGGACTGTCCCATTGCGCGAAGGGGCGTGGGCCGGAAACGACACCGTCTTCCGGCAGCGTCAGGCGCTGATCCATCTGTTTCTCCTCCCTGGCCCCGCCCCTCATTGCCGGGGGCGGTTTCCTTGGCAAAGGAATATTCCGTCAGATGGCCTAAAATTAGAATGGCTTTAACCGCCAAAAAAATGTCTTTAACTGCCATACTGGCATTCACAACGGCGAGGGACCATGCGAAGCGATTCCCTGCTGACGGTCCGGTTGTCCAACCAGAGCATCCGGATCATGTCGGCCGTGCTGACCGAAACCGGCATTCCCCTGGTGCCCTTGTTCCGGCAGGCGGGGCTGGACCCGATCCTGGCCCATGATCCGCATGGGGAGGTCAGCGGACCGGAGGAACTGCGCTTCCAGCAGGTGTTCGCGGCCGCGACCCGGCACGTGCCGGGCCTGTGGCTGAAGACGGGCATGCGCTACCGGCTGATGTCCTATGGGCCGCTGGGTCTGGCCGTGATGGCGGCGGCCGACATCGCGGAAGGGCTGCGCGTGCTGGACGCGTTCCAGGCCCTGACCTATTCGCTGATGATCTACCGGGTGGAAAGCGAGGATGGGCAGCCGACCTCGATGGTGGCCGATGACAGCATGGCCCCGCCCGACCTGTGGGAATTCCTGCATGAACGGGCCCTGGGCTCGGCGACCATGTTCCTGCACGACATGCGGCAGGAACCCTTCCCCCTGGAACGGATTGACAGCGTGCTGGTCCGCCCGCCCAACTGGATGGAATGCGAAAGGCTGCTGGGTGTGCCCGTGCGCTTCGGTCAGGCGCGCACCCGCTGGGTTTTCAAGCCCGGCATCGGTGCCGAACCCCTGCCCATGGGCAGCCCGCTGCTGGAGGAAACCTATCAGCGCATGTGTACGCAGCTGATCGGACAGGCACGGGTGACGGACCCGTTCGTGGCCCGGGTCTATGCGGTGCTGGTGCGTGCCGCCCGCACCTTTCCCAGCGCCATCGAGACGGCACGCCAGTTGGCCGTGTCGGAGCGTACCCTGCACCGGCGACTGGCGGACCAGGGGCTGGCCTTCGGCGCGATCCTGGACCAGGTGCGCCAGCAACGCGCCTGCGACCTTTTGCAGCGCTCCCTGCTGAGTGTGGAACAGATCGCCGACATGCTGGGCTTCCAGGAAGCAGCCAGTTTCTCCCGCGCCTTCAAGCGCTGGACGGGCACGACGGCACGGCAGTGGCGG
>NZ_JBLTYX010000043.1:0-16065 GCF_048066115.1 Niveispirillum sp. KHB5.9 | reverse complement strand
GCATTCTTCACCGCCAACGCGATCCAGCCCGGCACGGGCACGCCCCTGTCGATGCGCGTCGAATGGTGTGCCAGATGGGTCAGGGTCAACCCCGCCGCCGCCACGGCATCCTTTATATGCGCCTCGCCATGGGCGAAGCGCCTTCCCTCATGCAATGCGAATCCGTCGCAGGCCGCCCGCTCGCAGGTGAAGGCGAAATGCCCGCCGGGGACCAGGGTGCGGGCTGCTGCTGCCATCACCGGCCCCAGATCGCCGACATAGACCAGCACGTCGGCGGCCAGCACCAGATCGAAGGCGCCCGGCCGTTCCGCCATGCTCTCCACCAGTTCACCCACCCACAGCGCATCATAGAGGTCGCGGGTCTTCGCCTTGTCCACCATGCGCGGCGACAGGTCGAACCCGGCCAGATATCCCGCCCGGTCGCGCACGGCCAGCCCCGCCAACCCGGTGCCGCAGCCGGCATCCAGCACCCGTCCGCCTGCCGCGATATCCTTGTCCACCAGCAGTTGCCGCAGCGCCTGCGGCGCGTCATAACGCAGCTTGACCACCAGTTCCTTGTCGAACCGGTCGGCATAGGTATCGAACAGGGCGCGCACGAAAGCCGGCGGCAGGCTGGTCTGCTGCCCCGCCGCCGCCAGCCCGGCCAGCAGCGCCGCCGCACCGGCCGGGTCCGCCGCGTCCAGTTCCAGTGCCGCCTGCCATTCCCTGGCCGCCTTTTCCGGCTCTCCCAGATGCAGCCAAGCCCGGCCCAGCGCCACCCGTGCCCCCGGCTGTTCCGGATCGGCCGGGTGCGCCTGGCGCAGGGCGGCATCCAGCAGTTCCACCGCCAGCAGCCCTTCATCGGCGTCGACCAGCACGCCGGCCGTCACGATCCCCACGCCCAGATCGCCGGGCGCCAGGAACCGCGCCTCCCGCGCATGGGCCAGCGCGGCCTCCCGGTCGCCCGCATCCAGCAGCAGCCGGGCCATGTGCGCCTGTCCGGCGGCATCATCGGGGCGGCGGGCCAGCAGGTCGCGACAACGCGGCAGCGCTTCCGCCGCCCGCCCCGCATCCATCAGGGCCGTCACCAGCGCCCGCAGCCAGGGAATGCGGTCCGGCTCCGCCGCGACGGCCTGTGACAAATGATCGGCCGCCTCCGCCGCTTGCCCCTCTTCCAGCAGCAATTCACCCAAAAGGCCCGCCACCTCCGCCCCTTCAGCGCCCTGCAGAAGGGCGATGGCACCGACCCGATCCTGGGAAGCCAGCAGGTCATAGGCACGGGTGATGGCATCGGACATGGGGCGAATCCCTGGTGCTTCCGGCTCCGCAACGGCGCCGCTGCCGCCCTATAGCACGTCCCGTCACCAGCCGCAGGGGGCCGAAAAGGCGGCTATTGCCTAAAAAACCGATGATCTGTGACAAAGTCGCATCAATCGGAACGATTCTTGGTTGACCCAATGCGTCAATTCTGTGATTGCTATGCGGCCGGTGCATGAACCGGTGACTCAGTAGGGAGCGGCCACCGCATGTCGTAACGGTGGCCTGATTGCAGGACCCGCGCGCGAAGCGGGACAAACCGGCGGGGCAACCCGTCACGGATGACCGGAACAGAGGGGACGTTTGAGATGACGATGCGCCAATCCCGCGTTGCCACCCGCTCCCAGAAGGATTCCGGCCTGCTGCTCGCCTTCACCTTCCTGATCGGTCTGATGATCCTGGCTGTACCGGCCCGCGCCGGTTGCCTGGACCATATCGTCGATGCGGAGAAGGAGTTCAATATTCCCAAGGGCGTCCTGATGGCCGTGTCGCTGGTTGAAAGCGGCGGCGGCGGCACGCCCAGCCCTTTCATCATGAATGTCCGCGGCCGCGTCGTCATTCCCCGTACGGAAGCCGAAGCCGCCACGTATCTGCGTGACAACAAGGGCAATCTGCGCGGTTCGGTCTATGCCGGCTGCATGCAGCTCTCGCTGGCCCATCACAAGCAGGCCTTCCGTCCGGTCGAAAAGATCGTGAATCCGGAAGCCAATGTCCGCTACGCCGCCAAGTACCTGATCGACCTGCGTCGCGAGACGGGCAGCTGGGCCGCCGCCGTGACCCGCTATAATGGTTCCTCGGGCACCAAGGCCGCCGCCTATCAGTGCAAGATCAAGAACCAGCTGGTCAGCCTGGGCGCTCCCGCCAGTGCCGACCTGATCAGCACGACGGGCAAGTGCGATACCAGCAACCTGCCCTCCATCGGCCCGCGCACCCGCAAGGCCTTCCAGAAGCATGAGGACGTGCCGGTCGGCTGATCGGTGCCCTGCTTCCCGTGCAGATCAAATCTTTAAAATAGAATCAATGCGCTTGCCCATGCCTGCCATGTGAAGGGCGGGCTGGTTTTGCTGCATGGTTTGGCGCACCCATGGCCGGGTTCCTTCATGGAAGCCGAAAAAGTCCCCCATGTCGCGCCTTGCCGATCTGCCGCCCGTCGCCCGTGCCATCCTGTCGATCCTGTCGGCGGTGGCTTTGTTCAGCGCCATGAATGCGAGCATCAAATGGCTGGGTGGGCGCTATCCGATCAGCCAGATCATCTTCTGCCGCGCCCTGTTCGCCATGCTGGTACTGACGCCGCTGATCTGGCGGGCCGGCGGGATCATGTCGCTGCGCACCAGCCGGCCCCTGGGCCATCTGGCGCGCAGCGCGATCGGCGTCATCTCCATGCTGTGCGGTTTCACCGCCATCACCCTGCTGCCGCTGGCCAACGCCTCGGCCCTGGCCTTCACCGCACCGCTCTGGACCACGTTGCTGGGCGTGCTGGTGCTGGGGGAAAAGGTGCGCTGGCGGCGGACCCTGGCCCTGATCATCGGCTTCTCCGGCGTGCTGGTCATCCTGCGCCCCGACGCCAGCCTGGTGGAGGGCATCCTGGCCGGCGGACCACAGGCGGTGGGCAGCCTTTTGGGCCTCTGCTCCTCCTTCCTGGCCGCCTGTGCCATGATCTCCGTGCGCCGCCTGTCATCGACGGAGCCCAGCACCACAATCGTGTTCTATTTCATGGCCTCGGGCATGGTGGTGTCGGCCATTCTGATGAGCCGGGAATTCGTCATGCCCACGGCCCATGACGCCATGTTGATGGTGTTGCTGGGCGTGATCGGTGGCCTTGCGCAGATCCTGCTGACCACCGCCTATCGCAGTGCGCCCGTGGCCGTGGTGGCACCATTCGATTACACTGCCATGCTATGGGCCACGGGCTATGGTTTCGTGATCTGGGGAGAGGTGCCGCATCCGGCCGTGGCACTGGGAGCCTTGATCGTCATCGGCAGCGGCGTCTACATCACCCTGCGCGAAACCCGTCTGGGCAAACCGGCGCCGACCACGGCACAGAGCACGACGAAGAACAATTGAGATGAATTACCGCCACATCTTCCACGCCGGCAATGCCGCCGACGTCATGAAGCACGCCGTGCTGGCCTGGCTGCTGGACCGCCTGGGGACCAAGGACGCACCGTTCTTCGTACTGGACACCCATGCCGGCATCGGCCGTTACGACCTGGACAACCAGGCTGCGACCCGCACGGGTGAGGCACTGCGCGGTATCCGCCGTGTATTGGCCGATGGCGGTGCCGATCGCCTGCCCGAGGGGGCCAAACCCTATCTGGACCTGCTGGCCAAGCTGAACGAGGGGGCGGACGGGGTGAAAACCTATCCCGGTTCCCCCCTGATCTCCCGCATGATGATGCGCGAACGGGATCGGCTGGTGCTGGCCGAACTGCATGTCGAGGATGTGAAGACCCTGCGCACCCTGTTCCAGGGGGATGGTCAGATCGCCGTCCATCACATGGATGGCTGGCTGTCGCTGAAGGCCCATCTGCCACCCAAGGAGCGGCGCGGGCTGGTGGTCATCGACCCGCCGTTCGAGGCACCGGACGAATATGAGCGCATGGTGGCGGCCTTGGCGCTGGCCCATCGCCGCTGGGCCACGGGCCAGTATCTGCTCTGGTATCCGGTGAAGGATCGCACCGCCGTCTGGCGCTTCCACCAGATGCTGGAGGATACGGGCATCCCGAAGATGCTGGCGGCGGAACTGTGCTGGTCCGACGATGACCGTTCCGACCGGCTGAACGGGTCCGGCCTGATCCTGGTGAACCCGCCCTGGCGGACGGAAGAGACGCTGAACGAGTTGCTGCCCGCCCTGCAGACCGGGTTGGCGGCCGGAATCGGCCCCCTCGGCTGCCGGTGGCTGCGTGACGAGAACGGCAAGCTGGGCTGATACCCATCTGTGATCACAGATGGGTTGGCGCGGTACGAGCGCCCGCGCGCCCATGCGCGCGTAGCCAAGCCGCCGGATGGCGGCGCCCGGCGCCTGAGGGGGCGGCAAAGAGTTCCCCACCTTCATCTTTTGGTCATGGTTCCCGTCTTGCAGGTGCGAGCGCCATCGGTCACAGTGGAGGCTTACCGCACCCGATCGTATGACTTCTTTCGGACAGGTGCGCATTTCGGGGGATTGGGGAGAGATGGGAATGGTGCAGACGCCGCGGCGACCCTTCATGGCGGAAATTCAGATGGCCAAGAAGGCGCCCTCTCCCCGTGGCGGGGAGGTTGCGGTAGCCATCGCGCCGGGCCTGCCGCCCCCGCCCCCTGCCCCCATCCATGTCGAGATGGACAATAGCGAGGTCATGGCGGCCATCGGCGCGCTGGGCAACAAGCTGGACCGGTTCCTCAGCGTCGATCACACCCAGATCGAAAAGATTCAGATCGAAATCTCCGACATCGCCGGCCGCATCAAGGCCACGAAGGTGGAGATGGCGGCGCTGCGCCACCCGCTTTCCAACCAGGACACGTTCATGGAGGCCAGCCAGCAACTGTCCGCCGTGGTGCGCGCCACGGAAACGGCGACCAACACCATCATCACCGCCGCCGAAGAGGTGGAGGACATTGTCAACGAGGTGCGTTCGCAATTGCCCGAAGGCTATCAGAACAGCCGCCTGAAGGATTTGAACGACGTCACCCTGCGCATCTTCGAAGCCTGCAACTTCCAGGATCTGACCGGCCAGCGCATCACCAAGGTGGTGCAGGCCCTGGCCTTCATCGAGGAACGCATCGACAGCATGATGTCGGTGTGGAACACCAAGGAATTCGAGGCCATGCCCCTGCCGCCCGACATCTCCAAGCATGATGACGGCCTGGCTCTGCATGGTCCCTCGGAAGAAAAGCCGTCCAGCATCTCCCAGGCGGACATCGACGCGCTGTTCGATTGATCTGCAATGTGTCGCATACGGGCTTCGCCCGTATGCGACAAGCCACCTCACGCCACGTTGCGCTTCACCATCTCCTCCAGGCGCGTGGTGCGCATATAGAGGCTGTGGCTGCGTTCCAGCAGGGAGCGCAGGGCCGAGGGCAGCAGCATGTTTTCCGGTCCCGACGGGTCGGCGCAGATGGCACCACCGGACAGGGCGTAATCCTCCCCCACCGCCTGCGCCTGGGTCAGTTCGCCGGCATGCACCGCCTTCTGCGCCAGCATCCAGGCCATGACCTGGGTCAGGCGGCTGGTCACCCGCATGCTTTCATAAGAGACCTGCAGGCGCATGGTGGGCGGCAGGCCACGCTGGTCCCCCACCTCCTGATAGGCGACATAGTTCCGCGCCTCGACCAGGAGAACCATGGTCTCGTCATAGGCGCGGTTGAAGAAGGCTGTCGGTTGCGTCACCCGCTGTTCCTTCCCGGCACCCCATAGGCTGGGCGCCCGATCCGATCAGTGTGTCCCCTTCCATCCCCGCTGACAATTGCGGCGAAAGTAGGTGGTGGCTTTGGCGACCATTCGCTGCGGCATGTGACTTTTTTGAAATGCCCCTCTTGAAGGGCCTTCGGGGCCTGCTTAACTCTTGATGCGTGGAGGCGACGCCCGATGACGGGGTCGAAAACTCCACGAAACCAAGGGGCTGGCCGATGTCGGGAGCCCCGATGACCAACGTATCGCTCCTGGAGGATACCAAATGCGTAGCTATGACCTGTCGCCGCTGTTCCGTTCCACCGTCGGCTTCGACCGCGTGACGCGCCTGCTGGAAAGCGCACTGAATGGTGAGGATGGCAGCCAGAACGCCTATCCCCCTTACAATATTGAGAAGCTGGGCGACGACCAGTACCGCATCACCATGGCGGTTGCCGGTTTCGGCCTGGGTGATCTGGAAATCACCGCCCATCCCAACCTGCTGATCGTCCAGGGCAAGGCCAAGGAAAGCCAGGGCGGCGCCTTCCTGCATCGCGGCATCGCCGGCCGCGCCTTCGAACGCCGCTTCCAACTGGCCGACCATATCCGCGTGAACAACGCGGCACTGGAAAACGGCCTGCTGCATATCGAGCTGGTGCGCGAAGTGCCGGAAGCGATGAAGCCCCGTACGGTGCAGATCAGCAACCTGACCCCACCGACTCTGGCCGGCGTCGCCACCACGGCGGAAGCGGCGTAAACCGTCAGCCTGATTGACTGTTTTCGGGCCATCCGCCGCGACGGCGGAATGCCAAATAAAAAAGAGGGCCGCTACGTTGGCGGCCCTCTGTTTTTTACCCGTTTCCCTGAAGCCCCACCCGTTCAACTCTGCCGAACGAGCAAGCGGACCCTATTGGGGTGCGGGTGTATGGTCAACGGTGCTTATCGCTCTGACAACGATGACGGTAAAGAAATCGTCATGATTGTTGCCGAATTAGCGCAGTAGGGGTTTCAACCTTTCGCATAGCCCACGCCTTTCAGCGCCTCGCCGATCTCCTCCAGGATCACCGGATCGTCAATGGTGGCCGGCATCTTCCAAGGCTCGCTGTCGGCGATCTTCTGCATGGTGCCGCGCAGGATCTTGCCCGACCTGGTCTTGGGCAGCCGTTCCACGACGATGGCCTGCTTGAAGGCGGCGACGGGACCGATCTCGTCACGCACCTTCTTCACCACTTCCCTGACGATATCGGCGTGACTGCGGTCCACCCCGCGCTTCAGCACGAGGAAACCCAGCGGCAGCTGGCCTTTCAGGTCATCGGCCACGCCGATCACGGCGCATTCGGCCACATCCGGATGACCAGACAGCACCTCCTCCATCGCGCCGGTGGACAGGCGGTGGCCGGCGACATTGATGATGTCGTCGGTGCGGGCCATGACGAAGATATAGCCGTCCGCGTCGATGAAACCGGCATCCGATGTGTTGTAATAGCCGGGGAAGTCCGCGAGGTAGCTTTTGTGGAATCTCTCCTGCGCGTTCCACAGGGTCGGCAGCGTACCGGGCGGCAGCGGCAGCTTGGCGACGATGGCGCCGATATCGCCACGCTTCACCTCGCTGCCATCCGGTGCCAGCACGTGGATGTCCCAGCCAGGCAGCGGGACAGCGGTGCTGCCATATTTAACCGGCAGAAGCTCAATCCCCAACGGATTGCCCGCCACCGGCCAGCCGGTCTCCGTCTGCCACCAATGATCGATCACCGGCACCTTCAGATGGGTTTCCGCCCAGTTCAGCGTATCCGGGTCCGACCGTTCACCGGCCAGGAACAGGGCGCGTAGGCTGGACAGGTCATAGCGATGCAGCAGCTCCCCCTCCGGGTCCTCCCGCTTGATGGCGCGGAACGCCGTGGGGGCGGTGAACTGCACCGTCACCTTATGTTCGGCGATGGCGCGCCAGAAGGCGCCGGCATCGGGCGTGCCCACCGGCTTGCCCTCATAGACCAGGGTGGTGCAGCCATGCAGCAGCGGGCCATAGACGATATAGGAATGCCCCACGACCCAGCCCACATCGCTGGCGGCCCAGAACACCTCCCCCGGCTTCGCACCGTAGAAATGTTCCATGCTCCATTTCAGGGCCACGGCATAGCCACCGGTATCGCGCACCACGCCCTTGGGCTGGCCCGTCGTGCCGGAAGTGTAGAGCACATAAAGCGGATCGGTGGCCTCCACGGACACGCAATCCGCCGGCACCGCGACCGCCGCCGCCTCGGCCCAGTCCACATCGCGGCCCGGGAACAGGTCGGCCGTCACCTGCGGGCGCTGGAAGATCACACAATGGTCGGGCTTGTGCGTCGCCTGTGTGATGGCGGCGTCCAGCATGGGCTTGTAGGGCAGCACCTTCGCCCCCTCCACCCCGCAGCTGGCCGCCAGGATCAGCTTGGGCATGGCATCGTTGATGCGGGTGGCCAGTTCATGCGGGGCGAAGCCGCCGAACACCACGGAATGTACGGCACCGATACGGGCGCAGGCCAGCATGGCCACCACCGCCTCCGGGATCATCGGCATATAGATGATGACCCGATCACCCTGGGTTGCACCTAAATCACGCAGCACCCCGGCGAAATGCGCGACCTTGTCCAGCAGTTCGGCGTAGGTCAGGCTCTGCTTCACCCCGGTGACGGGGCTGTCATAGATCAATGCGGTTTGGGCAGCGCGGCCCGATGCTACATGCCGGTCCAGCGCGTTATGGCAAATATTCAGCTTGCCGCCGCGATACCAGCGATAGAAGGGCTTGTCGCTGTCATCCAGGATCGTGGTGGGGAAAGTATCCCAATCGATGGCCCTGGCAGCGTTCATCCAGAACCCCACCGGATCGGCCAGCGATCCGGCATGGATGGATGGATAGTGTCCGGTCATTGGTTCCCTCCCGAAATTTTTCTGCTTTTGGTGGTGCGCATGACGCAGTATCCATACCCATCCACCCGGAGAAGGACCTGTACGAATGGGATAGACGAGCCTGTCCGTGCCATGCCATATCCTGGGCTTAAATCAGCCGTAAGGTGCGTGTGCTTTCATCCCCGACCTTGGTCTGCGACATTTGTGCCATTCATTGCCTAACCGGAAGCATCTTGCCCGATGATCGTTGATAGCCGCCATATCATGTTCTCTCCGGAAGCCATCCGGGAAGCCTTGAAGACCTATCGCGAGCTGTTTCCCGCCAAGCAGCCACCGGGCCTTCTGGGCCCCATCATCATCCGCAGCGCCGATCCGTTGGTGCTGGGCGTGAAGGTGCAGGCCATGGGCTCGTCCGTCTACCGCGAGGTGGAGATGGAAGAGAACGAGGTAGCGGCCATGCTGATCGTCTTCTGCCGCAAGCTGAAGATCCCCCTGCCCCGCACCGCCAACAAATCGATCGAGGTCGAGGGCGACAATATCGCGCTGATCGTGTCCAAGGCGATGATGATCGGGAACAATCCGGGGGCGTGACCGCCCACCGTCCACAGAAGGCAAGCCAATGTCTTTCAACGCCTATCTGACCAATATCGAAGCCAAGACCGGCAAGTCCGCCGACGATCTGCGCACCGAAGCCATGGCCAAGGGCCTGGCGGACGAGGCCGGGTTGAAGGCGGGTGTCAAGGCCGGCCAGGTGGTCGACTGGCTGAAGACCGAATACGACCTGGGCCATGGGCATGCCATGGCTATCGTGGCTTATCTCAAAGGCAAGCGCGACTGACCCTGGTTCAGCGGTCCGCCTGACGGTTCACCACCGCCGTCACCGGCGCCAGCACGATACCACGATCGCGCAGGCCAGCCGACCAGGCCGACAGGCGCTCCAGGCTGACCGGATTGGTCACTTCCGCGAAGCCCACGGCCACGCCATTGGCCTGGGCCAGCCGTTCCAGCTGCGCCAGTTGCGCATCGATGCCGATGCCGGACGGAATGCGGTCGATCTGCAAGTCGCTGATCGCACGGGGTAGCGACAGTTCCTTGGCCACGGCGGCGGCCTTGCTGCCGGATACCTGCCACAGGTCCAGATAGACCAGCCCGCGCCGTTCCACCTGCAACAGCACACCGCGCAGGCTCTCACGCTGGGTCAGGAAGTCGGTGCCGCTGTCGGTCTTCGACGTGACGCCGACATAGCCGGTGAAGGCGGCCAGGCTGGCCTCCAGCCGCCGCGCATTCTCCTCATCCGACAGGTTGGACAGAAGCGTGTTGGGGCCGGGATCGTTGGCGGGATAGCCCCGCGGCTGCATCGGTACGGACAGCAGCACCTCATGCCCCTTGGCCCGCGCCTCATCCACCTTGGCCTGCAGATTGTCGCCCGTGGGGGTGAAGGCGAAGCTGACGGCGCCGGGCAGCCGGTCGATGGCCTCATGCGTGGCGGCATCGGCCTGGCCCACGCCGGTGACCACGATGGCGATGCGCGGGCGCTTGTCATCCTGCGGGAAGGGACGGGCGTAATATTGCCAGGGGGCGGCACCGTCCGGCGCCACGCGCGGCACGCGGCCCACGCGCAGCCGTTCCAGCAGCTGGTCATTGCGCGACGGCATCAGGGTCACAGGCATGTCCACCGGGTCCAGCGGGGCCTCTTCCTCCGGTGCCGCCACAGGCGCATCGGGGAAGCGCAGGCTGCCATCCGGCATCACCACCGGCACGCCGCGCCCCAGGCTGCGGGCCGCGTCCAGCCGATGCATGGTCTCCGGCGCCTCGATCGCCAGCCAGCCGGCGGTGCCGGCCAGGGCCAGGATGAGCACCATGCCGGCAATGGCCGGCGGCGACGGCTTGGCCCGCTTCTTCTTCGATTCCTTGGCGGGCGATCCGGCAAGATCGGCGAAATCATGCCCCTCGTCACCATCGGCCAACAGCGACAAATCCATGTCGCCGCCCACATCCGCACCCTTGGCCTTGCCCCCCTTGCGGCCGAAGGACCAGCGTTTGCCGTCCTTCTTGGCTGTGCCGCGCTCATGCGGTTTGGAGACACGCTTGGCCCCCAGGCGGGAAGCCAGCACGGCGGCGCTCCCGCCGTCCGTTGTCGGGTCGGCTTCCGGTTTTTTCTTCCTGGCGAGCGGGAACAAGGCCACGGTGCGGGTGCTTAGCCTCTGTTAGTTGGTGTGCTTGGGCTGGTTGAACATCGACACGCCGCGCAGCAAATCCACGGCGCGGGCCAGCTGGTAATCCACCGGCGGCGTATCCGGGTTGCCATTGGCGGCGACCGGCGTCGGTGCGGGTGCGGCAGAGGTCGGACCCGGCGTCGGGGTCGGCGTGGCGGGCGCGCCCGGTGCCGGGCCGGACGGGTTGGGGTTCGGCTTGGCGCCCTGGTCGGTATTGCGCAGGGCGTTGGGCAGGTCGGCCTCACGCCGGCGCTGACCGGCGGCGGCCAGTTCCTCGATCTTGGCGGGCTGCACCTCGATATCCGGGGTGATGCCCAGCTGCTGGATCGACTTACCCGACGGGGTGTAATAGCGCGAGGTGGTCAGGCGCATGGCGCTCTGCTGGCCCTGCAACGGGATGATGGTCTGCACCGACCCCTTGCCGAAGCTCTGCGTGCCCAGCACGATGGCGCGCTTATGATCCTGCAGCGCGCCGGCCACGATCTCCGACGCCGACGCCGAACCGCCATTGATCAGCACGACCACAGGCAGGCCATCGGCCGCATCACCGGCCTTGGCGGTATAGCGGTCGCCTTCCTTGCCGCCGCGCCCGCGCGTCGACACGATCTCGCGCCCCTTGTCCAGGAACGTGTCGGACACCGACACCGCCTGGTCCAGCAGACCACCGGGATTGTTGCGCATGTCCAGCACATAGCCGATCAGCTTGGGCCCCAGCTGTTCCTTCAGCTTGGCCATGGCCTTGTCCAGGCCGGGCTGCGTCTGCTCGTTGAAACTGGAGATGCGGATATAGCCGACATTATCCTCCGCCCGGAAGCGGACAGACTGCACCTTGATATTGGCGCGGGTCAGGGTCAGCTGGATCGGCTCCGCCACATTGGCGCGGCGGATGGTGACCTTCAGATCGCTGCCCACGGGGCCGCGCATCTTCTCCACCGCCTCGTTCAGGGTCAGGCCGACGATCTGTTCGTCATTCAGGTGGGTGATATAGTCGCCGGGCTGCACGCCGGCGCGGGCGGCGGGCGTCTCATCCATGGGGGAGATGACCTTGACGAAGCCGTTCTCCGTCGTCACCTCGATGCCCAGGCCACCGAACTCGCCACGGGTCTGCACCCGCATATCGGCGAAATTCTTCTTGTTCAGGTAGGAGGAATGCGGGTCGAGCGAGGTCAACATACCGTCAATGGCCGCTTCGATCAGCTGCTCGTCCGTCACCTCCTCCACATATTCCGACCGCACCCGCTCGAACACGTCGGCGAACAGGTCCAGCTGCTTGTAGGTTTCCGACTTCAGCGGCTCACGCGCTTGGGCGGTGGCCGTCACGCCGAGGGGGGCGGTAAAAGCCAGCAGGGCCGCGATCGCGGCAGTGGAGAACAGCTTGTTCATGATCAACCTTGTCCTTTGCCGTCGGAAGCTGCAAGGCCGCGCGCGGGGTTGACAGGCTGACCACCCCGCCGCAGCTCGTAATACAAAGTCGGGTCCCCATCCCCCGACAGAAGTCCCACCGGCTCCCCGCCCAGCACACGCTGTCCCACCTGGGCGTCGATGCGACCCAGGCCGGACAGAAGGGAATGATATCCGTTGGCATGTTCAAGGATCAAGAGAAGCCCGTACCCCTTGAACGGTCCCGCGAACATCACCGACCCGTCGGCCGGCGCCACGACCGGCCCCCCGGCCCGGCCGCTATAGGTCAGGCCCCGGCTGGTGGCGCCCACCGCGTCCACCGTGCCGTAGCGCTGGGTGATCTTGCCCGACACCGGGGCCACCATGCCGCCCAGGATGCCGGCCGATTGTGGCTCCGCCGGGGCGCGCTTCAGGCCCGCCACCTTGTCGCGCGCCCGCTGTTCGCGCTGGGCCTCCACCTGGGCCAGACGGCGGCGTTCGGCTTCCGCCTTGCGCGCCGCCTCGGCCTTGCGCTCGGCCTCCAGCTTCTCGATCAGGTCCTTCAAATCGCCGGCCCGGTCGGCCAGGGCCGCCACCTGGGTGGCCAGCCTCGTGCGCTCGCTATCGGTACTTTTCGACAGCTCCTCACGCCGCGCCACCAGGCCGGCCAGATCCTTCTGGCGCAGGGTCAGGCTTTCCGCCGCCCGTGCCGCCTTGTCCTTCTGTTCCGCCAACTGCCGGCGCAGATCGACCAGCCCCTGCAACTCCCGGGACAGTGCATCGGCCCGCGTCTTCAGCTCCGGCACAGCGGAACGCAGCAGCAGGGCGCTTTTCACCGTGTCGCTGGGCGATTGCGGGGCGGCGATCATCGTGTCCGGCGGCAGGCGCGACAGGCGCTGCAACGCGCCCAGCAGGTCGGCCAGGGCCGCCCGGTCGGCCTCGATCTTGTCCAGCCGCGCCTTCTCCTCCTCGCCCAGGTCGCCGAGGGCGCCTTCCAGGCGGGCCAGTTCGTCGGCCTGGGTACGCTGCTGCGCCGCGGCATCGATGGCGCGGGCGCGCAGGTCGGCCAGTTCCTTTTCCAGGCCCTCCGCCTTGGCGTCCAGGTCGGCCTTGGTCTTGTCCGCCTGCTTCAGGTCCTTTTCCACCTGCTGCAATTGCTTGGCCGGATCGGGCTTCTTCTCCTGCGCCAATACGGGTGCCGCCAGCAGGGCCGGCAGCAGCAGCAAGGGGACAACAGGGCGACGGCGCAGGTTCAAGGACGGATATTTCCCGAATCGAAGCTGTATTCCACATGAAAAACGTCGCCCAACCGTTTGATATCAAACATAGTCGGGCAACCATCCTTCACCATGGCGCCAGTGTAAGGGCAAGCTGCCCCGCCGTCGATGGGCTGCGACATGGACCGACGGATATAAACGTAAAGCCTTGCCCCGTTTGGGTAATAATGGTCACCGAGTGCCCAGCAGCCAGTCGCGCAACGGCGCCCAGACCTTCGCCTTGGCTCCACCGCTGACCACCATGCCGATATGGCCGAGCGAGGGTTGCCAGACCGTGGCCCCCGGCAAGGCCGTGCCCAGCGCCGCGGCCGATGCCGGCGGTACGATACGGTCGCGCGCCGGCACGATGACCAGCGACGGGCACCGCAAGTCCGCCGGACGTACGGGCGTGTCGGCCACGCGCCATTCACCCTTTCCGGCCGTATTCTCCCCATACCAGCCGGTCAGGCATTCACGTGCGATGGATGCAGGCAGGGTAACCCCGTCATTCAGCCAATCCTCCAAAGCCACGAAATCGTCGGCCTCGTCCGTGGCCATATCCAGCGTGGCGAAACGGCTGAACTTCTTATAGGCCAGCAGCGGGTCAAGCGTGGCGAACAGGGTCTGCACCCCGTCCACGGGCAGTTCGCCCAGGATACGCATCACCGGATCGAAGGGCGTGATCAGGGCCGCCGTGCGCTGCGCCGCCGCCGCATCGTCGGCATGGAAATCCCACGGCGTGGCCAGCGCCACGTAACCCGACACCAGATCGGGCCGGCGCAGCGCGGCGCCCAAGGCCAGCAGCCCGCCCATGCAATATCCCACCAGCGTCACCGGACTGCCGGCGCGGGCGCATGTCGCCTCCAACGCGCGAACCAGGCGGCCAGCCACCACATCCGACAGGCTGAACCCGCGTTCCACCGCCCCCGGATAGCCCCATTCCAGCAGGAAAGGCCGGATGCCCCCGCCACCGCCGGCATCGCCCCCCTGCCCGCCCAGCCAGCGCAGCAGGCTCTTGCGCCAGGACAGGTCCAGGATATAGCCGCGATTGACCAGCGACGGCACGAACAGCACCGGCTTGCCGGTACCACCAACCTCCAGCAGCCGCGTCGCCCCCTCCTGCCAGACGGTGGGCGCATCCTCGATATCCCGTTGATAGGGATGGTGGCGGTACCGTTCCAGCCCCGTCAGGAACCGGTCGAGTCGCCGCCGCATCTCCCGATCCGCCGCAATCGCGAAGGGTGCGAAGGCCTCCGTGCCCAGCGGTGCGTCAGGTGGGCTTGGCGGTTGGCTTTCGCTTGCGCCCAGGCGCAGGCGCAGGTCGCGGCGCAGATTTTCTGCTGTCTGGCGCACCGTCGGGTGCCAATGCGGCCAGTTCCCGTTCAAGAGCGGCAATGCGGCCGGCGAGCTCAGCAATATCGCCATCCCCATCCCCAGATGCAGGCCCAGCGGGCGCGGCCCCTGGCGCAGCGGCTTGGGTCCCGGGGGTTCCGGGCGCGTTCGGGCGTTCGTCATGGGCTTGCGTCCCCTTCGCCGCCGCCGCCAAGGGCCACAGCGACTTCATCATCTCCGCCCAGGGGTTCGCGGCTGCGGCCGATCCCAGGGTCTGTTCCAACATGCCATTGATCGTCAGCGCCGTCTGTCCGAAGGCGGTCATGGTCCGCGCCATGCTGTCGGCCACCGACGGGTCGGCGCAGACCGCCGCCCACTGGTCCTGCCACAGATCAAGGTAGCGCCTGGCCAGATCCTCCATCGCGGGCGGTTCTTCGCGTTCGCTCACCATCTCCATCCTGCTCCAACGGGCGGGTGCCGGACGGCCCGCCTTCCCTTCAGCATAGATCATACCGGTGTGGGCGCAGAACAATAGTTACGCTTTCAACGTTCGGCATTGCGGAAGGCTTGCGCTGCGACCGCGTAATGACGTACTCCTTGATATAACGGTTCGCAGCATTCGTCCGGGGGAAGCGACGCCAAATGGCTGAAAAAGAAGATACCAAGCCTGCACCGGTCACCATCAAGAAGTACGCCAACCGCCGTCTGTACAACACGGCGACCAGCAGCTACGTAACCCTTGACCATCTCTGCCAGATGGTGAAGGACGGCACGGATTTCGTCGTCTATGACGCGAAGACGGGGGATGACATCACCCGCTCCGTTCTGACGCAGATCATCGTGGAAGAGGAATCGAAAGGCCAGAACCTGCTGCCCATTCCGTTCCTGCGCCAGCTGATCAGCTTCTATGGCGACAATATGCAGTGGCTGGTGCCGCGTTACCTGGAACACTCGATGAAGTCCTTCACGGGCAACCAGGACAAGATGAAGGATTATTTCCAGAACACGTTCGGGGGCATGTTCCCCTTCGGCGGGTTCGAGGAGATGAGCAAGCAGAACATCGCCCTGTTCGAACGCGCCATGCGCATGTTCAGCCCGTTCAACCCGGAAAATGTCGGCGGCGCCGATGTGGCGGCGCCCGCCGCCACGCCGGAGGTCAAGCCCAAGGCGGAGGACAAGTTCTCCGAATTGCAGAAGCGCTTGGACGAGCTGCAGACCCAGATGGAAAGCCTGACCAAGCGCAAGGACTGAGGTCGGATTTTCCCCGGTCGGAATTGAAAAAAGGGGGCGTCCCAGCCGGGGCGCCCCCTTTTTTTGCATTTGCCGAACAAAC
>NZ_JBLTYX010000042.1:0-16069 GCF_048066115.1 Niveispirillum sp. KHB5.9 | reverse complement strand
TGCCGATATCCGGCCGGGCCGCCGCCTGGGCTTTTCCCGCATGCTACCTTTTGATCTTCGCCAGCAGTGCGGCCAGCCCCACGGCCAGCAGACCGATGGTAATCCAATGGCGGAGTGAGGAACCATTGGCTGCCGGTTCGGCCTCCTCTGTCCCGGAGCCGTCGGCCGCCTCGGCTCCCTTGGCGATGGGAGCCATGTCGTCCTTCATGTCCGGAGCAATATCAGCCGCCCCTTCCTTAGGAGGATTTGCGTCGCTGCCTGTCGCTGATGGTGTAGTGGCCGGCGGGGTGGGAATGACACCCTCCTTCCAGGCCGCACCCGATATGGTCGGGGTGGGATCGGGGAGGGTGGGGGCATCCGCGTGGGTTTCGTCCGGATATTTGTCCGTGGTCATAACGATTTCCTTTTCCACTCTGTGGGATGATGGCCTGTAGGATGTTGCGCCTGATGCCTATTCGGCGGCGATGGCCCGGGTGTCTGCCGCCAACTCGCTCGCGAGGCTGAGCTGTGCGGCGTGGCGGCGATAGGATGCGAGGGCCTGCCCGACGATCTGGTCCATGTTGTAGTAGCGGTATGTCGCCAGCCTGCCGACGAACAGCACGTCGGTCGTCGCCCGGACCAGCGCCGCATAGCGCTTATAAAGGGCCTCGTTCTCCGGCCGCGGGATCGGATAGTAGGGATCGCCGGTGGCGGAGGGAAACTCGTGCGTGATGCTGGTGCGCGCGGCACTCTGCCCCGTCAGGTGCTTGTATTCCGTCACGCGCGTGTAGGGGACGTCCTCCGACGGGTAGTTGACGACGGCCACGGGCTGGAGCCACTCCTGCTCCAGCGTTTCATGGCGGAATTCCAGGGACCGGTAGGGCAGCTTCCCGTACCTGTACCCGAAATATTCATCGATCGGGCCGGTGAAGACCAGCCGGTCATAACTCACCCGTGCGCATGCTTCCTCGAATGACGTCCCCAGTTCGATGTCGATCAGGGGATGATCCAGCATGGCGGTGAACATCGCCGTGTAGCCATCGGCCGGCATCGCCTGGAACGTATCGGTGAAATAGCGATCATCGGCATCGGTGCGCGTGGGAACGCGCGCGGTCACGGACTTGTCCAACTCGGACGGATCCAGGCCCCATTGCTTGCGCGTGTAACCGCGAAAGAAGGTCTCGTACAGTTCGCTGCCGACCTTGGAGATCACGACGTCGGCGGAGGTGGTGATGGGATCGACCGGTTCGGCGCGGGTGGCGAGGAAGGCGGCGGTATCCGCATCGTCTTCAAGCTTCAATCCATAGAGGCTGTTCAGGGTCGTCCGGTTGATCGGCATGGGCACAAGCAGCCCGTCGATGTCGGCGAGTACGCGATGCTCATAGGGCCGCCAGTCGGTGAAGCGCGACAGGTAATCGACGATCTCCCGGCTGTTGGTGTGAAAGATGTGCGGGCCATAGCGATGGACGAGGATACCGGCCGCGTCGTGATGGTCGAAGGCATTGCCGCCGACATGGTCGCGCCGGTCGATGACGAGGACGCGCTTGCCGCCGTCCCGGGCCAGGCGTTCGGCCATGACCGTACCGGCGAAGCCGGCACCGACGACGAGATAGTCGTAATGCCCCGTGCGTGCGACCCGTGCCGGCCGGACGATCTGGGCGATGAGGGTGCGCATGGCATCGGCGACGGCCTGCCAGGACTGACCGGAGAGGGCCGCATCCGCCTGCCGGCGCCAGGCGGCGCTGTCGGGTTCGCGTGCTTGTGCAAGTGCATGCTCGCAGGCGGCGACGAACGCTTCGGATGTCGCGGCGATCGAAACGGCGTTGAGCGTGCCGTAATTGCGGACCACGTCGGTGATCGCCGTCGATACGATGGGCAGGCCTGCCGCCAGGTATTCCGGCGTCTTGGTGGGCGAGATGAATTGCGTCGACGGATTGATCGCGAATGGCATCAACGCCACGTCCCAGCCGCCGGCGTAGAGCGGCAGCTGTTCGTAGGTCTTGCCCCCGAGATAGGCGATGTTGGCACGGCGGGGCAGGTCGGCGGGATCGATCTTGACCACCGGGCCAACCATGACCAGCGACCATTCGGGCCGAGAATCGGCCACGGCTGCCAGAAGATCGAGGTCCATGCGCTCGTCGATCACGCCATAGAAGCCCAGGCGTGGCCGGGGCAGCCCGGCCTGGTCGGCGGGATCCGCGCCCGCCTTGCGTGCCTGGGCGAAATGCGGGGCATCGACGCTGGACGGGAAGGCATGAACCGCATGGTGCATGGTGCGCTTGGCATCGTAAAGGCTGTGGCCGCCCGTGAAGACCAGGTCGGCAGCGGCGAGCAGTTCAGCCTCCAGCGCCCCCAGTTCCGGCGGCGCGAAGCGGAAATTCGCGAGTTCGTCCATACAGTCGTAGATCGTGCATGCGGCGGCGAGGTGCCGCGAGAAGGAAAGCATCATGGGCGTGTAATACCAGCGGATCAGCGGGCGGGCGGAGCCGGCCAGCCAGGTATCGAGCAGCCCACGCAGGGCGGCAGCCTCGGCCTCGGCAGACAGCCCTTCCGGCAGGCGCGGGGTCACCACGGTCACGTTCGCGAAGGGGGAATGGCTATCGACGGCCGGTTCGGTACCGGCCGGGTCCCAAACCGGCTCCTCCCAGAAGATCACGGGAAATTCATGCGCCATGAGCGCCATGAGATGCTGCGGTCGCTGGAACACGAAGTCCCACCGCAGATGTGAAAAGCACACCAGCGTCATGATATCCGGCTTTCAAAAAGGGACGGGTAGCAGTACCGGAACAACAGGCCGGCTGGACGGATGCTCCTTTATCCTGTTTGGAAATTAACCCGTGTTATGACGATTTCGGACACGGCGCCGGCTTCGATTTGTTTGCTGCGGCGTTTATTTTCAATCGCCGCGACGGTTGAGGCGTATATTACGGGGTACTCCACTGACCATCGAACGAGCAGACCCACCGTCGGCGCTGGCGCTTTGGGGAGGGGTCGAATGCACGATCAACCGGATCGGCGACCGTCATCTGGACCAGGTGGCGCTGAGCGGCCATGACCTGCGCCCGGACGATCTCGATCGTTTCGCGAGGCTGGGGCTGACGGCGCTACGTTACCCGCTGCTGTGGGAGACGTTCGCCCATGCCCGGGATCCCGAACGCCTCTGGGCGTGGCATGACGGACGGCTGGCACGGCTGCGCGGCCTGGGCATCCGTCCGATTGTGGGGCTGGTCCATCATGGCAGCGGCCCCCTTGGCACCGATCTGCTGGCGAAAGGTTTCGCGGCCGGCCTGGGGCGCCATGCCGCCGTCGCCGCCCGGCGCTATCCCTGGGTCGGCGACTGGACGCCCGTCAACGAGCCGCTGACCACCGCGCGCTTCTCGGCCCTCTATGGCCACTGGTATCCGCATCAGCGCGACGAGGCGGCTTTCTGGCTGGCCCTGATCAACCAGATCGACGGCATCCGTGCCGCGATGACGGCGATCCGCACCATTAATCCCATGGCAAGGCTGATCCAGACCGAGGATCTGGGCCATACCGGCGCCACGCTCCAACGCGCCAGGCAGGCCGATTTCGACAACCAGCGGCGCTGGGCCTCCTGGGATATGCTGTCCGGGCGCGTCACGGAGGGCCATCCGCTCTGGGATCGCCTCGCCGGCATGGGCTTCGAGGGCCGCCTGCGGGCGCTGGCGGCCGCGCCGTGCCCGCCCAATATTTTGGGTATCAATCACTACTTGACCAGCGACCGGTTTCTGGATCACCGGCTCGAGTGCTACCCCGTGGCTACTCATGGCGGCTGTCCCTTCGGTTCCCTGGCGGATGTGGAGGCTGTGCGGGTCGTTGACCGCCCGCCGGGCCTGGAGGGCGCCTTGCGGGCATGCTGGAATCGCTACGGCCTAACGATGGCGGTCACCGAAATCCATAATGGCTGCACCCGCGAGGAGCAGATGCGATGGTTGCGGGAGGCGTGGGAAACCGCGGGCCAGCTGCGCGCCGAGGGAGTGGGGATCGAAGCGGTGACGGCATGGAGCCTGCTGGGTTCCCATGACTGGGACAGCCTGCTGACGCGCGATGCCGGCCATTATGAAAGCGGCGTGTTCGACATCCGGGGTGCCGTCCCGCGGGAGACCGCGCTGGCGCCCATGATGCGCGCGATGGCGGGGGGGAAGGTGCCAGACCATCCCGTGCTCGATGTCGCCGGCTGGTGGCGGCGGCACGCGCGGGTGATCCCGTCTCGGCCCGCCCGTCCCTTGCTGATCGCCGGTGCCACGGGAACGCTGGGCCAGGCCTTCGCCGGGGCTTGCCGCCTGCGCGGCATCGACCATGTCCTGACGGGACGCGACACCCTGGACCTGCGGGTTCCGACCTCGATGGATCGCGTGCTCGACGAACTGCTTCCATGGGCCGTCATCAATTGTGCGGGATGGGTGCGGGTCGACGCGGCGGAAGACAATGAGGAGGCCTGCCTCGCCGCGAACTTCACGGGCAGCGTCGCTCTGGCCGAGGCCTGCGGGCGGCGCGGCATCCATTATACCGGCTTCTCCAGCAACCTGGTCTTCGACGGCCTATCGGACCGGGCCTACGTGGAAAGCGACACGGCCGCGCCGCTGAGCATCTATGGTCTCAGCAAGGCTCGGGCCGACGACGCGCTGCTGGCATCGGCGGGGCGGACACTCGTCGTACGGACCGCGTCCTTCTTCTCACCCTATGACACGCATAATTTCGCGGCTCGCCTCACGGCATCACTGCGCGTCGGAAAGGCTTTCCGCGCGGCTGGGGACTGCATCACATCGCCGACCTATGTGCCGGACCTGGTGCGCGCCACCCTGGACCTGATCATCGATGACGAGACCGGCCTGTGGCACTTGGCTAGCGGCGGCACGCTTTCCTGGGCCGATTTCGCGGTTGGTATCGGCACGGCGCTGGATTTGCGGACCGACCTCGTCGACGTACAGCCGGCCGCGGCGATGGGCTGGACCGCCCGCCGCCCTCGCCGTGCGCCCATTTCCAGTGAACGAGGCCTGATCATGCCAAGCCTCACGTCAGCCATCGAGAGGTTCGCCGCCGAACTTGGGCGACAAGCCTCTTGAAAACTATCATCCATCAACCATCTGCATACCATCCCTACAGATGGTAGTTGGATGGTACGCAATGGATGACAATGTTCACGAACTCCGACCCAAGGTGCCGGACAGCGAGAAGATCACCATCAATCTCGGCTTCGTCGATCTGGGCCATGTCGATCTGCTGGTGCAGGAGGGGTTCTATTCCAACCGCACCGACTTCATCCGCACGGCCATCCGCAATCAGATCGAGCGGCATGGCGAGGCGGTCCGGCAGGCGGTGATCCGCAAGAGCGTCGATCTCGGCCTGCGCCATCTCAGCCGTCAGGACCTGGAAGCGGCGCGGGACGCGGGCGAAATGCTCGATATCCGCGTCCTGGGCCTGGCCAGCATCGCCCCGGATGTCACACCCGAACTCGCCCGCGCCACCATCGCCTCACTGACGGTGCTGGGTGGGCTCCACGCCAGCGCCGCCGTCAAGACGGCACTGACCGGCCGCCTGCGATAGGCCGGCTCCTTGTCTCGACAATGCCCTTCCCGGAACGAAAGAAAGCATCGACATGCACTTCAAATCTCCCCAGGGAATGGCCCAGGCGGTGCGCCTCACCGGTGCCGGCAGGCTTGCCGAGGCCACCGCCCTCATCCAGCAGATGCTGCAGGGCGGGGCCCCGATCCCGGCGACCGCCCGCGATCCTTCCATTATCGACGCCGAATTTACCGTCCTGGACCCTGTGCCTACATCGCCGATGTCCAGGACCGGTCTGGGTGAGACCCCGCGCCGCCTGTCCCCTCGAGCCGTGCCGGGCGGACGCGTAGCGTTCCGGCCGGCTGCCCGGCCCTTGCCGGAGGGGGCCTCCTTCACCACGGCGTCCCATAGTGAGGAGGCCGGGACACGCGCCTACAAGCTCTACGTTCCCGCCAACCGCCTGGAACAGCCGATGCCGCTGATCGTCATGCTGCACGGCTGCACCCAGTCGCCTGATGATTTCGCCGCCGGTACCGGCATGAACCTGGCGGCCGAGGAGCACGGCTTCCTGGTCGCCTATCCGGAGCAACCCGGCTCGGCCAACGCCAACAGGTGCTGGAACTGGTTCAATGCGGCGGACCAGGGGCGCGGCCGGGGCGAGCCGGCGCTGATCGCCGGCATCACCCGCCGGATCATGCGTGAGCATGCGGTGGACCCTGGCCGTATCTATGTCGCCGGCCTGTCGGCGGGCGCCGCCGCGGCGGTGATCATGGGGGCGGCCTATCCGGAACTCTACGCCGCGGTCGGCGTACATTCCGGCCTGCCGTTGGGGGCCGCACGCGACATCCCCTCCGCCTTCGCCGCCATGCGCAGCGGGACGGCGAGCGGGCGCGGCGGCATCAGCCCGGTTCCGACCATCATCTTCCACGGCGATCAGGACACCACCGTCCATCCCGCCAACGGGAGTGCCGTCGCCGCCCAGGCCATGGCGTCGGCAACGGGCTTGCGGCCGACGGTTTCGCGCGGGGAGGTGCCGGGTGGACGCGCCTATACCCGCACCACCTATGCCGATGCTTCCGGCCGGGGCCTGTGCGAGCATTGGGCGATCCACGGCACCGGGCATGCCTGGGCCGGGGGCAGTCCGTCCGGCTCCTACACCGATCCGCGTGGGCCGGATGCGACGCGGGAGATGGTGCGTTTCTTCTACGGGCATGGGCGCGCCGGGACCGAAACGGCATCTTGATGCGTAAAGGTATGGAACGGTTAGCGACGCGGCAGCGTTACGTTCAGCGTTCCGCGGGATTTTCATCGCGCTCACGGGCCGTATCGACCCATCAGCGGTGCTATCGCCCCAGGAGCTTTTCCATGGCCAAGCAGCCCAAAGATCTGAACGACCTGTTCCACGAAACCCTGAAAGACATCTACTTCGCCGAGAAGCAGATTTTGCGCGCCCTGCCGAAAATGGCCCGCGCCGCCAATAGCGAGGATTTGCGCCAAGCATTCGAACAGCACCGCACGGAGACGGAGGCCCAGATCGAGCGCCTGGAGAGCGTGTTCGAGATCATCGGCAAAACCCCGCGTGGCAAGACCTGCGACGCCATCATCGGCATCCTTGATGAAGGCAAGGGGGTCATGGAGGATTTTGCCGGCAGTGACGCGCTGGATGCCGGCCTTCTGGCGGGTGCGCAAGCCGTTGAGCATTATGAGATCAGCCGCTATGGCACATTGCGAGCCTGGGCCGAGCAGCTGGGTCTGACCGCTGCCGTGCCGCTGCTGGAGGCCACGCTGGCCGAGGAAACGCGGACCGACCAGATACTGAGCAAGCTGGCCACCAGTCAGATCAACGCCAAGGCGGCCTGACCGCCGGTTTCGCCGTCCGCCTCCTTATAACGCTGCATCAGCGTGGCGGGCGAGTTTGGCCGCCGTCGATGGCGGCGGCATGCGCACCGAATTGGGTGTGAACCCTGAATATCGGGAACCGCCCGCCATCCTTAAGTCAACGACGCCGAAGGGGCGACGTTTGCCCGCCGGCGTCTCCCTTTCCACGATCTTTTGAGTACAGGAGTTTTGGCATGACCACGCCCCGCGAACATCTTATCGACTGGTTGCGCGATGCGTATGCCATGGAAATCCAGGCCGAGAAGATGCTGGCCAACATGGAGGCTCGGCTGGAGGATTATCCCCTTCTGAAGGTCCGTCTGGGCCAACACCTGGCCGAGACCCGTACCCAGGCCGAACAGGTGGAAAGCTGTTTGCACCAGCTTGACGCAGATACCTCCATATTGAAGACCGGCCTGGGGGCCGTCACGGGCCTGTTCCAGGCATGGTCCTGTGTCCTGGCGTCGGACGAGGTGGTGAAGGGTACGGTCTTCGGGGCGGCCTTCGAGTATTTCGAGATCATCAACTACAAGATCCTGATCGCCGCTGCCGAGGCGGCCGGGGAATCTTCCATCGCCGCCATCCTGCGCATCAACTTGCAGGAGGAGGAGGAGATGGCGGCATGGATGGAAAGCAACCTGCCGTCGGTGCTGAAGCAGTTTCTGCTGACCAATGACAAGCGTTGATGCGGTCGGCGCGGTTGGGGCTGGGCCATTTGCGGCTCCGACCTGAAGTTCCATGACGGCTGCCTGCCTCAAGGTGATGATGAAGCCTTGGCCCCTAGCGTCCCGTAAAGCAATTAACCTGGAGCGATTGCGGTGGTTGCCCAGGAATCTGCATCTCAGGACCTCGTTGCCCTGTCAGCAGGGGGCTCGAGTGGAAACTTCCGAAAACGAGGTCGATGATGGCGATATAAGCAGGCTGGATACGGCGCTTCCCGGCGTCCGCCCGCATGTGCTTGCCCTGCGCCAAGCCCTGAGAAACAGGGCCGCCGAGATCCTTGCCCGGTTCGCGGTGGGCGATCTTGATGTTGAGCTGTGTGCCATACCCGCCCAGGGCCGCCTCGTGCTGACCTGGGAATAACATCGAGCCAAACCGGGAGATCATACATGCCATCGACCCTGTCCAACCTGAAGGGAAAGCGGGTGCTCATCACCGGGGGGGCCGGCGGCCTGGGCCGCTCGGTCGCATCCCAAATGGCAGCGGCAGGTGCCCGCGTCCTTGTCGCCGACCGTGGTGAACCGGATCTTCGGCGGGTGGTGGAGAGCGTCCAGGGCTTCAATATCGACGCCCAGATCGACTTGGTGACGGCCGACCTCTCCAATGCCGCCGGCATCGCCCGTATGTTCGAGCGCGTGGATGATTCGTGGACATCCTCGTCGCCTGCGCGGGCGTCGGCTCCGGCCCCTTGATGGTGATGGCTGACCAAGATTGGCGCCATGTGATTGACAGCAACCTGGTCAACTACGTCGCCAGCACCCAGGGTGCCGTCGAGCGGATGCGGGAAGCGGGCGGCAAGGACAGGATGATCATCCTGGTCGGCTCGATCAGCGTCCATATCAAAGCCGTGGGCGAAAGCGTGTACAACGCGGCCAAGGGCAGCGTCGCCGCCTTTGCCGAGACGCTGCGCAAGGAGCTGATCCCGGACGGCATCCGCCTGACGCTGATCGAGCCCGGCGCCATCAATTCGGCGATGCAAACCTGCACGCCCGAGGAACGGGCGCGTATGGTCGAGGAATACCGGCTGCTGCTGCCGGAGGAGGTGGCCGAGGCCATCCTGTTCGCGGCGACACGCGGGCCGGGGGTCGATGTCGTCACCCTGCGCATCGAACCGCTGGTGCAGAAGATCAAGTAGCGTGATGGAGGGAGAGAGATGGAGGAGGTGGGGCAAGAGGCCATCGACCGGGACTGCCTGGTCATCGGCGGCGGCCCTGCCGGGCTGACCGCCGCGATCTATCTTGCCCGCTACCATCTTTCCGTGACCGTCATCGACAGCGGGCAGAGCCGTGCCGCGCTGATCCCGCTCACCCGCAATCATGCCGGCTTCCCCGATGGCATATCAGGCCCAGATTTGCTCGCTCGCATGCGGCAGCAGGCGGGGATGTATGGCGCGGAGTTTCTCGCCGGCACGGTGACGGAACTGGTACTGACGGAGGCGGGGTTCACGGCGCGGGCCGGGCATGGACTGGTGCGGGCACGCACGGTGCTGCTGGCCACCGGCGTGGTCAACCGGCGTCCGCAAGGGATGACCGACGAAGACCATCACCACACCCTCGTGACCGGCCTGCTGCGCTATTGCCCGGTCTGCGACGGCTATGAGGTGACCGATCGGCGGGTCGCGGTGCTGGGCACCGGGGAACGCGGCTGCGCGGAAGCGCTGTTCCTGCGCAGCTATACGGCCGACGTCACTCTGGTGGCTCCAGCCGAGGGACATGTGCTGAGCGACGAGCACCGGCGCCGGCTGACCGCGGCGGGTATCGCCATCGCCGGAACAGGCGGCCCGATCAGCCTGCGGGGGCGGACAATCGACCTCGATATCGACGGTGTCGCGACCAGCTTCGACACGCTCTATCCGGCCTTGGGCTCTCATATTCAGTCGGAACTTGCAGGCGGGCTGGATGCAACCCTCTCCGAGGAGGGCTGCCTGATCGTCGATGCCCATCAGCGCACCAACGTCGCTGGCCTTTATGCGGCCGGCGACGTCGTGCTGGGCCTGGACCAGATCAGCCACGCCATGGGCGGAGGCGGTGTCGCCGCGACCACGACCCGCAACGATCTGGCCCGGCGGACGCCGCTTCTCCGATAGGTCAGGCTGCCGGCTGCGCGTCGAGGTCGACCTTGAGCTCGCGCGGCCAGTGGCGCAACGTCCGGCAAGCCGCGATGAAGCCCCCTGCGTCGCCGGCCTTGCCCAGGAGGATGCAGGCCTCGTCCAGGTCGTTGGCGACCCCGGCCTTGGCGAGGAACGGTTCCGCCTCGGCGGTGTAGCCGATATACTTGCAATGCGCGAAGGCGTCGGTGACGAAGCCCTTGGCGGCGGCATCAATGGACAGAAGCGCCGCACCGTCGGCGGAGACCACGATCGCCACGGCGTCGAAGAGCACCGACGGCCCGCCGTCGATCTTGTGCCGGCCGGCAACCTTGGTGCCGTCCGACAACGTCACGCCGCCGATCTTCGGGGCGACCACTTCATAAACCGCGCCTTCGGCATCGATGGCGGCCAGCAGCGCCTTGAAGATCGCCGCGTCGGCACCGTCGCTGAGCAGGATGCCCAACTTGCGGCCCTTGAAGTCCACCGGCCCGTTCTTGGCGATGCTGAGCCGGTCGGACGGCGGCAGCGTGGTGAGCGTCTTTTGTGCGGCCTTGGCGGGCTGGGGCAGGGCCAGACCCAGCCCGTTCGCCACCGTTTGCGCCAATCCGTCGTCGATGTTGAGCAGGTGGGAGACGATGCGCGAGCGGATGTCCGGCCGTTCGACCTTGGAAAGCTCGAACACCAGGGCGTCGCCGATATGCTTCTGTTCGATGGGGGCTTGGCTGATGAAGAACTGCCGCGCCTGGCTGTAATGGTCGGAGAAGCTTTCGGGACGCAGGCGGCGCTTGGCACCGTCGGCATTCTCCTCGAAGTTGCGGAAGCCCCTGACGGGATCCTCGCGCGGGCCGCCCTGGATCGGGCCCCAGCTGTTGGGCTCGTAATTCGCCCGGCCCTTCGGGTTGCGCATGGCCATGTGCCCGTCCTGCTGGAAATGGGCCATGGGGCATTTGGGTGCATTGACGGGGATATGGGTGAAGTTGGGCCCGCCCAGCCGCTTCAACTGTGTATCGAGATAGGAGAAGTTGCGGCCCTGGAGCAGGGGGTCGTTGGAGAAATCGATGCCAGGTGGGACGTTCTGGGTCAGGAAGGCCACCTGCTCGGTTTCCGCGAAGAAATTGTCTACCACCCGGTCCAGCACCAGCCGGCCGACGATGCGCACCGGCACCTCCTCCTCCGGGATCAGCTTGGTCGGATCCAGCACGTCGAAGGCGAACCTGTCGGCGAACGGGTCGTCGAACAGCTGGACGCCCAGTTCCCATTCCGGGAAATCGCCGGACTGAATGGCATCCCACAGGTCGCGGCGGTGGAAGTCCGGATCGGCACCGTTGATCTTCACGGCCTCGTTCCAGACGACGGATTGCAGGCCCTGCTTGGGCTTCCAATGGAACTTCACGAAGGTGGATTTGCCGGCCTCGCTCACCAGCCGGAAGGTATGGACGCCAAACCCTTCCATCGTCCGGAAGGAGCGGGGGATGGCACGGTCGGACATGGTCCACATGATCATGTGGAAGCTTTCCGGGGTCAGGCTGACGAAATCCCAGAAATTGTCGTGTGCCGTTTGCGCCTGCGGGAAGGCACGGTCGGGTTCCGGTTTGGCGGCGTGGATCAGGTCGGGGAACTTGATGGCGTCCTGGATGAAGAAGACCGGGATGTTGTTGCCGACCAAGTCCCAGTTGCCCTCATTGGTGTAGAGCTTCACCGCGAAGCCGCGCACGTCGCGCGCCAGGTCGACGGACCCCTTGGAACCGGCGACGGTAGAGAAGCGCACGAAGGCCGGTACGCGGTCGCCGACGCGCTGGAAGATATCGGCGCGGGTGATGCCGGCCAAGCTGTCGGTCAGTTCGAAGAAGCCGTGCGCGCCGTAACCGCGGGCATGGACGACGCGCTCCGGTATCCGCTCATGGTCGAAATGGAAGATTTTCTCACGGAAATGGAAATCCTCCATCAGGGTTGGCCCGCGGGCACCCTGCTTGAGGCTATTCTGGTCGTCGGCGACGGGGGTGCCCTGCTGCGTGGTCAGCGTCTCGACCTCGCCGCCGGCTACCTGATGCGTTTCCCCGCCCTGTCCTTGCGGTTCACCATAAGTATGGGAGATGGCGGCATCCGGGGGCACCGGCGATGCCTTCCGGCGGGTCTCCCCGCCGATATCCGCGCCGGCCAGATCGGGCGGCGTCAGGGACTTGACGGGAGATTTGGTCGACGGAGGCTTCCTGGGCATGTTGATCATCCTGGTCGGTTTGGCAGCGGCGGAGAGGCCGGCCGGGATTGTTCCAGGCATGCGGCATTGCCACCGCGAGCGGTCGGACGGAGAGGAAACCCCCCGGCTGAGGCAAGGTTGCGCCAGGCGGGTCGAAATTAACCTGCGTCATCACGATTGCGCGCAACGCCGGGCGATACCATCCGTTAATGAAGGAGCGGATGGATGCCGGTGCAGCTCGGCCCGATAGGGGGATGGTCAGCGATGTTCACCGAACGCTTCCTGAAAGGCAAACGCGGGGTCGACCTGGAACCGGCTGAGCGTTTGAGGTTGGAAGCGGCTATTACCGAGATACAAACACTCGAACCTCGTAAGATTCTTGTCCGCGCCGGCGATCCCCTTCACCAAAGCACCTTGCTGCTCGAAGGGATCATGTCGCGCTATATCGACGACCGGAACGGCCTGCGGCAGCTCGTCGCCATCCATGTCCCCGGCGACTTCCTGGATCTCCACGGCTTTCCGCTGAAGGTTCTGGATCACGACGTCGCAACCATGACGGCGGTGACGGTGGCACTCGTTCCACATGTGGAACTCGATGCCATCACGCAGGAAATGCCGCAGCTGACGCGGAAACTCTGGCATGCCACCCTTATCGACGCTGCGATCCACCGTGCATGGCTGTTTCGGCTCGGTCGGCTCGACGCGGTGGGGCGCGTGGCGCATTTCCTGTGCGAGACCAATGCCCGCCTCATCTCGGCGGGGCTCAGCGACGGGCGTCGCTTCGCGTTGGGTCTGACCCAAGCCGATCTCGCCGAGATTTGCGGCCTGACGAATGTCCATGTGAACCGGGTCCTGCGGCATCTGCGCGAGGAGCGCCTGTGCGTCTTCCGGTCCTCCCTGGTCGAGATCGCCGAGCCCAGGAAGCTGGCGGCGCGCGGCCAGTTCGACCCTGCCTATCTCTATATCGACGACCTGCCGACCCTTTCCCCGCCCTCCGTTGCAAGGCCATCGCCATGAGCGCACCCTCCGCCATACCGCAACCCCGGACGGAGCCTGGCATCGCCAGCGCCGAGGACGGGCTTGTCATTCTCGATGGCCCCAACGGACTGGCGGCAACCATGACGGCGGACGCCGCGGCGCAGACCGGTCGGAACCTGATCTCTGCGGCGGAAGTCGCCAAGCAGCAGATGGCGGCCAAGGCGGAGGACGGTAATGTTTGACCCTTTTTCCAACTGGAGCCGCCTGATGGCGGCGAGCCTGTCCATGACGGGCACGGGCGTGCGCGCCATGGAGACGCTGGGTGCCGCCAATGCGGTGATCGCTGCGCGCACGCCTATCATCGACGCCGCCATGCGGTCGCCGCTTACCGGCGATCATGTCGAACTGGCGCTCATGGTACCGGAAAAGGTCGAGGCCTTCTCCAGCGCGGGATCGGCGATGGTTACGGCTTGGTGGGAGGCGCAGTCGCTATGGGTCGGGCATATGCAGCACCTGGGCGCCATGGCCTTGCGCGGACGCATGCCGACCGCCGTTGAGGCGGCCGATCTCGCCAACAGGATGGCCGGGCTGACGCTGGATGGGATTGAGGCGGCAACCCGACTTGGATCGACTGCTCTGGCCCCCGTTCATCGCAAGGCGACGGCCAATGCCCGGCGGCTTAAGCGCAAGGCCGCCAAGCGCGGTGGGTAAACACCGATTCAAGGAGGCAACGCATATTCCAGATCGATCCGGAATATGCGTTGCCATGGCCCAAGGGCTTGGCGACGAAGATCAAGCCCTTCTTGACCGGCTTCCTGACCGATGGTGTCTCCCCGGCCTTGTCATGATCGGCAGTGCCGGCGGCGAAGTCCTACGCCATCATCATGGAGGACCCGGACGCCAAGCCCATCACGCCCTGCGTGCATCGGGTGGCGTGAAATATCCCGGCCGATGTCACCAGATTGCCGGGGGGTCTGTAGGAGCAGGCCCGGCTGACCCTGCCGGAAGGTTTGCTGCACGGCCGTACCAGTCGAGGATCGGTGGGTTGGTCCGGCCCGCGTTCGCCGGTCGGCCACCCACCGCCGGTGACGCCACCGAAGTGAGGGAAGGCCAGCCGTTTCTCCTGGGCGCCGCCGAACCGCGGCGGCGATGGTGTGGAGGAGATGCCCGATGGCGGCGTGGGTGGAATTTCGGAAAGGAGCGGGATGGATGCCCCGGTGTCGCCGATCTTCTACGCGGCGATCGGTTCCCGTGCCCTGTTCCGGTTCGGGAAAGCTGATGGCGTGGTAGCGCCATGGTCGCGTTTCTGACGGAGAAAGTCGGTGCGCGACATCCGGACGATGTGCTCGGGCACTTCCATCCAGTCGCTGGCCAGGTTGCCGGACAGGAAGGAAATCTCGGCCTCGTCGCAAAGCGCCTCCATGGCCGCATCGTTGACCCCTTCCACCGAGGTACGCAGCCGGTGCTTGGCGGCAGCGGCGCCGAAGCGCAACAGATCGCCGCGCAAGCGCTCCGCCGAAGCACCGGCGGGTAACTGGATGCTGGCGACCTTGGCGCCGGAGGCCGCAATGGCGGCAAGATCGGTGGTGCCCGGTTCCACCACCACCATCACGGTGCGTCCGAACGGCCGCATGGCCCCCACCATCTCCGATAGCCGTCCTGCCGGCACGCCCGCTGGTGCACCGACAAGGTGATAGGTCATAAAGGGCAGCATGTGGGCGGGGATGGTCTGCAGCACCGCCACCATTTCCCGCCACCGGTTCGACACGGCCAGGCTCTCGAAATTCACCGGCACCGACAGGAAGAAGCGGAAGCGGTTCTCATACAGCTCCGCCGCCACCTCCAGGGCGTCACGGGTGATCTGTATGTCCATACCCAGGATCTGCTGCGGATCCGTCGGATCCTCCAGGCAGTCATAGCCCCAAAGCAGGCTGCGCCCCGGCCGTTGCCTGCAGGAGCGGGCGGTATAGACGGACAGGACCTGCTGCTGGACATCCCAGAAAGGCAAATAGCGGACCTCGATCGGACCAGCCGGTTCACCACTCGCGGCTGCGCTGGCAACCGGCAGGGGCTGATGGCCGATGCGGCCCGCAGCATCATCCAGCATATCCTTCAGCCGCGCTGGCACGAAGGAAATGTCCGCACCCGCCGCCCGTATGGCGCTATGGATGGTGATCGATCCGGTGTCGGCGCTGCCCAGCAGCAGGCATTGCATTTCCTCCACCACCTTGGCGCAGACCAGCCGGGCCTGCTCCCGACCGAGCTTGGTGAAGACGACGACATAGGTGCTATCGCCCTGGCGAAACCAAGTGTCGCTTGGTTGCAACTGCTGCTTCAGCAGCTTGACGGTGAGCTGGTGCACCCGTTCGGCGATGGATGTCCATCGCGGGCCGAGGCGATCGCGCAGGCTGTCCAGTTCCAGGAGATGGACGCTGCCCGCCTGCATCGGATCGCGATCGGCGAAGAGGCGACGGAGTGCCGGCTCCAGTTCCGGGTTGACATCGGCTTGCGGCGGCGATGACGCCGAGGCGTGCAGGTGGCCGCCAGTCCGGCTGTTCTTTGTCCCCGCGTCCCCGGTTTTGGCCGTGAGCAATGCCGACATCAGTGATTCAACGAACCTGTTCATGACGGCATTCCCTCTTGCAGCGACGGGGAGAGGCTGTTCCCTGGATTGTATCAAAAAGCCTCCCCCTGCCTTAGAG
>NZ_JBLTYX010000041.1:0-18032 GCF_048066115.1 Niveispirillum sp. KHB5.9 | reverse complement strand
ATCCGCATAGGAGAGCACCGACAGCCGCCCGAAACCGTCATAGGCATGGCTCAGCGCATGGCCGCGCGGATCGGTGATCGTCGCCACCGTATCGTCGCTGAAATAGGTATAGGTGGCGCTGTCCTGTGCCACCGCCGTGCCCACCGCCGACCGTTCCTTCCATTTGCGGCCGGCAATGTCGTACACAACCTCCGACACACGCCCCAGCGGGTCGGTCACCCGGATGGCCCGGTCCAGCGCGTCATAATCGGTCTGCGTGACCCGGTTCAACGGGTCGGTCACGCGCGTCGGCTTGTCGGTCGGGCTATAGAGCGTGGTCGTCACCGCATAGGGGATGCCCGGCATGTCCGACGACCGCTTCTCCGCCTCCACCCGGCCCACGGCGTCATAGACCCACTCCGTGCGCGACAGCAGCGTGGTGGAGGTTTGCGGCGCCAACGCCGTGGCACCGGCCCGCGTCTCCTCGTAAAGCGGTTGGCGCCGGACATTGTAGTCGGCCGACACCAGGGCGCCGCGCGGCGTGGTCACACCCGTCAAATCACCGTGCACATTGTATGTGAAACTGGTCGTCAGGTTCTTGTGCGGGGACGAACCCTTATCCACCACCTGGCTGGCCAGCGTCTCGTTGCCGGGCGTGTAGAAATATTCCGTCACCATCCCCGTGGGGTCGGTGGCTTCCTCCAGCCGGCCGAAATCATCATAGGTGAAATTCGTCGTCGGCCGCGCGGCACTCCCGCCATAGGGCGTCACCGCCGGCTGTTCCAGCCGGGTCAGCAGGCCCGTGCCCGTGTCGTAGGTGAGGCTGGTGACCGCCAGCCTGGCGTCGGTGATGCTGGTCGGCTTGTTGAGCGTCGGGTGCCATGCCACCTTGACGCTGGTGCTGGCCGGGCCCGACCGCGCCACCCTGGTCAGGCTGGTCGGGTTGTTGCGGGTATCATAGGTGAGAAGCTGCTTCTCCCCCATCGGGTAGAGATATTCCACCACCCGGCCGCGACCGTCCGGCGTCAGCAGGGTTGCCCGCCCCAGCTCGTCCAACACCCGGCGCAGGCGGCCGTCGGTGTCGTAATGCGCGGCATAGCGGCCGCCCAGCGGATCGGTGCGCACGCCCCCCAGCCCGGCCGCATAGGCGAAGCCCCAGGCCCCGCGCGACGCTGGGTCGGCCACCGCCTGCGCATCCGCGATCCCCTTCACCCGGCTGAGAGCGTCATAGGTCCAGCGGATATAGGGCGTGGCGGGCAGGGGGCGCTGCACTTCCGTTAGCCGGTACTGGTCATTCACCACCTGATGGGCGAAGCCATGGACCTGGCCATCCGGGCCGCTCTGCGACCAGCCGTCATTGGTATGGAAGACCCGGCGGTCGCCGCCGGTCAGGCCATTATCGATCCAGTCCTTGCCCGACCGGCCAAAGGTCAGCCGCCGTCCCAGATTGTTGGTCACCGACAGCAGGTTCTGCTGCTGTCCCGGGGCTGCGTCATAGGTCAGGTAGATATTGACGCCCTGCTTGAAATCCCAGCGGGCCAGACGGAAGCCTTGCTGCACGAAGCAGCCGTAATATTCGGTCGTGTCGGTGACAAAGGCATGGTCGAAACGCTGCGTGTCGCCCGACGGGCTGGTCACGGACAGCACCAAGCCGCGATAATCCCAGCCCCGGTTCTGCGGATATGTGGCGCTGGCACCGCCGCCGGCACCGGAGGTTATGCAGGAACTCTCGATATAGGGCTTGCGGCTGCCGGTGACGGACAGCATCGCGGGGCTGCCGCCGGGGCTGATCCAACTGCCGTTGGTCAGGCGCACGAACTGCTGCGTGGTGGAGCCCACCGTCAGGGTCACGACATTGCCGGCCGCCTTGCCCAGCCACCAGTTGGCGGCCAGAGCCGCCACCGCCTCCCGCTGGGGCGACGGGTCGGCGCGGTAGATGTCCTGGAGCGCCAGGAAAGCCACGACGGTACCGGCCGTGGCGCGCAGGTCGCCCGATCCCATCATCTCCGCCACCGAGGAGGAGAAGCTGGCGGAACTGGCCCAGTTCGTCGTCCAGGGCGTCTGCGGCGCATAGGCGGATTGCGGGGTCTGGCCCAGCTGTTCACGCTGCCCCCCGCGCCAGACCATGCTGGCCGACAGCTGATAGGGGAATTTGCCGCTGCCCACGGTCAGGCCCACGGGGCTCTGATAGGTCAGCTTGCCCGACTTCAGGTCGACGCCGCGTTCCGAGGACCGGTCGACGAATTTCGCCTTCAGCACGTCCGCCGCCGTGGAGGGGTCGTACTGCGCCTTCTGGAACGACTGGATGCCGGCCCCGCCGCCCTTGGCCAGGGAGTTGAAGTTGACCGCGACATGCGCGATCTCGACCGGCTCGCCCTGCGCATCATACTTGGTGGCGATTAGCGCCCCGCCGCGGGCCCGGCTGACGGAATGGGTATAGGTGACGAAATTATGCCCCGACGCGTCCGAGCTGCTGTTCCTGCCGATATCACCGATGCGCGCGCCGGGACCGAGGAAGCTTTCCGCCGACGTCACCACCTGGAAACCGGCATTGGCGTAGGTCGCCACCGCCGCAGCGAGCCGGGTCTTGAAGCCATTGTTCGATGAGCCCAACCCCTGGACATAGGCGCCATTGCCGCGGAGGAGCGGGTCATTGGGGTTCAGCGGATCCTTGTCGGTGCGCTCGGCCATCCCCTCGACCAGGGTCAGCGCCGTGGCCTGTGCAGCGTTGTCCTTGTTGTACTGGTAAAAGCGGCGGGGACCGGCGCTGATCCAGGTCGTGGTGCTGGTCTTGATTGCGGGATCGGTGTTCAGCGCCGGATCATTGCCCGTATAGCCCGTGGACGGCTGGTTGGCCCATGCCAGCCGCGTCGTTGTCGATACCGCGTCGGGTGTGTCCGCCGCCTCCACCGGTGCCTGGCCTTCCAGCGCCTCCAGCGTATGGGCGGTGGCCAGCAGCCCCGCCCGCCGCGCCACGGTATCGGCCGTGCGGCTGGTCAGGCTGATGGCGCTGTCGATGTCGATCCGGTCAAAACTGTCGGCGATGGTGTAGAACCACTGGCTTGAGCCGGCGCTATCGCCCTGCGATGCCTTGATCCGGTCGATGGCGCTCAGCTTGATGTCAGCCGCCACCACGCCCAGCGAATGGTGCTGCACGAAATGCGCGTCGGCCAGCGTCGCATGCAGGCGCGCCGCCGTGCCGGACTGCGCCAGCCAGGCGCCCGCCATCTGCTCCCGCCGGGCGTCGCCGATGGTGGACATGTAGGGGCTGCAGGTCGGTTCCTGCTGACTGTCGAAATCATCGCAGCCACGCGATGTACTGTTGGTGGCCGGTGACAGCCGGTCCAGGCGCGATCCCCAGCGGGTCGTGGTCTGCGGTCCTGTCCAGCCCCAGCCATTGACGATGGCCACGGGCAGTGTCAGGTCTACGGCCTTGGTCACCTGCGCATCCATATAGGCGCCGGCCAGAGCGGCATAGGGATGGTTGGCCGTCAGTAGAATGCGGGTGGCACGGCCATCGCGGACCTCCTGCGCCACCACGCCCTGAACCAGGTCGATATCGCCGATATCCTCGCCCCGCAGGCGCAGGGTGGCAACCAGCTTGTTCAGGCCGCTATTGGGATTGCCGCTGGTCTGCGTGCTGGGCGCGGCGGCTTCGATCCGGTTGAAATTGTTGTCCAGCACCAGCTTGTGCGCCGCGATCCGGTCGGCGAACAGGTCGCTGGCCAGAAGCTGGATATCCTCAATCAGACCGGACAGCCGGTTGACCTTGGTGAACCGCACCTCCACGCGCAGCTTGGTCCGATATGCATCCGGAATATCCGCCCACGTCGCATCGACATTGCCATGGCTCGGCCCGCCGGCATCCGTGCCCGGCTGGATCTCCGCCTCGTTGACCAGGTCGGCCAGCCGGCCGGCGGGCTTGTCCTCGGCCAGCAGCTTGGCGTCGGTATCGGCCAGCAATGCACCGGCGCGGGTGTCCAGCAGACCGTCCAGGGCGCCGCCCCGCAAGGCTTGGACATAATCCACACCCTGCTCGCTCCCGCTTTTCATACGGTCGGCGGGGTCCGTGGACGAGGTGTCCGTCGCCACGGACAGGGCCGACCCCGCTGCATACCCGGCCTTGGCGGCCACCGGCACAGGGGCGGCCTTGTCGTTGCGGGCATAGGTCTTGACGCTGGGATCGTAGATGACGGTCTTGCCATTGACGGTGGCCTGCACCCAGACATGGCCCATCACCACCTCGGAAACCGTGCCCGTATAGCCGCAATCGGCCTTGGTCTCGCCATTGATGCTGGCCGGGATGCCGCCGCTGGACAGCAGCTGACAGGCGGCCTTGGCGCTGGTGATGCCGGTCCAGGCCTGGAACTGCGCGCCCGTCAGGGTCAGGCGGCCCAGCTGGTAGCGGGCGGAGGTATCGCCTGCCGCCTTCAGCAGTTCCACCAGCAGCTGCGCCTGGTCGAACGCCGTGCCGGCATGGTCGATGGCGGCGGCGCGTGCGCCGCGGCCCAGCCCGTAGCTCCACACCATGTCGATATTGTCGCGCACGAACCCGGCCAGGGCCGCCGGATCGCGGCCCACCGTGGCCACGATCCCGTCGACATCGTCGGTGGGCAGGGCGAAGGTGTCGGGCGTCACCCCGTTGCCGAGCCCATCGAAATAGGCCTTGGCCGCGTCCGGCGACACCAGCGGCGCCGTCCCGATCCTGACCGCGGCCGGCTCAGCCGTCTGCGCGGATGCCATGCCCGCCGGCAGCCATAGGGCGCAAATCCCGACCGACATGAGAGCCAGGATCTTAACGGTGCCACGGCCTGCCAACATCACGCCCCTCAACGTCGCACATGTCATATGCCATCTGCATACATTATGATTTTCGGGCTTGGCAAGGACCATTGGTTTTGTCATTATCGATTTTGCAAAATGTGGATCTGATTTCCCACTTAATACTTTATGGCGCCGTAAATGGATTTCGCATTTGGTGTCATAATTCTTATTTCTATTTGAATTCGTACGTATGCCCCAGCCGCAGACAGCCTGTCGGCGCATGGTTTCGCCATAGAGATGGTCGGAGGTCTGCTTGTTGCGCCTTTTCCTTGTTGCCTTGAGCGCCGCGCTCCTCTGTCTGCCGACCGGCATCGCCTCGGCGCAGTCTTCGCCGCCCCAGGTCACATACAAGTACGACGCCCTGGGGCGGCTGATCGAGGTCCGCTATCCGAACGGGCGCGTCGTCACTTACAGCTACGACCCTGCCGGCAACCGGCGGCAGGTCGTCACCGGCGGCTGAGTCACGGCGCCCGCGTCCCATACCAAGCCCGAGGTCGGCCTCGATGCCAGAAAACAGGTTGCAAGCTTTCCCCGCCGGCGAACTGCCCTACGCGGCATTGCTGGCGCAGTTGCCCGTCGCCGTGGGCGGCCAGGCGGGCATCACGATCACGGCGCTCTACGAGAACATGTTCTACGACGAGGTGGCGGACGTTCCCTTCGCCGGCCATGAAGGCGTGTATTTCGTCCAGGCCCTGGATGGAGCAGCGGTGAGCGCGGCCATCGGGCCCGAGACGAACGCCCCCATTCATGCCGCTGCCTTCGCCAAGTCCACCGGGCCTGTCGTCATCGCCATCGCCTGCCGCGACCCGATGATCAAGGCGGTGATCGGCACCGGCAAGGCCCGGCCGGGTGTTGCGGCCGCCGATCTCGGCATCGCCAGCGTCTCGGCGCAGACGGCAGCCCATGCCCTGGTCCAGGGTTGCTTCACCCGACTCTCGGGCTTCATCGGGTCGGTGGCCGTGGCACATCCGGGTCGGCCGTTGGTGCTGACCGGCCATGGCGCCGGCGGCTATCTGGCGCTGGCCCTGCGCCATATACTGGATGCGCAGGTAGCGCGGGCCTATGCGTTCGATGCGCCGGCCCATGGTCTGCGAGCGGCCTTCCTGCCGGTGGGCAGCACGGTTGACGATCGCGTGCTGGAGGTACGGTCGATCGGCGCCGATGCACAGCATGAAATGGAGCCGGCACTCGGCCGGCGCCTGCTGGTCGATGGGGGAAGCTTCGGGTTCCGGCTGGCGGGGCCGCTGGCGGAAGGTCCCGGCCGCAACACCCGCCTGGATCGCGGTCTGCGGCGGCTGGCGGGTGGAACCCGGCCGGAGCCGCTGGTCGGCCCGTTGCTGTCGATGAGCGGTGACGCTCCCGGAGAGGAGCCGCTGGCGCCGACACATCCAGCCCGCGACCTGCTGCGGCTGACGGGTGCCCATCTGGGGCAGACGGGCCAGGACGGGGCCGTTTTGCGGCTAGCCAGGCATTATGACGGGGCGGTGCGCATCGACATTCCGGGGACCGTCGCTTCAGGCGCGGCGCCGCCGGCCCGAGCCTTGCGGTTCGATCCGGCGGGCACGGTCGCGGTTGGGCCGGTCCCGCAGTCGACCCTGCATGTCGCCACCGGCCGCGCCTGGGGCAGTGGAACCTCCACAATCCTGTCCATCCAGCCCTGGGACGGCGGCGCCTATGCGATGGACCGAACCATCAACGCGGCAACGGGCCTTCTGGTGGACAATGCCGGGGACGTGACGGCCGATGCGCTGCTGTCCAGTATTTTCGGCGGCGCGACGGGCGTGGAGTTGTCCCCGGTCATCAGCCCGGTCGACCAACTTGTCGATGCCTGGCGGCAGCGCGGTGCCTGGATCGATCCCGATATCGGCATTTCCGTGACACCCGATCTGCGCCCCCTTATGCGGGGCGGTATCCTTGACCCAGGGCTGTCGTTGCTGGGCGCGGATAACGCGGCGGCCAACCTGATCGGAACCCTGGTCGACGGGGTTCGCGCCAAGGTCGGCACGTCCCTGGACGTAGCACTGGCCGTCGGGGACGGTGGATATACCCATGGTGCGGCGCTGGCCGTCGGTGATGCCGGCAGCCTGCTGAGTCTTTGCACCCTGGCCACCATCGTCCGGGGCCTGGATGTCCCCGGGGCGGAGCAGGTGGCGCCATCCGATCTGTCGGCCCTGCTGGTGGACGCCGCCAGCCGGATCGTCGGCGGACATCTGGGGGCGGGGCCGGACGCCCCGGCCGATGCCGCCTGGCAGGCGGCGCTGCTGGCGACCGCGGCCGGCACCAGCGATATCCGGCTTTCGGAGACCTGGCTGCTGTCGAACCCGATAGCTTTGGACGGTGCCACCTTCGGTTCCGCCCTGGCCGGCCTGACCCCATCGCCATCGGCGCTGACCAGCTTGGCCGGCCTGCTGGCTCTGGCGTTGCAGTCGGCATTGGCGGTCGCGCCGCCGGGTGCGGCGGGCACGGCCGACTGCACGGTCACCGACCTGTCTCCGTTGGTTGAGCCCGCGGGCTTCGCGGGGCCGCCGGAAGCATTGACGGCGTCGGTTCTCGGGCTGGCGGGGGTCGGCCAGCGGCTGGTCTCCTTCATCGCCACCGGGCTGGGCCTCCCCACGACCGGCGCAGCGTCGATCAACCTGCGGCACCAGTCGGGCAACAGCGGCGTCACCTTGTCCGGTGGCGGAGCGGTGCTGACCGGGCCACGGCCCGCCATACTGCAGGCCCTGGCCGCACGACTGCTGGCCGGGTTGGCGGGGCTTGCGGAACCTGTCCTGGCCTCCCTGCTGACACGTGGCTGGGTCGACTGGCTGGTTCTGGCCCGGGAACCTCGCCTGCGGACGGCCATGCCGCGACTGCCGGCCGTTTACGCCTTCTTTGATGAAATCGTGGAAGTCCAAGCGCTGCTGGCGGCGCAGCCATCCGCCACGCTGGTGCCCGTCACGCGCCCTCCCATGGGCCGGGATGCGGCCATCATCGGCGGGCTGCTATACGAGTTGCGCCGGATCGCGACGGACCTGCTCGACCGGGATGGCGAGCCGGAATCGCTCTTCAACAGCCTGGTTCTGCTGGCCACCCAATTGCCCCTGCTGGGCGAGCAATTGGGTGTGCCGCAGGCGGAGTTCCCGCCCTTTCCGCCGGCCCCAGCGACGGCGGTGCAACGCCTGCAGCAATGGTTGCAGGTCACCGAGGGCCTGTCGGAAACCGTCTTTGGCTATGCCATCACCAATGGCGGCGTCCCGGTCCCGCTCCCCTTGGGCTTCACCGCGGTACAACTGGACACCACCACGTCGAACGGGGCGGCGATCGGCGGGATCCTGGTCAGCTGGACCGCCCTGGGGCCGGGTGAAACCGCCCTGATCCGCTGGAAGGAGAAGGAGGCAGCGTCCTGGTTCATGACGACCATGGACGCGCAGGCAACGCAGCACCAGATCACCTCGCTGGTCGGCGGGCGAACCTATCAGGTGCGCATGGCGCGCCGGATGGCCGATGGGCGTGAGTCCGCCTACACATCGCCTGTCGAGGTCCAACTCCGGACCGGCCTGGAGAATGCGCGCGTAGCGGGCTTGAAGCTGACCGGAACGCAGCAGGCCACGACATGGACGGGCCGCGATGTGGCCATCGAGTGGCGCGGTGCCTTCCCGGCCAGCCTGATCGACCCGGCGACAGGGCTCGCGACAACACCGGAAGCCTATCTGAGCGGTTATGTCGTGCGGGTCCACAATGCGACCACCGGTGCATTGCTGCATGAGGAGGCGCCGAAGCGGAACACGGCCTATATCTACACCTACGACCGGAATATTGATGACAGCCGCGCCCTGAAACTGCCGTCCGCCTGTCGGGAGCTCCTGTTCAAGGTAGCCATCCTGCCCACCGTCGGGCCGGAACTGGGCGAGCAGAGCCTGACCGTCAGCAACCCGTCGCCTCCGAAGGTGCAGGTCAAGGCGGACGCCGGCGTGGGACTTCTGTCGATCGAGGTGACAACGGTCGAGGACATCGATCTGGATGGCTATGCGATCTGGATCTCCGACCAGCCGGGATTCGACCCGGTCTCCGTAGTGCCCACCTATCGCGGACCCTCACCGCAATTCGTACAGCGCAACCTGACACTGGGAAACTGGTATGTCCGGGCGGCCGCGGTCGATCTATTCCAGCCGCGTGGCGAACTGGACGTTGCGGGGCTGAACCTGTCGGACGAGGTGATGGTCACGCTGGCCGACATCACCATCGACAAGACCCCGCCAGCGGTGCCGATCGGGCTGGCCCTGGAGAGCGTCTCCGCCTTGACGGAGAGTGGGGAGCAGACGGTTGTCATGACTGCTACCTGGGATCGTAACGACGAGACCGACTTCCTGCTGTACGAGGTGCAGATCAGGGAGGCCGACGGCCCGTGGATGGATATGGCCACCGCGCTACCGGCCACCGGCCTGCCTCGGCTCGCTTGGCCCGCGAAGCCGAACACCGCCTACACGGTGCAGGTCCGGGGCCTGGACCGCTCGGCCAACGCATCCGCCTATTGCGCCGATGTCAGCCATGTGACCGCGCGGGACAGCACGCCGCCGGGGTCCATCACGGACCTGACCGCGGATGTCGGGCTACGGTCCGCCATCCTGCGCTGGACCAACCCTTCCTCCCCAACCGATCGCGACCTGGACGTGGTCGAGATATGGCGGGTGACCCGCGCGGCCGCCATGCCCCCCGGTAGCCGCGCCGACGCGGTGCGCGTCGGCGTGGTAAGAGGCGCAGCCTTCGCCGACAGTGGATTATCCCCCGGCTGGTCCTGCTGGTATTGGCTGCGCGCCATCGACACCTCCGGCAACCAGGGGTCCTGGACGGGGGCCGATGATGCCGGGTTGCAGGTGACCATCCCGCGCGCCGTGGCCGACGACGTGGCGGATGCCGCGATCAATACGGCGAAGTTCGCCAGCGGCATAGAGCCCGTCGGCATCGTTAACACCCTTCCGGCCGCTGTGGGCTATACGGGCCCGCACACGGTCATGCTGACCACCGACGGCAAGCTGTACCGACTGGTTTCCGGTACGTGGACGGCGGCGGTGCCGGCGGCTGACATTTCTGGCCAGCTGACCAACAGCCAGATCCTGGATATAGCCGCAGCCAAGCTGACCGGCACCATCACGGGCACGCAGATCAGCGACGGTGCCATCAGCACCGCCAAGCTGTTCGCGGGTGCCATCACCACAGCCAAGATCGCGGTTGGTGCTGTGACGGCCGGGGAGATCGCGGTAGGCGCCGTCACGGCGACGAAGATCGAAGCCGGTGCCGTCACAACGGCCAAGCTGGCGGCTGGCGCCGTCACCGCCGACCAAATCTCCGCGAATGCGATCACCGCCGGCAAGGTGGCGGCTGGCGCGATCAGCGCAAACGAACTGGCGGCCGGCGCCATCACCGCAGACAAGATCTACTCATCTTCCGTTACCGCGGACAAGATTGCATCCAACGCCGTGACGGCAGAGAAGATCCTAGCCGGGTCCATCACGGCCGACAAGATAACCGCCAACGCCATCACGGCCGTCAAGATCGCCGCCAACGCCGTCACGGCTGACAAGATAACCGCTAACGCCATCACGGCCGACAAGATCGCCGCCAACGCCATCACGGCCGACAAGCTTTCCGCCGGCTTCGTCTATGCCGGGACGGTGCAGGCATCGCAAATCCAGTCCGGGTCGATAACGACGGCCCAGTTGTTCATGGAAGATGCCAGCCACGCGGGTGTCGTCATCGATGGATTGTCGCGCAACATCCTGGTGCGCACGGGCGTCAACCAGAATCGCGTAGCGATTGGCAAAGTGGGCTCCGAACACGGCCTTTGGGTCTGGAATGCCGCCGGCAAGAAAATTTTCGAGGCATCGGACCTTGCGGATGGAACCGTCAAGGCGAGCAACATTGTTCCCGAAAGCGCCACCGTTATCCGCGGAAGCCTGGGGGTCAATACCGCAACCGTAAGCATTCCTTCCGTGGAAGGTGCCAGTGCCGCAGCGCCAGCGAAGGCCCATATTATCGGGCTTATCAATGGTGATAGTGGGAAGTTTGTGAACGGTGTCGGGCAGAATACAGTGGCGATCGCGACGTTGAGTGGATCAGGAGTTCCGAACAACTGGTACGTTGCCTTTTTCCGTGCAGGCCAGAGTGTCATCAGTTTTTTAACTGATATCACTGATTCAAGTCCGAAATCTTGGACCTTAAACTGTTCCGCTGCGGATGATAATTCGATGCAACTAGCCGCACACTTAACAGTTATTATCGGCAAGAGGTAAAAGATGGCTTGGTATTGTGTCTATTCATCAGCAGATGGAAGGTTGTTGCAGGCGATGAATATCCCAGAGTCGGAGGCCCAGCTTTATGAAGCACCAGGGCTTTCCGTCTGTGCGTGCGGCTCAATGCCCGATCTTCTGGCCGACTATGTGGTGTCTGGTACGATCACTCCCCGCCCCATCCTGCCCCAGTTCGACAAGACCTCGATCCTTGCCGACGGCACCGACATTGCCACCCTGTCGGGCCTTCCAGACCCCTGCACCGTCCTGGTGAATGGCGAGGAACACACCATCACCGGCGGCACGCTGGAGTTGGATGCGGATTATCCCGGCACCTGGCGCGTGGAGATCCGGCACTTCCCCTATCGCGACTTCGTGCAGGAGATCACCGCGACATGAAGATCCGCCTGACCAAGAGCCAGGCCGAGATATCGGCCGAGCGGCAGCGCCGGTACCTTGAGGCCTGGCCCATCGAGAAGCAGCTTGAAGCCCATGCCGAAGCTGCCGACGGCCGCCCGGAAAAGCGGGACCAGATGCTGGCAGAACTGGCCGCCATCAAGATATCCCTGAACTATCCCTCCCAAAGCGAGTGATCCGACATGGCCCAATATCGGGAAGGCACCATCAATCTCGGCTTCGGCGCCCTGTCGGTAACCGGCACCGGCACGCGCTTCCTCTCCAATGTGCGGACCGGCGACATGCTGCTGGTCGATGCGGCGGGCCCGGCGGCGTTTGTGGCCAGCGTCCTGTCGGATACGGAACTGCTGCTGGAACAGCCCTGGCCGGGGGGAGGGGCCATCGACGGCGCCTATGCCATCCACCGGGATTTCGACCCGACCACGGGCGCACCGCTGCTGGCCCAGGGCGATACGGCATTGCCGCTGGTCTTCAACCGCGCCGTCGGGTTGCTGTCGGCACAGACGGCGATGGCAGTGGCCGGATCGGAAGCGGTAACCGCGGCCCTGGCGGCCCGTGACGCAGCCCAGGTCGCTGCATCGGCCGCGGTCACGGATGCCGGAGCCACCGCGTCCGACCGGACGGCCATTTCGGCCGACAGGACGGTCGTGATCGCCGCCGCCGCCGCTGTGGCAACGGACAGGCAGGCAGCCCTGACCGCCCGCGATGCCGCCATTGCCGGGGCCGCGACAACCAGTGCCGACCGTGCATCCGTGGCGGCCGACAAGGCGGCGATGGCCACGGCCCTGTCCCAGGCCCAGGCGCTGGTGGGAGCGGCCGGAACGGGCACGGCCACGGGGCTGGCCTATGGTGCGGTGTCCAAGCAGATCTTCAACGACAGCACCATGGTCGTGCATGTCTACGACACCAGCCGCGACACCGACGGCGGTGCCTGGACGGAACGGTGCCAGGGGGCCAGCTGGTACCGGGAGGCGTTGAACAGCGCCACCCGCGGCGCCACCCGACGCTTTCCGCGCGTGGCGCTGATCGTGGCCGCCAACAGGCAATTGCTGATCTATGACGCCCACGACCTGGATTCCAACGGCGTTCCGCGCCTGTGGATGCAGTTCTCCGGAACCGCCGCGGTGCCAATCTATGACTCAGCTTCCGAGGCATCGGCCCTCCATGCGTTGAATGGACGCATCTATCTGGCCGTCCGCGGCACGACTTGGTCGGGCCTCATCACTATCGACTTCCCCGCCGACAGGGTGACGGCGCGCGACGCAACCGCGCTGACCCAGCGCAATTCAAATATCGCGGCGCGCAACGTCGCCGGTACGGCGAGGGTCATCACCACTGCCGCGACGGCCCGACTGGTCTCGGGTACCGTACATGACGTCAATGCCAAGGTGCTTCCCGGAGCCCCCCTGGATGCTGCCGGCCTGCCCATTCCGACCGTTGCCGCGGCAACGGCGGCCGGCCTTTCCGTCATACATCCCTGGGGGATTGTCTATGACGTGGCTGACGCCAACGGCTACCAACGGATTCAGTTCGCCGGGAGCGACAGGCTGATGGCCACGCTCGGCGCCAATCTCAGCATCATGGATGTCGGCCCCATCCCCTATGCCGATTTCGCGACCAGCAGCGCATGGCGACTGGGACGATATGGCGGTCCCACCACCGGCAGCGTCCTGAAATTTCCCATCGAGGCGCCGGTGCAGTCGCTTGCACAGGGAGCGTTCGGCAGCAACAAGGGCCTGCGCCTGCTGGCAGAGAACAAGGACAATCCTTCCGCCGGCATGGTCGCCCATGTGGCCACGACCTGGGCCACCGGTTGGCAGCCGGGCGACATCAGGGGCGGCTGGTTGAGCGATGCAGATGCGGGAAACATTTCCGCATCGGGGGAATTAGTCACGAACGGCGATTTCGCCGGCGGCGCCACGGGCTGGAACTCTGTCAGCTGCACGGTGTCGGGAGCCTCCGGTGCCCTGCGTGTTTCAACAACCAACCCGTTCGGCACCGCGTCGCAGGGGCTGGCCACCGTGGTCGGGCAGACCTACCTCCTGTCTGTCGCCGTCATGGCAGTGTCCGGCGGCACCCCCTTCGCCTGTGTTGGCACCACCGTGGGCGGCAGCGACATCGTGGGCGTTACCATACTGGCGGTGGGGACGAGCGGCCTGCTGCAATTCACCGCGATCGGCACCACCACCCATGTCTGCTTCGGCAATTTAGCCGCCGGCGTGACCGTCGATATCGACAATGTATCTGTCCGCCTTGCCCTGCCCGACCGGAGCTGTAGGGGCAAGGGGCTGCTGGTCAACGGCACCGTGTCCAGGACGGCGCTGCCCTGCGGACTGGCGGCCTGGTCGGGCTTCGGCAGTGCCAACTACCTGGAACAACCTAACAACGCCGACCTCGATTTCGCCGAGGACTTCGCCGTGATCGGCTGGATCAATACGACGGATACCTATGGCACCATCTTCGAACGCGCCCACCATATGGCCGGCGCCTACACAGCCAGCCCGGCCTTCCGGATCGAGCTGGCTGCCGGTGGCGTCTCGATCCGCACCAGCAGCGATGGTTTCGCCACCTCCCAGGTCCTCCACGGCTATCTCAGCGCAACGGTCAATGACGGCCAATGGCACCAGTTCGTGGCGGCGCGGCGCGGGGAAAGCTTTGAGATCTCCGTCGATGGAGCCCTGCTTTCTCGAGTCTATACACCGGTCTCCAATCTCGGCAACGCCTCGGCCGCGTCCCGTATCGGCGTCAGCTTCGGGGGAACCGGCGAGTTCACACCCGGCGCGCTGGCACTGCTGCGGGTCACAGCAACCGTGCCGACCGCCGCGCAGGCCCGGCGCATGTATCGGGACGAACGGGCAATCATGGTCGAGGGCCTCTCCGCGATGTTGGGCGGTACCAGCAACTATGTACGCAGCCTGTCCGCCAACGAGGAGCGCGGCTCGCTGGCCGTCGCCACCGATGACGGCTTCTCGATCTTTGCCGGCCTGGCCCGCACCGCCTATCTGAACAGTGGCAATACGTCCGGCGCCATCGCGGACTATCCACTGCGGTCCATCTCCGCCGCCGGCGCCTATACCTTGGCCGCCACGCAGGCCAATGCCGGCTTCTTCAGCGATCCGGTCATCGCGCGCGACCTCCTCGTGTCGCCGGGGCAGCAACGGGCGCCAGCGGAGCTCCCACAGGTTTTCGAGGTAGGCACGGCCACCACCGACGCCACCCCGACCGACTTGTCACCACGGATTTATGTGGGCGAGCAGGAATCGGTCGTCATCGAGGCGACGATCCATGCCCGCGGGCATGACACCGGCAGCCATGGCGGCCTCTACAAGCGGCTGGCCCGCTATACCCGCGATAGCGGTGGCAACCTGACGGTGGCCGGCACGATGCAGACGATCGGCATCGACCAGGAAACCAGTGCCGGCATGGACGCCACCCTGGTCATCGATACCGCCGCTCAGACCGTCACGCCGCGTGTCACCGGTATCGCCGGCACCCGCATGGTGTGGATCGCCCGCATCATCGTCACCCGCATCAGCAAGGAGGGCTCCAATGCCGCTGCCTAGTCAGGACATCGGCACGGGCGCATACGCCTCCGGCCGACCCCACATCGCCGTCTGGTCCCTGGTCGACGGCCATCCGCGCTGCGTCGAGGCCCCCTTGGCGATCGCCGGCACGCCGCCGGCGCAGCTGGCCGCTGCCATCGCCCGCAACCGGGCCCTGGCCACCCTGTGCGCGGAGGCGGAGGCGGTGGAAGCCGCACAACGGCTCACTTCGCAGGACGAACCCCCCGCCTGGCTCGACCGGCTGGACGAGCAGGGACAGCCGACCCAGGTCGCCAATCCGGACCACGCCGCCTGGGCGGAGGCCAATACGCTCGTCACCGCTACGACGGGCAATGACGGCCTGCAGCATCTCCTGCGCACGCGCGCCGACGCCCTGGCGCAGGACCCATGGGGCCAGCCGACCGAACCGCCCTTCACCTTCGATCCGCCGCCCGTGCCCGCCATTCCCGACCCGCTGGCCCAGACCGCTGACTGGGACGGCCAAGCCTGGCAGGTCCGCGACCTGACGGAGGCCGAGCTGGCTGCTTGGCCGCTGCGGCCCGCCCCCTCGCTGGACAAGCCGCGTTTCGCGGCCCTGCTGCGCCAGGTCATCGGCGACGCGCTCGCCGTCGCGGTCTTGACCAGCCCTGCGATCAACCTGGTCCTGACCCTGGCCGGCCGGGTGGACTGGGCCGACATCTTCACCGGCGTGGAGGACGGTCCCGGCTATGCCCAGCAGTTGGTCACCGCCGGCACGGTCACCAGCGGCGACGTCGCGGCCCTGAAAGCAGCCTGGCCGCTGGCAACCGGTGACTGAGGAGGCCGCCCATGCCCAGCATTGACGATCTCCTGGAGGATTTGCTGCGGCATGAGGGCGGCTTCACGGCCGACCCCAAGGACCGCGCGCATTATGGAAGGCGGCAGCCGCCGTCGCGGCCCTGGGACTGTACCTGCACCAACATGGGCATCACCCAGGCCACCCTGTCCGGCTATTTCGGACGGCAGGCGACGGTGGAGGAGGTGCGCAGCCTCTCCACAGCACTGGCGCGGGAGATCTATGAGCGGCAATACCTGACCGGCCCCCGTATCGACACGCTGCCGGCCCTCCTGGTCCCCGTCCTGTTCGATACCTGCGTGCATAGCGGGGCCCGGCGGGCGGTGAAGCTGCTGCAGGAGGTGCTCAACCTGGCGGGCTTCGGGCCCGTCTCCACCGACGGCGCCATCGGACCGAAGACGCGGGAGGCGGCAACCCGGGCCGCCGACCAGATGGGCGCCTGGCTGGTCAATGCCTATGTCGAGCAGCGAAGGCAATTCCTGAAGGACCTGATCGAGGCGGACCCGACCCAGGCCCGGTTCGAGAAGGGCTGGATGACGCGCATCGCCGGTTTCGAGCTGCCGGTGGAGGAGGGAAGCGATGCTCGGCAAACTGTTTAGCTTCGTGGTCGGCGGCGGGGTCAAGGCGGTCAGCGACGCCATCACGCCCTTCACCGGCGACAAGGTCCAGGACGAGGACAACCGCCATGACGAGGCTGTGGGCAGGCTGGCGCAGTTCACGGCGGAATTCGCCGACCGCAGCAACCGCACCTGGTGGGACAGTTTCATCGATGGCTTGAACCGCCTGCCCCGGCCGGCGATGGCCCTGGGCGTCATCGGCCTGTTCGTCTGGGCCTCGGCCGACCCGGTCCGCTTCGCGGCATCCGCCCAGGCCTGGGCCCTGATCCCCGACGAGATGTGGATCGTGCTGGGTGCCATCATCACCTTCTTCTTCGGTGACCGCACCCTGCTGGGCATGCGCAAGGGCAAGGGGCCGACGCCCGACCAGGTGAAGGCCGTGCTGGATACGCAGCGCTCCATCGCCAACATGCTGCCGGCCATGCCCCCGCCGCCCGACGACGCCACGCCGCGCGTCGCCGACACCCGCTACCGCGCCGAGATGGGCGACAATGCCAAGCCGCTCAGCAACGCCGTCATCGAGGAATGGAACCGGCGGCGCAAGCAGGGCGGCTGAACGGGTTGTAAGGGGAGGAGTGCCATGTTCGGATCGGATATTCTCGACGTCGCCATCGGCCTCGTCCTGGTCTATCTGCTGATCAGCGTGCTGATGACCTCGGTGTGCGAGGCGATCGAGGCGATCTTGAAGACACGCGCCGGCGATCTGGAACAGGCGCTGCTGCAACTGGTCCATGGCGATACGGCGCTTCTGGAGAAGGTCTATCAGCATCCGCTGATCTATAGCCTCTACAAGGGCGATTATGCCGCGCTTACTGCCGGCAAGGCGGGGACCCGCAAGCGCAGCACCTTGCCCTCCTACATCCCGCGCGAAACCTTCTCCATGGTGGTGATCGACCTGATGCGCGAGGATGGGGCGGCCAACCAGGAATTCGCCAAGGCCTTCGCCACGCTGCAGCGGGTCGCCGGTTTCGATGCCGATGCGACCCGCCGGATGCTGGAAGGCTGGTATGACAGCGCCATGGACCGCGCCTCGGGCTGGTTCAAGCGGCGCACGCAGTTCCGGCTGTTCGTGATGGGACTGGTCCTGGCCATCATCGCCAACATCAATTCGGTGACGATCGGACAATATCTGATCACCCATCCCGTGGCGCGCGCGGCCGTGGTGCAGGCCGCCGATCAGGCCCACACCCGCCCGCCGGACGCCGCGGGCACCTCCTCGGCGGTGCAGACGAACAAGGAATTCTACGAGGATTACCGCCGCCAGTTGGCCGCGGTCGGGCTGCCCATCGGCTGGTCGGACGCCAGCCTGGAACGGACCTTCGCCGGCTTTCCCGCGCAACTGGATGCCGGGCTGCAAGGACTGCGCTGGCTATCCGCCCTGCTGCTGCTGGTCCTGGGCTATCTCGCCACGGCCTTTGCCGTGATGCTGGGTGCGCCCTTCTGGTTCGACCTGCTCAACAAGCTGATGGTGGTCCGCTCCACCGTCAAGCCCAAGGAGAAAAGCCCCGACGAGCCGCCGGTCGACGGCAATCCCGCCGCCGGCGCTCAG
>NZ_JBLTYX010000040.1:0-25469 GCF_048066115.1 Niveispirillum sp. KHB5.9 | reverse complement strand
ACCGGTATCGTCATCGGCGGTTCCCGACAGCATCCGTGCCGTCAGCGGCGGAGCGGACAGCAATCGCTGCATGGCGCGCAGCAGGGCAGCCGGGTTAACCGGCTTATGCAGTTGCACCTCGTTGCGTAGCGCGATGGCGCGCAGTGTCTCGGTGGAAATGTCAGCCGTCAGCAACAGGCCCGGCACCTGGCGACGCAGAGCACGGCGCAACGCCCCCAGCAGATCCAGGCCGTTCATGCCGCCCGGCAGGTTGAAATCTAGCAGCAGCAGGTCCGGTCGGAAATCCCCCGTCGCCATCAGGCGCAACGCGGACGGACCATCAACCGCCATTATCGGCCGGTGCCCCGCCTCCGCCAATACCATACCCAGCAAGTCGCGCACCTCCGGATCATCCTCCACCACCAGGACGTTGGCAGATACGTTCACCACCGGCTCCGGCGCCGACACCGCCGACGGCTCCGGCAGCAGCACCGCGCCAGAATCGGGCAGGATATCCACCGCGAACATAGACCCCTTGCCTGGTATGGAGCGGACCCGCACGGGGTGCCCAAGCAGCACGCTCAGCCGCCGGACGATGGACAGGCCCAGACCCAATCCGTTGCCGGGCCGCTCGCCAGCCTGGAGTATCTGGTGATGTTCCTCGAAGATCATCTGCTGGTCGGCCTCCGGGATGCCGACACCAGTATCCCAGATCTCAATACTGACGATGCCGCCCGCCCGGCGCCGGCAGCCCATCAGCACCTTGCCCGTCCTGGTATATTTCAGTGCGTTGGACAGCAGGTTGCGGATCATCTGTTCCAACAGGTGGCGGTCGCTGAACGCCATGGCGCTGCAGGAAACCGTGCGCAGGACCAGACGGCGGGCCTGGGCATGATAGCTGAACTCGTCGCGCATGCGCGCAAGCAGGTCGCTGAGGGAAAAGCGGGTCACGTTCGTGGTGACGACACCGGCCTCGATCTGGTTGATGTCCAACAGGGCATTCAGCATGCCGGACATGGCGCCCACCGTCTCCCCCATCCGGTCCAACAGTTCCCGCTGACCACCCGTGGCTCTGTTGGCCAGCACGCCCTGCAACAGGGTCAGGGTCTGCAAGGGTTGGCGGAGGTCATGGCTGGCGGCGGCCAGGAAGCGCGACTTGCCCCGGTTGGCCACGTCGGCCTCGCGCTTGGCCGCGTTCAAGGCGTTGGCCACATGCCGGCGCTCGGTGATGTCGGTGAAGGTGATCACCACGCCTTCCACCCGGTCATCCTGGGTACGGTAGGGCAGCACACGACGCAGGTACCAGGCTCCCGTCCGCGCCTCGATCTCCCGTTCCATCGGCACGCAGCTGCGCAGCACCGACTGCGCATCGGCAATCAGGGCCCCGTCGGCGGCCAGCGAGCTGAGATCGGCCAGGGGCCGGCCGACATCGCCGGGCAGGATGCTGAACAGCGACCGCGTCGCCGGTGTGAAAAACCGGATGGCCAGCCGGGGGTCCAGGAAGATGGTGGCCACATCGGTGCTGTACAGCACGTTCTGCAGATCGTTGGCGGTGGTGCGCTGCCGTTCCAGGGTCTCGTGCAACTGGCTGTTCAGGGCGGTCAGTTCCTCGTTCAGCGACTGCAACTCCTCCTTGGAGGTCAGCAATTCCTCATTTGCGGACTGGTACTCCTCGTTGATCGACAGCGCCTCCTGGGCGATGGCTTTCTGCTCCACCCCGGCCAGTTCCAGGTTGCGGATGGCCGCCTCCAGTTCCGTCCGCGTATGGTCCAGCTCGCGCTCAAGCGCACGCACGGGGACGTCGCCGGTACGCGCGGCCGCGGGGTCGACATGCGTGTCGACCTGGACCTGATCCATGAAGCAGACCAGCATCAGGTCTTCCCCGTCATGGCGGACGGGCTGCACGGCGATGCTGAAGGCGTGATTGTCGCCGTCACGGCGGGACCGGCCGCCCGTGACCATGATCCTCGTCTGATCCTGCCGCGCCCGTTGGATGGCACCGCGCAGCTTCACCGACAGGCCGGGCAGCACCATGGACAACAGGTCATGGGTCGGATGACCGGGCGGCACCCGCAAATAGCGTTCCGTCGGCCCCAGGGAATAGAGGCAATCGTGCCGGCGGTTGATCAGCACCGCCGCCGGGGCATAATCCTGCGTCACCAGCCGCTGGCACAGCTCGGCCAGCGCCGCCTGGCGCGACGGTGCGGGGCCGACACCCATCCGGACCGGGGCGCGGACGCCGTCGCCGGCACTCATCAGGAAACTGAAATCGCCCGGCCGGCTTCGACCGACATGCCGGTAGAGCCGGGCAGTTTTCGACACCACCTCGAACTGGTCGGCACCGGCCGGCGCCACCGTCTCCGCCCCGCCCAGCAGCAGGAAGCCACCGTCGCGAAGCGCGAAATGGAACAGGGCCAGCACCCGCGCCTGCGCCTCGGGCAGCAGATAGATCAGCAGGTTGCGGCAGGAGATGAAGTCCAGCCGGGAGAAAGGCGGGTCTGCCAGCACATCCTGGACCGTGAACACCACCAGGCTGCGCAGTTCCTGGGTGACCCGGTAGCCACCATCCTCATGGATGAAGAACCGGGCCAGCCGCTCGGGCGACACCGCCTCAACGATGCCGGCGGGATAAAGCCCCTCGCGGGCCTTCGCCACCGCGTCGGGATCCACGTCGGAAGCGAAAAGCTGCAGCTTGATCGCCGGGCCCGGCAGGGACATCTGCTCCAGAAGCAGCATGGCCAGCGAATAGGTCTCCTCACCCGTGCTGCACCCGGCCACCCACAGGCGCAGGTGATCATCCGGCCCCCGCCCCCGGATCAGGTCGGGAATGACGGTGGCCGCCAGCAAATCGAAAACCGCGGAATCGCGGAAGAAGGCGGTGACGTTGATCAGCAGGTCCTTGGCCAGATTGTCGCGCTCCATCGGGTCGTGGCGCAACAGGTCCAGATAGGCCCCCATCCCGTCCGCCGCGATGCCGGCCATGGCCATGCGTCTGTCGATGCGGCGATGCAGCGTACCTTTCTTGTACAACGAGAAATCATGGGGCGTATGGGCGCGCAGCAGGTCGATGACCGCCGGCAGTCCATCCAAGGGGCCAGCCGGTGCCTTGGCACCCGTGGTTCCGGGATGGCCGCGGATCATCGCCGGCATGGCCGCCACCGGCAACACATGATCGACCAGCCCCGTGGCGATGGCGCTGCGCGGCATCCCGTCATGCGCCGCTTCCGTCGGGTCTTGGGCGATGACCATACCCCCGGCCGCATGCACCGCTCTCAATCCCAGGCTGCCATCCGCACCGGAGCCTGACAGCACCACGCAGACCGCCCGCGGACCGTAATCCCGGGCCAGTGCCGTCAGCAGGAAATCGAACGGCAGACGCGCGCCATGCCGCGCCTGCGGCGACATCAGGCGCAAGCGCCCGTCGGCAACCGACAGGTATGTTCCGGGCGGGATGACATGGATATGACCGGGACGGATCTCCATGCCATCGGTGACATCCCGGACGGGAAGCGCGGTATGGCCCGCCAGCAGGTCGGCCAGCAGGCTGTCATGATTGGGGTCGAGATGCTGAACCAGGATGAAGGCGGCACCCCCGCCATCCCCAAGTTCCGCCACAAACCGGGTGGCCGCATCCAATCCGCCGGCCGAGGCACCGATGGCCACAACGGGAAACGCTGTCCCGACCGGCGCGTCGTCCGGTGGGCCTGGGCCTTGAGTTGTCATAATCAAAACACCTTTAAATATTCGCCGGATAGATATTCGGCGCCAAGCTAATTTTAACATGTTAAAATGGGTTTCATAGTACGAAAAAGAGTATAAAGATTAACACTTTCGGGTCTGGGTATTTTCCGACTCTGCCCACCAATTCTATCCATCATTTATGATCATCACCGACGGCGGGAGTAAGACCATGCACCCTACGAATAACCCTCTATCCAAAGCCATTCGGGTTCGATCCGTCGAACTGCTGAACCGTCACTTGGCCGCCGCCATTGATCTGCATGCCCAGGTCAAGCAGGCGCATTGGAATGTCAGGGGACCAGCCTTCAATGCGGGGCATAGACTGTTCAGCAGCACGTCCGTCAAGATCGAAGTCTATACCGACTTGATCGCGGAAAGGGCCGGCGCCTTGGGCGGCACCGCACATGGCACCGTGCAGGCAGCCGCAGACCAGTCCTTCCTGGCCCCCTATCCCCTGGGTTTGTCGGATGTCCGCCATCATGTCATCGCCCTGTCAAAGCCGCTGACCGCCTTCGGTCGATCAGCGCGGGAGGCCATCGATCTCTCCACCTCCTATGGCGATCCGGATACCGCCAACCTGTTCGCTGAAATATCGCAGAACATGGACCGGCAGCTCTGGCTGATCGAAGCCCATGCGATGCCGTCTTGACGATGGCCGACCGACAGAGCCCGGATGCGATGCCTCCCGATCCCCTGGCCCGATGGGACAATGAAGGGGGCGCCATCCCCAAGGTGATGGAGATGGACAGAAGCCTGCGCATCGTGATCGCCGAAGATGAACCCCGGATCGCCTTGCAACTGTCCACCCAACTGCACGCGATGGGACATGAAATCTGCGCCATCGTCCGCACCACCGGCCAAGCCATCACGGCCGCGCACAGCTTGCATCCGGATCTGATCATCATGGACGCCCATCTGCCCTGTATCCCGGCATTCATCGGCACGGCACCGATCCTGCGGGCGCTGTTGGTTCCGCGCCTGTTCAATGACGGCATACCGCTGCCCCGGCCCTTGCTGCCACCGGATGCGGTCGTGATCCGCAAGCCGTTCCGCGCCACACATCTTGCCCGGGCCATCCGGCAGGCGATGGATAAGGCAGCGTAGGTGCGAACCAACCGCCGGTATGCGCCACCACCCATCCTCAAAATGGAAGGATCAGCCCATGCCCATCCGCACGACGGAAACGACGGTCACATTAGACCACCCCTTTGCACTCACCTCGTTCGACAGCGTGCTGCCCGCCGGTGTTTACCGCCTGGAAATCGATGAGGAAGAGATCAGCGGCCTGTCGTTTTCCGCCTACCGCCGCATATCGGCAAGGCTCCATACGCCCGCCATCGGCGTTCTCAGTTCCATTCGCGAGGCTCTTCCCATCGATACCAGGGAACTGGAAGAGGTGCTCAAGGCTGATCGCACACCTATAATTCTTCCTGCCGGAGAATGAGACCGATCATGCAGTATCTTGGCGGCCTTCGCGGGGCCGGCACCCTGACCTGCGGCGATGAGCTGATCGCCCCGGTCGAGTATGATTTCGAAGGCTTTCTTGAACTTTCCGGGCAGGTGGTCTGCGCCGGTCAAATCCGGCTGGCACCATCGACCTTGCGGGAGATATTCGGCCGCCGGGACCTGTGCCTGCAAACGGCTGATGGACGCCGCCTCAGCCTGCGGTTCACTGACAAACACCAGCGACCGCCCGATGATGTCGCCCATGTCGATGTCGGCGGCGACCTGCCGGCCCGGTCCGAATGGCACCACTAGATTTGTTTCCCGATGACACTGGCACAGCATGCGCCTGTGCCGTTTCCAACCCGACGCCTGTGGCCCTAACACCAGGGCGATCTGGGCGGGAGAAATGCCGATGATCCCCATCTTTCACCGTATCCTGGGCCGCCGGCCGCCGGCACCGCCCTGGGCGGACCCACGGCCCGTCCGCGAGGAACTTTTCGGCATCGAGCGGCTTGAACAGCATGCCGGCACCCTGGCCGCCGCCCAGGAGGTGACCTGTCGCCCACCCGTCGTCCTGTCCCTGCATGCCAGGCTGGACAACAATGCCCGCGTGCTGCTGGCCGCCTATCGTGCCGGTGCCGTGGAACTGGAGGCTGGCCGCGGCGTGGTGCCCGCCGCCGAATGGCTGCTGGACAATTACCATCTGGTGGAAGAGCAGATCCGCGAGATCCGCGACGACCTGCCGCCGGGATATTATCGCCAGTTGCCCAAGCTGGCCGGCGGCCCGTTCGCCGGATATCCAAGGGTGTTCGAGATCGCCTGGGCCTTTGTCGCCCATACCGACAGCCATGTCGATCCCGATAGCCTGCGCCGCTTCATCGCCGCCTATCAGCGGGTCCAGCCGCTTACCATCGGCGAGCTTTGGGCCGTCGCCATCACCCTGCGCATCGTCCTGATCGAAAACCTGCGCCGGCTGGCCGACCAGATCACCACCGGGCGCAAGGCCAGGGCTGAGGCCGGAACATTGGCCGACCGGTTGCTGGCAGCGAACTCCATCGCAACCATCCCCGATATCGCCCCCGGCCCGCTGTCCGAACGGTTCGCGGCCCAGCTTGCCAAGCGGCTGCGCGACCACGACCCCCGAACGACGCCGGCCCTGGGTTGGCTGGAGGAACGGTTGCGGCGGCAGGGCACCAGTATGGAGGAGGTGGTGCAGCATGCCCAGCAACGCCAGGGCGCCTCCAACGTCACCGTGCGCAATGTCATCACTAGCATGCGGCTGATCTCCGCCATGGACTGGGCCGACCTGGTGGAAAGCGTCAGCCTGGTGGATGCGCGGCTGCGGTCGGAAAGCCCGTTCGCCGCCATGGATTTCCGCACCCGCAACCTGTATCGCAGCGCCATCGAGCAGTTGGCCCATGGTTCGTCCCACAGCGAACTGGATGTTGCCGGGGCGGCGCTGATGGCCGCCGCGATGGCATCGGCCGCTGGTGGCGCCGAGGCGGAACGAAGGTCCGATCCTGGGTACCACCTGATCGCCGGCGGCCGGCCGGCACTGGAACACCGTATCGGCTTCCGCCCCCCGCCCCGGCTGTGGATCAGCCGGTTCAATGTCCGGCTGGGCATGGCGGGTTATGTCGGCTCCATCCTGTTCGTCACCGGCACCCTGCTGGCGGCGGCACTCTGGGCGGTGCTGCCGCCCGATACAGGCATCATCCTGCCGCTGCTGCTGGCCATGGCCGCTTTCCTGCCGGCAACCGAACTGGCGACGGCCCTGGTCAACCGGGCGGTCACCTGGAGTTTCGGGGCCGTAACCCTGCCGGGCCTGGACCTGACCGGCGGGGTGCCGGCCTCCCTGCGCACCCTGGTCGCCGTGCCGACCCTGCTGACCGGCGAGGCCGACCTGCGCGAGCAGATCGAGCGGCTGGAGGTGCATCATCTGGCCGGCGGTGGCGGCGACCTGACCTTCGCCCTGCTGACCGACGGGATGGATGGCGATCGCGAGGTGCTGGACGGCGACACCGCCCTGCTGGCGCTGGCCACAGCATTCATCGCCGACCTGAACAGCCGCCACGGGCCAGGGCCTGCCGGCAAACGTTTCCTGCTGCTGCACCGCCACCGCCGGTTCAACCCGTCCGAAGGCCGCTGGATGGGGTGGGAGCGCAAGCGCGGCAAGCTGCATGAACTGAACCGGCTGCTGCGCGGCGCCACCGATACCAGCTTCATGGACGTGGACGGCCGGACGCCGGTGGTGCCCGCCGATGTGCGCTATGTCATCACCCTGGATGCCGATACGCGCCTGCCCCGCGACGCGGCCCTGCGTCTGATCGGCAAGATGGCTCATCCGCTGAACCGGCCGCTGTTCGACGAAGCCAGCCAGCGCGTCACCGGCGGCTATGCCATCCTGCAGCCGCGCGTCACGCCGTCACTGCCGCTGGGGCGCGAGGGATCGGCCTATCAACGGGTATTCTCCGGCCCCGGCGGCATGGACCCCTATGCCGCCGCCGTTTCCGATGTTTACCAGGACCTGTTCGGCGAGGGTTCCTACACCGGCAAGGGCATCTATGACCTGGATGCGTTCGAGGCGGCGCTGGCCGGCCGGGTCCCGGAAAACAGCCTGCTGAGCCATGACCTGTTCGAGGGCAGCTTCGCCCGCGCCGGGCTGGCATCGGATGTCGAGGTGGTGGAGGAATTCCCGTCCCGCTACGACGTCGCTGGCAAACGCCAGCATCGCTGGGTCCGGGGCGACTGGCAATTGCTGCCCTGGATCTTCGGGCGGCGGACGGGCCCCCATGCCATGCCCGCCACCGGGCGCTGGAAGATGCTGGACAATCTGCGCCGGTCGCTACTGGCACCGGCCGGCATCGTCACCCTGTTTCTGTGCTGGCTGCTGCCCCCGCCGGCCGCGACGGCGGGAACGCTGCTGCTGCTGACCGCGTTGGTCGCCCCCGGCTTCCTGCCCGCCGCCTTCGCCCTGCTGCCCCGCCGCAATGGCGTCCGGCTGCGCGCCCATATGGAAGGGCTGATCGCCGATCTGCGGCTGGCCACCTTGCAGGGCCTGCTGTCGGTCACCTTCCTGGCCGATCAGACCTGGCGCAACGCGGACGCCATCATCCGCACGCTGAACCGGCTGTTCATCAGCCGCCGCCACCTGCTGGAATGGACGACCGCCGCGCAATCGACGGGCAGCCCGCGCCTGGACCTGCGCGGCTTTTATCAACAGATGGCAGGAGGCGTGGCGCTGGGGCTGGCGATGCCGGCGGCTGCCATCCTGCTGGCGCCGGCCGGCTGGCCGCTGGCCGTGTGCTTCGCCCTGCTCTGGCTGGCCGCACCCGCCATCGCCCTGCATGTCAGCCGGCCGGCCGGCGTGGCGCCGGAACAGGCGGTCACGGCCGGCGATGGCGACGCCCTCCGCCTGATCGCCCGGCGCACCTGGCGTTTCTTCGAAAGCTTCGTGGCGCCACCGGACAATATGCTGCCGCCGGATAATTTCCAGGAGACACCCCGGCCCGTCGTGGCCCGCCGCACCTCGCCGACCAACATGGGCCTCTGCCTGCTGTCCACCGTCGCCGCCCGCGATTTCGGCTGGACCGGCGCGCTGGAAACCGTCGAACGGCTGGAGGCAACGCTTGCCACCATGCAGGGGTTGGCCCGGTTCAGGGGCCATTTCTTCAACTGGTATGACACTCAGGATTTGCGGCCCCTCGACCCGGCCTATATCTCGTCGGTGGATAGCGGTAACCTGGCCGGCCATCTGATCGTGCTGGCCAATGCCTGCGCGGAGTGGACCGATACGCCGCGTCCGGCAGCCCTTTCCCGCCAGGGTCTGGCGGACAATCTGTCGCTGGCCCGGCAGGCCCTGGCCGCCCTGCCCGCCGCCGGCGGGGAGCGCGGACGCCTGCTGGCCGGGTGCCTGACGGAGAGCGATACCTTGCTGGCCGGTTCGCTGTCGCTCGATATCCTGGCGCCCGCCCTGAAGCGCCTGGGTGACAAGGCCGCCAGGCTGGCGCGCGACCTGCTGCCCGCGACCGGGGATGACGCTGCCGCCGACCTGCTGTTCTGGGTCGAAGCGCTGGGCAAAACCCTGGCGGAGCAGGCCCGCGACCGGGTTTCAGGCGAGACCGGGGCCATCCCGTTGCGCGACCGCCTGCTGCGGCTGGCGGAAATGGCCCGCGCCCTGGCGCTGGGCATGGATTTCGCCTTCCTGCTCGACCCGGAACGCAAGCTGCTGTGCATCGGCTATTCCCTGCCCGACAACCGTCTGGACCCGAGCTGCTATGACCTGCTGGCGTCGGAAGCACGGCTGGCCAGCCTGTTCGCCGTGGCCAAGGGCGATGCACCGACCAAGCACTGGTTCCGGCTGGGCCGGACGGCCGCCCCCATCGGCAGCGGCTCGGCCCTGATCTCCTGGTCGGGATCGATGTTTGAATATCTGATGCCGTCCCTGGTGATGCGCGCACCCCTGGGCAGCCTGCTGGAACAGACCAACCGCCTGGTCGTCGGCTGGCAGCGATCCTATGCGCAGGCCCTGGGCATCCCGTGGGGCATCTCGGAATCCGCCTATAACGCACGGGACCTGGAATTCACCTATCAATATTCCAATTTCGGCGTGCCCGGCCTGGGGTTGAAGCGCGGCCTGGCGGAAAATCTGGTGATCGCCCCCTATGCCACGGGTCTGGCCAGCATGGTCGATGCCCATGCCGCGCGGCGCAATTACGATAGGCTGGCCGCCCTGGGTGCCAATGGCCGCTACGGCTTCTACGAGGCGGTGGACTTCACCCGCACCCGCCTGCCCGAGGGCGCGGACCTGGCCATCGTGCGCAACTACATGGCCCATCACCAGGGCATGACCATCGTCGCCATCGCCAATACCCTGCAAGACGGGCGGATGCGCGCCCGCTTCCACCGCGAGCCAATGATCCAGGCCTGCGAGTTGCTGTTGCAGGAACGCATGCCGCGCGATGTGCCCATCGCCCCGCCCCGTGCCGAGGAGGTGAAGGCGGCGGCAATGGAGGCCGGAGGTGCGGCCCCCGTAGTACGCCGCGTGGCGCCGCTGTCACCCGGCGGCCCGGTGACCCACCTGCTGTCGAACGGACGCTACGGCGTCATGTTGACCGCCACGGGCGGCGGCTATAGCCGCTGGCGCGACATCGCCATCACCCGCTGGCGCGAAGATGCCACCCGCGACGACCATGGCAGCTTCATCTTCCTGCGCGATTGCCATGGCGGCGGCCTGTGGTCGGCCGGCGCGCAGCCGCTTGGCCCGACGGCGGACGAGCAGGAGGTGCTGTTCAGCGAGGATCATGCCGATTTCATCCGCCGCGACGGCGGCCTGACCACGCAGATGACCGTGCTGGTCTCCAGCGAGGTGGATGGCGAGGTACGCCGCGTGTCGCTGACCAACAGCAGCCGCCGCCCGCGCCGGATCGACCTGACCTCCTACGCTGAACTGGTGCTGACCGGCCAGGCGGCCGACATCGCCCACCCCGCCTTCACCAAGCTGTTCGTGCAGACCGAATATCTGCCCGAGTTCGGGGCCCTGGTCGCCACCCGCCGCCCGCGTGGCCCGGAGGAAGCACAGGTCTGGGCCGCCCATTTCGCCGTGGTGGAGGGTGAACCGGCAGCTGAGCCGCAATATGAGACCGACCGGGCACGGTTCCTGGGCCGCAGCCGGGCCGTCGGGTCGGCCGCCGCCCTCCAGGACGGGCATCATTTGTCCAGCAGCGTCGGCACGGTGCTGGACCCGGTGTTCGCACTGCGCCAATGCGTGCTGGTGCCGCCGGGCGGGGTCGTCAAGCTATCGTTCTGGACCCTGGTCGCCGCCACGCGCGCCGAGCTTCTCGACCTGATCGACCAGCATCACGACCGCAACGCTTTCGACCGGGCTCGGACCCTGGCCTGGACCCAAGCTCAGGTGCAACTCCGCCATCTGGGCGTCGATGCCGCAGAGGCCGCCGATTTCCAACGGCTGGCCGCCCCCATCCTCTATGCCGATCCGCGTTTCCGCGCCCCTTCCGATGCGATCCTGCGCGGCATCGGCCCGCAATCGGGCCTGTGGCCGCACGGCATTTCCGGCGACCTGCCCATCGTCCTGCTGCGTATCGACGATGTGGAGGATATGGACCAGGTCCGCCAATTGCTGCGGGCGCATGAATATTGGCGCATGAAGCGGCTGGCCGTCGATCTGGTCATCGTCAATGAACGCGCCTCCTCCTATATCCAGGACCTGCAGATCGCCATCGAGACGGCGGTGCGCAGCAGCCAGTCGCGTCCCCGCCATGGCACGGAACTGGCCCAGGGTGCCGCCTATACGCTGCGCGCCGACCTGTTGAGCGTGGAGGCCCGCGCCCTGCTGTCGGCCGTGGCCCGTATCGTGCTGGTGGCAAGGCGCGGCCCCCTGGCCGGCCAGTTCGACCATCTGCCGGCCCTGCCGGCCCGCGTGCCGCCGCCCCCTCATCGCCACACGCCGGCGATACCGATACCGGCCCCGTCGGGGTTGGAGTTCTTCAATGGGCTGGGTGGTTTCGACAAGGACGGGCGGGAATATGTCGTCATTCTGGATGAGGGCCGGACGACGCCAGCCCCCTGGATCAATGTCATCGCCAATCCGGGCTTCGGCTTCCAGGTCTCGGCCGATGGCAGCGGCTATTGCTGGGCCGGGAACAGCCGGGAAAACCAGCTGACCCCATGGTCCAACGATCCCGTGGCCGATCCGGCCGGCGACGCGATCTATATCCGCGACGAGGTGACGGGCGACCTGTGGTCCGCCACGGCCCAGCCGATCCGCGACGGCGGTACCTATATCGCCCGCCACGGCTTCGGCTACAGCCGGTTCGAGCATCAGGCCAACGGCATCGCGCTCGACCTGCTGCATTATGTGCCGACCGACGATCCCGTCCGCATCTCACGCCTCAGCCTGCGCAACCTCTCCGGCGCGCCCCGCAAGCTGTCGGTCACCGCCTATGCTGAATGGGTGCTGGGCACCTCACGCGGGGCATCGGGCCCTTTCATCATCACGGAAATCGACGCGGCCACCGGCGCGCTGCTGGCCCGCAATCCGTGGAGCACGTCGTTCTCCGGCCGCGTCGCCTTTGCCGACCTGTGCGGACGGCAGACGGCATGGACGGGCGACCGGACAGGGTTTCTGGGCCGTGATGGCAGCATGGCGGCACCAGCGGCGCTGTTGGGCCGCAATGCCCTGTCCGGCCGCGTCGGCGGCGGCCTCGACCCGTGCGCAGCCTTGCAGGGCGTGGTGGAGCTGGGCCCGGGCGAGACGGTGGAGATCGTCTGGCTGCTGGGCCAGGGCGGATCGACGGAGGAGGCCCGCGCGCTGATCGTGAAGTACCGCGCCGCCGACCTGGATGGGGTGCTGGCCGAGGTGACGGCGCAATGGACACGTTTGCTGGGCGCCGTCCAGGTCACCACCCCCGACCGGGCCATGGACATCATGCTGAACGGCTGGCTGCTGTACCAGACCATCGCCTGCCGGGTCTGGGCGCGCTCCGCCTTCTACCAGGCCAGCGGGGCCTATGGCTTCCGCGACCAGCTCCAGGATGGCATGGCGCTCAGCCTGGCCCAGCCGGAGGAGACGCGGCGCCACCTGCTGCGCACGGCCGGCCGGCAATTCATCCAGGGCGATGTCCAGCATTGGTGGCTGCCCCATTCCGGCCAGGGCGTGCGGACACGGATTTCCGACGACCGCGTCTGGCTGGCCTATGCCACCGCCCAGTATGTCGCCGGTTCCGGCGACCATGCCGTGCTGGACGAGATCGTGCCCTTCCTGGACGGATCGCCCCTGGCGCCCGGCGAGCATGACGCCTTCTTCCAGCCCATGGCGACCGACGAAACGGGATCGCTGTTCGAGCATTGTGCCCGCGGCCTGGACCAGTGCCTGGACCTGACGGGCGCGCACGGATTGCCGCTGATCGGCACTGGCGACTGGAATGACGGCATGAACCGCGTCGGGCAAGAGGGGCGGGGCGAAAGCGTCTGGCTGGGCTGGCTATTGCTGCGCACCATCGCCCTGTTCGCCCCCCTGGCGGATACCCGCGACCCGGGTCGGGCGGAACGCTGGCGGGCGCATGCCGACCGGCTGCGCGACGCCGTGGAACGGGAGGGCTGGGACGGCGCCTGGTACCGCCGCGCCACCTATGATGACGGCACCTGGCTGGGCTCCAGCGACAGCGCAGAATGCCGGATCGACAGCATCGCCCAGTCCTGGGCCGTGCTGTCGGGGGCGGCCGATCCGGCGCGGGCGGCCACGGCCATGGCATCGCTGGATCGTAAGCTAATCCGCCGAGACGAGGGACTGGCCCTGCTGTTCACGCCGCCCTTCGACCAGACGCCGCACGATCCCGGCTATATCAAGGGCTATCCGCCGGGCCTGCGCGAGAATGGTGGACAATACAGCCACGCCGCCATGTGGGCGGTGCTGGCCTTCGCCAGGCTGGGCCAGGGGGACAAGGCCGCCGATCTTTTCGCCCTGCTGAACCCGATCAACCATGCTGCCACACCCCAGGCCGCCGACCGCTACAAGGTGGAGCCCTATGTCGTGGCCGCCGACATCTATTCGGTCGCCCCCCATGCCGGACGCGGCGGCTGGACCTGGTACACCGGCTCAGCCGGATGGATGTACCGCGCCGGGATCGAAGGCATCCTCGGCATCCGCCGCGAGGGGGAATACTTGCTCATCGCCCCCTGCCTTCCCAGCACCTGGCCAGGCTTCACCGCCGCCGTCATCGTGGCGGGCACCCGATGCGATGTCCAGGTGGAAAGGGGGGCAAGCGCCAGCCTTGATGGGACAGCGGTCACCGGAACGGCGGATGGTATCCGCGTTCCTCTGGATGGAACGACGCATATCTTGCGGATCGCCTGCTGAACTGGTCGACCAAGGCTGGCGACACGATTTGAACCTGCGAAGCTAACTCATTGATTATAATGAATATTGGCTCAGGTTTGGCACTTGGCGCCAAAACGCAAAATTCCATCAACTCATTGGAGTTACTAGGATTTTCGTATTAATGCTTGGATGCGGGGGCTGGATTTGACCGATGGTATGACAATTTATCCGTGAACATCTAATTACCTCATCCCGGCCACCCCCCGAACTAGCCTGCTGGATACTGAACCGCGCCAAGTCTGCCGGATGCAAATCTGGCACCACACCTTGCGAACATCACGAACTAGAAAATCCCCCCTGATGCGTCCGCGCATTCTCCGCCGTCAAGCTGGCGTCCCGGTAGTGCGGGCCGACTCGCTGCGGTTCAGAACAATCGCGTGGCTCGCGTGGTGCTTAAGGGGCGGTTCAACGATCAGAGCCCCAGCTCCGACAGGCCGGGATGGTCGTCGGGACGGCGGCCCAAGGCCAGCGGAACTTACGATCCCGTTCACGGATCGGATGTTCGTTGATGCTGGCATGACGATGCTGCATCAGCCCATCGGCGGCGAATTCCCCGTTCTCGTTGCCATAGGCCCGGAACCAGTTGCCGCTGTCATCGTGATATTCATAGGTATAGCGCACGGCAATGCGGTTGCCGGTGAAGGCTCAGAGTTCCTTGATCAGCAGGTAATCCAGCTCCTTGGCCCATTTGCGTTCCAGAAACGCCTGTACCTGAGCCCTGCCGTGCGGGAATTCGCCGCGGTTGCACCAGATCGTATCCTCCATGTAGGCCAAGGCGACCTTGGCGGGCGCGCGGCTGTTCCAGCCATCTTCGACCAAGCGGACCTTTTCACGCGCACTCTGTTCGGTGAAAGGCGGCAAAGGCGGACGGGGGATGGGCAGGTTCCTGTCTGTCGATTGTGGGTTTCAGAGATCGAGGATCAGCTTATCGCCGCCCTCTGCCGGGACGGCACAGCAGACGAGAGCGGTGTCCCCTGCGACCTTGGCCTGGGGCGACTGATCGTAGGTGACCTTTCCGGCAAGGACCTTGGCGGCACAGGTGCCGCAGCTTCCGACGCGGCAACTGAACTCCGGCTTCAGCCCCCGCGCCTCCGCCAGGTCGAGAAGGCTGCCCTTGCCCGGTTCCCAGCGCGCCTCCTTGCCCGATCTGGCGAAGGCGATCGGCACCGGCGTCGGCGAGGGTGGTGGCAAAGGTGCCGGGGTCCGGTCGGTGGTGCGCGTCAGGGAGGCCGGCCCGAAAGCTTCAGCATGGATGCAATCGTCAGGCGTGCCGACAGCGCGAAGCTGGTCGTACATCCCCTGCATGAAACCGGGTGGGCCGCACATGTAGAAATCATAGCCGTCGAACGGCAGGATGGACCGGAGCAGGTCGATATCGACGCGGCCGCCCGTGTCATAGTCGCGCCCCTTGCAGGCACCGCTCACCTCGCCCAGGACACGGATCAGGCGGACGGCACCGTCCGACCGCACCACCAGTTCTGCGATCTCCTGATCGAAGGCCCGCTCCGCCAGCGTTCGGGCAGCATGGAAGAACCAGGTCGGCCTTACCCGCCGCCTGCGCAGCCCTTCGAAAACGATGTGCCGCAGCATGGCCAGCATCGGGGTGACGCCGACGCCCGCCGCCAGAAGGACGGCGGGCCGCCGCTCCGCCGCATCGATGGTGAAGCCGCCGGCGGGCGCCCGCACCTCCACGATATCACCCACCGACAGGCCATGGAGATGGTTGGAGACCAGCCCCTGGCGTTTGACACTAATCCGAAAGAAGCCATCGGAAGGTGCGGTGGAGATCGTATAGGTCCGGATCACCGGTTCCGCCGCCGCCTTTGGCCTTACCCGGACGGGCAGGTGCTGGCCTGCCTCATGCGCGGCGATGCCGTGGCCATCGACCGGTTCCAGGTGAAAGGAGCGGATCACGCTGCTTTCATCAACCAGCTTGGCGATGCGGAAGGGCCGCCATCGCGACGTCACGGCGGCGGCGGCCATGCGGACGCGAACCTTGTCCCAGTCACCGGTCATCAGACTGTTGGGCGACCAGCCCTCCGGCTGGAACGCCCAGCGCAGGGCCAGCGCGGCGGGGCGGAAGATCACCTTGCGGGGCCGGAAGGTCCAAAGCCGCTCCGCCCCCTGGAAGGCCGCGATCTCATCGGATTGCAAGATCACGCCGGCATCACCCGTCAGGTGCAACATGTCGCCCGTCTCGAAATCCGGAAAGATAACGCCGGCCTTGGGATTGATCAGAAAATTGCCCAACGTGTTGAACAGCAGATTGCCGGCGAAATCGGGGATAGTCAGCGACCCGTCCGCATTGATACGCACGAAACCGGGCCGCCCGCCGCGATGGGAGGCATCGACATGACGGCCATCCGCGTCATCGACATAGGAGGAGACGAAGAACGTGTCCGCCGCGGCGATCAACGCCCGCGCTCGCGCGTCCAAGTCACCACTCACCACCGCGTCGGGCAGTCCACCGATATCGGCGGGATCGCGGACGAATTCATAATCACGAAGCTGGATATATTGCGGGCAGTTCCCGAAGGAATGTTCGACCTTCACATCGAAGCCTCCGGGCCCGAAGCCGGCAATCCGGCCATTCATGCGGTTGCGGCGGCGGGTGTGCAGTTCAATTCCCAGAAGGCCGACCGCCCGGCCGCTGGCCAGGGAGGACACCGCCGGGTCGCCCGCATCGCGCGCGGCGGAGAAGGACAGTGTGCGAGGGTCGGGGCTGTATATGAAACCGGGCTTGCCCGTCAGCAGAGTTGCCCAGCTGTCCCCAGCATCATCGACCGACCCCAGCACCACGAAGGGCAGTTGGCGGTAGAAATCGCGATGCTGGTCGGGCATGTGGTCACGGATGATCCGGCGTCCGACCTCGTCCATCCGCTCCGCCACGCCGACCGCGCGCTGAAGCTGCACCTCTCCCGGATGGAAGGGGGATGGCTTGGACACCGGTTCCTTCAACATGGCTCTCTCCTTCCGGCGGGTGGACCGGACAACCGGGTCAGGCGGCCGGACCGATCGGCGTCTTGACGAATTCCACGAAGCCCGGCAGCGCTTCGATGCGGTCCAGCCAGGCCCGGACATTGCCGTAGGGGGCCAGATCGACGTTCCCCTCCGGCGCGCGGGCAATATAGCTGTAGAGCGCCACATCGGCGATGGTCGCCCGGGATGCCGCGATCCAGTCGCGGCCTTCCAGTTCAGCCTCGATCAGCGTCAGGATGGCATGGGCGCGGCCGATCACCTCGTCCGCGTTGAAGCCGGCCTTGAACAGCGTGATCAGCCGGGCGGCAGCCGGGCCGAAGGCAATCTGGCCGGCAGCGACAGACAGCCAGCGCTGAACTTTCGCGGCACCAGCCGCATCCTCCGGCAGCCAGTCGGTGCGGCCGAACTTCTTGGCTGCATAGACCATGATGGCGTTGGAATCCGGCACGATGGTACCGTCATCCACCAGCAGCGGCACCTGGCCGAACCGGTCCAGCGCCAGATATTCCGGCGATTTGTGCGCACCCGTGGCCAGATCGACCTCGACTATCTCCACATCGGCACCGATGAGGGAGAGGAACAGGCGGGCGCGGTGCGCATGGCCGGACAAAGGATGGAAATAGAGCTTCATGGGTCTGCTCCCGCACGGATCTGGGACCGTTCATCCGGCGTCCCTGATCATTGCTTCAGAACAATAAAAGGAAGAATTCTTATATCTGGCGATTTACTATTCCTGCTTATGGAATAATAAGCCAGTCCATGTCGCTCTTAAGGGAACGCGGCGATGCGACACGGACCGGCGGATCGATGGGGCCGTTCAGCGCTTGCCGACCTTGCGATCAAGAAAGCTGATGATCAGGGGGGCCATTTCGTCCAGCTTGTCCTCCAGGGCGAAATGACCGGTGTTCAGGATATGGATTTCGGCATCCGGCAGGTCGCGGAGATAGGGATGCGCCCCCGCCTCGGGGAAGATCTTGTCGTTCTTGCCCCAGACGATCAGCGTCGGCGGCCGCTGCGTCCGGAAGAATTTCTGGAAATCCGGATAGAGCGGCACATTGGTGCGGTAGTCATAGAACAGATCGAGCTGGATATCCTTGTTTCCCGGCCGGTCCAGCAGGGTCTGGTCATGCACCCAATTGTCCGGGCTGATGCGCGCGACGTCGCTCATGCCGTCGGTATATTGGAACTTGGTGATGTCCAGCGTCACCAGGTTCGAAAGCGCTTCACGACGCTGCTGCGTTCCCTCCGACCAATAGGCCTTGATCGGGTCCCAGAAGGCACCCAGCCCCTCCTCATAGGCATTGCCGTTCTGGACGATGAGGGCGCTGACCCGTTCGGGATGCTTGAGCGCCAGGCGATAGCCGACCGGCGCGCCGTAATCCATGACATACATTGCATATTTGCGGGCCCCCAGCTGCCCGAGCAGCGTATCCATCATGTCGGCATAGCGGGCGAAGGTGTAGGGAAAGCGGGCGCGGTCGGGCGCATCGCTCTGGCCGTAACCGGGATAATCCGGTGCGATGACGTGATATCGCGTGGCCAGCAGCGGGATCAGGTTGCGGAACATGTGGGACGAGGTCGGAAAGCCATGCAGCAGCAGCACGACCGGCGCATCCACACGACCGGCCTCGCGATAGAACACCTTCACGCCGTCGATGGTCGCATAGCGATGGAAGGTGGGAACCGGGCGTTCGACCGCCGCCACGGTGGGAGATGCCGCGAATGTCAGGGAGGTGGGGGCCAGGACGGCGGCAGCCAGAAACAGGGAAAGGATCAATCGCTTCATCTCATTCTCCAATGCTTGGTGTTCGAGGGGCGTATGGGTCCCTAGACCGGCACCAAGCCGATCGGGCACGGCGCTTCCAGATCTCGGTCTGGGTGCGTTCAATTGATGGATGGCGGAATAACGCGCATCCAAAGGTCATCGAAAGCGACAGCGTCGAAGAAGGCATGGGCCTCCACGATGCGCCCGTCCTTGAAGCGCAATATCCAGGCATGGCTGTCGGCATAAGGCTTGCCGTCCAGCGCCACGCCCCTGGCATCGAAGAGGGCCACCACCGTGTCGCCTTCGGCATAGAGATGGCGGATCCTGGGGACCAGCCGTTCGCGCATCCGGGCATTGAGGGGCGCGATCACCTCGCTAATGAAGGCGTCCTTGCTGGGATAGGTCTTCGCGACCAGCGAATTGCCGGTGATGGTCCAGCGCGCGCCGTCGGTCAGTAGATCAAACGGGCTGCCCGTACCCTCGGCCCACGCCCGCAGACCCGCAGCCGCCAGCGCCCGGTTCCTTTCCATCGCGCTGACCCTTTCGCCGGGGCTGCCTTGCATCGCAAGCACCATCAATCCCAGGCCGACAATGGCCGCGGCCACGATACGCGGCGCGTATGCGATCAGATCGGTCATGGCGCACCTGTGCTTCAGGGATGGGCACAAATCTGCTGGAACGGTTGCGGCCGACGCCCCCCGGGGGAGGGAGGGGGGACGTCGGCCGCGGGAGAAGCGGGTCCGACCACCCTCCCAAGGCGCTGAACGGAAAGGCGACCTGGGGAGACGGTTCAGCCGGCCTCCCGTGCTGCCTGCTGGGCCCTGACATAGCTCTCGATCACGGCGGCATAGTTCGGCGCGACGAGACCGTAGAGCTTGGCGAGATCGGCGGCTTCGGGCCGCGCCCAGGTGCGATGCAGCTCCGACAGCAGCGCGTTTGTCGAGGTTGGCTTGACGCCGCCCTGCACGAACCGGGCGAGCGATGTCCGCGACGCGATCTCACTGGGATCGCCCGAGGCATCCAGCACCGCATAGACATCATATCCCGCGGCGACGGCGTCCAGTGCCGGGAACATCACGCAGACACTGGTCCAGACGCCGGCCATGACCAGCGTCTTGCGGCCGGTCGATCGAACCGCCGCGACAAAATCGTCATTGTCCCAGGCATTCACCTCGCCCTTGCGGGGCACGTAGACGGCATGCGGCGCATATTGGTGGATTTCCGGCATCAGCGGCCCATTGCTGCCGGCCGGCTCCGATGCCGTCGTGATGACCGGGATGGAGAGAAGCGTGGCCAGCTTCACTATCATCTCCACATTCCGGCGCAGGTCGGCGACCGGAATGTCCTTCACCGTCTGGAACAGCCCCGACTGGTGGTCGAGCAGCAGGATCAGCGTGTCGGCGGGGTCCATCAGCGCGGCACCTCCGCCTGTCGCACGGATGCTGGCTTTCATGGACAACGAGGATGCCATGGTCATTCTCCCATGCCGCAAAGGGGTGGATATGGGGTGCGGGATCATCTCGCCGGAACCAACGTCCGCCGAGGCTGCGTTCTGGACAGACGATATTGCGGGCTCGGGACCGGGCGAAGTTAAGCGCGGTTTAAAACGGTTATCCGCCGACAATCCCGGCGCGGTTCGTGCCGGCTACCCGATAGGGTAGTGCTGCCAACCCGGGTGGGGGATGCCCGCAATGCCGCGATACGCTAGATTGAACCCGAAAGCTAAGCCCGTGTTTGATGCCGGTAGAGGGCAAGCGATGCCGCGGCGACGTGGCGCGGGCACCCGGCTCCTGCCTGGAGGTCGAGAAATGCAAGTCTCTGCCGTTTCCCCGCCCCACAATGCTGCTCCCGGCCGAGGTCGTCGGCTTCAAAAATCGTTCACCTTCGGATCATTCACCCTGCACCCGGGCCGGCTCTTGCTTCTGAAAGCAGGCATTCCGGTGCGGATAGGCGGGCGCGCATTCGACCTGCTGACAGCACTGGTCGAACGCCCCGGAGAGTTGGTGAGCAAGCGCGAGCTGCTTTCGCGCGTATGGCCGGATACCTTCGTCGAAGAGGAGAATCTAAAGGTCAACATGGCGGGCTTGCGACGGATCCTCGGCGATTGTCCCGAAGCGCCGCGATATATCGCGACGGTGGTTGGCAGGGGCTATCAGTTCGTCGCCAGCGTGCACCCCGCGCCCGCTAGCCTCGAAGAGCAATGAACCTGCGCCATGGCGCCCCTCTGCCTTCCTATGTTACTCAGAGTGGGTACCGAAAGGGACAGATCAAACAAGACATGGAAGTGAGAAAGAGCCGCCGCACCGGGGGAATTCAAGCATGCTTGCGCCATCCGCCGCTGTTCGTAAATCGCGATCGCTGTTCCACGCGATACTGGCCGCCATCGTTGCGCTGATTGCGGGTGCGCCCGCCGGCGCGCAATTCGTGACACAGGGGCTTCCGCAATTCACGCATACCCGCTGGACGGTGGATGACGGTGCCCCCACAGGCATCAGTGACATTGTCCAAACGCCTGACGGGTGGCTCTGGCTGGCTTCGACCGAGGGCTTGTATCGCTTCGATGGCGTGAGTTTCGAGCGTATCGCAGCGCCGGCCGGCTCGCCGATGGAACGTTCGTCGCCGTCCACGTTGCTGATCGCCCGCTCCGGCGAGCTGTGGGTGGGATACAGCCAGAATGGCGGTGTCGCGGTCTATCGCGACGGCCGATTGGTCGAGATGCCGATGGAGAGCCCGCCATCGCGGATCGTGGGCCTGGCGCAGACACCCGACGGCGCGATCTGGGCGACGGCGGCCACCTCGTATCGCGCGAAACGCCTGTATCGCTGGTTTGATGGAAATTGGGCCTCGGCCGATCCGGGCCTCGGCCTCCCCGAAGGCTTTGTGGGGCCGCCATGCGTCACAAGGGATGGCACATTGTGGATCACGCTGAACGTGCGAGAGACTGGCGCGCTGGCTTCCCTGTCGCCGGGCGCGCAAACCTTTCGCACCAGCCCGTTTCCCGTCGAGCTGTACGCATCCTGCTCGGTTGATCGGGAAGGAAGGCTATGGATCGCCGACCCGACTCACACGCAATTGCGCATCGGTTCTGACGGGAAGGTGATCGCGCAACCCATCTCATATCCCGCGGTGCCGGATCTTGAACATGCATCCCTGGCATTCGACGCGGCGGGCGGGCTTTGGGGTTCGACGAATGCGGTCGGGCTCTTCTACATCCCGGCCGCGGCGGACCCGAACCGTACCCCTGATCACAAGCTGGAACGATTTCTCGCGGCCAATGGCCTGAATTCGAATGTGACGCGAGCGCCCTTTGTCGATCGTGAAGGCAATATCTGGTTCGGCGCCGATGTCGGGCTGGACCGGTTCCGGCCGTCCAGCGCCGAACGGGAGACGCGCATCGGGGCAAACGCCGGCCGGACACTCACGATGAGTGCGTCGTTGGATGATATATTCGTATCAACCGATAATGCCGTGTTTCAGCTGACATCCGCTCCCCCCCGCAAGATCCTCGATTACGGATTGATGGGCATGTGCCCGGCGCGCGGTGGCGGCTATTGGGGCGTCGGGTCGCCGCGATCGGCTCCCACGGTGGTCTTTCATTTCAACAACGGCAAGCGGACGGAGTTCGCCGTGCCGCTGGGCGTCCAACTGATCGGGACCTGTGCGGAAGATGGCGGCGGGTTGCTTTGGGTCGGCATCATGCCCGGCAGCGCGATGTGGCATGATGGCGATGGCTGGCATCATCTGGACAAGCCCGGACCAGTGATGCACGAGCCCGACCTGGTGGTCACCCCGGAGGGCGATGTCGCCTATGTGGCGGCCCGCGAGATCGTCCGGCTGAGCCCGGCCGGCGTGCGGACGATCAGCCTCGAACCCTACGATATCGGCGCCATCTCCAAGCTCACCGCCGGGCTGCATGATCTTTTCGTCAGCGGCAATAACGGCCTGCTGCGGATACGGGGAGATCAGATCGCGCGGATCGATGCGCGGCGGTTTCCCTGGGTCGCCCGCCTGAGGGGCCTGGTGCAGACCGCCGCCGGCGAAACCTGGATGCGCCGTATCCATTGGATATCCAGGGTCTCCACCGCCGATCTCGATCATGCGTTCGACGACCCCGACGCGCCGCTCGACCGCCGATATTATGATTTGCGCGATGGGCTGGGCGCCGCCCAGAACGCAGCGATCACCGGGGTCCAGCTGGGCGTCGGGGGCGACGGAAGGGTCGCGCTGCTGGAAAAGCAAGGCTTGTCCTTCCTCGATCCCGGCAAGCTCACGCGCAACATGTCGCCGCCGCCTGTCGTCATCCGCTCGCTTTCCAGCAACGGGGCGGTCCACCGCGATCCGGGCCGGTTGATCCTGCCGGCGGGCACCCGTTCGATGGAAATCGCCTACGCGAGCCTGAGCTTCGTGGCACCCCACCGCGCGGAGTTCCGCTATCGCCTCGAAGGCGTCGATGACGACTGGGTCTCCGCCGGGACAAGGCGGATGGCGGCCTATAGCAATCTGGGTCCCGGCACGTACCGGTTCCAGGTGATCGCGGCCAACAGCGACGGCGTATGGAACGAGAAGGGTGCTGCGCTGGAATTCGAGATCCGTCCGACATTCTTCCAGAGCTGGCCCTTCAAGCTGCTATGCGCGCTGATTGTGCTGACGCTGCTATGGGTGGCCTATTCCATCCGGATGCGCACCATCGCCCACCGCATCCGCCTGCGGATGGCCGAACGGATCGAGGAACGCGAGCGGATCGCGCGCGAGTTGCACGATACCTTGCTCCAGTCGATCCAGTCGCTGACGCTGCGGTTTCAGCTCGCGGTGGACGGGCTTCCAGCCAGGGCCGACACGCGTCTGGCGCTGGAAGCGGCGATCGATCGCGCCGACCAGGTGATCGCGGAGGGGCGCGACCGGGTGCTGGAGCTTCGATTGCAGCAGGAGACGCGCGATATCGAGACCATCCTTGCCGATCTGGTGAAACGGCAAGGGTTCGATCCCGGCATCACCGTGTCGATTTCGACGGATGGAACTCGCAAGCCGCTTGCCCCGCTCGTGCTCGACGAAGTCTGCTATATTGCGGGCGAAGCGCTGTACAATATCTGGCGGCACGCTGCCGCCAGCCGGGTGATGATCGAGATCGGCTATCATTCCGAGTTCAGCCTGCGCTTCATGGATGACGGCGTCGGCATCGACCCGATGGTGGCGCAACAGGGCGCGGAAGGGCATTTCGGCCTGTCCGGCATGCGCGAGCGGGCGCAGAAGCTGGGCGGGCGCCTTGTCGTCCGGCAGCGCGCCGAAGGGGGCAGTGAAGTAGCACTGATCGTGCTCGGGGCACTCGCCTACAAGACGCGCGAACCAGGATTCCTGTCGCTTCTCCGGAGGCAATCATGAGCGTAAATTCAACACCCGCTGCGTCGATCCGAGTATTGATCGTCGACGATCATCCGATTGTTCGCGAAGGTATCGCCGCGCTGATCGATCGTCAGCCCGCCATGGCGGTCGTCGGCGAGGCTGCGAACGGGGATGAGGCGGTCCAGCGATTTCGCGAGCTGAGGCCGGACGTGACCCTGATGGACGTGCAGATGCCGGGCACGGATGGGGTCGCGGCCATCGAAGCGATCAGACACTTGTCACCCAAGGCCGCCATCCTGGTGCTGACCACCTACCCCGGAGACGCACAGGCGGTGCGCGCCATCCAGGCGGGCGCCGCCGGCTATCTTCTGAAGAACAGCATCCGAAAGGAGCTGATTGACGCGATCCAGGCAGTGCACACAGGGCGTCGCGCGGTCAGCCCGGACATTGCCCATGCCCTGGCCGCGCATGCGCTGGACGAACGTTTGACCGAGCGCGACCTGGCGATCCTGCGCCTTGTCGCCGATGGTCACGCCAATAAACAGATCGCGTGGCGGCTCGGCGTTTCGATCGACACCATCAAAGCCAATCTGAAACACTTGTTCGCGAAGCTCGGTGTCGAAGATCGCACGCACGCGGTGACTGTGGCTGCGCGAAGGGGGTTCATCGAGCGCTAGGTCGTAGTGACAATTTAACTATCGCAACCAGAGTGCGATAGCGGCCAATTTGACGAAGCCAAGGAAGTTGACGAGGAGTTTGTCGTATCGGGTGGCGACACGCCGGAAATGCTTGAGCTTGTTGAAGAAGCGCTCCACGGCATTGCGCTCTTTATAGAGGTCTTTGTCGTAGGGAATAGAGACCTTCCGATGCTTTCTTGATGGAATGACGGCTTCGCTGCCCTGATCCTTGATCTTCTGTCGTAGCTGGTTGCTGTCGTAGCCCTTATCGGCCAGGACGGCACCGGCCTGCAGCCCATCGACGAGTTCTTCACCTCTGGTGGCATCGTTCTGTTGCCCGGGGCCTGCGATCAACCGTACTGGCAACCCCAACGCATCCGTTCCAGCGTGGATTTTCGTGCTCAATCCTCCGCGGGAACGGCCAAGACCCTGGGCATGCGCCCCCCTTTTACCTTGCGGGCCCCGGCCGCATGCTGATGCGCGCGAATGACCGTCGAATCAATCATCAGCCATTCAAGGTCTGCTTCCACGGTCAACTGGGCGAACAACTCATCCACTACGCCCCGCTCTATCCAGCGGTAGTACGTACGCCTACGGTGAGAGCTGAACCGCTCCTGGTTTGCCGGAGGCTTGAATTTAATAG
>NZ_JBLTYX010000039.1:0-30316 GCF_048066115.1 Niveispirillum sp. KHB5.9 | reverse complement strand
ATCCGCCTGATGCAGCACATGCCGAGCGGCGGTGCCTCGCCTCGCTTCTGCCTTATGGTCGATCACGAGCGACAGTTGGTTGTCGCAAACGAAGAGGGGGACTGCGTCACTCTCTTCGAGATCCGAGCCGACGGGACGCCCGCACCATCTCACGCCACCCTCCCCCTGAATGGCGCGGCATGGCTGTTGTCAATGGAAGGGGGTGACAGGTGATCACGACGCAACGCAGAAACTCCAAAGTCTGGAAACGCCGTCACTCTTCTCGAATGATGAAGTCCGGGCACGCAGGTAATAATATCGTCCTGTTCGCGCGCAGAATTGTCAGGTGCTTGTTCGGTGTCGGAAACATTGTCCATTGAACTGATGGTGTGGATGGGCCTTCAACTGGGGATGGTTGGCTGCAAGGCATAGAGGCAGTCGTCCAGGGGCAACAACGTATGCCGGCGAAAAGCGACGATCACGGCTTCTTCCTCCAGGGTCAGGGCGGTAGATTTCACCTCCCGGGGACCTGTTGGCAAGTCGGTGATGCAACTCCGCTTCTTCCACTTCGCAACGGTCTTCTGGTTGATCCCTTATCAGGCGGCAAGCGCCCTCAGGCTCTCTTGACTATTCTGGAACCGAAGCTCAACGGACGATCCGACAAGCAATTGGACGCCACGGCAAGCACTTGAAGTCACAGACATGTATGATCGCCCGCATGGGAGGATCAAGCATGACAGAAACCATCCAGGAACCCAGACCCCTTGCGCCGCCGGCCGAAAAGCTGAGCCGCCGCGCCCTGGCCCGCATCGCCGCCGTTGCGGGCGTCGCCGGCCTGCTGCCAGCCGCAGCAGCCGCGAAGACCAGCGCCGACGCAACCCGCGTGTTCGACCCCACCCGGCTGGGCCGTGTCCACACCCTGCCCTCCACCCCGCAGACCATCCGGTCCGGGGTGCTGGACCCCGCCGCGAAACCGGTGCTGACCATCCGGTCCGGCGATGTGGTCCATTATCCCGATACCTGGCTGCATTGGGGCAACAAGCCGAAATACGGCATGTCGTTCGAGGAGCGGGAACCGATCCGCAAACAATATCGCGAGGGCCCCTTCTCCCTGATCGGCCCCGTGGCCGTGGAAGGGGCGGAGCCGGGCGACACGATCGAATGCCGCATGCTGCGCCTGCGCCCCATCGACTGGGGATGGAATTCCGCGCCGCTGGGTGTCGGTGCCATTCCGGAGGATTTCGACAAGCCCTATCTGAAATATTTCCGCTTCGATGCCGACCGGCGGCATGCGGAATTCGCACCCGGCATCCGGCTGCCCCTGGCCCCATTCCAGGGCGTGATGGCGACGCAGCCCAATGGCGAGGCACCGGTCAGCGCCATCCTGACGGGCGATTATGGCGGCAACATCCTGATGCCGGAACTGGGCGAAGGCACGTCCCTGTTCCTGCCGGTGCAGCAGGCGGGCGGCAATCTCTGGACCGGGGACAGCAACGCAGTACAGGGCGACGGCGTAGTGAACCAGACCGCCATCGAGACGGCCATGGAGGATCTGCGCATCCAGTATGTACTGCACAAGGGTGTGCGCGCGCCCGGCCCCCTGGGCGAGACGCCGACCCACTGGGCCGTGCTGGGCTATGGCGACAGCCTGGATGACGCGATGGTGATGGCCGTGCGCCGCATGGTGACGCGGCTGTCCGAGGCGTTGGGCATGGACAAGGGCGATGCGTATTCCATCACCAGCCTGGCCGGCAGTTTCCGGGCCAGCCAGTTCGCGCGGCAGAGCCATACCAACTATGTCGTGAAGCCGGCAAAGGCCGTGCAGGGCCTGCTGCCCAAGGCGATCTTCAGCGCCGACCACGCGGCACGCATTTCCAACGCCATCCGTACAGGAGGGGTGTGATGACCGCGACCGCACAACCCACCGCCCCCGTATCGGCGGCCCGCGTCATTATCATCTGCGCCCTCGTCGGGTTCCTGGACGGGTTCGACACCCAGGCGCTGAGCCCCACCGCCAAGCATATCGCGGTCAGCCTGGGCTTTCCCATCCAGGATCTGGGCCTGATCTTCAGCGCCTCCCAGATCGGGTTCTTGCTGGGCGCCCTACTGCTGGGCCCCATGGGGGACCGGTTCGGGCGCAAGCGCATGCTGCTGATCACCGTTGTGATGTTCTCCCTCTGCTCGCTCGCTACAGCCTTCGCCCCGTCGTATGAGGCCTTGTTCGTCATCCGGGTGCTGGGGGGCATCGGGCTGGGCGGGGCGACGCCGAATTTCGTCAGCCTGGCATCGGAATATGCCCCGCCCGCCAAACGGGACCGCATTGTCACCATGATGTGGGCGGCCGTTCCCCTGGGTGGCATGGCGGCTGCCCTGACGGCCGGGCAGTTGATGAACAGCGCCGGCTGGCGCAGCGTCTTCTATATCGGCGGGGTGGCGCCGCTGCTGCTGGTGCCCGTGATGGCCCGGTTCCTGCCGGAATCGCGGGAGACGGGCAAAGCTGCCGCCGCGAAGGCAACGGGCGGCACGGCCGATGCCCTGTTCGCCCGGGGACGCTGGCAAGGCACGATGTGGCTGTGGCTGGCCTCCTTCGGGGGATGGATGAGCCTGATCGTCACCATCTTCTGGACGCCGACATTGCTGGCCGGTGCCGGCCATGCGTCGGGCGTCGCCACCTCCATGCTGGCCCTGCACAATGTCGGCGCCATCACCGGCACCCTGGCGCTGGGCGCACTGATGGGCCGGCTGAAGCCGCTGACGGCCCTGTGTCTGGCGCTGTCGGGATCGGCACTGGCCATCCTGTCCATGGGCCTGTCCATCGATACGGTGGCCACCCTGTCGGTCGCCACGCTGGCGGCGGGCTTCTTCGGGTCGGCGGGTGCCGGCGCCCTGATCGCGGTATCCAGCGGGCTGTACCCATCCGCGATCCGGGCCACGGGTGTGGGCTTCGCGCTGGGGGCCGGCCGTATCGGCGGGTTCCTGGGGCCACTGCTGACCGGGCTGGTGGTCGCGCTGGCCTGGCCCGCGACCACCACCTATCTCGCCATTGCCGTGCCGGCCGCCATCGCGGCGCTGGCCGTCCTGATGCTGGCCCGCTGGCGGGCCGCCAATCCTTCGGAGAATTGAGATGAGCATTCCTGAAAAGGCACAGCCCGTGCGCAGCCTGATCCGCTATGGCCAGGCCGCCGCCCTGATCGATGCCGCCATGGGCATCGCGGGGGAACGCGGGGCAAAGCTGTCCTTTGTGGTGGTGGACAGTGCCGGCCATCTGGTCGCCGCCGGTCGCATGGACGGCGCCCCCTTCATCACCATCGAGGTGGCGCGCGGCAAGGCCTTTGCCAGCGTCGCCACGGGCGGACAGCCGGGCGGCGCGCTGGCCGCGCGTTATCAGGAAAACCCGATGGTCTGGGGCAATGCCGCCGCCCTGGGGTTCGGCGCCCCGATGCTGCCGGCCCAGGGCAGCCTGCCGATCTTCATCGGTGGCGTGCTGGTGGGCGCCATGGGGGCCAGCGGCGCCCCATCCGCCGTGGATGAGGCCGTGGTGAAGCAGGCCATCGAAAGCATCGGCGCCAGCACCGGCACCTGACCGCCTGAACCCACAATCAGAGATTTCCAGGCGTGACCGGTCCTGACCGGCCGGTCACGCAACACCCCCCTTTTTGCGCCCGCGATGCGGGTGCCGGGCGTTTTTACGAAAGGAATTCCCCATGCGGATCATCGCCTATCAGTCCGGCGCCGGTACGGCACTGGGCGTCATGGATGGCACGGACAGCTTCATCCCCCTGGCCGACGCCGCCCCCGACCTGCCATCCGACCTTGTCGCCATTCTGGCGATGCCGGACGGGCTGGACCGGGTGCGGGCGGCCGTGGCGGGACGGACGGGCACGCAGGCCCTGGCCGATGCCCGGCTGAAACCCTTCCTGGGTCGGGCCAATGCGCTGTGGGCGCTGGCGCTGAACTTCAAGACGCATATCGAGGAGACGGGCCTGACCACCTCGCGCCTGCATCCACACCTGTTCCTGCGCACCGCCGCTTCCTATGTCGGGCATGGGGAGCCGATCCTGGCCCCACATGAGGATGTGGCCCGCGCCTTTGATTATGAAGGCGAGCTGGCCGTGGTGATCGGGCGCGGCGGGCGGCATATCCCGCGTGACCGGGCGCTGGACCATGTGGCGGGCTATAGCTGCCTGAACGAGGGGTCGGTGCGGGAATATCAGCACCATAACCGCCAGTTCGGCCTGGGCAAGAATTTCGAGGCGTCGGGCAGCTATGGCCCCTGGCTGGTGACGGCCGATGAATTCGGCGATCCGGCCCGCCACCGGGTGAAGACCCGCGTCAATGGCGTGACGCGCCAGGACGCGCCGCTGGACGATATGCTGTTCGACGTGGCCGGCACCATCGCCTATCTGTCGCAAGCCTATACGCTGCGTCCCGGCGACATGATCGCCATGGGCACGCCGGGTGCCCTGCACCCCGCCGAGGATGATGTGGATGGCCGCGACCTGTCCCGGCAGTTCGGCACCTTCAAGACACCCGGCCTGGTGCATATGCGCCCCGGCGACAGGGTGGAGGTGGAGATCGACGGGATCGGCGTGCTGTGCAACCCGATCCAGGGGGATGCGACGCCGGTTTACCGGATGGGGTGAGTTTGGGGGCTTTAAAACTTGGTTCCCTCACCCTCCCAGGCCTTGACAGGCCTGGGCCCCTCCCTCGCCCGCGCAGCGGTGGGAGGGTGAGGGAACGGCCGCTCCTCACCCTGGGCCGTTCACCGCCCCAGCCACCCCGCCGCCAACGCCCCGAACGCCGCCGGGTCCTCCAGCATCGGGTAATGCCCCACCCCCGCCATCACCAGCAGTTCCGCCGCCGGCAGCACCGCCATCCAGGTGGCGCGGACCAGATCGGCGGTGATGGCCAGATCCTGTTCGCCGATCAGCACGGCGACCGGCACATCCAGCCCCGCGACACGGTCGGCGAAATCATCGCCGGACCAGCTCTCGAAATAGGCGGCGAACGACTCTTCGCGTGATTGGGCGAAGGAACCGGCCACCAGTTCACGATACAGATCGGCCGGAAGCCGGTCAGACGTGGAATGGCGGATGATGCCTTCCCGCGCGCCTGCATCCCCCGCCGCCGCGCGGAACAGCGCCTTTGTCGCGTCGTCGAACGGGGCCGCACCGGCCCAGACCGGTGTGACGGCCAGCAGCCGTTCCACCCGCGCCGGGGCCGCCACCGCCACGCGCAGCGCCGCCTTGCCGCCCATCGAATGGCCGATCAGGCTGACCCTGTCCCAGCCCAGGCGGTCGGTCAGGTCCAGTGCATCGGCGGCGATGGTGGCAATGTCGAACGGCCCGCCCCGGTCACGGGACAGGCCGTATCCACGCTGATCCATCAGCGCCAGGGTCCAGGTTTCGGGGTCGAAGGCCGGCAGTGCCGGCCGATAGACCCCATGGTCGCCGAACCAGCCATGCAGCAGCAGCGCATGGCGGGGACCGCGACCATGGAGACGATGGCCGATCATGGGCGATGATACCTTTCGATCTTCTGGTCGATGGCGCCGAACAGCGACCGTCCGTCGGAACCGAACATTTCCATCCGCACCCGGTCACCAAAGCGCAGATAGGGCATGGAGGCGGCACCATGCTTCAACTGTTCATGCGCCCGTTCCTCCGCGATGCAGCCACTGCCATAGCGTTCATGATCGGCATTGGCCAGCGCGCCGGCCCCGATGACCGTGCCCGCGCGCAGTTCGCGCGTGCGGGCGGCATGGGCGATCAACTGCGCGTAATTGAAGGTCGCGTCCTGACCGGGTTCCAGCTCTCCCAGACGCTTTCCATTCACCTCCACCAGATACCGGCCCGACAGCAGCCTTCCGTCCCAGGCGGCGCCCAGTTCGTCCGGGGTGACGGCGACCGGCGCCATGCTGGAGATGCACTTGCCCTGCAAAAAGCCGAAGCCGCGCGCCAGTTCCGGCGGGATCACACCGCGCAGGGAATAATCGTTCAACAGGGTGATCAGCCGCACGTAACGCGGCGCCTCCTCCGCGCTGACGCCCATCGGCACGTCACCGGTGATGATCACCACCTCGGCTTCCAGGTCGATGCCCAGCCCATCATCCTCCGTCAGGCGCAGCGGTGCCACCGGCCCCAGCATCGGATCGGACACGCCCTGATACATCAGGGGCACCTGGAAAAAATCGTCGGGCACCTTGGCCCCGCGCGCCGCCCGCACCACCGACATGTGGTGGTAATAGGCGCTGCCATCCAGAAACTGATAGGCGCGCGGCAATGGCGCCAGGGCGATGGTCGGGTTGAAGGGGAATTCCCGTTCCACCGGGCCGGCGGCCAGACGGTCGGACAGCACATGCAGGATCGGCCCCACGCGGTCCCAATCGTCCAGGGCGGCCTGCATGGTGGCGGCGACGCCGGTGGCGCGCACCGCGCGGGTCATGTCGGGGGAGACGACGACCAGCGTACCGTCGCGCCCGCCCTCTTTCAGGGTTGCCAGCTTCATTGCATCACCTCGCGCTTGTAACCATGGGAAGACCCGAACACTTCAGCCCGGCGAGACCAGTCATGCGTGCGGCTCCACAGATCCAGCACGTCCATCGCCTCACGCTCGAACTGTGCTTCCTGTTCCTTCGTCGCGGTGCGGGCCGTCAGTTCCAGACGGTGGCCGGACGGGTCGAAGAAATAGATGGAGAGGATGAAATCATCATGATTGGTGGGACCGATGACATCGACCCCCTTTGCCTCCAGTTCCGCCTTGGCGCGCAGCAGGGTCGGCACGTCCGCCACCTCGAAGGCGAAATGCTGGACCCAGCCGGGCGTGTTGGTGTCCTTGATGCCCGGCGGGGATTGCGGCACCTCGAAAAAGGCGATGTTGGACCCGTCCTCCATCTCGAAGAAGATATGGATATGCGGGCTGTATTCGCCGGTGGAGGGCACATGGTCCTCCCCCATGGCATGGGTGAATTTCAGGCCCAGGACGGTGGTGTAGAATTCCACCGTCTCCTTGGCGTCCACGCAGCGAAAGGCCGCGTGGTGCAATTTCTTGCACAACATGGGGACATCTCCCTGTTTCGGGTGATCGAACCGGGCCGCCGGATGGCGGCGCCGGCGATTGACGAATGTTGAAAATCAGAACTTGGAGCGGACGCCGACGCGGAACTGTCGGCCAATGACGTCATAGAGATAGCCGTTGACGCCCGACTGGATGGTGCTGGAGGTCGACCAGTTGGGAGAGGCCGGCGGGTCCTGGTTCAGCAGGTTGTAGATCGACGCATAGATTTGCGTCTGTTCACCGATGCCACCCAGCGTGTAGGTGGCCGTCAGGTCGAAATAGGACACCGCCTTCACCCTGTTATTGTCGATATCCACGCCTTCCTTGAACTCCCGGTGCAGATGGCCGGCGCCGATGAAGCGGTTGGTCAGCGTGGTGCTGAAGGAACCCGTGTCCAACGTGGCCGACGACAGCAGGCGCCAGCGCGGCACGGCCGTGGGGAAGCGCTGTTCATTGGCATTGTCGCCGGCATAGTTCACCGTGATGCCGTTGGCCGTGACGGAGCGTTCATCGGCATAGCTGGCGACGGAACGCAGGCTGAGCCGGCCGATATCGCCCAGATCGCCCTGCCACCCCGCCTCGAAATCGATGCCGCGCGCCCGTTCGGCGTTCAGGTTCTGCGGCAGCAGCGTAATATGGGTGATCAGGCCGGCGGCATTGCGGGTGATGAAACCACACTGGTCGGTGGAACCGGCGGCGCAGCGGGCCAGGACGTTGGTAGCCTCCAGCGTCGTGATCGATCCCTTGATCTTGATGTCGTAATAATCCGCCGACAGGGACAGCCCGTCCAGCCAGGACGGGCGGTAGACAAAGCCCAGTGAACGGGTATCGGCCTTTTCCGGGGCCAGATCGCGGTTGCCGGTGGTGATGGCGCGGATGGAATAGGAACTGTTGGTGACCGGATCGTCGATGGTCTGGTTCAGCGTGATGCCGGCCGCGAACTTTTCCGCCAGATTGGCGGCGCGGATGTCGCGGGATGCCACGCCCCGGATGCGGAACTGATCATCCAGATCCCAGGTGGCGCCCAGCTTCCAGGTGGCGACGGACCCGCTAGTAGAATAATCGGTGAAACGCACGGCCCCGTTCAGGTCCAGTTGCTCCACGAACGGCAGGCCCTGGGCCAGCGGCACCACGGCTTCGGCGAACAGGTCCTTCACCGTGTAGCTGCCATGGGCCGGCTTGTAGTTGCCCACATAATGCGCATCGACCAGCGACAGGCTGTCAGCGGTGGAACGATAGCTTTCGCGGCGATATTCCGCACCGATGGCGGTGGAAACCGGGCCGGCCCAGATGCTGAACGGCTCGCCCCGCAGGGTGAAGGCGCCGACATCCTGACCGAAGCGGACATTCTGCACGGCATTGCCATTCACATAATTCAGGGCCGCCTGGGACATGTTGCCTTCGCCGAAAATATCGAACGGCGCGCAGAAATTCGTGGGATCGGTCAGGGTGGAGCGGCAGACGATCTGCCCGTTCGGCCCCACCACGGCATCCACAGCCCGGTCGAAATTGGCCAGGATGGGGTTATTGTCGAAGGCGCCAAAGGAGAAATGGGTGCGGCCATGCTGGAAATAGCTGTCCCAGCTCCAGCCATCGCCGAACACGCCTTCCGCGCCGGCCACGTAACGCTGCTGCGCCCGTTTCGACCGGCCGCTGACGCCGCCCATGTCCAGGAACATGCGGCCGACATTGATGGTGGACAGGCCCAACTGTGTCATCTGCTGCTTCACGGCGACAGGCAGATAGGCATTGTCGGCGCGGATCACCTGATTGGTGATCTCGAACGCGCGGCCCACCACGTCGTTGCGCGCCTTGCCATATCCGGCCTCCCCGAACACCGTGATATCAGGCGTCAGTTCGTAGGAGACGCGGCCATAGGCGGTGCCGTAACGCAGCGGCAAGGCCAGACGGATACGCCCGCCGACATCCTGGCTGTCACCGCCGATGGCCTGGATACCTGTCACCAGGCCGGGATTGAAGGGCAGCAACTCGCCATTGGGGCCGAACTGCTTGTTGTAAAGCGGGTTGGCCGTGCTGACACCGTTCACCATGACCGTGCGCGGGCCGGTGATCAGCCCGCCCGTGGTCTGGTTCGACTTGCCGACATGGTCGGCCACCAGCCGGCGCGGCTGGCCATTGGTGGGTGTCCAGGCGGGGTTCAGCACGGTCTTGCGGCTGGTGAACCAGTCGCGGCTGTCGGGGAAGCCGGCCCCGCCTTCGGAATGGTATTCACCACTGACGATGACATGGCCGCGCCCTTCGGCGAAGGGGGAGCCGACGGAAAGCTCTCCCTTGAAGGACTTGGCGTCGCCTTCGTTGGAGATGCCATATTGCGCGCCGGTCTTCACCCCTGTGAAGGTGCGGTCCAGCACATAGTTGACGACACCGGCCACGGCGTCGGAGCCCCAGGCCGCCGAGGCGCCGCCCGTGATCACATCCACCCGCTGCACCAGCGCCTGCGGCAACAGGTTGGCGTCTACGGCGCCGATATCGCTGGTCGGCACCACCCGGTGACCATCCAGCAGGACCAGGGTGCGGTTGGGACCCAATGCCCGCATGTCGAAGAAGTTCGACCCCGCCTCCGCGCCCGCGCCCGAGGTGCCCCGGCGCGGCGTATTGGAACCGACCAGGGCCGGCAACTGGTTCACAAAATCGGCGATGTTGGCGGGTGCCGCCTCCAGCAGCCGGGCCTGATCGATCACGGTGGTCGGCGTCGGCGCGTCATAGCCCTGGCGGGCGACACGCGTGCCGGTCACCACGATCTCATCCAGGGCGGCGGCCTGCTTCTCCCCCTGGTCCTGCGGATCGGCCCAGGCCGGGGCGGCGGCGGCGGAAACCAGGGCAAACAGGGCAATCCGGGAGACCTGGCAAATCAAGCCATGCCTTCCCTTGAATGATTTCTTCATGCCGCCCGAACGTTGATTGTTATCCTGCATGCTCATTTCTATCCCTCCCGATGCTGTCGGCGCAATTCCATTGGTTTTGCGCTTCTGATTGCGGTGAACTGACACCGGGAATGTGCCACGTGACCTGGACAATCTATTTATGCCGGGGTCCGCGCCTTTGCCTGAAAGTCCGGTTTTCGATCCGGCGGCCCTCGCCATCACGCGCGGGAGGGTTTATGTCTGAATGCAGAAGAAGGAACCGCGCCGAAGCGGCTGGCAATAATGGGAGGTGACCTTTGGGCGCGATGGAACCAGGCAAGGCTGTGTGGATCCTGTCCGGGCGTTTCGGCCGGGCGACCGTCAACCTGAACGACCGGGCACTGGTGGAACATGCCCACCGGCAGATCAATATCCTGCTGAAGCTGGGGGGTGCAGATGCGCATTTCCTGGTGGATGGCAAGGAACTGGCGCTGAATGACGCCTCCATGCTGCTGTTCAATTCCTGGCTGCCGCATGGGAAGCTCGCGGGGCCGCCCTGCCTGATCCTGTCGCTGTTCATCGAGCCGGACTGGCTGGGTGATGCCCTGCCCCATACGGAGGCGCGCGTGACCGAACTGTTCGCCGATGCGCAGGTGACATTGACAGAGGAGGTGCATATCCAGGCCTCCCGTCTGGCGACCGCCATCACGGCGCAGCACCGGGCGTCACAGGAACAGTGCGAAAGGCTGTTGCTGGACCTGGTCGACGCCATCGTGGCGCAATATGCGGGCGACGCGGCGGAACGATCGCTGATGCCGCGCCGGCAGATGATCGATTTCCGCATCCGCAAAGCGCTGGCCTATATGCAGGCCAATTCCCTGCGTAGCCTGCAGATGGAAGAACTGGCGCGGCAGGTCGGCCTGTCGCGGTCCCGCTTCTTCGAACAGTTTCGCCGCTGCGTCGGCACCTCGCCCCAGCAATATGCCGATTATATCCGGGTGACGACAGCCACGCGGCTGTTGAGCACGACGGATCTGTCACTGGCGGAACTGGCGGATGAGCTGGGCTTTGCCGGCCACAGCAACTTCACCCGCTTTTTCACCCAGCATATCGGCGTGCCGCCCAGCGAATTCCGCCGCCAGACGTCGGATGCGGAGATGATGGCCGTTCATTGACGGCGCCATCGGCCTTCCCGATGTGCCGGGGAAGGCCGTCACCCAAGGTCAGCGCGTCGGCAGGGCCGCCACGGCGGCAAAGGCCGGGCGGGCGCGCAGCCCGGTATACCAGCGGGACAGGGCCGGAAGCGCCGGCCGGTCGATGGGCAGGGCCAGCCAGCGATGCGCGCTGATCCCCGCCGCGATGTCCGCGATGGTGAAGTCATCGCCGGCAACATGGGTCGAGCCGGCCAGCCGCGCATCCAGCAGGGTGAACTGCCCGGCCACCTGTGTTTCCGCCGCCTGTGCCGCCGGGCTGCCGGCCTGTGACCGGGTCTGCATCACATCACGCAGGCCGATCCCCAGCGACACCATCTGCCAGTCCAACCACTGATCCACCACACCGCGCGCCGCCAGCGTGGCGGGCAGCAGAAGCGGCTGCGGGTGGCGGGCCGCCAGATAACGCAGGATGGCGTTGGATTCCCACAGAACCACATCCCCATCCTTGATGGTCGGGATACGGCCATTGGGGTTCATGGCCAGATAAGTCGGATCATCCAGGCCGCCAAACGGCCCACCCAGATCAATGCGGTCGAAGGACAGGCCGATTTCGGCACAGGCCCAGATGATTTTCTGGACATTGGATGAATTGGCCCGGCCCCATAAGGTCAACATTGTGGATTTCCCGAAACTGTCATATCGATCCGGCATGGTAGCGCCGCTGCGCGATACTAGGCTTTCCCACCAGTACGGAAGCTATGCTGTACGTCCGGTTTCCGCCGGTGCCCGCCGCGCTGACAAATAACAACGCGAACATAAGAAATAGCCGCATAGAGGCGCACGCCGTCAGCATTCCGTGGAATCCTTCAACGACGGGAAATGCTCCGTCGATCGAACAGCATCAACAGAAATGATCAGAGCGTGACAACGCCGAACGGAGGCACTACCCTTCAGAATTCAATCATCACCCTCTGAACCGCGCCAAGTTTGCCGGAGGCTCCAACTGGTGACCACAGCGTCCCGGTATGTTGGATGCGGATGTAGGCACCCCCGATTTGAACTTGCACAGCTAAGTTGTTGATTTTGATAGATACCGAGCGATAGCAAAAGCAAACCCCAAAAACAAAGCCCACGTAACATATTGATGTTACGTGGGCTTTTCTTTGTCAGGTTGGATGCGGGGGCTCGCCTCAACCGATGGTATGACAATTTATCCGTGAATATCTGACATTTATATTCTCGCCAAACAACCAAACTGGTTGAACTTGCCGCATGTTGACTGAAGTTCGAAACGGGCCGATTCTTCCGGACAATATTGGCAAGCATCAATAAGTAGCCCCGGCATTCCGAGGTATCCGCCGATTGTCTCACCTGCGGCGACGGAGCGGCGCCGGGCGAGATGTTTATCCCGCTTCTTCGTTCCCCTATGTGCTGCCACCGGACGCCATCGACATGGCATCACTCCTACGTAGGCACATATCATGCCCTTACCCCCATGCGCGGCGCGAAGAACCGACCCTCATCCTTAATTGGGGCCGATGATCGCCGGTACGGCGTCGAAATTCCCGGGGGACAGCAGGCCGTCGGCAGTGATGACCCAGCCATCCATGATCGGCCGCATCGGCTGGGCCAGCCACAGGCTTGACTGAACGGCCGGCAATGAAGAACGCCGTTCCAACAGCCTGTCCGCGGGAATGACGCGCATTTCCTCCGTCGTGCTTCCCAATGCCGCCCCATGCCACCTGCTTCATGCGATGGCTACCTTGCCGAAATGGGTGGCGGATGCTTGATGGGCATAAGCTTCCCTAGCCTCCTCGAACGGGAAGACGCGATCGATGACCGGCATGAGCTTGTGCACCTCGATGGCGCGGTTCATGTCTTCGAACATCAGGCGCGAACCGACGAAGATGCCTTGGACGCGGATTGAACGCCGGATCAGCGCCAAGGGCTCGAAGCCCGCCCCTTCGCGGCCGCCGACGGCGCCGATCACGACGATGGTGCCGCCACTGGCGACGCTGGCCAGTGACTTCGGCATGGTGCCGGGACCGCCGACTTCGAGCACGAGATCGACAGGCTGGCCAACCTCCTTCTCCCAATCGGGGTGGGTTTTGTAATTGATCGTCTTGTCGGCGCCGAGTGCGCGGGCGCGGGCGAGTTTCTCATCCGACGACGAGATGATGGTCACTTTCGCTCCCGCCAGCTTGGCGAATTGCAGCGCGAAGACCGACACGCCGCCGGTGCCGAGCAGCAGCACGCTTTTGCCGGGACCGATCCGTCCAATCTCGAACAGCGCGTTCCAGGCGGTCACGCCAGCGCAGGGAAGACAGGCCGCTTCGGCATAGGACAGATGATCGGGGATCGGGACCACGCCCTGCTCGGACAGGATCACTTCCTCGGCCAGCACGCCGTCAATCGGCCCGCCGAGATCTGATCCCGGCACGTCGGCTCGCATCGGGCCGCCGATCCAGTTCTGGAAGAAGGTGCTGGCCACGCGGTCACCGACCTTGAAGCGCGTCACCCGCGATCCGACCGCGACGACTTCGCCCGCACCGTCGGACAGCGGAATGGTGTCGCGCTGCACGCGCCCTTTGGCGACGCCACCATCACGGTAATTGAGCGACCAACCCCGCATGCGGATCTTGAGTTCGGTGTCGCCTGGCGCTCTGGAAGGCCTGTCGGTCAGAACGAGGCCACTGCCTTCGGTGGGAAGGATCCAGGTCTTCATGTCAGTTTCTCCAGGATTGCCCGCCAGTTCGGCAAAGTGACCTTCGGCGGTGGGCGCTTCGCCATCTTTGAACGCACATCCAGCGTACTGCGCAGGTGTCGGTCGCACTTAGCTCGCACGGCAGCGTTTGATAACCTATCCGGCCCATCGATCTGACGAAGTCTCAAATGGCAGTACCGATGCAGGCAAGTTTGCCGCCGCCCCGAGGTTAGGGTGACATAGCAACAACAAGGAGATCGCAAAACGATGAGCAAGGGTGTCTTCCTCCTCACCGGCGGCAGCCGCGGCATCGGTGCTGCGATCGCCAAGGATGCCGGCGAACAAGGCTATTTCGTGCTGCTGACCTATGCCGGCCGGGCCGACTCCGCCGAGAAGGTGGTCAAGGAGATCGAGGCCAAAGGCGGGAAAGCCGCCGCCGTCCAAGCCGATACCGGCAATGCCGACGATGTGAAGCGCATATTCGCCGAGGCTGACAAGCATGGCCGCCTGTCGGTGCTTTGCTACAATGGCGGCATCACCGGCGCGGTGGGCCTGCTGGCCGACCAGCCCGATGAAACCCTCGAACGGGTCATCGCCGTCAACCTGACCGGCGCCCTGTGGAGTTGCCGCGAAGCGATCAACCGCATGTCGACGCAACGCGGCGGCCAGGGTGGAGCGATCGTGCTGATCTCGTCGCGGGCCGGCAAGCTGGGTTCGCCCAAGCAACATGTCTGGTATGCCGCCTCAAAAGGCGGCATCGACGCGCTCAATATCGGCCTGGCCCAGGAGGTCGCCCGCGAAGGCATCCGCGTCAATGCCGTGTCGCCCGGCCCCATCGAGACCGAAATCCATGCGCCGGGCCGCATGGACGCGATCCGCGATGGGCTGCCGATGCAGCGGATCGGCAAGCCTGAGGAAGTCTCCGCCACCGTCATGTTCCTGGTCTCCGATCGCGCTTCCTACATCTCCGGCTCCAATATCGATGTGGCGGGGGCTCGATGACGAGCGATGCGCCGATTGTGGACTGCCACGCACATGTCTTTACGCGTGATCTGCCGCTGGTCAGCGGCGCCTGGGCCGCTCCGAACTATGACTACACCTACACCGATTACCTGGCCGATCTCGACCGGTACGGCATCCATTTCGGCGTGCTGTCGGGGCTGAGCATTTCCGGCACCTATAACGAATATACGATAGGCGCGCCGCTCTTCAGCCGCCGTCTGCGGGCCACCGCGATCGTGGCGCCGGACACCGATTTCTACACGCTGAGGCGGATGCGCGACGAAGGGGTGGTCGGCATTCGCCTTCAACTGGTTCGCAAGGAGGTGTTGCCGGATCTTACCAGCGACGCTTACCGGCTGTTGCTGCGTAGAGTGCGCGATCTGGACTGGCATGTGCATCTGGCCCTCGAATCCCGGCGCCTGCCGCCGATACTGGATCTGATGGAGAAAGCCGGCATCAAGATCGTCCTCGATCATTTCGCGCATCCGGAGCCCGACCTGGGTGTCTCCTGCCCCGGCTGGTTGGCCGGTGTCGAGGCCGTCCAGCGCGGCCGGACCTGGATCAAACTGGCGGCGGCTTTCCGACTGGCCGGGCCGGAAACCTGGCGCGAACCGGATTTTTCCCCTTCGGAACGGATCGGTGAAACGATCGCGGCGGAATTGTTCAATCGCGTCGGTGCTGAACGGCTGCTGTGGGGCAGCGATGCGCCCTTCGTCGGCTATGAGGGCCGCATGACCTATGACCGGGCTTTGGCGCAGCTGAATGCCTGGGCGCCCGATCCCGCCACGCGGCGCGCTTTGTCCAACACGGCGCTGAAGTTCTATTTCGCCTGAGGCCCATAAGAATAAGGATTGGATGAAGTGTCCATGACCTCTTGGTACCGTGAAGCGGATAGGCGCACCCGCCGGGTCTTCTGGACCTGCTGGGCCGGCTGGGCGATGGATTCGGCCGACGGCCTTCTCTATCAGTACATGATACCGCTGCTCGTCGCCGGACTGGGCATCACGCTCAAGGAAGCCGGGGTAATCGCCAGCGCCAATTACTTCGCCGCCGCAATCGGCGGCTGGGTCGGCGGCTGGCTGTGCGACCGCTATGGCCGCGCCCGCATCCTGCAGCTAACCATCCTGTGGTTCTCTTTCTTCTCCTTCGTCTCCGGCTTCGCCCAGAATTTCGATCAAATGTTGGTCGCCCGTATACTGCAAGGCATCGGCTTCGGCGCCGAATGGGCCGTCGGCGCGGTGCTGTTGGGCGAGCTGGTGGCCCCCCAGCATCGCGGCAAGGCGCTTGGCACGGTGCAGAGCGGCGCCGCCATCGGGTCCTGTTTCGCCGCCCTGCTGGCCGGCCCTGTCGCCGCCGCCTTCCCGCCGGATCTCGGCTGGCGCGTCGCCTTCTGGGCTGGCATCGCCCCCGCCGGCTTGATCTTCTTTGTTCGACGCGGTTCAGATGATGCCGAGGTCTTCAAGCAGGCAAAGCGACGCGCTGCCGAAAAGGGACGTCAGGCCGGCATTCTCGACATCTTCGCGCCCCGCATGCTGCGGATCACCCTGCCCGCCGCGCTGTTGTCGGTCGGCGTACAGGGGGGCGCTTTCGCGGTCGCCAACTACACCACCTCGTTTCTCACCCTGGAACGCGGCCTGACGTCCTCGATGGCGGGCATCTGTGTGCTGTTGCTGAGCGCGGGCGGCATTGCCGGCATCCTGACCAACGCCTATATCAGCGACCGTATCGGGCGGCGCAAGGTATTCCGATATTATAGCCTCGGCTTCATACTGACCGCGTCCTTCTATCTGTTCATGCCGCTCGGCAGCTCGCTGTGGACATTGATCCCGGCCGGAATGTGCTACGGCTTCTTCCAGTTCGGCATGTATGCCTCGTTCGGCCCCTATTTCACCGAACTGTTTCCGACCGAGCTGCGCGGCTCCGGACAGTCCTTCTCCTATAATTTCGGCCGGGCCTGCGGCGCATTCTTCATCTTTTCGGTAGCGTACATCTCGGACTCCATGGTGCTGAGTGCTGCCATGGCGATCATGGCGATCGTCGGCGTGCTGCTCGGATTGGTCGCCACCATGCTGCTGCCCGAGACCGCAGGCCGGAAGCTGATCTCCCTGGACGAAATCGGTGGGCCGGCCGGCGAAAGCCCGGCGGCCAAGACGGAGGCAGCGCGGTGAAACTGTTCGATACGCACGCCCATTTGGTCTCGGATGATTGGGACCGCTACAAGGCGCAGCCCTTCACCCATGACTTGCCGACGCCGGAGCGGCCGAACTATTCAGTCACGGTCGATGCCTTCATCGCGATGATGGATGCGCAGAACGTTGCCGAGGCCTGCCTGGTGCAGCGCGGCCATCTGTATGGCTATGACAATAGCTACATCATCGACTCCGCCGCGCTGCACCCCAAGCGCCTGCATCCGGTCGTCATCCTCGACCCCGAGAATCCGGCGACGCCGCAGGCTTATCGCAACATGGTCAAGCACCGGCACGTGCGCGGCTTCCGCATGGCGGTATCGCGGCCGTGGATCCTCGATACGGGCTGGCTGTGTTCGCCGGTGGCGATGGAGGTGTGGAAGGCCTGCGCCGATCTCGGCACGCCGCTGACCTTGATCCTGTTCATGAACCAGCTCCCCTACCTTCTGCCGTTGGTCAAAATCCTGGCAAGACAGTTCCCCGATCTGCCGATCCTGTTGGACCATGGTGCGATGCCTTATGGCATGACCCAGTACGAGGTGAAGCTGGCCGAGGACGCTGGCGAAAAGGTGGTGATGCCACCTCCGCCGCATTTCGGCATCGACAAGACCATCGCCCTGTTCGAGGACGTGCCCAACGTCCATTTCAAGATCACCGAGATCAACATGGAGCGTCTGGTCGCGGCCAATGTCCGCAGCGCTCACCTTGTGCGCCGCATGGTCGACAGCTTCGGTCCCGACCGGGTGATGTGGGGGTCGGATATCGGCCAGAGCATGCTATGGTCCTATGAGGAAAAGACAGCGATGGCGCGCGCCGCCGCCGACTTCCTCACCGGGGACGAGGCCCGCAATTTCCTGCATGACAATGCCGCCCGGGTCTATGGGCAAGCATCCTTGCCTCTTTGATCAAGCCGCTTGTCGCGTGCGACATAGAGTATCGAGCACGCCCCGCCACCTTAAGGACGACTTGCATGTACGATCCGAAAAACGCCGAACTGGTTTTTGAACTGCAACAGCAGCTCGCCGATTATTGGTATGAGGTCGACACCAACGGCGGTCTCGATGCCCATAATTACTACACGGACGATGCCGTGTTCCATGGCCCGAAGAGCTCCTATGAGGGCAAGGAAAAGATCCGGCAATTCTATAAGTGGCGCATCGACAATGGACCGCGCCTCGCCATGCACAGCATCACCAATTTCCGTGCCTGGTTCACCGGCGCCGACACCGCCGAGAGCAGCTGCTATATGCTTCTCTACGCTGCGGATGGCGTGAAGGTCCTGCCGTCGGCGCCGCCGATCGCCATCGTGCTGCTGACAGATAAATATAAGCGCGTCGGTGATCGCTGGCTGTGCACTTATCGTCGTTTCGAGCATTGGTTCGAAGGCGGCGCGCCGGTCACCAATCCCAAACTGTAATTGCCGCTTGAGGCAAGCAGCGGCGTTGTCCGCTGTTGGAGGCTTGGACTTTCACTCCCTCAAGGAGAGCCGATCATGGCCACCCAGACGATGTATGCCGACGCCGACCCGAGATCGAAACTCGCCACGGCCAAGGCTTCGGCGCTGCCGACCAGCGGAAACGGCTTCGGCGCCTCCTCCTACGCTCTGTTCGGGCAGAGCCCTCCGCAAATCGATGATGCAAACGGCAAGACCTGGCTGGTGCGCGGCCAGAACTTCATCATCGCCTATACACTCGCCAAGCCCGGCGGCGTCTTCGAGCGCCAAGGCCAAGTGGACGAATATGTTCTGCTGATCGAGGCCAAGGAGCCGACCGCGACGGTGGCGGCCGGCGGCGAGGAAATCAACATCGCTGCCGAGAGCCTGACCATCGTCCCGCCGGGCGACAGCAGGATCACGGTCCCGAACGGCGGCGAAATCGTCCGCCTGTTCACCACCGCCTCGAAGGATCTGGCAGCGCTCTGCCCGAATGCCGACACCTACAGGCAGCAGGCGCCGAACATCCCGCCGCTGCAACTGTGGCCAGCACCACCCACCGGTTTCAAGATCCGTACTTACGATCTGAACGTGCCCAGGAAGGAAGGTCGTTTCGGCCGTATCTGGCGCTGCACGACCTTCATGGTCAATGTGTTCGAACCGGCCCCGGCGCGCGACCCGAACAAGCTGTCGCCGCATTTCCACGATGATTTTGAGCAATGCTCGCTGGCGATGGGCGGCACCTACGTCCACCATCTGCGCTGGCCATGGACGGCCAAGCTGTCCGAATGGCGCGATGACGAACATGTCACCTGTCCGGCCCCATCCGTTGCGGTGATTCCTCCGATGGCGCTGCACACTTCGGCGGGGATAGAGCCGCAAGGTAATCTGTTGGTCGACATCTTCTCGCCGCCACGGCGCGATTTCTCCGATATGGAGGGCTGGGTGTTGAACGCCGACGAATATCCAGCTCCGCCGGCGGCTTAACGGAATGGCCGCCTATGATGATGTGCCGGGCCGCTTCCGCGCCCGGCTGGCAGGTCACGAGCGCCTGCTCGGCACCTTCCTGAAAACCGCGACCGGTCACGCCACCGAGATTCTTGGCGGCGCAGGTTTCGATTTTGTGGTGGTCGATGCGGAACACGCGCCCTTCACGCGCGGCGACATCGATACGATGATGATGGCCGCCCGCGCCGCCGGCATCGCCAGTGTCGTACGCGTGCCCCACGAAGGCGAAATCCTCAACGCGCTGGACTGCGGCGCCGCCGGCGTCCTGGTGCCGCATGTGGCAAGCGCCGAGACGCTGCGCAACATCGTCTCGCTCTGCCGCTATCAGGGCGGAACGCGCGGCTTCTCCAACTCTCCCCGCGCCGGCAACTACGGCGCCCGCGGCTTCGTCGACCATATCAAGTCGGCCGATGCCTCGACCTCAATCGTCGCGATGATCGAGGACCCGGAAGCCATCGACCAGCTCGACGAGATCTTCGCCGTCGAGGGCCTGACGGCCGCCTTCATCGGCCGCGGCGATCTGTCGGCCCGGCTCGGCGCCCCCCATGTGAAAGACCCGATGATCACCGCGATTGTCGAACGTATCGGCGCGGCGGCGAAGCGGCATAACATCCCGCTCATTGCGCATATCGGCTCAGGCGATGATCCCGATATTGCGGCGTTGGGGAAGCATGGGGTGAACGCGTTCCTGGTCTCCTCCGACCAGGGCATGCTGCGCCAAGGGGCGCTGGCGGTCCGGAGGGCGTTTGACAGTGCCGCCTAAATATTAAGGCACTGCCTGCATCAAAGGATGATTGTTGATCGGGGATCTTGGCGCGCCAAGATCCCCGATGCGTTTGAGTTTTCCGCTCTCAGAATTTATCCGGTTGGCAATGTGGTGCGCATGATGGCGATGGAGGCCAAGGACGTGATGCTGGGCCGGGCCTGGGCATCTGCTGACTTGCTCCATGTGTCCTCCACCGCCCATATCGCCTCGGCATAAAAAAGACCGCGATGACTGAGAAGCCATCGCGGTCAGCTTACCTGAGCGTGGCGTGCTTCACTTCACGCCACGTTCTGGAAGATCGGGTCACATCACCATTTTGCTCTCACGCCGAGGCGGAAGGCACGGCCGATCGGGTCATATTGCAGCGGGTTGCCGAACAGGCGCAATTCGGGCGGCGGGGCGACATCACCCACATTGTTGACCGCCCAGTAGATCTCGGACTCCAAACCATCGCTGAACTGATAGGGACGGAACGAGCCCGACAGATCGACGTAAAAAACAGAACTGACCGTGTTGATATTGGCGCTGCGCGGGTTGTTGATGTCGTAACCGGCCTGGGTCGGCCCGATCTTGTTCGGATCGAGGATGCTCTGCGGGATATAGCGCAGATGGGTCGAGACCGCCCATTTCGGCTGAACATAGCTGATCACGGCATCGATCTTGTAGGTCGGCACACCAGCGATGGCCGCGGTCGAGCCGGCATTGCCGGTGACGCCGTTCATGCGCGTGACCAGACCGGTGCCACCGATCGACCTCAGCTTGGTAATATAGTTCGCATTGACCTGGACGCCGACATTGCCGCCATAGACATCCTCGATCGTATAATCCGAGGTGATCTCGTAACCCGAAGCAAGCACTTTGGCCACGTTCTGGTAGGTTGAAAGAATGGACACCGCCGGACTGGCCTTGTACGCGCCGCTGAAAGTGATCAGGTTGCAGAGCAGGTCCTGGGTCGCGCAAGCGGTCAGGATGTTGGCACCGGTCACCGTATCGATCGCGTTGTTGACCTTGATGTCGTAATAATCGACCGAAACACGGAAGTTCGGGATGAAGTCCGGCTTCAGCACGACACCCAGCGTGGTGGTCTTACCCGATTCCAGCTTCAGGGCCGGATTGCCACCGGTCAGGTTGGCGATCAGATGATTGCCGCCGCCGAACGGATCGTTCAAAGGCAGATTGGTGCTGACCGTGTTCGGGTTCGATTCCGCCGCCGTCGGCTTGCGAATGTCGGCGGAGCGGGTAGCGCGGAACATGATCTGGTCGTCCGGCTGGTACTCGACGCCGATCTTCCAGGGGTGGGCATTGCCGAAGGTGCTGTAATGCGTCTGGCGCCCCGTCAGATCCACCGTCAGTGATTTGGCAAGCGGCAGATCGGACAGGATCGGGATGTTCACCGCAGCATAGCCTTCCGTCACCTTATGGATCACTTTCGGCAGCGCCGTCACCTGCGGCGCGGTGAACAGACCCGCCAGGGTCAGCGGGTCGGCCTTGCCGGAAGCGCTGTCATAGCGATACTCGAAGCCGATCGCGGCCTTAACAGGACCGGCCGGCAGCTCAAACAGGGTGTGCCGCAGATTAGCGCTGACATTATGCTGCACGATCCGCCGGGTTTGCCACTCGTCCTGCATATATTTCTCAAGCTGGGCCGGCGTCAGACTGGTGCCCAGGAAATTGACCGGCACACAGCCATCGTTCGGGTTGGCCACACTGGAGGCACAGATGACCGGAGCGCCTGTGGATGTCCGATAGATCGTCCCGGCATAGCTCGCCGGTGGCGTGATCGCGTTGGCGGCCTGATTGTCGAGCATCGAAAGTCGGGTGTTGCCAACGAAGAGGTTGGAGTCGGTCAGCCCATATTCATAAGCGACGTCCCACTGCCAATCCTCAGCGAGCTCGCCTTTCAAGCCACCGACGAAGCGATACGTGTTGTTGGTGCTGGAACCCAGAGCAGTGTCGCCGGTCTGCACCAGGATCGAATTGACATTGATCGCCGTAATATTGGGATCCGCCGCCAGGATCTGCGCCCGCACCTCAGGGGTGATGTATGGGTTGTTGATGCTGATGCCGTTGGTACCGCCGACCGGCGCGGCATTGACCCAGGTTGTGCGTACCGGACCACCCTCCACGCGGCTATAGATGAATTCGCCAAAGGCTGTGACGTTATCCGTCAACTCGTAATCGCCATGCGTCATCATCGACACATGCGACGTCGGCGTGACGAGGGGAACATTGCCCCAGCCCCAATTATTGGAAGCGGCCTGATCGCCGCCCTGCATGAAGGTGCCGCTGAGATAGTTGCCAAACTGAAAGGGGATCAGCGCGGTGCCGCCGTTGTTGAACTGCAAGCCGCGCAACGAGGCTGGCAACGCGGTAGCACCGGTGTGATTGACCTGTTGGCCGAGCACCGTCCTCACCCCGTTCACGGTCTTAATGGCGCTGGTCAGCACGCCGTTTGGCGTATAGACGAAATTTACATTGTCGAGGACCAAAGTAGCCGGCAGACCATTGGTACTCACACCGTTAATATAGCCGGGGTTGGGTACATAATTGGTCAGCTTGGCGCACCAGTCACGCTTAAAGCAATTGCCGACACCCCAATCCTGCCGATATTCGATGCCGGCGACAACATGGCCGCGCCCATTGGCGAAATCCGTGCCGCCGGCTGCGGAAACGGAGGTGTTCTTGGCGTCGCCATGGCCGCTGATACCGGCATTGGCATCGAATTTGAAGCCACTCAGCTTGGTGTCGAGGATCAGATTGACCACACCAGCCACAGCGTCGGCACCATATTGAGCGGAGGCGCCGCCCGTCACAATATCGGTGCGCTTCACCATCGAGGACGGAATACCGTTCAGGTCGACGGCGCCATTGTCCAGGCTGGGCACGAAGCGTCGTCCGTCGACCAGCACCAGCGTGCGGGTGGCGCCGAGGCCGCGCAGATCAGGCGTGTTGGCGCCGATCGCGCCGGTAACGCGGAACAGGATGGTGCTCTGCGAGGTGGTGGCGCGGAAAGCCGGAAGCTGGTTCAACGCCGTGGAAACGTCGGGGATCGCCAGCATTTTCAGGCGTTCGTCATCGATCACGTTGACCGGCGTCGGCGAGTTGAATGTCGTGCTGACGCGAGAGCCGGTGACGATGATTTCTTCCAGATCGGTCGGCTGGTCGTCCGCGGCGTGGGCCGCCACCGACATCGCCACCGCCAGGGCGGAAAGCGACGTCGAGACAAATTTTTGAGTTCTTTTAATACGCATGACGGGTCCCCCCCTTGTTGTCTTCAAAACGGACTTTTGCCGCTTACGTTCTTGGGCTTCCGATTGTGAGGTTAGAGGAACCGTCAGACAGCAACTTGCCTGTCGCGGCACCGTGCCTTGCGCATACGACCGTGGGAAGAGATGCACGGCGGCGATGATTGGAGGGATGGGCTAGGTACTCCATGGAAGCGCCACGACGACAGAGGCGATCCGTCGAGCGATGCAACATGGTCAAGGGTGCCTGAGGCTCCTGGCCAAGCGCCACGGGATCAATCAGGGACGGTGGCCAAGCGGAGGAGCCGGTCCACCCGTGGCCGATGAGAAGACCGGCCCGAAGGCTCCTCGTCCGACAGTGCCGACGTTGGAGGAGCTGGTTCCGCCCTTCAAGGATTGGGCTTGTCAGAGAGGAGTCAATTCCGCCCGAAAGCGCTTCCAATTGGCGACGTAGTGCTCCGCCGAGAGCGCCAGCTTCCTGGCCTCATCATCACTGAGCACCCGGATGAGCTTGGCCGGCGAGCCCATCAACAGGGAATTGTCGGGGAAAATCTTGTTCTCGGTGACCAGCGCGTTCGCGCCGATCAGAGACCCCCGACCGATCTTCGCCCCATTCAGAACGATCGAGCCAATTCCAACCAGAGTGTTGTCGCCGATTTCGCACCCATGCAGCATCACCTGATGGCCGACCGTGACATTCGCGCCAACCGACAAGGGCGAGCCGGGATCGCTATGAAGCACGGATCCGTCCTGAATGTTGGTGTTCTCGCCGATCACGATCGGTTCGTTGTCGCCGCGTATCGTGGCACCAAACCATACGCTGGCATTTTTGTTCAGTATGACATTGCCGATAATCGCGGCATTCGGGGCGATCCAATATTCGCCATCCGCAGGAAGCTGAGGCTGAAAATCTCCAAGCCGATATAAACCATGGTGGACGTTCATTGGTGCACCTCCTCTGTGGGCGTGTCGGAGATCGGTTCTTTGACGGCGCCGGCGAGGCAAGGCCATCTCGACGCTTCAGAAACCGACGGCGTCGCCACCTTTCAGATTCAACATTTGGCGAGCCTCATCGGGACTGGCGATGGTCAGCCCGAGCGCTTCGAGAATAGTGCGAATTTTGGTCACCTGGTCGGCATTCGACTGCGCCAATTCACCTTTGCCGATATAAAGACTGTCCTCCAGCCCGACGCGGACATTGCCGCCCAGCAGCGCGCTCTGGGTGCAGAAAGTCATCTGATTCTTTCCTGCGGCAAAGGCGGAGAAGTGGTAATCGTCGCCGAACAGGCTGTCGGCGATGGTCACCATATGTGCCAGATTGCGCGGGTCGGCGCCGATGCCGCCCAGGATGCCGAACACGCCCTGGATCAGGAAGGGTGGCTCGATCAGCTTCTTGTCGGCGAAATGGGCCAGCGTGTAGAGATGGCCGATATCGTAGCACTCGAATTCGAACTTGGTGCCGAAGGCTTGGCCGACCTCGCGCATGATGCGCTCGATATAGGCGTTGTCATTATACATGATGCGGCCCCGCGCGCCCTCGACATACTCGCGTTCCCAATCATGCTGCCATTTCTCGACGCGGGCCGCAGCGCCGCTGAAGTCGAAAATCAGCGGGCCCATATTGAGCGAGCAGACTTCCGGCTTGAACGCCTTGGCACCTTCGAGCCGGGCGTCGAGCGACATGGTCGCGCTGCCGCCGGTCGAGATGTTGATCACCGCGTCAGTCTGTTGCTTGATGCGCGGCAGGAAGGCGGCAAAATGCTCGGCCGAGGGGCTGGGCCTGCCGTCCACAGGGTCGCGCGCGTGGAGATGCAGGATCGCCGCTCCCGCCTCCGCCGCCTCGATCGCCGCTTGGGCGATATGGTCGGGCGTGATCGGCAGATGGGGTGACATTGACGGGGTGTGAATCGACCCCGTCGGCGCGCAGGTGATGATGACTTTCTTCGACTGGCGCATGGACGGCTCCTAAAGTCCGGCGTGGCACAGATATTTGTAGTTCAAATACTCATCGATGCCATGCTTCGAGCCCTCGCGGCCGATACCCGACTGCTTGACGCCGCCGAACGGCGCCGAGGCGGTCGAGATCAGGCCGGTATTGATGCCGATCATGCCGGTCTCGAGGTCGCGGCTGGCTCGAGCGATGGTTTCCTGACGACTTGAACAAAGATATGCGGCCAGACCGAACGGCGTGTCATTGGCCATGGCGATGCCCTGCTCGTAAGACCCAAACGGAATGACACCGGCCAGCGGGCCGAAGGTCTCCTCGCGCGCCAGCAGGGCGTTCGGGGCAACGTCGCGCAGCAGGGTCGCCGGCGATAGGAGCGATCCATCACTCTTACCGCCGGCGATCAGCCTCGCCCCCCCCGCAAGCGCGTCATCCAGATGGGCCTCGACCTTCTCGACGGCGCGCCTGCTGATCAGCGGACCGATATCGGTTTCCGGGTCGAAGCCGTCGCCCACCTTCAGCGCCGCGACCCGCTTCTGGAAGGCGGCCAGGAAATCCTCGTAAATGCCGCGCTGGACGTAAATCCGATTGGCGGCGATGCAGCTCTGCCCGCCATTACGGAACTTGGCGACCATCGCCGTCTCGATCGCGAGATCAAGGTCGGCGTCGTCGAACACCAGCAGCGGAGCGTTGCCGCCCAGTTCCAGCGACAGCCGCTTGATGGTCGGGCCAGAGGCCGACATCAGGATGGCGCCCACCCGCGTCGAACCGGTGAAAGTGATCTTCCGCACCACGCTGGAGGCAGTGACGATATCGCCGAACAAGGCCGGCTCCGAGGTGACGACGGACAGGACGCCGGCCGGGATGCCCGCCTCCTCCGCCAGCACGGCCAGCGCCAGGGCGGTCAGCGGCGTCTCGCTGGCGGGCTTGCAAACCATGGTGCAGCCCGCGGCCAGCGCCGGCGCGATCTTCCGCGTCAGCATCGCCATCGGGAAGTTCCAGGGCGTGATGGCAACGCAGACGCCGATCGGCTCACGCTCAGCCATCAGGCGGCGACCGGGCATGTTCGGCGGGATGATCTCGCCCATGATACGGGTGGCTTCCTCGGCATAGAGTTCGATGAAGCCCGAACCATAGGCAATTTCGGCGCGCGCCTCCTTCAGCGGCTTGCCGTTCTCCAGCGTGATCAGCTGGGCAAGGTCCTCCTTGTGGCGTTCGATCAGGTCGAGCCAGCGCCGCAGCAGCACACCGCGTTCGCGGTTCGGTGTCCGCGACCACCGCGGAAACGCTTTCTCCGCCGCAGCAATCGCGGCACGGATCTCCGCTTCGCCAAGCGACGGCACGCTGCCTGCTATCTCACCCGTATAGGGATCCTTGACCGTGATCGTCGCTCCCGACGCGGCATCTTGCCACTGGCCGCCATGATGGGTCTGCGCACGCAGAAGATCCGGTCTGGAGAGGTGTGCTCGGTTCGCTCTCATCTGTATCGCTATCGATCTGATGGTTTGAAGGGCGCCCCAGGGCGACCTGGGACTTCGCTTCCGCCTCGTTGAGCTTGAGGCGGCGATATTCCCGCGGCGCCATGTCGAAGCGGTCGCGGAAGGTGCGGGAGAAATGCGGGGCGCTGTTGAAACCCCAGCCGAAGGCGATCTCGGTGATCGAATGGCCGGCCCAGGCGGGATCACCGATCTGCCGGGCACACTGCTCCAGGCGGTGGCGCAGGATATAGGCCGATACCGTCTCCTGCTCATTGGCAAAGATGGCCCTAAGATAGCGCTGCGACAGCTTCATCCGCGACGCGATCATGCACGGCGTCAGCTCGGGATCGCGCAGATGCTGCTCGATGAAGAGCTTCACATTGGCATGTCGGCCGCTGACAATCGAAGATTGCGGCGAAGGCTGCGGAAGAGCCAGGGTGAAAGCCGTCGCGATGATGTCGAGCAGATGGCGGGCAACACGCTCCTGGTAGTGGCCCGGCAGTTCCGCCTCGATCTCATTGAACAGGCTCACAGTCATCGCCGTAGCCGTCGCGATGAGGCCGCTCTTGCCCCGCAGGGCAAGACCACAGAAGCTTTCCGGCGACGGGCAATGCTCCTTGAAGGTCGAAGCACCGACGCGCAACAGAAGTGCTTCGACATCAGCGCCGAAATTCAGCGTCAAAGGGGCAGCGCTGTCGCACAGCACCATGTCGCCCTCGTCGAACGCGATCGTATTGCCGTAATGACTGATCTCGCCGCTGCCCTCGATCAGCAGGATGATGAGATAGGAACGCGGACTCCGGCGTGCAATTTGCGCCTCTCCCCGCTCGATCAGGGTTTTCGTGCTGGTCAGGCGGGCCAGCCGCAAGGGTCCGAGATCGCTGTCGGCGAGTTTCGCAGCGAACAGATCCGGCTTGGTCGGCTTGAAATCCATCGCCTCGATGCGGGCCGAGAAAGCGTCGTTCCAGCCCACCACCGGTGTTCGGACATTCAGATCACTCGTGCTGAAAATATTCACTGAGCGTCTCCCTAGGCTGGGAGCGTTTCCTCCCTTGCCCAGGATCCTATATGATATTGGATATATGAAAAGAAAAATCGAAGAGGGAGCGACTGCTTCGACGGCAAATCTGGTTAATTATCGGAAAATGGAGCGAAACGATCGTACGAGCGCTGAAGATGCTCTCGCATCGCCGCCTCTGCGGCCTCGGGATCGCGAGCCGACAGGGCCTCAATCAACACTGCATGCTCATTGACCGCCTCAGTGGCGACCCCGCTGTGGAACCGAAGACGGAAGATATGAAAATGTGTATTCAATCGCGCCAAAGCGTCGCGGATGATTGGATTGCCGGAGCCAGTCGCGATCAGATCGTGCAATTGAGAATCCTGGTCGGCGAATTTATCGTAGGTCTCGCGTGAATCAGCAGCAGTCATTCCGCGCGCCAGATCGATCAACTTGGCCATCGCCCGGTCGTCCATCCTGTTGGCGGCGCATTTGGCAGCGTAGGGTTCAATCAGCAGCCGCGTTTCAAAGAGATGCTCGAACTGCTTGCGGTTGAGCTGCGGCGCGCTGCAATAGCCGGCGAAATGACGCTTGGTGACCAGGCCGATCGCTTCCAGCATGGACAGCGCCTCGCGGATCGGCGTTTGGGAGACGCCGAGCTTCTTGGCCAGACCATCAATTGAGATGCGCGTATCGGGTGGAATGGCGAGCGACATGATGTCGGCACGGATGATCTTGAAGATCTCCTCGGCAAAGCCGGGAGATCGGTTGAACCGAGGATCACCGGCATGGGCATCAGATTGCACTCGAAGCTTCTCCTCATCATCCGTCATAAGCGTAACTCCTCACCATGGCCTGGATCATAGGCTTCCGAATGATCGAAAAGACAGGGCGTGCGAGCAAGCGCGCAAGCCTTAATGCCCTTCTGAGCAAGTAGCCAGCCGCACTCCTGTCCAGACTTTCCTTATACACTGGCAGGGAAATTGGATGCGATGTCGGCGGGAGAAGAACGGCTGCTCACCATAGCGAATGTGGGGATTCTCAATTTCGGCCCCGGCGCTTTGCAGCAATGCGCCACGGATATCATCGGGCGGAAGACCCGGTCGGTATTTCTGGTCACTGGTAAGCCAACTCTTTTTCTGTGTGCGCCGCTGGTCGAGGAACTGGAGAAGGCCGGCATCAAGGTCACGCTCTGGCATGACTTGGCCGGCGAACCCACCCTTTCGGAATTCAACGACGCCCTGGAAACCGCCCGCCGCTGCGGCGCCGATGTGGTTGTGGGCTTGGGCGGCGGCAGCGCGATGGACGTGGCCAAGCTGGTGGCGGCACTCGCCACCGGCAACCAGCGCATCGAGAATGTGCTTGGCACCGATCTGGTGGCCGGGCGCGATCTATGGCTGGCCTGCATCCCGACCACGTCGGGCACCGGCAGCGAAGTCACACCGATTGCCATCCTGGGCGACGAGGACGCCGATCTGAAGAAGGGCGTGGTCAGCCGCTTCCTGGTGCCCGACGCCGCCTATCTCGATCCCGGACTGACCGTCACCATGCCGTCGGCGGTGACCGCGGCAACAGGGCTCGACGCCCTCACCCATTGCATCGAAGCCTATGCCAACCGCTTCGCCCATCCGCTGATCGACAGCTACGCTTTGATCGGCATCTCGCTGATCGCGGGAAATCTTGAACGCGCCTGCAAGGATGGCACCGACCTCGTCGCACGCTCGGCGATGATGCGCGCCAGCTTCTATGGCGGCCTCTGCCTTGGCCCGGTCAATACGGCGGCGGTGCATGCATTGGCCTACCCGCTGGGCGGCGAGTTCCATATCGCGCATGGCGTCGCCAACGCGCTGCTGCTGCCGCATGTATTGCGCTTCAATATCGAAGCCGCTCCTGCCCGCTATGCCGCCGTCGCCCATGCCCTCGGTGTGCCGAAGAGCGACGACGACTCAGCTGACTCCTTGGCCGGGGTTGAAAAAATCATCGGGCTCTCAGACGCCTGTGGCATTAAGCGCCGCTTGTCCGATTTCGGCATCCAGCGCGAGGCCATTCCGCGCATGGCAACGGCGGCGATGTCCGTTACCCGGCTGCTTGACCGCAATCTCCGCAAGCTCAGCGAGGCGGATGCGCGGGCAATTTTCGAAGCCGCTTGGTAACCGGCCGGCCGACCTGAGGATCGCAATTGGCGGTGCCCAAAAGCCCGGTTTGTTGATTTCTACGCGGAACTGACCCGGGGTGGCTGTTGTCCGGCGTGGAAAAGTGACCCACATATCTGGGTGTACCCGCTGTTTGCATACTGGATGCGGGGTTCTGGATACCCGATTTGAACCTGCGAAGCCAAGTTATTGATTTTATTTGAATTCGCCAATTGATGGCATCTAACCATAAAGCAAAAACCCCAGCAGCCTCAACAGGCTGCTGGGGTTTTTGCTTTATGGTTAGAGTCTGATCCGAAATTGATCTGAACTGTATCAACGCCTTGCGATCCGTCGGATGAAGA
>NZ_JBLTYX010000038.1:0-30868 GCF_048066115.1 Niveispirillum sp. KHB5.9 | reverse complement strand
AAGCCGGCGGTGATTTCCAAATCCAGGATAATGAGAGCCTGCGTTTCCAAACTGCACATAACGCAAATTGGGGTGGCACCAAGTGGGAAGAGGTGGATGTCCAGATCAATCTCCGCCCGCTGGGCGATGGCCGTGCCGTCTATAGCGCGTTGAACCTGCGGTTCTGATTGTACGCCAGTATTGATCCGCCGCAAGGCTGCGGCGGATCAATACTGTTATGGTTGTGGTCTTTCCGGCCGGATACACTTGGTCGCCTTCGATTCAGGAGCTTTAAGATATGCGCCTTCCTTGTATCGGCATCCTCACCATCTCCGATCGTGCCAGTCAGGGCCACTATGAGGATAAGGGCGGCCCGGCGGTGGAGACCAGCTTGCGCGCCATTCTGGCGATGCCGTTTGAGGCGCTGCGGCGCTGCGTGCCCGATGAGCGGCCGGTGATCGAGGCAGCGTTGTCCAGCTTGTGTGACAATGACGGTTGCTGTCTGGTGGTTACCACTGGCGGCACGGGCCCCGCCCCGCGCGACGTGACACCGGAGGCCACGGAAGCGGTATGCGACCGGATGCTGCCAGGTTTTGGGGAGTTGATGCGGATGGAAAGCCTGAAACAGGTGCCCACCGCCATCCTGTCGCGCCAGACGGCAGGCCTGCGCGGTCGCTCGCTGATTGTCAATTTGCCTGGCAAGCCCTCTGCGATCGATCTGTGCCTGAAGGCCGTCTTTCCGGCGATCCCCTATTGCCTGGACCTGATCGGAGCCGCCCGGCTGGAAACTGATCCCGCAATCTGTCCGGCGTTTCGACCGGGAAAATAAAAATTATCCTATAGCCAGTTGTTTCAACAAAATAATGGTGAATATTATTATTGAAACGGACATTGTAAGTAAAAATCCATTAATGCTGACATTTGGCAATGCTATAGGGGCAGGCTGCTTATCGGCATCGCTTGGGTGTCATGCCGTAGACGCGGCGGAAAAGCCGGGCAAAGTGACTGGGATTTGCATAGCCGACCGTCAGGGAGGCTTCCGTCACCGATGCACCGTCCAGCAGCAACAGGCGTCCCTGTTCGACACGCATCGCCTGCAGGTCGGCATGGACGGGCTTGCCGAAGCGGGCGCGATAGCCCGCTTTCAGCCGCTTGTCGTTGAGGCCGGCCAAGCGGGCCAGTTCGGCAATCGTCCAGGGATGGGCAAGATCGCGGCGCATGGCCTGACGCACCCCGTCCAGGCGAGTTGTGTCGCGCATTGACGGCGCGGCACTCATCGCTGTCGGTGTGCCCGTGCGCATCAGGTCCAGCACCGTCTCGAACAGGGAAAGCGCCCGGCTCTCCACGCGGAGATCGGCCTGGGCACCGTCCAGCACGTCGCGGAACATTGTCTGCGCATCCGTCAGGATGGCACGCGGTGCCGGAGCGACACCCAGCCAGAGCCGGGCGTTGGAGGCATGGTGCAGCCTGTGTGTCGCATCGGCCTGCGTGAAGATGCCAAGCGCCCCCGTCCGCTCCAGGAAGGCCAACGACAGCCGCAGTTCCACCAGACGGAAAGACTCCCCCCCAACGGCGCGGGCCGTTCCCGTTACCGTCTCACGCGAAAGCGAGACATAGAGATGTCCGGCACGGTAGGGGGTGGGTGGCAGCGGTGTGTCGCCATTTGGATCTATCTGTCCCTCACCCGCGCCGGATAACAGCACGACAATGGCCAGACAGGGCTGTGTCGTGGCGGAAACCGGCGGTCGCCCGTTCACCTCCAGCTCATAGACCGACAGGTCGAAACCCGGGCGCACGGCTAGGCGCACGCCACGCCCGACAGGTCGCACAGCCCCCTGGAAATGCTGTTCCGGTCGCAACCCGACAGGCTCTGACACAAGGTCGCCAGCCTGGGCCAGGGGGCGCTGGGCGATATCCAGGCTGGAGTGGGGGAGATTTGGCGAAACGGACATAAGCGAATTATGTATGCGAATGAAAATCATAGTCAATTAAGTTCTGATCACATCGGTTCCGTCCCCGATCGCATTAGCGGAAGCCGGAACGACCCGACACTCTGCGCCCCGCCAATTCCTATCTGCCCGTTCGTCCGCAGGAGATGAGTTTGTCTGCCGTTCGTATTTTTGTCTTCATGGGCTTGACCAGCAGCTTAGCCCTGCTTGCCGGTCCCGTCCGATCCAGCGAGCCTGTTCCCGTGATGGAGGAAATCATCGTCACGGCGGGCAAACGGCCGCAGCTTCTTGCCAGCATTGACGGGCAGGTGGCTGTGGCCGCCGCCAACCGGCTGGACCCGCGCGGACTGCAGGGGGTGGAGCAATTGGACCGGCTGTTCACCGATCTGTCGATACGCGCCCGGTCCAGCCGCGTCTATGGCAATGTCACGATCCGTGGCCAATCCTCGGTCGATTTCTACAATCCTTCCGCCCAGCTTTACGTTGATGGATTGCCGCAGGATCAGGCGCTGTTCTTCCAGTCGCTGCCGGTCGGGCTGGACCGGGTGGAACTGCTCTATGGTCCCCAAGGCACGCTCTATGGGCGTGGTGCCGTTGGCGGGGTTATCAATGTCGCCACACGACGGCCTGACGGTGACGCGGCGGTGGAGGCGGTCGGCACCGTCACGGAACTGGGGGAGACGGGGCAGGCCCTGGTAACGCTGCCTGTCATCGCTGACACATTGCATGTTGACGGCCTGTTCGCTGCGCGGCGGGAGAAGGGCGAATTGTCGGGCTTGACCAGCGGCGGGGAACTGGGCGGGTCGAAGGGGGAAACCGGGCGGCTGCGTGTACGGTACGCGCCGGTGGGCGGGGTGGCGGATATCATGCTGTCCGCCCAGCGCAGCGTGGTACGATCCGACGAGGAATATTTCGTGCCGGAGGCCTTCCTTGATCAGCGCCGGGCGCTGGAGGTGCCATCCCATTACCGGTTGCAGACGGACAGTTTCGGGATCAATGCCGATTTTGATCTTGGCTTCGCCTCACTGACCGCCCTGACCGGCTATCAGGACCGTGATTTCGACCGCACCGTGTTCGGCAGCTATACGCCAGAGGTGCAACGGACCTTCAGTCAGGAACTGCGCCTTGCATCGAAAACCGAAGGGGCGGTCGATTATGTTGCCGGTCTTTACTACGAAGACCTGCGTTTCCGCCGCACGGTGCCGGCTTATGCGCTGGGATCGCGCCAGGATATCCGCACCCTGGCCGCCTTTGGTGAGTTGACCTGGCACGCCACGGACGCCATCGACGTGACCCCCGGCCTGCGCATTTCTAACGAGCGGACCAAGGCTGACACCTGGTTCGGTGCCACGGCGCTGAACAACCAGGATAAGGCGACCAGCCTGCTGCCCAAGCTTGCCCTTGGCTATCAGGCCAGCGAGGCACTGCATCTCTATGCCGTGTTCAGTACCGGCTTCAAGGCGGGTGGTTTCACCCGCGCCGTGACGCCGGCCACCATCGCCTACAGCTATGATCCGCAGCATAGTTACAATTACGAGGTCGGCGGACGCTTGCGCAGCGCCGACGGACGCTTTGAACTGGGGGCGGCGGCCTATTACCTTGTCAGCACAGATTTCCAGCTCTCCGTCGGGCCGGTCAGCGGCATGTATCTCCAGAATGTCGGCACGGCCAAAAGCAAGGGCATCAATCTGACCGCCCGCGCGGAGCCTGTGGACAGCCTGGTCCTGACCCTGGCGGGGGCGCTTAATGACAGTTGGTTCAGCCGCTATGACAATCCGGCCAATCCGGGGATTGACCTGTCAGGCAACAAGCTGCCCTACGCACCCTCAGCCACGGTGAATGCCAATCTGGAATATGGGTTCGACCTGCCGCTGGGCCGGTTCACCCCCCATGCCGGGGTCAGCCTGATTGGCAAAAGCTGGTTTGACGAGGCGAACAGCATCGGCCAGAGAGCCTATACGTTACTGGATGCGGGTTTCCGCTGGCAGGTGAGCCGGAATTTCACCCTTGATCTCTATGGCGACAACCTGTCCGACCGTCGCTTCGCCACCTATGCCTTCAATGCCGGCCCCGGCATTGGTAACGCCTATCAGTTGGGCAAGGGACGCGAGTTGGGTGTGCGGCTGCAGACAGGCTTCTGATCCGCCATGTCACCGCAAACCATTCGCCGCTGGTCGGTTCTGCATCGCTGGTCGTCACTGCTCTGCACCCTGTTCATGCTGCTTCTGTGCGTAACGGGCCTGCCACTGATCTTTCGGGAGGAGATTGACCAGGCATTGACAGGCACGGGAACGGTGGCGGCTGCCACCCCCGCACGGTCGTTGGAGGAGGTCGTTGCCACCGGTTCCACCCTGCAGCCTGACCGGGTTGTGCAGTTCATCGTCTGGGAACCGGAGACGCCCGGTCAGATCACCCTCTCCATGGCTGCCACGGCCACCGCCTATCCGTCGGATAACATCAGCGTCCTACTGGACGCGGCGACGGGTGAACCGGTGGCCGGGGGGGATGCCGGTATCATGGAACTGGTGTTGAAGCTGCACGGGCAATTGCTGCTGGGGCCGGCGGGGCCGCCGCTGCTGGGGCTGATCGCCATTGCTTTCCTGCTCTCCCTCCTGTCGGGCATCGTGCTTTATGCCCCTTTCATGCGGCGGCTGCCCTTCGGCGCGGTCCGGCGGGATCGCGGTGTCCAAGTGCGCCGGCTGGATTGGCACAACCTGCTGGGTATTGTCACCGCCGCCTGGTTGCTGGTCGTGGGCGGCACGGGCTGGATCAATGCCTGGGGTGGCTATATTTTCCAGATATGGCAGGTGACGGCCATGGCGCCGACCCCACCGGATGCGGTGATCCGCCCGCCGCTGGTGTCAGCGGGTGCCGCCTTGCAGACGGCGCTTGCGGCCCTGCCCGGCCATGCCCCCGCGATCATCGCCATGCCGGGGTCGCTGATGAGCGATCCCGGTCACTATGCGATTTATCTGCGCGGAGGCAGTGCCCTGGAAAGCCGGCTGATGCGGGCGGTTCTGGTGGATACGCAAAATGGGGTGGTGGCATCGGTGCCCGACATCCCCTGGTACATTACCGGGCTGTTGCTGTCACAGCCGCTACATTTTGGCGACTATGGCGGTCTGGCGCTGAAACTGCTGTGGGCGGTGCTGGATCTGGTGGCCATTGCCGTGTTGTGGACGGGGCTGCGGCTGTGGTGGCGGGGAAGGGGTGTTGCATGAAGGCGGTTCAGATATTCGCTTTTCCCGCCCTCTGCGCGGCCTTAACCCTGGCGGGGCTGGTTCTGGCGCTGGTCATGGATGGGGTCGGTGATGCGGCGGCCACCCTGCTGCTGCTGGTGCCGCCGCTCATCGCTGCCATCGCCAATTACCGGTTCCGCACCCCGACGAAGGGCCGAGAGGATGCCGGATCGTAACAGGCCCTGGCTGCGCCTGGCTGTCGGTATGATCTTGATGGGACTGTCCGGATAAGGGCATCGGCTCTGCGTGACGGCTTCACCAGCGCCAGCCCAATTCCGCACCGATGACCTGCGGTGCCCCCACCCCGGCATAATAGGTGCCATCATAGCCGAACAGAGAGTTGCTGTAGGCGCTGGTCGTATAATAATGGGTCTTGGTCAGGTTTTCCGCATAAAGCCGCAGTGTCCAGCGTTCGCTCTCCCAGCCGACCTGGGCATTGACCAGCCAATAGGCATCCTGAAAGGCGATATTGTCGCCATGCAGCGGTGTGCGTCCGGTGCCATTCACTTCCCCACGCAGGAACAGCCCCTGCCAAGGCCGCCAGCTTGCCGCCAGGGAGGCATCCCATTCCGGCACCAGCTTCACCTTGCGACCTTGAAGGTTGGCCCCTTTGGTGTATTCGCTGTCCACCAATCCGACAGAGGCCATCAGGTCCAGTTCCGGCGTTGGCCGCGCCGTCAGTTCCAGTTCCAGCCCCCGCGACCGGATGGCGGCGGCAGATGTGACCATGGTGGTGGAGACGATGCGGCCATTGGCGTCGTAGAGGATGGAATATTCCTGCCAATTATCGGCATCGGTATGGAACAGCGCACCGCCCAGCAGGGCCTTGCCATCCAGAAGGGTCGCCTTGGCCCCCATTTCATAGGTCCATAGCCGTTCCGATCCGTAGCGCGAATAGTCCCCGGCCACACCAAGCCCGGTAGCCGCCAGATTAAAGCCGCCGGGAATCCAGCCCTTGGCGACGGAGGCATAGAGCAGCCAATCGGCATCCGGCTTCCAGTCCAGGGAGACGCGGGGCAACAGGGCCGTGTGTGTATCCTGTAACTGTTCGGCCTGATAGGCGAGGGTGCCCAGCGGACCCAGGTTCAGGCTTCCGGCCTGCTGCCGTTTCTCCCGTTCTGCACGTTCATAGCGCAGGCCGCCCGTCAGCCGCAGGCCGCCGCCCAGGGAGGCTCCGGCCTGCCCGAACAGGGCGCTGTCGCGCGACCAGGTACTTTGCCGGGGTGCCCAACTGTAATCATCCAGATCGCCGGGGCCGATCAGGGTGGACAGGGCCTTGTCACGCCGATCACGGTAATGGTTCAGGCCGACCAGCCATTGCAGCCTAGCTCCATCCTCCGAGGCCAGCCGTGCCTCGAAATTCCAATAGGTCTCATCATCACGATGGCCCCCGGCAGCCCCCGGCATGGCGGTCAAATCCAGGTCGGTGCCCAAGGAGATATCTTTCACATCGCGCCAGGAAGCGCTGACATCCAGTACCGCGCCATCGAACAGGTGATTAAGGTTGGCACCCGCCAGATACTCATCCTCTCGCGTGTCTTTGGGGGCGTCATGCAGCAGGCTGTAGCGCCCGGCCTTGCGTCCGCTGTTGAAGGCGGCGCTGTAATTGGCGTCGTAACGGGAACGATCAATGGGCAGGAACTCCTGTTCGTAAAGGCCGGGTGCCCGCAGCAGGGAGGCGGAGGTGACAAAATCCACCTGTGTCCGGTCGCCCGGCGTCCAGCGCAGCTTGCCCTGCAGGAAGGTCTCGTGCACGTCACCCGGTTCCCCGATGGAGGAGGCGTCATTGCGTACGAAACTATCCGCATCTTCATGCGTGACAACGAAGGAACCGGTGAGGATGTCCGGGCTGAGGGGACCGGCCAGGGAAAGCCGGCCATTGAAGCCTTCGCCATTGGTGAAGCGGTAACCGCTGCCCGTTGCTTCCGCTTCCAACCTGTCGGAAGGGGTACGGGTGCGCACCACGATCAGCCCGGATTCCGTGTTGGCGCCATACAGCGTGCCCTGCGGGCCGCGCAGCACCTCGATCTGTTCGGCAAAGCCCAAGGCTTGGTCCGATGGCTGGCGATAGGGGATGCCATCAATATAGACGGCAGCGCGGTTGACGATGAACGGGTTGCTCTCAATCCCGCGGATGGTGATGTAGGTGCCGCCAACCTGTCCGATCTGATTGAACTTCACATTGGGCACATAATCATCAATTTGGCGCAGCGTTTCGATCCGGGCGTCATGAATGATGCTTTCTGTGATCACGGTCGCCGCTACTGGCGCGTCGGCCAGCCGCTGCATATGCCGTGATGCCGTCACCACGATTTCATCGACCACAGGATCGGCAATGGTCTGGCCCAGGGCGCTGAGGGGAAAAAGAGTGGTGGTACCCAGCATCAAGGATCCAACCAGCCGTATTCTGGACATCTCTGCCTCCAAATTGCGAATGATTCACAATTAGTGAGGCGCTCCCAGATCGGGCAACGGAGCCGTCATGCGCCAGCCGGCATATTATCTGCGGTGGCGGGCGGCCTGGGGCCTCATGCCGAATTGGCGCTGAAAGGCGTTGGAGAAATGGGACGGGGTATAGCCGACATGATAAGCGGCCTGCGCCACCCCCATGCCCTCTTGCAGCAGATGGGCGGCCACCTCCAGACGGCGCTTTGTCACATAAGTCGCGATGGACATGTCGAAGCGCAGGCGGAACGCATCGGTCAATGTGCGAACATTGGTGCCGACCATGCGTGCCAATTCGGCCAGCGAGGGCGGATTGCGCAATCGGTCTTCCAGCATGTCGCGGGCAGTATCGGCCTGGGTGGCCAAGCGTGGGGAAGGCTGCAGCCGCTCGTCTTTGCCGGACAGCCAGGTCCAGACCAGTGCTGTCAATTCCAATACCCGCGCCTGCGCCACCAGCGCGCGGGCACCATCCTGAAACCACGGGTCAATAGGGGCACAAAGCTGGGCAATTAAATGGGGTGGCGGTCTGTTGGTGGCGCGCAGGGGCGCACCGTGGCGGAGTATCGCCTGGATGTCGCCCAGGTGCGGAATTTCTGCGGCAGCATCGACCGGCAGGAAGAAGCCGCAGGATTTTGCCTCGCCCTCCATCATCCGGGTGGAGAAGGCTGGGGCATCGGCCGGGCAAAGCATGGCGGTCAGCCCCGGCCCCGCAAGATCGAACCCGCCCAGACCGCCCTGTGTGGAAAGGCGGGCGATGCCGCAGGAAAGGTGCAATCCGGCCGGCAGGGAGGGGTTGTAATGGACAGGCACCGTCTGAATTTGATGGGAGTGGTGGAAAGTACCGCCCATTGTCTCAGCAGTCTGCAAATACCCATCCAGACCGCCGGCCTGTGCAACGCGCCTGATGCTCTCGGTTCCCATTGTGATCGCACTGCCTTGCCGGTACGCCAATCCCGGCGCGTTGTGGTTTTATCGTTATTCAGGAATGGTGCTGCTGCCCCGTGCCCCTTCATGTCTGGCGGCAGCGGGATGGCTTCGTGCCCCGATAGCGCTGATAGGCAGCGCTGAATTTGCTGGGGTTTGTGTATCCAACTGCGGTTGCCGTTGCCGTCACGGACATGCCGTCGCGCAGCAGGGCTTCAGCCTGCGCCATTCTGGCATTTGTCAGGAACTGGTGCGGCGGCAGGCCGGTTGCGTCCCGGAAAGCCCGGCTGAAACTGGCGGGATCGCGCCCGACCAGGGCGGCCATTGCTGCCACACCCGCCCCTTCTTCCAGATGGGTTGCTATAAACTCTTTGACCTTTATGACCTGGGCAGCCGTCAGGGGCCTGTCGCGCCGCCGTGTGGGCGGATCGCCGGCCAACTCTCCCAAACGGCTGAAAACCCGCCCGATGCAATGATCGAAAAAGTCCCCGGAAAGTCCGTTCACCGCGCTTTCATGCCAAAGGGCGGTCATGATGGCGGTCAGCAAGGGATCGCGATGGATCCGCAACGCCGCCGATGACAGCAGGCGGCGGCTATCGGTAAGGTTCAGCCGTTCATCCAGCCCTTCCGGATCAATACCGATGGCGACCATCCGGCAGCGGTCCCACCGGACGGTTGCCCCTTCGTCCGGTGGGGAAAGGATCACCGATCCAGGCCGCAAGACACCGGACAGGGTTCCTTGGCGTGACTGGCGGCTGATCGGGGCGATGGAGCGGGTACACAGGCCCAGGCTGATATAGCCGGCGGGGGGCAGATCGCCAGCAAAGCGGGCATAATCCAGCACCGCCATGCGCACCCGCCCATCCGGTGCCATGGCAATCTGTTGCGGGATGACGCCCAGGGCGACGGCCCGCTGACGTAGCGCATCAAATTCCGCCTGAGCATCCATTTCCAGGTTCGCCTGTGTCGATTTCGACATGATTGGAGCAATTTCCCCAGGAGCGGAGTGGCGGGCATCGCCAGATGCGGTAAGGAAACAATGACTGCGAATTATTCGCAATATCGTATTTCGCGCTCGGGGTATGAGAGAGATGAACCGTTGGATCGCCAGTGTTAGCGCCCTTTCCGTATTGGCGGGCGTTGTGCCCGTTGCTGCCCAGGAACAGGGGGGCGCTTCTGACATACCGGAAATCATCGTCACAGCGGAGATGATCCGCCGGTCGCAGATGCTGACGGGCAATAGTACGGTCATCCTGACGGCCAAGGACATTCAGGATCAGGCGGGGCTTGATACCGTTCGTGATGTGCTGGAAGCCATCCCCAATATCACCCTGGTCACCGGTACCGGCAAGGCCCCCACCGTGCGCGGCGTGGATGGCACTGGACCGGCGGAAAACGCCAATGCCTTTTTCGCCGGAAGCCGCGCCCGCCTGAACTGGCGCATTGATGGCCGACCCGCCAGTTACAATGAGGTGGTGTTCGGCGATATCGGTCTGTGGGACATTGACCGTATTGAGGTTCTGCGTGGTCCGCAAAGCACGCTGGTTGGGCGCAATGCCATTGCCGGCACGGTGGTGGTGGACACAATGGACCCGGCCTTCGTTCAGGAAGGGGCGGCCCAGATTGCGGCCGGCAATTATGATCAGCGCCGGGCATCCGCCATGGTCAATCTGCCGCTGGTGGCTGACAGCGTCGCCCTGCGCCTTTCGGCGGATCGCTATCAGCGCGATTCCGTGACCAGCTATGACAGCTATGAAGGGGTGAGCGACCCTGGCCGGGTGAAATCAACCGCGCTGCGCGGCAAGTTGCTGTTTACAGCGCCTTCCGATCCTGATCTGCGCTTACTGGTGACGGGCGCGCATGTCGACCATCGCGGCCCCAATGGCGAGATCATTGTCAGGCCCTTTGCCAACCGCCGCTCCAATTTTCCGCAGCAACCGGTGCATGAGCCGCGCACCAACAGCCTGGGCATGGAGGCTTGGATACCCCTGGCTGATGGCTACAAGCTTGAGATTTCTACCTCTTACACCGATTTTCGCTTCCGTCGCCGGGCTGTCCCCAACAGCTCCAATGCCCGCATCGACACTGACGAATATATCGCCGAACCGCGCCTGCGGTACGAGGCGGCGGATGGCACATCGCTGGTCACCGGCCTCTATCTGTACCGGGCGCGACAGAAGGAATTTATCGAGTTCATCACGGCCCAGAATTTCCGCGACAAAACCGATACTGCCGCTGCCTATGTCGAGGGTCTGCTGCCGGTTAGTGACACGCTCGACCTGACTGCGGGGCTGCGATACGAGCGAGAAGAGCGTGAACGAAATGGCGGCGATGCCGCCGGTGCCATCGCCCGCATCAACTCTGACGCGACATATGATGTATTGCTGCCCAAGCTGGGCGTGACCTGGCACCCGGATGATTGCATGACCTGGGGCGCGCAGATTTCGCGCGGATATAATGCCGGTGGCGGTGGCATTGCTTTTGCCATCCCCATCGTGAATTATGAATATGGTCCCGAATATGTCTGGACGGCGGAACTGTTCGGCCGCCAGAAATGGGCGGGCGGGAAGATCAGGACAACACAGAACCTGTTCCATTCCCGGTACCGCAATATGCAGTTGCCCTTCGACCTGACGCCCGGCAATACCCATGACGAAGCCTTCGTGGTGCGCAATGCCCCGCGTGTGCAGACGTCAGGCGCTGAACTGGGTATCGAGGGCGCGATTCTGGATGGCATCACGGCGCGTGCCCAGCTTGGCCTGTTGCGGACCCGGATCACGCACTATCCGGGTTCCGGCCTGGAGGGGAACGATCTGCTGACGGCCCCGGATGTCACGGCGGGCGGCAGTGTTGAATGGCGGCATGGCGACCTCACCGCGTCGGGTGCCCTGACCTATACCGGTGCCTACTTCACGGATGTCAACAACCGCCCGCGTGGGCGCACCGACGATCGTATCATCGCCGACATCCAGGCATCCTATGATCTTGGTCGGTTCCGGCTGTTCGGATCGCTGAAGAACCTGTTTGACAGCCGGGCGGCACTTGCCCGCTATCCCGGTGTCGTGCCGACCGGCGGCAGCGGCTCGGAAAGCGATTATGACAGTGCGGTTCTTGTCCAGCCGCGTACCTTCATGGCGGGTGTGAAGGTGACCTTCTGATGCTGCCCATTCGCACAGAGACGGCGATCTGGCCCCTGGCCATCGCCGTCTATCGTGGACCTGCCTCGCTGGACGATCATCTGGCGCATTTGGCCGAATGGAACCTCTGGTTCGCGCGTGGCCAGCGCTTCATGGTGTTGCGCGTCTTCATGGATGAAGCGGCCCTGGAACAGGCCGACGGTGTCGCCAGGGCGACGAAGCAATGGCTGGTGGACGGCGCAGGGGACGCGATCCGGTCAAAGGTCGATGCCATGGTCAATATTGTGCCGCCATCCGCCTATGCGCGGATGGCGGTGTTGAGCGTGGAAAAGGTGTTCGGCGTTCCAGGCTTGATTGCGGCGGGGCTGCCGGATGGCCTGGAATGGCTGCGCTCCCGGTTTCCCGAATTCGGGCTTTGGGAATCGGTTGGTGCATTGGTTCAGGACTGGACGGGCACAACGTTGAACAAAGGGCAACTCATATGATGCGGCACCGCGGCATTACCACTGCCTCTCCACATTCAACACCCTGCTCACATTGAAGCGCGCAGGTTGACCAGCACGCGCCGGGGCTGGCCCCAGAAGCCGGCATTGAAATAGCCGACATTGCGGTAATACTTCCTGTCAAAGATGTTGGTGGCGTTCACGCCGACGCTGACCTGCTCGTTGACCTGATATCGGGCCATCAGGTCCGCCAGGACATAGGCCCCTTGGGTGACCCGGCCCTGAGCCGTGATCGGCGTTCCATTGACGTTGAAGCGGCCCGTGGGGATGGCCTGGTTCTGGTAGATCTCGCTCTGCCAGGTCACACCACCACCGACGCTGTAATCGCCCAGCCGGTAATTGCTGAACAGGCGCAGCATGTGGGCCGGGCTGACGGTGAAGGTCCGCGCCCCCGTCTGATCCTCGCTGCGGGCATAGGTATAGCCGCCGGTCAGGCGCCATTGCCGGGTGATGGAACCGGAAACCTCGGCCTCGGCCCCCCAGGTCTCCACGCCCTTGACGGCGCGATAGGCATCGGCCCCGTCGGGCAGCATGCCGGGCGTGGCGGTCGGGTCCAGTTCCGCCACATTGTCCTGTTGCATGTGGAAGCCGTTCAGCGCGGCGTAGAGCCGCTTGTCGAAGAACTCCCCCTTCAACCCAGCCTCGTAATTGGCACCGGTCAGGGGGGCGAGCTGCTCATTGTCGCGGTCGCGCTGGCTTTGCGGGCGGAAAACCTGGGCGTAGGAGGCAAAGGCGGAAATTTCGTCCGTCAGGTCAATGACCATGCCCAGATAGGGGCTGAGCTTGGTGTCGGCATTGACGGCACTGATGGATGTCCGCACGCCGGCGGTGGAGAAATTCTCCGTTTCCGTTTCGAAATCCGAATAGCGGGCACCGGCGATGACTTTGACCCCGTCCATCGGGTTCAGGCGGATGGCGCCATAGACGCCGCTTTCGGTGGAATGTTCCAGGGTGCGGGGAATGCCCAGATTCTGCACGGTGGGCATGCCGATATCGCCATTCCAGGTATAGATGCTGGGGAAGGTGGTGCCATAGGGCCGGCTGGTAATGCTGGCATGCATCGACGCGAAATCGCGATCATAATGATTGGTGCCGAACACCAGTTCATGGCTGCGCCCGAACAGTTCCACGGGCCCGGACGCATAGGCATCCAGCGAATCCTCCCGCGTCTCCCCCACGCCATAGGTGTCCGACCTTCCCAGCCCCAGGCCGGTCTGCTTGTTGATGAAGCTGGTGGCACCGGAGTTGGAGCCGACATAGAGCAGGCTTTCCGTGTCGGTCCAGCGCTTGTTATAGGCGAGGCGCGCCACCCATTCCCCGATCGACTGCTCCAGCGAGCCGGACAGGTTGATATTGTCGCGCTGCCACCGGCTCCATTTGGATGCGGCACTATAGGAGCGGTCGGTGCGGATGCGGGTGCCGTCGCTGTAAAACAGGGGCGAGGCGCCCCAGGAGCCGCCCTGGCTGTCGGTGCGCAGATAATCCACGCCGACGCGCAGGCGGGTGGTCTCCGTCACGTCACCCTCGATCACGCCATACAGGCTGGGCGACTTGTCGCGCTGGAACCGGACATGGCTTTCCCGGTCGGTATAGGCACCGACCAGCCGGGCGCGGATACGGCCACTCTCCAGCAGCGGCCCACCGATATCGGCCTCGGCGCGCTTATAGTTCCAGCTGCCATAGGTCAGGCTGGTGTTTGCATTAAAGGTCTCCTGCGGCCGCTTGCGCACCATGTTGATGGTGGCGGATGGGTCGCCGGTACCGGTCACCAGACCCGTGGCACCGCGCACGATTTCCACCCGCTCATAGATCGAGGTATCGCTCATCACCGAATTGGCGGCGGCCCCGGTCTGGAACACGGTGGGCACGCCGTCGAACTGGAAATTGGTGATGGGGAAGCCGCGGGCCAGGAAGCGGGTGCGGTTGCTGTCATAGGATTGCACCGTGATGCCCGGTGTCTGTTCCAGCACGTCGGCGACGGTGATCAGGTTGTAATCCTCGATGCGCTCGCGGGTCATCACCGTGACCGATTGCGGCGTCTCGCGCAGAGAGAGCGGCAGCTTGGTGGCCGTGTTGGCGGCGCGCGCGTGATAGCCCTCGGTCCGATGCAGCACCAGGATCTCGTCCAGCAACTGTTCGTTCCCCTCCGTCGCTGTCTGGGCCAGCGTGGGGCCGGCCAGCAGGGCCAGGGACAAGGAAAGGGCAGTGCCGGCCCGCACGCACGGGCGGCCTGAATGAGGACGGGACATTGGGCTTCCTTCGGATTTGGTCGTGAAATGGCGGTTGGAGACGGCTCAGCGCCGCCTTGGCTTCAGGTAAGTGCGGGCCAGCACCAGCGGGGCGGCGGCGAGGGTGAGCAGGCCGCACCAGGCGATGCTGCCCAGCGCTGGTCCCCAGGACGCGGCGGCGGCTCCCCAGGACAGCGCCAGCAGCGACCAACCCAGCAGGCGCAGGGTGAAGCCCCCCCGTTTGGAGGGGCGGCGGCCCACCAGCCAATGGTGATGATCTTCCATGGCCAGCGCCAGCCAGGCGAAGCCGGCCAGCGCCAGCCACCAGGATATCAGGCTCATTCCCCGGCCACGGCCATGGCCGCCTCCTTCGGCGCGCGGGCCTTGGCGGGAGCCATGCGCGGTTTGTGACGATGGACCTTCACGGCGATGGCGGCCAGCGACAGGCCCAGGGCGATGAAGGTGATGTCGGTCCAGAAGCGGGTGGCGTCACCCTGGGTCAAGTGCTGCCACATTCCCTGGCCGGAGAACTGGTCAAAGATCGGCAGGGCCACAAGCGCCGCCCCGGTCAGGCCGAACTGTTCCACCCAGCCGCGTTTGGGAGGCCGAAGAAAGGCATAGGCCAGGGCGAGCCCCCAGGCGATGAACATGGCATTCACCTCCCCTTGCCAGCGGCCCTCCATACCCACGGGCAGCAGCCGGTTGGCGCACAGCATGGTGACCATGCCCAGCGGCAATCCCGCCACCGTGCCGACATTCAGCCGTTCCACCAGCCGGAAGCCGACATGCGGCCTGGCCGGATCGAGCAGCTTTTCCCGCCGCTTGGCGGTCCACATCACCAGCCCGGTGCCGACCATCACCGTGCCCGCCAGTCCGGACAGGAAATAGAGCCAGCGCACGGTAATGGGGGAGAAGCGACCGGCATGGATGCCGACCATGGCATCGCGGGTGGCCGTGCCGGCACCGCCGGCCGGTGCCTGGCCCAGCAGTGCGCCCGTCACCCCGTCGAACACCAGCGGTTCGCCGTCATCCAGGATGGAGTGGCTCAAGTCGCGGCCCATGGTCACGCGCGCCGAGGCATCGCCGGGATTGCTGATGCGGATGCTGCCGGGGCCGCCGCCGCCCCAGACCTGACGCGCCTGGTCCAGCATCGCGCCCATCGGCGCCATCGGCGCCGGCGTGGCGGCGTACTTGGCCGGCGGCACATTGGGCTGGGTGGCGGTGAAGGCGGCATTGCGGTCGTCGAAATTGGCCAGCAACCCCCAGGGCATATAAAGGGTCATCAGCGTGACCAGCCCGGTATAGGTGATCATCAGATGGAAGGGCAGGGCCAGCACGGCGGTGGCATTGTGCCCGTCCAGCCAGCTGCGCTGCCCCTTGCCGGGCCGGAATGTGAAGAATTCCCGGAAGATCTTCTTGTGCGTGATGACGCCGGTGACGATGGCGATCAGCATGAACATCGAACAGAAGCCCACGAACCAGCGGGCCCAGATCACCGGCATGTAATGCAGGTCGAAATGCAGGCGGTACCAGAAATCGCCGCCACGCGTCTCCCGTACCGCCACGACCTTGCCGTCTCCATCCACCCACAGGCTGTTGCTGGCGTCAGGCCAGCGGAAGGGGCGGCGCGGTTCCCCGGGCATCAGGCGTTCGGTCCACACACCTTGGACGCCGACGCCGCGCTGACCCGGCAGGCTGATCGACCAACTGGTGGCATCCGGCGCGCGGGCGGCCAATGCCGTCAACGCTCCTTCCACCATCCGCCGCTCATCCTCGGGGGTGCGCATTTCCGACGTCGTGGTCAGTTCTGGCCGCATCCAGCGGCTGATCTCCTCCCGCCAGAAACTGGCGGTGCCGGCGATGAAAATCAGGAACAGGACCCAGCCGACCAGCAGGCCGGTCCAGGTATGCAGGGCCGATTGCGTCTGACGGAAACTCTTCATGACGGCCATCCCCCTTGAATGGAAAGCCAGCCCAGCCCGCCCGTCAGCAGCGCCAGACCCCAGATCCAGCCCGCCACCACCAGCGCCCGACCGGCGGCGAAGGTCCAGACCACGGCACCCGTGAACAGGGCGAAGGACAGGGTCGTGGCCGCCATGGCGGTTTCCAGCGGCGAACCGGGCAGCAGCCGGGCCAGCAGTGCCGTGGTCGCCGCCGTCAGGGCATAGCCGCCCAACGATGCCGTCAGAATGCGCAGCGGCACGTCCCAGACGGGACTTGCTCTGGTGCCACCAGCGCGGCTGGCCTTGTTGATCCGGGTCATCGGGTCACCTGTCTACTGTCGGGCGGTCAGAAGCGATAGCCGACGCTGCCTACCACCGACCGACGTGCGCCCAGGAAACAATCGCCGCGCGCCAGACAGGTGGAGATGTATTTCTCATCCGTCAGATTGTTGACGTTCAGGCCGAGCCGCCAGGATTCCAGATTGTAGGACAGCATCAGGTCGGCCAGCGTGTTGGCCGGCGTATTGATGATGATGGTGCGGGCACTGTTCTGATCGGTTTGGCTGCCGATATAGCGCACGCCCCCGCCCAGCTTCACCTCCGCCCCATTCTCCAGGGGGAAGCTGCGGGTCACGAAGGCCGACGCCATGTGGCGAGGGGTGGAACTGGCAGGCTTGCCGATTTCCGTCGCCACATTGCTCTTGGAGGTCTTGGCGTCGGTGTAGCTGTAGCTGGCGCTGAGCGTATACAGCTCCAGAACCGTGGCCTGCGCCTCGAACTCGAAGCCCTGGGCCTTGATCTCACCAGTTTGCACGCGGTCCAGCGGGTTGGTGGGGCTGGTGGTGACGCGGTTGGTGTCGCGCAGGTCGAAGATGGCGGTGGTGACCAGAATGTCCTGCGCGGGCTGCCACTTCACGCCCGCTTCCCACTGCTTGCCGATCTGCGGGTCAAACGGCTCTCCTGCCAGGTTCGTGCCGGCCACAGGCAGGAAGCTTTCCGAATAGCTGACATAGGGAGCGAAGCCGCCCTCCATCTCATAGAGCAGGCCGGCGCGATAGGAGGTGGCCTTATCCTTCTTCCTGGTCTTCACGCCAGCCGGGGTCAGGGTGTAAGAACGGGCATCATCATGGCGCAGGCCCAGCAGCAGGTTCCAGCCCTGCCATTTGATTTGGTCCTGAAGGTAGAAGCCGACCTGCTTTTGCTCGGATGTATTGCCCTTGGTCCGGGCCGGCGCCGTGAAGCCGGACGTATAGACCGGGTTGAACAGGTCGATCGGGGTGGTCAGGCGGCTGGTGATCTGATCCATCTCCTGATGATATTCCTGCCAATCCATGCCGGCCAGCAGCGTATGGCTGACCGCGCCAGTGGCGAAGTCGCCCTGCAACTGTGTGTCCGACGACAGGATACGGACATCAGGATAGGCGGCGTACAGTGTGCGCGCCACATTGCGCCGGGGTCCCGTATAGCCCGTCTGACCCGCCGACAGGAACGGGTTCAGCGGGTTGCTGAAGGAGTTGGAATAGATGGTCTGGTAGGTGACCTCGCTCCAGGCCGCGCGGAAATTCTGGCGGGCCAGCAGCCAGTCGGTGACCTGTTGTGCCAAGAAGGCGGACACATTGGTCTGCTCCGACTTGAATTGGTCGAAATCAGGCTCACCGATAAAGGTGGAGAAGCCGATCTTGCCGTTGGGATTGTCATAGAGCGTGCCTGACCACGGGAAGAACTGGGTCGTCAGGCCCGTGTCATCCTTCTGATGGTAAAGCTGGATCGTGGCTTCTGTGCGCTCGGTGGGACGCCAAGTCAATTGCGGGGCGATGAACCAGCGATCATCATCGACATGATCGACCTGGGTCCCGGCATCGCGTACCAGACCGGTGACACGGAAGGCCAGGGTTTCTGCCTCGTCGATTGGACCGGTCAGGTCGAACTGTGCCTGCTTGCGGTCATAATTACCATAGCTGAGGATCACCTCGTTTGCGGCGGCGAATTCGGGACGCTTGCTGGTCAGGTTGACGACACCAGCCACACTGCCCTGACCATAAAGGACTGAGGCGGGGCCCTTCACGACCTCCACCCGTTGCAGCATATAGGTGTCGGCCCGCGCCACGTTGTAGCTGTCGTAGGAGGTGCGCATCCCATCCAGGTACTGGAGCGGGCGGCTGCCGCGCACCAGATAACTGTCGACACGGCTGTCATTGCCATAGGCATCGGATCGCACACCGGCACTGTAGAGCAAAACATCCTGGATCGACAGGGCACCCCGTTCCCGCATCTGTTCGTCAGTGATGATGGCGATGGATTGTGGCGTGACAGCGATAGGTGTGTCGGTCTTGGTACCGCCACTGGCCCGCCTTGCGCGCTCCCCCACCACCACGATCTGATCCCGGTCGATGGCTTCCGCCACCTGCTGCGCATCGCCCGACGCGGTTTCAGCCAGGGCAGGGGCCGAAACACTGCCCAGCAGCAAGGGCAGAAGCAGCAACCGCTTTGCCGATTTGGAAGAGGGGCGGACGGACATGATAGGGACTCCACACCGAATTAAGAATTATTCGCATAATGTTTAATGGTGTGCGGCCAATATGCGAATGACTCTTAACTGCATGTGTATGATGCATGCTGTGCATGGGTGTTTGTGCCGTGATCGATGATGAATGTGCGTAAAACCAACTATGCGAATAAGATTGACTCGCATTAATAACGCCCGGTAACACAGGACCGACCCGTGGGGGAGGGGTGATCATGTCCAGATCGAATGTTGTTTGTGCAAGCACTATCGCCGTGCTGGCGCTGTCCAACGCTGCGGTCGCACAGCCTGTTGATGCCACGATGGAAACCGAGATCATCGTGACCGGAGAGAAGGTGGCGCGGTCGCTTCAGGATACGGCCGCTTCCGTGGCGGTGACCACAGATGAAAGGCTGGAGGAAGAGAATATCCAGTCCCTGCAAGAGATCATTCAGCGCACCGCCAACATGGCGGAGACCTATGGGGCGGCGGGCTTCACCATCCGAGGTATCGCCAATCGCGGGGTATCATCGGGCGGTGATGCCCCATTGGCCACCATCTATCTGGATGGGGCCGCGTTGCCGGACGGGATCGTCGGGGCGGGGCCCACCGACACCTGGGATTTGGCGCAGATTGAGATTTTCCGCGGGCCGCAATCCACCTTGCAGGGGCTGAACGCCCTGGCTGGCGCCATCGTCCTGCGGTCGCAGGACCCCACCTTCCACTGGGACCTGAAGGGCAGGGCCATCCTGTCGGAAGGGGACACGACCAGCTTCGCTCTGGCTGGCGGTGGACCGCTGGTCGCCGATGAACTGGCGTTCCGTCTCGCGGCGGAAAAGCGCGACAGTGACAATTTCATCCATAACGACACCCGCAATACGCCGGAAGAGCCGCTGGACAGCACCAATGTCCGTGCCAAACTGCTGTGGACGCCGGATGCGCTGCCGGCGCTGGAGGCGCGGCTGGGCTACACGCATTTCAAGAAGCAGGCTGGCTATACCTTCACCTATGCCAGTACAGCGGCACCGGATTATTATGATGACCGCGTCGCCTATGGCGATTATCCCAACAGCAGCGATACCAGAGCCGATATCGTTAATCTGGAACTGGATTACGAGATTGCCGACCGCACCTCGCTGAGTGCCGTCAGCAATTACAGTGATGTCGACCTTCGCCGAACGTATGACGGCGACAATACCGCGCAACCGGTGAGCTACGGCATCAATCCGGCCCGGTACAAGACCTTCTCCCAGGAACTGCGCCTGCATCATGATGCGGACTGGGTGAAGGGGTTGATCGGCGCCTACTATTATCATCGCGACCAGCAAACCAATTCCGAGAGCCGGACCCTGGTCCCCACACCGACCAATCAGGTATCCTTGCTGCTGCAGGGGGCCGGTTTTGATGCGGCCACGGCGGGGCAACTCGCCAACCTCTATGTCAATGCCCTGCCCACTATCCCGGTTCAGTACAGCGCCGACATGCCGATGACGGTGGAGACGATGGCGTTGTTCACCGACGGTCGTGTGGAACTGACCGATCAGTTCTCGGTGCTGGCGGGCCTGCGCTACGACCATGAGCGCAACACTGTCACTGTCACGCAGACGGCGACCTTTGCCGGTACCTTCCCCGATCCAGCGGCCTTTGGTGCCTATGCTCCCCTGATCACGGCCATCAATGGCGGCGTGCAGGGGCTGGTCGATCAGGCTTCGGGCGCCACACCACGCTCCACGCGCAACTTCAACGCCTGGCTGCCCAAGCTGGGGGCCGAATGGGCCTGGACCGACGATCTGTCCACCACCTTCCTGGTACAGCGCGGCTACCGCTCGGGTGGGACCACAGCCAACACTGCGCGGTCACAGGCCTTCTCCTATGATCCGGAATTTACCTGGAACTATGAATTGTCGTTGCGCTCGCAATGGCTGGACGGGCGTCTGACCCTGAACGCCAATGCCTATTACATTGACTGGAAGGATCAACAGACGACGGTCAACTTCGGCCTGAACCTCTATGATTATCACACGGTCAATGCCGGCAAGTCGCATGTCTATGGCGGGGAAGTGGAGCTGACCCACAAGATCAGGGCCGATATCGACTGGTATGCCTCGCTGGGCCATACCCGAACCAAGTTCGATGAATTCCAGACCAATGTCGGATCGGCGACCGACCTGTCGGGCCTGGAATTCCCTTATGCGCCGCGCTGGACCTTGGCGGCCGGGGTGAATGTCCGCTTCGGTGACGGCTTTGCCCTGAATGTGAATGGCAGCCATCGCAGCAAGGTGTTCGGCGATGTTTCCCGCCCGCAGGAGGATATGCGGCTTGAAGCGCGCACCCTGGTCAATACCAAGCTGGCCTATGAGTATGAAAACTGGACTGTTTCCGTTTTCGCCAACAATCTGTTCGACGAGAAGTATAAGCAATATGAATATGCCGCGACGCAGCAGGCCCTTCTGGGGGCGCCGCGTGTCGTGGGTGTGATGCTGGAGGGGCGGCTGTGAGCGATCTTCTGCCCTTCATCCTGATTCTGGCGGGCGCGCTGGGCGGTGCCTGGGCCCTGCGCCGATCTTGGAACCTTGGCGGCGGCCAGGGTCGGTTGCCCTGGCTCTTGTCCGGCTGGGTGCTGTTGGCAGCCAGCCTCATCACTCCGGCCTGGGTGCTGGGCACGGTGCGCGGCCCCTTCATTGCCCTGGCACTCATTCCCCTGGCGGCACTGTTGCTGGTGGCAACGGGGTTTCAAATCCGCACGGCCCGCGCGGGCCGTACCGGGCGTGACAGTCTGGCACCGGAACCGCTGGAACGGCCTGGTTCCACCTGGCGTACGGTGCTGCGCTGGTCGCTGGCCGGGCCGATCGGGATGATTGCCGCCTTGGCAATCGGCATCGCCTATGCGGTTTGGATGCCGGGGGCGGCGCAGACGCGGCTGGTGGTCGGGGGACTGCTGGTGCCCGTTGTCTGGGGGGCCGCCATGGCCTGGACGCTGGCCGATAACCGCATCATTCGGGCTACCGCGGTGCTGGTGGGAACGGCGCTGGTCGGCTTCACCGCCTCCATCCTGAAGGGGTTCGCATGACGGATGTTCCTGTCGCCGGGCGCAAGCGTCGCCCGTTGCTGCCGCCCGGCTTCGTCGCCGCCGTCCTGAAGGGACATAGCGGGCTGGGTCTGGCCTTCGCCGCCATCCTCTATCTTGTCTGCCTGACGGGCAGCATCGCCGTCTTCGCGTATGAGCTGCAGCGGTGGGAGAATGCCGACCTGTCGCGCCTGGACGCCGTTTCGCCCGAAGCGGTGCAGAAGGCAGCGTTGGCGGCCGTGGCCGCGACGGGCGAGGGGGTGGAGCATGTGTTCATCACAATACCGGGAGCGGAACTGCCCTGGCTGAAGATCACCACCGACGTCGCCGGTACGCACCGCGATTGGATCGCTGACGCAGACGGTGCCTTGACGGAGGGGGGTGCCAGCCCCTGGACGGAGTTCCTGACAGCCCTTCATATCCATCTGCATCTGCCGCGAAGCTGGGGCATGTTCTTGGTCGGGTTGACGGGGGTGGCGCTGCTGTCCTCGCTGATTTCCGGCCTGCTGGCGCATCCGCGCATTTTCCGCGATGCCTTCCATCTGCGCCTGGGCGGTTCGCGGCGCTTGCAGGAGGCGGACCTGCATAACCGCATCGGCGTCTGGGCATTGCCCTTCCATGTGGTCGTGTCGCTAACCGGGGCCTTGCTGGGCCTGACGACCCTGATCGTCGGTGTCCTGGGACTGGCGGTGTTCCAGGGTGATACGGAAAAGGTCTATGCCCTGTTTGTGCCGCCGCACCCGGCGGACGACCCGCGCCCGGCACCGATGCTGGATCTGGTGCCGATGTTCGCGGAGCTGTCCCGCCATACGGATGGACGCATTGAAAGCATCTTCCTGGAGCATCCGACCGAAATGGGCGGGGCCGCCCTGTTCAATGTCGATGACGGTTCAGACCGTCTTGCGCACACGGATGCCTATACGTTCGACCGCGAGGGCAAGCTGTTCTTCAGCAAGCGTGCGGTCGACGGCAATGTCGGCGAAGGGATCATCAGTTCGCTGGGCACCCTGCATTTTGGCTGGTTTGGCGGCGGACTGGTGAAAATCGCCTATGGGCTGCTGGGTTTTGGCCTGACCTATATGGCGATGAACGGGGTCACCATCTGGCTGGCGCGTCGCCGCGACAAGGGACGCCCGGCGCCTGGGTGGGAACGGGTGTGGGCGGCAACCGTCTGGGGCCAGCCATTGGCGCTGACCGGGGCGGCGGTTGCAGTCCTGGCCATGCCGGCTGCGACGCCGCAATCGGCCTTGCTGATTTGGGGCGGGCTGACATTGGCGGCACTGTCCGCCGCGGCTTTCCTGTCCGCTGAGATCGTGTCCCGTTGGGGGCGCCTGCTGTCCGGCTTGTTGCTGCTGGTTCTGGCGCTGGGGCACGTGCTGCTGCGGATGGGACCGGGGGCCGATCCGATGGGTTGGGTCATTAATGCCGTACTTCTGATTACCGGCGCCCTGCTCCTGGCCAGTCTGCGCCATCGTCCCAACCCCGCGTGAGTGTTGTTGATAATCAGTCGCAGTTCGGCTAACTCAAGGGCGGAATGGATGACACCGGTCGGGGGTTGGGGTGGTTGACGCCATTGCAGATATCGGGGGGCTTTATGCCGCGCATGGCGGCTGGCTGCGTGATTGGCTGCGTCGGCACACACGCTGCCCGCAAAGGGCGGCGGATCTGGCGCAGGACACGTTCTGCCGGTTGCTGGAACGCCGCCCGGTCCTGCCCGATGATGCCAAGCGCTATCTGGCAACGGTGGCCCGACGCCTGCTGATCGACGACATTCGCGCGCGGGAGGTGGAGCGGGCTTATCTGGATGTGCTGGGGGACCGTTTTGGCACCGCTGACCATCTGACACCGGAGCACATCGCGGAGGCGGTACAGTTGCTGCACGGTATCCTGCGGCTGCTGGAGGCATTGCCGCCGGTAACAAGGCAGGCCTTTCTGTTACGGCGCCTGGAGGGGATGGCCCACGCGGACATCGCCACTGCACTGGGCCTATCGGATCGCACGGTTAAGCGTCACATCGCCGCGGCTTACGCCCGGTGCTATGCCCTGGCTTACGTTGACGCGTGATGTCGGTCAGGGCGGTTCCAAACGCTGAGCCAACGGCGGAGATTGTGGCGCGTGCAGCCAATTGGGCTGCCCTTCTGGACGATGCCGACGTCAACCGGCAGGTGCGCGAGGCCTGTGAACGCTGGTGCAGCCAGGACCCACGGCACCGTGTGGCGCTGGATCGCATGCGGGGTCTGGCCGCGCGTTTCGATCGGCTGGACGGGATGGAACGCGAAACGCTGACGGTCGCGGCTGCCCGCCGGGCGCGGCCTGACCATCGATCCGCCATTGCGGCGCTGGCAATGCTGGTCCTGGTGGTGGCTGGCGGCTGGCGGCTGGCGCCCCTGCTGGTGCCACTGTTTCCGGATCACCGGACGGACGCGGGGCAACGCCGCAACGTCGCCCTGGCGGACGGATCGGAACTTGTCTTGGACGGCAACAGTGCCGTTGATGTTGACTTGTCGGCCACGGTGCGGCGGATCACCCTGTTCCAGGGGCAGGTGCAAGCGACGGTGACAGCGGATGCGACCCGTCCCTTCACGGTGACAACGGCGGACGGCACGGCAACGGCGCTTGGCACGGCCTATATAGTGCGCAAGCAGGCGGAAGGCACCCGCATCACGGTCGTGGAATCGCGGGTGCAGGTTTGCGCCAACGCGCAGGTTGCTGGGTGTCTGGACCTCGCCGCCGGGCAGCGGGCGCTGATCACACCCACGGGTGTCCAGCGCCTGTCAGATGTCGATCCGCGCGCCGCCGCCGGCTGGGTGCGCGGCTGGCTGGAAGCCGACGACATGCCGCTGCCTGAACTGCTGAGTGAACTGAATCGGCAGCGCCAGCGCCCGATCCGTTTTGATCCGGCATCTCTGGCCGGTCGGCGGGTCACGGGCAGTTTCCCGCTGGATGATACCGATCGTGCAGTTCAGGCGCTGGCCGCCGCCACGGGCCTGCGCCTGTACCGCGCCCCAGATGGGGATATGGTGCTGTCGACCAGCCGCTGAAAATTTTTGCTGGCCGGCCTGTCCCGTTTTGCGAACGCGCCCGTCCCCATGGTGGAAGACAATTTTGCCAAGGACAGAATGATGGTGCGCGACTGGATGAAGATGGGGCAGATGGCGGCGACTGTGGCGCTGCTGGCCGGGACGGGGATCGTGCAGGTGCCCCGGGTCATGGCACAGGCTGCCACCGAACAGGGGTTCGATATTCCCGCAGGTCCCTTGGGTGCGGCTGTAGCCCGGTTGGGACAGCAGGCCGGGATCATTATCACTGTTGATCCTGACCTTATCCGTGGCAAGCAGACATCGGGCCTGTCCGGCCGCTTCACAACCGTGGCGGCGCTGGAACGGCTGCTTGCAGGCTCCGGATTGCGCGCGCAGGTGGGGCCGGGGGGCACCTACAGTCTGGCGCCCCTACCAGCGCCTCTGCGGGCTGGAGCACGTGAACAGGAAGCGGCGACCGACCTTGCGGAGATCGTGGTTGTCGGCGTGCTGACCGATGTCGCCATCGACCAGCGGGAGATTGAGATGCGGCAGGCATCCGACCTGTCGGACCTGTTTCGCCAGGTGCCGTCCGTCTCCGTCGGCGGGTCGGTGGGCATCGCCCAGAAAATCTATGTACGCGGGCTGGAGGACAGCCTGCTGAATGTCACCGTCGATGGCGCGCCCCAGCATGGCACCCTTTTCCACCATGTCGGGCGCGTTTCCATTGAACCGGAATTGTTGAAAAGCGTGGAGGTCCAGGCTGGCGCCGGCGAGGCGACCTCCGGCTTCGGTGCCATCGGCGGTGCTATCCGTTTTCGCACCAAAGACGTCGACGATCTGCTGGCACCCGATCGCAATATGGGCGGAATCGCCAAGGCTGGTTGGTTCAGCAATGACGGTTACAAGCTCAGTGGCACGCTTTACGGCCGGGTCGCGGGCGATATCGGCTTTGTCGGCTCCTATGTTCGGGTTGACCGCGACGACATGAAGGACGGGGCTGGTAACCGACTGCGCGGCACATCGGCCGAACAGGAACTTGGCTTCGTGAAGCTGGGTGGTCTTGTCGCCGAGGATCATCATCTGAGCGTCAGTTTCGAGCAGCGCGACGAGAAGGCATCCTTCGGTCAGCGCCCCAACTGGCCAGTGTTGGAGGGAGCCAGACTGTTCCCGGCGGAGGGCAAGCGACAGACGGGCGTCGTCAATTACCAGGCCGATCTGGGGCTGGCGGAACTGGAGGCGACGGGCTACTGGACCCGCTCACGCTTTATCCAGGACCGCTATGACCGCTGGGGACTGTATGGCGGCTCCATCCGCAGCCGCGGGGCCGACCTGCGCGCCCGCGTCGATCTGGATGCCCATGACATCACTGTCGGCGGCGAATATCGTGACGATCAGGTGGTGGGCGAGTATCAGGGCGATCCTGCGGTCTGGGGCAAATGGGCCTGGAGTACGGTTGTCGGTCGCTTCAAGGAAAAGGGCGAACTGCTGAGCTTTTATGTCCAGGACCATTGGCAGGTGGCGGAGCCGTTGCTGCTGAGCCTGGGTGCCCGCTATGACGCTTATGACCTGGAGCAGGTGACATATGCCAACGGCACCGACAGCGATGGGATCAGCCTGAATGCCGGCCTGAACTATCAGATCACCGATGCCGTCTCGGCCAATATCGGCTATGCGCAGGCCTTCCGGGGCAAGGAGATCGGCGATGCCTTCACCCTTGAAAAGCGGCCGGGTCGTATCTCGCTGTCGCCAACCCTGAAGCCGGAAAAGGTTGGCAATTTCGAAACGGGTCTGGCCTATGACCAGGATGGGTTCCGCGCATCGGTGGCCTATTACAATATGCGCATCAAGGACGTGATCCTGGATCAGATTGGCAATGGCGCACCGCCGCAGGACGCCGTCCATTACGAGAATGTGGGGCGGTTCCGGGCCAAGGGCGTGGAACTGAGGGCCGGATATAGCCATGGCCCCTTCGCCATCGATGCCTATTACAACCATTACCGGTCGCGCCTGAATGGCGACCTGATCGAGGGATATGAACATATCGGCCTGGGCAATTCCGTCGGCGATAACTGGAGCGTCACGGCAGGTTACGCCCCCACACAAGACCTGGGCTTCGAAGTGGCGGTGACACGGTTCGATGCGCTGAACGATATCGAGGTCCTGCAGCGCGGCGTCGCCATCGGCTGGATCGGCGAAACGCAATATGTCAGCAAACCCGGCTATACGGTGGTCGACCTCTTCGCCCGCTGGCAGCCCCTGGACGATGATAGCCTGACCGTGACAGCCGGTGTCTATAACCTGTTCGACAAGCTGTACCGGGCGCATGCCAGCGTGGCCGATTACAACGCCATTCCCGGCTGGGAAGGGGTGGCCGGTGTCTATGAGCCGGGGCGGGATGTCCGCCTGTCGGTAGCCGTCCGCTACTGATATGGCCAAGACCATCGGGGAAAGGGGGGCGCCGTCCTGGCGATGGCGCCCCCTGGCGCGACGTCTGCATCGCTGGTTCGGGCTGCTGGCCGTGCTGTGGCTCCTGCCATTGGCGCTGACCGGGTCGGCCATTACTTTTTATGATGAGCTGGATCGTTGGTTGAATCCGGATTGGCGAACGGTTGCAGCAAGCGACGAGCCGCCGGCCCTGGATCGGGCCTTGGCGGCAGCGTCACAACATCTGCCGGGCTTCACGGCGCGCTTCCTGGATGCACCAAACCGGGCGGATGACAGCATCACCATCCTCGGATCGGCGCCGATTGATGGGAGAGAGGCGGTTTCAGTCCAGCTTTTCGCCGATCCGCGCGACGGATCCTTATTGGGTTGGCGGGAGACCGAGGTCCTGTCCTTTGACCGACGGCACCTGATGGACACGCTGTACGCCCTGCATATGGATCTGATGTTGGGGCCGGTGATGGTGTGGATTCTGGGGTTGATGGCCTTGTTCTGGATCATCGACCATATCATCGCTACGGCCCTTTCCTTCCCCGCCCTGGCTAAGTGGCGCGCGTCCTTTGTCGTGGCCGGTCGCGGATTCAGCCTGAAATGGCTGTTTGATCTGCACCGCGCCGGGGGCCTGTGGCTGTTCCCAATCACCCTCGTCCTGGCTGTCACGTCCCTGACCCTGACCTGGCATGAGGAGACGCGGGACGCGGCACGGTTGGTGGTACCCGTGTCCGAACGACTGCATTACGGGTTTCCGGTTCAGCCGGTTGCAACGCCGCTGGTTGGGGTGGAGCAGGCTGTCGCGGTCGTTGGGGGACAGGTGGACAGTGTCCTTCCGCTGTATCGCTATGGCGTCTATGGCGTTCGCCGTTTCGACGACCGCGACATGGATGGTTATGGTCGATTATGGGTTTATGTGTCGATGATGGATGGCCACCTTCTCGGAAGCCGGCACGATCGGGGAGAGGGGATGGGTGACCTGTTCTTTGCCTGGCAGTACCCGCTGCATTCCGGCAAAGGCTTGGGTCTGCCGGGCCGGATTCTGGTGCTGCTGGCGGGGTTGGCCACTGCCGGCCTGTGTATCACAGGCCTATGGCTGTGGTGGCGGCGACGCTAGGCGTTCTTCGTGTCGCGCATGTGGTTCAAGAACAGCTGGTATTGATTAAACGTCGACCGGTGATCCTGAACCGGCGTCTTCGGCCTGAATCGAGCGCTTGAAGGCCAGCAGCCTGCTTTGCAATGAAGCCGGACACCTTCTCCGCAGCATTCCGGACCGGATCAAGTGCCAGATGGGCATACCGGGCGGTGGTCTGCACCTGCGTATGGCCCAGCAACTTCCCGATCATCGGCAACCCTTCGCCCAGAAACAGGGCGCCACTGGCAAACGAATGTCGCAAATCATGAATGCGAACATCGTCCAGCCCCGCCCGTCGGCGAATTCGCCGCCATGGTGGTTGAAGGTCTGTCAGTCTGGAGCCCTCCTTTGTGCCCGTGATAACCCACGGATTGCCCGGCAGCTTCGGAATGGCACGCAGGACGACTGCAACAGCGTCCCCGAACAGAACTACTTTGGCCCCCGTTTTGGAATCCGGCAGTCTGAACGCCTTCGCCTGCCAGTCGATATAGGCCCATTTCAAGGTCATGATTTCGTTAAGCCGGCACCCAGTCAGCATCAGCAACCGGATGGCAGCGATGACGGAAACCGGCTCCGATTTCGCTGCTTCCAACTCGGCCAGTATCCGCCCCAGTGCTGCATATTCGTCCGTGCAGAGGAAGCGCTCTCGCTTCTCCTCCGGGAACTTCTTCACATGCAGGCATGGATTGCTGCCGTCGGGGCGAAGGCCCCAGACCTCAGCCAGATTGAACATCTTGGATAACACGCCAAGGGTTCTGTTGGCTTGATACGGGATGTGCCGCAGCGAATGGTGGAGTTCCGCAATATCCCGGCGTTGGATGTCCGTGACCCGGCGGGTCCCGATCTTGGGATTAGTGAACAGTTCCACCGACCGCCGATACTCATACTGCGTCGAAGGCTTGCAGCGTACAGCGACATGCTCCTCCAGAAATCGCTCTCCCAGCGCCTTCATGGTCGGGGCCTTCCGTGCCTGATCGAGTTCCTGTGCCGGATCCCGTCCGTTCTTCGCTTCGGACAGGATTTCATAGGCCCGTGCCCGCGCATGCTCGGCGGTCACAGGGCCATGTTGGCCAATCGTGATGAACCGCTGTTGGCCGTTGATCCGGCACTTCACGATGTAGACCTTGCGACCCGTCGGATGGATGCGGACGCCGAACCCCCGCAACTCTTCATCCCAAACCACCTTCAGGGTCGGACCTGCAACCGCGGCATCCACGGAACGTTTGGAGAGCTTTGCCATCATTCATCTCCAGAAACACCGGAAGCATCATCCTGGTGCTTGGTATCAGCTACCATATAGCTACCAGATGAGATAAAATCGGAGCGCTGATGATGGTATCTGGTCGTACATAGAAGTCAAAATATCAAAAGTGTTATCAGTTATTTAGGTTATTTCGGTGTGTTCGGTAGTACATCATCGTATGAATACTTTTCAAACTCATAACCTGAAGGCCGCAGGTTCAAATCCTGCCCCCGCATCCAAAAAAGGACAGCAATCCCAACGGGTTGCTGGCCTTTTTGCTGTTTGCGTAATGGAAGCGGCAACCGGCGTGGAAGCGCAGTGGAAGCACGCGCGGCGTGACGCCCCCACAATCACTTGGACAACAGGTCGGTAAGTTTGCCGCCCGAGTGGAGTTTTGCGAACGTCGTGTAGCGTGGCCCTTGCATCGCACCTTGTGGGGCGTCGGCATAGGGAATCGGGCCGATCGGCTTTGCCTTCTCAGAGAACAATAGTTTGTACTTGCCATCTTCACCATACGGTTCGATCCGGGAAACCGGGGCGTAGTGCGTGATGGCTGAAGCCGGTTGCGTCTGGTAACCGGCGATATACTTGATCTTGTCGAGCATGCCGCCTGAGATTCTGACCGCGTACCAACAATCTTCGCCAAGGAAGACCCTCTCAAAGCCGTCCTTCTGTGCTGGCACGATGATGGTGTCGGGCTTGGGGCTCTTGGGCTGCGGCACCGAGATGGGGTCCACCGCTTGCGGCACGGCGACCGCTTTAGGTATCTCGAATGCCCGCAACCCCACCAGGGGGAGAATCTGAAGAACTTCCTTCAGGAAGGCGCGGGTGTCGGCTTTCTCTGCCTCGCTCAAGGCCGGTTCCTGCGGAGCATTGCCATTGTCGAGGTGGCAACGTTTTGCCTCGTTGGCCCTCTTGACCAGCGCATATTCCAGCCAAGTGACATGGGCGCGGTTCAAGCCGCCGCTGGTTGAGACGAACACCACGCCCCAATCCCAGAAGTCCTTTGTCGTGTAATGGGAATCGATCCGGCCCCGCACACCATCGGCCTGCCCGACATAGAGGGTCGGTAAATCGGCGTCCTGATTGCTGTAGCCGACGAGGACATAGATGCCAGTCC
>NZ_JBLTYX010000037.1:0-33031 GCF_048066115.1 Niveispirillum sp. KHB5.9 | reverse complement strand
CAAGCAATCAACATTCCCGACAATCAATCACTAATCCTTAAAGAGAAGTGAACAATCATCAGATAAACGATGATCAACTTTTTTCAACAATGTCAGAGGCTTGGAGCCCCGAAGAACCACCGCATCGCCGCTGCCTCATCGGCCGCCTCGCTGCGGGAGCCGGGATATAGACCCGCTGAGCATCGGCTGCAAGCACTAATTTCAGAAAAATGACAATCACTGCGCAGGGCACCTCGCCAGAAACCGTCCACGCGCGCGAGCTTATATATACGCTGAATCGCCTAATCCCGAAGGGCGGCCCCCGTACGGGGGTGGAACAACGAAAGTCGGCGTTGGCCAGCGGTTTTTTTCACCCTGCCTACGTCTTTTTGCTCGCATTCCCCCATAAGGATGGGGATTATGCCGAACGTCGGTGCGGGAAGCACGGGTCCGCTGCGGTAATTGCATTCTTCGATTGAAGAGAGCCATTGACAGTGTCGGAAGCGTCACTTTCGTAACCATCCGCTGAATGTACAGGTTCGGCAGCCAATCGGTCAAAAGCCAGGAGGAGCATCGGGATGGAGGTTGGTCAGTGCTGATGAAGCGTTTTGCGATTGCGACCATTGCCCTGGCCGCCCTTGGGGGCGCCGGGACCGCCGCTTTCCTTCACTCCACCAGCCTGTCCACGTCGAAAACGACGCTGGAAACCACGCCCGCCCTTGCGTCCCTGGATGCCCAGCAGGGCCTTTCCGCCGCTCCGGATGCCTGGGGCGACAGCGAGCAGGCCGCCGATCCCGTTGAACGCCGCCTGGTCAATCTGGGCCGGGGTGAGACCCTGATGCAGGTGCTGCTGGAGGCCGACGTGCCGCAGCCGCATGCGCAGGAGGCCGTGGCCGCCCTGAAGGCCGTCTATGATCCCCGCCGCATGAAGTCGGGCCAGCCGGTCGAGGTGATGTTCGACCGCACCGGGGGCGAGGGCCGATTCGTCGGGTTCGAGTTCCAGCCGGCCGTCGAGCGGTCGGTGTCGGTCAGCTTCAACGGTGTGCGCTTCCAGGCCGCCGAGACGGCGAAGAAGCTGGCCCGCCGCGCCGTGGCGGCCCAGGGTGAAATCCGCTCATCGCTGTTCGAATCGGGTCGCGCCGCCGGCGTGCCGATGAGCGTGCTGACCGAGCTGATCCGCAATTACTCCTATGATGTCGACTTCCAGCGCGACATCCAGCCGGGCGACCGGTTCGAGGTTCTGTACGAGCAGGTGGTGACCGAGGATGGCGAGGTCGCCAGCGGCGGTGGCAACATCCTTTATGCCTCGCTGACCCTATCGGGCAAGGAACAGGCCATCTATCGCTACGAGGACAGCCAGGGCATCGCCGAATTCTTCAATACCCAGGGTTCGTCCATCCGCAAGGCCCTGCTGAAGACCCCGATCGACGGGGCGCGGCTGTCGTCGGGCTTCGGCATGCGCCGCCATCCTGTGCTGGGCTATAGCAAGATGCATAAGGGTGTGGATTTCGCCGCCCCCACAGGGACGCCGATCTATGCCGCCGGTGCCGGCGTCGTGGACGAGGTCGGGCCCAACGGCTCCTACGGTAACTATATCCGCATTCGCCATAATGGTGAGATTTCCACCGCCTATGCCCACATGTCCCGGTTTGGCGCCGGCATGCGCAAGGGCGCGCGCGTGGCCCAGGGCGACGTCATCGGCTATGTCGGCACCACCGGCCGGTCGACCGGCGCCCATCTGCATTATGAGATCGTCAAGGCCGGGCAGCAGGTGAACCCGCTGTCGGTGGCCGTGCCCACGGGCCGCAACCTGGACGGCAAGGAACTGGCCCGTTTCAAGGGCGTGATGGCCAGCCTTCAGGACCGGTTCGAAGCCGGTGGCGACGCGGTGGGCGAAGGCGTCGGACTGGTATCGGCCACGCCGCGGGCCGCCAAGCCGTCCAAATCCAGCTGCGACCGCAAGCGCGGCTGCTGAGCCGCCCAAACAACAAAAAAGCCCGGCCGAAGCGATTCGGCCGGGCTTTTTTGTTGTTTGGGCGGCTCAGGCCAGGACCTCGCCCAGCGCCCCCACTAGGCGCTCGCATTCCGCTTCGGTGCCGATGGTGATGCGCAGGTAATCGCTGATACGGTCCTTGGCGAAATGCCGGACCAGGATGGCGCGGGCACGCAAGGCGGCGGCCAGATCGGCGCCGGCCCGGTCCGGATGGCGGGCGAAGATGAAATTGGCGGATGAGGGCAGCACCTGGAACCCCATCCGCGTCAGGGCCACCGTCAGCTGTTCCCGGCTGGCAATGATCTTCTGGCGGTTCTGGTCGAACCAGTCCTGGTCCTTCCACGCGGCCACCGCCCCGGCCAGGGCCAACCGATCCAGCGGGTAGGAGTTGAAACTGTCCTTCACCCGCTCCAACGCGTCAATCAACGGCCGCTGCCCCACGGCGAAGCCGACACGCAAACCGGCCAGGCTGCGCGATTTGGAGAAGGTGTGGATGACCAGCAGGTTGGGGTATTGGCGGACCAGGGGAATGGCACTGTCGGCGCCGAAATCCACATAGGCCTCGTCGATCACCACCATCTGGTCGGGATGATCGCGCAGCAGCGTCTCGATCGCATCCAGCGGCAGGGCGGTGCCCGTGGGCGCGTTGGGGTTGGGCAGGATGATGGCGCCGCAGGGCCGGCGGTAATCCGCCACCCGCACCCGCATCTCCCCATCCAAGGGCACCGTCTGGAAATTGATGCCATAGAGGCGGCAATAGGTGGGGTAGAAGCTGTAGCTGATATCGGGGAACAGCAGCGGCTGGTCATGGTTCAGCAGGCCCTGGAAACAATGGGCCAGCACCTCGTCGGAGCCATTGCCGACAAACACCTCCCCCACATCCAGACCGTAGCTCTCGGCGATCACCTGGCGCAGGGCCAAACCGGTCGGGTCGGGATAGAGCCGCAGCGTCTCGTTCACCGCTGCGGTGATGGCGGCCACGGCATGGGGGGAGACACCGTAGGGGTTCTCGTTGGTGTTCAGCTTGACCAAACCGTCGATCCGGGGCTGTTCGCCCGCGACATAGGGGGTCAAGGAATGGACGATGGGGCTCCAGAAACGGCTCACGTCGACACCCGGCTCTTGATGGCGCCGCGCAATTCCCGGTTTCTGACCGGTATGGCGGCCGATGCATGTCCAGCCATAGAATAGGGAAACCGGCAGATTGCACTCTGCCGATTTCCCTTATCCGCCATGCGCGCATTTCTCCCTCGAGAAACCGGGCGGCGCCATCCGGCGGCTTGGCTTGCGCGACCACGCGGTCGCAGGCCGGCGGTCGCCGGCCTGCGATGGCATGAGCTATCGCTCACGCCATCGGCACATCCCATCAATGGATGGTCTTGGCCTGTCCCCAGGCCGATTCGCCGGCCGGCGGCAGGGGGCCGTGGGCCGGCTCGCCCTGGATCAGCAAACCATCGCCATTGGCATCGACCTGCACGGACGCGGCAGGCGAGACCTTGCCTTCCAGGATGCGGGTGGCCAGCGGGTTCTGCAATTCCCGCTGGATCACCCGCTTCAGGGGACGAGCGCCATAGACGGGATCGTACCCCTTGTCCGCCAGCCATTCCTTGGCCGCCGGGGTCAGTTCCAGGGTCAGTTCGCGTTCCGCCAGCATTTTGGTCAGGCGTCCCAGCTGCACCTCCACAATGCCCGACATGTTGTGCCGCGACAGGCGGTGGAAGATCAGGATCTCGTCCAGCCGGTTGAGGAATTCCGGGCGGAAGGAGCCGCGCACCACCTCCATCACCTGGCTCCTGGCCGCACTGCTGTCTTCGCCATCCGGCAGGTTCGCCAGGAATTCGGAACCCAGATTCGAGGTCATGATGATCAGCGTGTTACGGAAATCCACCGTGCGGCCCTGGCCATCGGTCAGGCGGCCATCATCCAGCACCTGCAGCAGGATGTTGAACACGTCCGGATGGGCCTTCTCCACCTCGTCGAACAGAACCACCTGATAGGGCCGGCGGCGCACGGCTTCCGTCAGCGCCCCGCCCTCGTCATAGCCGACATAGCCCGGCGGGGCGCCGATCATGCGGCTGACCGCGTGCTTTTCCATGTACTCGGACATGTCCATGCGGACCATCGCCGTCTCGTCATCGAACAGGAACTCGGCCAGCGCTTTCGTCAGCTCCGTCTTGCCCACGCCCGTGGGGCCCAGGAACAGGAAGCTGCCGATGGGGCGGTTGGGGTCCTGCAAACCGGCGCGGGACCGGCGCACGGCATTGGCCACGGCCACCACCGCCTCCTCCTGGCCGATGACGCGGCTGCCCAGATGGGTTTCCATGGCCAGCAGCTTCTCGCGCTCCCCGGTCAGCATCTTGTCCATGGGGATGCCGGTCCAGCGGCTGACCACAGCGGCGATGTCCTGCTCGCGCACCGCCTCGTTCAGCATGCGGTGCTGGCTGGCGGCCTCGGCATCAGCCAGGCGCTTCTCCAGGTCGGGGATGCGGCCATAGGTGATCTCACCAGCCCGTGCCCAGTCGCCCGAGCGCTGCGCCTGTTCCAGCTCGGCCCGCGCCCGCTCCAGCTCCTCCTTCAGCTTCTGCGCACCGGTCAGCGTGTCCTTCTCCGCCTGCCACTGTGCGGTCAGGGTGCCGGATTTCTGCTCCAGCTCGGCCAGCTCCGTCTCCAGCTTCTCCAGCCGGTCGCGTGAGCCCTGGTCGGTCTCGCGCTTCAGCGCCTCGCGTTCGATCTTCAGCTGGATGATGCGGCGGTCCAGCTCATCGATGGCTTCCGGCTTGCTGTCCACCACCATGCGCAGGCGCGAACCGGCCTCGTCGATCAGGTCGATGGCCTTGTCGGGCAGGAACCGGTCGGTGATGTAGCGGTTGGACAGGGTAGCGGCCGACACGATGGCGCTGTCGGTGATGCGCACGCCATGGTGCAGCTCGTACTTCTCCTTCAGGCCGCGCAGGATGGAGATGGTGTCCTGAACCGTCGGCTCCGCCACGAACACCGGCTGGAAGCGCCGCGCCAGCGCCGGGTCCTTCTCGATATATTTGCGATACTCGTCCAGCGTCGTGGCGCCCACGCAATGCAGCTCCCCGCGGGAAAGTGCGGGCTTCAGCATGTTGGACGCATCCATGGCGCCGTCGGCCTTGCCGGCCCCGACCAGGGTGTGCAGCTCGTCGATGAAGACGATGATCTCACCGGCCGCCGACTGGATCTCCGACAGCACGGCCTTCAGCCGCTCCTCGAACTCGCCCCGGAACTTGGCGCCGGCCACCAGGGCGCCCAGGTCCAGGGACAGCAGGCTCTTGGTCTTCAATCCTTCCGGCACGTCGCCATTGACGATGCGCAGGGCCAGACCCTCGACAATGGCGGTCTTGCCCACGCCGGGCTCGCCGATCAGGACGGGATTGTTCTTGGTGCGCCGCGCCAACACCTGGATGGTGCGGCGGATTTCCTCGTCACGGCCGATGACCGGGTCCAGCTTGCCGTCACGCGCCGCCTGGGTCAGGTCGCGGGCGTATTTCTTCAGCGCGTCATAGGCCTGTTCGGCAGACGCGCTGTCGGCGGTGCGGCCCTTGCGCAGACTGTTGACAGCCTCGTTCAGCTTCTGCGGGGTAACACCGGCATCGGCCAGTGCCTTGGCGGCATCGGTGCCCGTGGTCAGCGCCAGCGCCAGCAGCAGCCGTTCGACGGTGACGAAGCTGTCGCCAGCCTTTTTGGCCAGCTCGCCCGCCTGTTCGAAGGTGCGGACCAGTTCACGCGTGGCGAAAATCTGAGTATTGCCGCCTTCCACCTTGGGCAGCTTGCGCAGAGCCGCATCGATTCCGGCATTGGCCTTGGCGGCATCACCGCCGGCAGAGGCGATCAGGTTGGCGGCCATGCCCTCCTGGTCCTCCAGCAGCGCCTTCAACAGATGTTCGGGTGTCAGCTGCTGATGCCCGGCGCGGGCGGCGGCACCCTGTGCGGCCTGGATGAAACCCTGGGCGCGCTCGGTATAATTCTTGAAATCCATAACCCTCATACTCCCCGACATTGCCCCATCGTCCCCGCTGGGCCCGACAGATGCGATGATCCACGATTGTGCGATCCGGGAGGATCGTCATTGATGTGGGTAGGGGATCAGAATGCCACAAGGGGGGCGACGGCAGGGTCCGTACTGTCTATCCTGTCCGCCATGAGCGACCGTTTCTTTCACCTTTTCGAAACGCCCGTCGGCCCCTGCGCCATCGCCTGGGGGCCGGATGGCTTGCTGGCCGTGCGCCTGCCCGCGACGGAGGGGGCCGACCTGCCCAGCCGCATGCGCAAGGCCGTGCCGGGGGCGGAACCGGGAGAGCCGACGGGAGAGGCCGCGGCGGCCATCGCCGGCATCCGCGCCCTGCTGGCCGGCGACAAGCGCGACCTGCTGGAAATCCGCCTGGACATGGCCGCCACCGGCCCCTTCGACCTTGCCGTCTATGCCATCGCCCGTGCCATCCCGCCGGGCCGAACCCTGACCTATGGCGAGGTGGCCAAACGTATGCCGCTGCACGTGCTGGGCGATATGCAGCCCCATACCGTGCCGCGTGCCGTGGGGCAGGCATTGGGCCGCAATCCCTGGCCCATCGTCGTGCCCTGCCACCGGGTGATGGCGGCCGGCGGCGGCACGGGTGGTTTTTCAGCGCCAGGCGGGGTGGACACCAAGCTGACCCTGCTGCGCATCGAAGGTGCGGTGGTGCCGGCGCAGCAGCTGGGCCTGTTCTGACGTATACCAAGTCTCGGTGATCGTCACCGATCACCGACCTCAGTCGCCGGCGCTGCCATCCGGCAGCTTGGCTACGCGGCACTTGCCGCGCGGCGGCAGTCGCCGCCGTACCAAATCCCGGTGAGTTAATCTCACCGGGATTTGGCTCACACGGTTGCCTGGCCCGATCATGAAACCGAATTACCGGTTTTGGCCCATTGTCGCGGTTGCGCCGTGACCGCAGGGCGGATTATTCTGCCGCCATCATGTCCGCGACGCTCCATGCCATCCATTATTATCCGGTGAAGGGTCTTTCGGCCCAGAAGCTGGATACCGTCACCCTGACGCCGGGCGGCTGCCTGCCGCATGACCGGCGCTTCGCCATTCTGCACCGGGCGACGCATTTCGACCCGCTGGCCCCGGCCTGGAAGCCGAAGACCAACTTCCTGGTCCTGCTGCGGGATGAGAAGCTGGCGACTTTGCAGGCGGTGTTCGATCCCGCCACCTGCATGCTGGTGCTGAACCGCAATGGCAAGCGTGTGGCCGGCGGTCGCATCGACACGCCCACAGGACGGCTGCTGATCGACCAGTTCCTGTCGGCCTATATGAAGGATGCGGCCGCCCCCGGCCCCTTCAAGATCGTGGAAAGCCCCGGGCATAATTTCACCGACATACCGGACAAGGCCGTGTCGCTGCTGAACCTGGCCAGCGTCAAGGATATCGAACGGGTGACACAGCGCCCCGTCGATCCCCTGCGTTTCCGTGCCAACCTGCATCTGGCGGGCCTGGTGCCCTGGGCCGAGATGGGCTGGGTCGACAAGCGCATCGCCATCGGCAACACGGTGCTGTCGGTGTTCAAGACCACGACGCGTTGTGCCGCGGTGGAGGTGAACCCCGCCACGGGCGAGCGCGACATGGCGCTGCTGAAGGCGCTGAAAAGCGGATTCGAGCATGTGGTCTGCGGCGTCTATGCCCGGATCGAACAGGGCGGAGAGATCAAGGCCGGGGATCAAGTGCGCATCCTGGATTGATTTCCTTGTTCCCTCAGGCGCCGGGCCGGCAGTCGCCGGCCTCCAGCGGTCACCGCAGATGACCGTTGGCACCACCCCTGCGCACACACACTATGGCCCTCGGCCCCGTCCCGTGCTAATCAGCCCGCTTCAGTGCCAAGGGCGGAACCGTCACGTCGATGCATTTCCTTGAATTCGAAAAGCCGATCGCGGAGCTGGAATCCAAGATCGAGGAGTTGCGCCATCTGGCCGATGGCGGCGATCTGAACATCGCCGACGAGGTGCGCAAGCTTCAGGACAAGGTGGACAAGCTGTTGCGGGCCACCTACGCCAAGCTGACTCCGGCGCAGAAGGTGCAGGTGGCCCGCCACCCCAACCGGCCGCACTGCCTGGACTATGTCGAGGCGCTGATCACCGATTTCACGCCGCTGGCCGGCGACCGGCTGTTCGGTGAGGACCGGGCCGTCATCGGCGGGCTGGGCCGTTTCCGTGGCCGTTCCGTGGTCGTCATCGGCCAGGAGAAGGGCAACGACACCGAAAGCCGAGTGAAGCACAATTTCGGCATGGCCAAGCCGGAAGGTTACCGCAAGGCCCAGCGCCTGATGGCCATGGCCGACCGCTTCCACCTGCCCGTCATTTCCCTGGTCGATACGGCCGGCGCCTTCCCCGGCGTCTCGGCGGAGGAGCGCGGCCAGGCCGAGGCCATCGCCAAGTCGATCGAAAGCTGCCTGCGCCTCAACGTGCCGATGGTGTCCACCATCATCGGCGAGGGCGGGTCGGGCGGGGCCATCGCCATCGCCGCGGCCGACCGCGTGCTGATGCTGGAACATTCGATCTATTCGGTGATCTCGCCGGAAGGCTGCGCCTCCATCCTCTGGCGTTCGGCCACCAATGCCGCCGACGCGGCCACGGCCCTGCGCCTGACCGCCCAGGACCTGAAGGAACTGGCGGTCATCGACCGCGTGGTGATGGAACCGATCGGCGGCGCCCATCGCCGGCGTGAGGAAACCATCACCGCGCTGGGCAATGCCATCGAGGATGCGCTGGATGGCTTGCGCGGCCAGGACGGCGCCACCCTGCGCCAGAACCGCCGCCAGAAGTTCCTGGACATGGGCCAGAAGGGTCTGGGCTGATCCCCGGTCCATCGGCGCGGCACCGGCCGCGCCGATCCCCCTTTCTCCATATTTGAAAATGCAAGCCGCTGCCTTGAGGGCACACGGACCATCGGCATTTGCCGATGAAGGCCGACGACTGCCGGCCCGCGACCGCGTGGTCGCGTGAGCCAAGCCGACGGATGTCGGCGCCCGGCGCCTGAGGGAACAAACAAAACAGATTCAGTACTTGCAAAAAGGAACAAAACAAGAACAATAAGCCCATGACCGACACGATCCCCACCATCGCCGCCCTGCGGGAGCGGCTGTCCATCATGGACCGGGTGCGCCCGCCCAAGGGGCGGACGGCCTTGTCCCTGGGACTGCCCGCGCTGGATGGGGCCCTGCCGGGCGGGGGGCTGGTGCGGGGCGGCATGCATGAATTCCTGCCGGCCCCGGGCGATGCCGGGGCACATGGTTACGTGGCCTCCATCCTGTCAGGCCTGCCGCCTGGCCCCATCCTCTGGTGCCGGCATAAGGACAAGGGCGATCCGCTGGGCCTGGCCGACATGCCCTATGGGCCGGGTCTGGCCGCCATGGGGCTGGACCCCGGCCGCCTGATCCTGCTGCGCCCCGCCAGTGCCGACGATGCGCTCTGGGTGCTGGAGGAGGCGCTGCGCTGTCCGGCCCTGGCCGCCGTGGTCGGTGACGGGTTGCTGCCCGGCCCAGTGGCGGGGCGGCGGCTGCAACTGGCGGCGGAGGATGGGGGCGGGCTGGGCCTGCTGATCCTGCCGCCTTTGGCCCGACCGCCGCCATCGACGGCGCTGACCCGCTGGCATGTCGCGTCCGCACGCGACGCCCCGGCGCATGAGGAGGGGGGAAGGCCCCGCTGGCTTGTGTCATTGCTCCGCTCAAGGGGTGGGGGTTCGGGACGATGGGAGGTTGCCTGGGATGACGCGGCGTTTCGTCTCCATCTGGCTCAGCCGCTGGCCGACGGACCAGTGGCGGCGGCGCAATAAGGTGGAAGCCTTGTCCGGCCCGCTGGCCTTGACGCTGGCGGGACAGGGCGGCATCCGCCTTCATGCCGTGGACGCGCTGGCCAGTGCCGACGGGTTGCGGCCCGGCCTCCTGCTGGCCGATGCCCGCGCGCTGTGCCCCGGCCTGAAGGCCATGCCGGCCGATATCGGGGCCGACCGCGCCGCTCTGGTCCGTCTGGCCGTCTGGGCCCAGCGCTATACGCCGCAGGCGGCAACCGACGGAACCGATGGTCTGGTGCTGGACATCACGGGATGCGCCCATCTGCTGGGTGGGGAGGAAGGGGTGCTGGCCGATCTGGGCGAAAGGCTGGGCCGTGCCGGCCTGACCCACCGGCTGGGCCTGGGCGACAGCGCCGCCGCCGCCTGGGGCTGGGCCCGGCACCGGCCGGCCGGCGCCGGGCCCGTCCTGCCCACGGGTACCAGCACCTGGGCCAGCCTGCTGCCCCTGCCCCTGGCCGCCCTGCGGCTGGATGACGGGATGGCCGAGGATCTGGCGCGGGTGGGTCTGCGCAGCGTCGGCGACCTGCAGCGCCAGCCCCGCGCCGGGCTGGTCGCCCGCTATGGCACGGGACCGGTGCGGCGGCTGGACCGGATGCTGGGCCTGTCCGGCGATCCCGTCGCCCCGCAGGCCGCCACCCCGCTCTGGCGCGTACGCCTGTCCTTTCCTGAACCCATCGCCACCCGCGACGCGATCGAGGCGGCGACCCTGTCGCTGCTGCGCGACCTCTCCGCCCGGCTGGAAGGGGCGGGTCGCGGTGCCCGGCGCCTGTCGCTGACCTGCTTCCGCACCGATGCCACCACCCAGGATGTCGCCATCGGCACCGCCCGTCCGGCCCGCGATCCCCAGGCGCTGCTGAAACTGTTCCGTGAGCGCTTCGACCAGGTGGAGCCGGGCTTCGGCATCGAGATCATGCAGCTTGTGGCCACCTCCACGGATGTGTTCACCGCCGAACAGGCCGGCCTGGCCGTGGGCGGCGGTGACGCCTTCGCCCTGACCGGGCTCTTGGACCGGCTGGTCAACCGGCTGGGCGAGGATCAGGTGGGCCGCCCGCAGCCGCGCGACACCCATCGGCCGGAACTGGCCATGGAACTGGCGGGGGAGATGGAGGCGGAGGGAACACCAGAAGCACTCCCTCCTTCCACGATCCCTCGTCATCCCGGCGAAAGCCGGGACCCAGGGGCCACAGGACCTTCGCTGAACGCCGTCCCCGCCAAACCCGCCGACAGGTCGGGCACCCCGCCCCTGGCTCCCGGCTTGCGCCGGGATGACGGAAAGGGGGAAAGCGGCGGGGAGGAAAAGACCCCCTGGCCCAAACCCCAGCCCAACCGCCCGCCCCCGGCCCGCCCCCGCACCTGGCGGATGGAGGGGCCCCGCCCGATGCTGCTGCTGCATCCGCCCGAACCCGTGGAGATGGCCGACGGTCTGCACTGGCGCGGCAAGCGCCTGACCATCGATTGGCTGGAAGGGCCGGAACGTATCCGGCCCGACTGGTGGCGGGCCCGTACCGGCCCGACGCGCGATTATTACCGCGCGCAACTGGCCGATGGCCGCCGCCTCTGGCTGTTCCGCACCGTGGATGATCGGGCCTGCTGGTATCTGCACGGGCTGTGCGCATGAACGCGCCCGATTATGTCGACCTGCAGGTCACCAGCAATTTCAGCTTCCTGCGCGGCGGTTCCCACCCGCATGAGCTGGTGCTGGCCGCCGCCGGGCTGGGGCGCAGGGCAATTGCCATCACCGACCATGACAGTCTGGCCGGGGCCGTACGCATGCATGTGGCCTGCAAACAGCATCGCATGCGGCTGATCGTGGGCTGCCGCCTGACCCTGACCGATGGGCTGCCCGTCCTGTGCTATCCCACCGACCGCGCCGCCTATGGCCGCCTGACACGGCTGCTGACGCTGGGCAAGCGGCGCGGGGCCAAGGGGGAATGCCACCTGTCCCTGGCCGACCTTGCCGTCTGGGCCGAGGGTCTGATCCTGGCCGTGCTGGCGCCGGCGGAACGGCCGACGCCGAAGCGGCTGGCGGCCTTGTCCGCCATGCTGGACCGGTTCAAATCCCTGCCCGCCGCCGGGCTTTATCTGGCCGCCGCCGCCCTCTACCAGGGCTATGACCGGTCCCGCATCCGGCAACTGGGCGATCTGGCCGACCGTCATGGCATCGGGCTGCTGGCCACGCAGGATGTGCGCTACCACCATCCCGACCGGCAACGGCTGCACGATATCCTGACCTGCATCCACCATGGCCGTACCCTGGCCAATGCCGGCCGCTGCCTGCCGCCGCATGCCGAGCATTACCCCAAGCCCGCCGACGCGATGGCCGCGCTGTTCGCCGACCGGCCCGACGCCCTGGCCCATACGCTCGCCATCGCCGAACGCTGCCGGTTCAGCATGGATGAGCTGAAATACGACTACCCGATCGACCCCATCCCCGATGGCCGCACCCCGCAGGAGGAACTGGAGCGGCTGACCTGGGAGGGGGCGAAGAAATATTATCGGCAGGATGTGCCGGAGAAGGTCCGGCAATTGCTGGAATATGAGTTCGACCTGATCGGCCGGCTTAAATACGCGCCCTATTTCCTCACCGTTTACGACATCGTGCGTTTCGCCAGATCCAAGGACATCCTTTGCCAGGGTCGGGGGTCGGCGGCCAATTCCGCCGTCTGTTTCTGCCTGGGCATCACCTCGGTCAACCCCGACCAGAACGAGCTGCTGATCGAACGTTTCATCTCCGAGGAACGCGGCGAGCCGCCCGACATCGATGTCGATTTCGAGCATGAGCGGCGGGAGGAGGTGATGCAGTATATCTATGAAAAATATGGCCGTGACCATGCCGGGCTGGTGGCCACCGTCATCTGCTATCGCTCGCGCATGGCCATCCGCGAGGTGGGCAAGGTGCTGGGCCTGTCGGACGATGTCATCGGCGCCCTGGTCCGCCTGGGCTGGAACCGGCATAGCAGCAACCACGAGACCACGGCACGGGAGGCGGGGCTGGACCCCAACGACCCGACGCTGGCGCTGTGCATGGAGCTTGCCTATGACCTTCGCGGCTTTCCCCGTCATTTGTCGCAGCATGTCGGCGGCTTCGTCATTTCCCGTTCCCGCCTGGATGAGCTGGTGCCCATCGAGAATGCCGCGATGGAGGATCGCACCGTCGTCGAATGGGACAAGGACGATGTCGACGCCCTGGGCCTGCTGAAGATCGATGTGCTGGCCCTGGGCATGCTGTCCTGCATGCGCCGCGGGCTGGAGATGCTGGGCCAGCGGCTGGGCCGGCCCCTGGTCCTGACCGATATTCCGCAGGATGACCGTGAAACCTATGAGATGATCTGCAAGGCCGACACGATCGGCGTGTTCCAGATCGAAAGCCGGGCGCAGATGTCCATGCTGCCGCGCCTGCGCCCCAAGGTGTTCTATGATCTGGTGATCGAGGTCGCCATCGTCCGCCCCGGTCCCATCCAGGGAGACATGGTGCATCCCTATCTGAAGCGACGTCGAGGGGATGAGAAAGTCACCTTTCCCAAGCCGGAGCTGGAGAATGTGCTGAAACGCACCCTGGGCGTACCCTTGTTCCAGGAACAGGCCATGAGCATGGCCATCGTCGCCGCCGGCTTCTCCCCCGGCCGCGCCGACCAGCTGCGCCGCGCCATGGCCACCTTCAAGAAGACCGGCGGGGTGGGGGCGTTCGAGACGGAGTTCATCCAGGGCATGATCGGCAAGGGATATGAGCCCGACTATGCAGCCCGCTGCTTCAAGCAGATCCAGGGCTTCGGCAGCTACGGCTTCCCCGAAAGCCACGCGGTCAGCTTCGCCCAGCTGGCCTATGCCTCCTCCTGGCTGAAATGCCATCACCCGGCGATCTTCGCCTGCGCGCTTTTGAACAGCCAGCCCATGGGTTTCTACCAGCCCGCACAGATCGTGCGCGATGCGGCGGAGCACAAGGTGGAGATACGGCCGGTGGATATCAACCGCTCGGAATGGGACTGCACCCTGGAGGAAGGGCGCGGCGGCCCGGCCCTGCGTCTGGGTTTCCGACAGGTGAAGGGGCTGCGGCAGGAAGCGGCGATCGCCATCGCCCAGGCGCGTAACGGCGGCTATGACACGATCCGCGACCTGTGGCGGCGCACGGGTTTGGCCGTGTCGGTGCTGGAACGGCTGGCCGATGCCGATGTCTTCGCCCCGCTGGGCCAGGACCGGCGCCAGGCCCTGTGGGAGGTAAAGCGGCTGGGCGGCAAACCCCTGCCTTTGTTCCAGGCGGCCGAGGGTGCCCGGCGCATCGGCGACAACCGCCCGCCCGTCGATATGGGGGACGAGCCGGAGGCGATGCTGCCCGCGCTCGCCATCGGCGAACAGGTCTGGGCCGATTACCGCACCCAGGGGCTGAGCCTGCGTGCCCATCCGCTGGCCCTGCTGCGCACCACCATGACCGGGCTAGGCATGATGCCGACCAAGGCGCTGGGTGATGCCAAGCCCGGCACCATGATCAATACCGCCGGCCTGACCCTGGTGCGCCAGCGGCCGGGCACGGCGTCGGGCGTGATCTTCGTGACGCTGGAGGATGAGACGGGCATCGCCAATCTCGTCGTCTGGAACTCCGTTATGGAACGGTTCCGCCGCACCCTGATGACCGCTACCCTGATGGGTGTGCGCGGGCGGTTGCAGCGCGAGGGGGATGTGATCCATGTCGTGGCCGAACGGCTGATCGACCTGTCACCCCATCTGCACGCCCTGAACGAGGGACCGTCGGCCGCCAACGACCTGTCCCTGCCCGACGCATTGCCGGCGCAGGTGTTCGGGGAGGGACGGAATTTCCATTGAGAAGCGGTTTTACGCTGACTGGAAACAGGCGCCAGCCCCTCACCCCAGCAGCGCCCGCACCCCATGCAGATCATCCGCCACATGCAGGGCCAGACGGCGCATCTCGTCGGTGGCGGGCAGCAGGTCGGGCACCATCACTGCCATCATCCCGGCGCCATGGGCGGAGCGGATGCCGTTATGGCTGTCCTCCAGCGCCAGGCAATGGACGGGATCGACACCCAGCAACCCCGCCGCCGTCAGATAGGGCTCCGGATGCGGCTTGCCGCAGGTCACGTCGTCACGGGTGACGATGGCCTTGAAACGGTGATGGATGCCGACATGGCGCAGATGTTCGTCCGCCTTGGCCCGGCCGGTGGAGGTCGCCACCGCCTTGGGCAGGCCCAGCGTCTCCAGCCGGTCCAGCAGTTCGACCACGCCCTTCATCATCTCCACGCCCTGGCGCAGCGCTTCCATCCGGGGCATGAAATGGCTGCGGAAACGGTCGAACCCGTCCTGCCCGCCGAAATAACCCTTCAGCATCTCGAAGGTTTCCGGCCAGGGCGTGCCGATGATGCCGGCATAGAAATCATCGCCCATGGGCAGGCCGATATCCATGGCCGCGCCCAGCGTCGCCTCGCGCACATGGCGTTCGGTATCGATCAGCAGCCCGTCCATGTCGAAGATCACGGCATGGACGGGACGCGGGAAGGCAGGAAACATAATGGGAAGGTGCCTCAGGAAACGGTGATGCGGGACGCTTCCACGCGGTTGCGGCCCAGCTGCTTGGCCTGATACAGCGCCTGGTCGGCGCGGTCCAGCAGCTCCGCCAGGCTTTCCCCCTCGCCCCGCCAGGTGGCGACACCGATGCTGGTGGTCAGCGGAATGGCCTTGTCCTCATGCAGGACGGGGTGGCTGCCGATGGATGCCCGGATGCGCTCCGCCACCAGCGTGGCCGCCGCCAGTTCCGACTCGGGCAGCAGCACCACCAGTTCCTCCCCGCCGAAACGGGCCAGACTGTCGGTGGTGCGCAACGCGGAGGCCGCCCGTTCGGCCGCCACCCGGATGGCCGTGTCGCCGGCGGCATGGCCATAACCGTCATTGATGCGCTTGAACTGGTCCAGATCCAGCAGCAGCAGGGAGAAGGGCCGGCCATAGCGCGTCGACCGGTCCCATTCCGCCTCCGCCAGCTCCATGAAGCGGCGGCGGTTCAGGATGCCGGTCAGACTGTCGATGCTGGCCAGCGTTTCCAGCTTGGCATTGGCTTCCGACAATTCGCGGGTCCGCTCCGCCACGCGATGTTCCAGCGTCTGGGCCAGAGCCCGCAGATCGGTATTGGCCTGGCTCAGCTGTTCATAGAGCACCAGATTGACCAGCCCGCCCGCGAACTTCGCGGTCAGCACGCCCAGCATCTCCGCATCCGCCGGCAGCAGGGGCCGGTCGAAATCCAGCAGCGCCAGGAAGGCGCCGCCATCGGGGCCGGGCATGTAGAGGATGGCCGTGCGCCCATCCACGCCCGTGCGCTTGGCCACCAGGGCCGCCGTCAGCCGGACATGCAGGGCGCTTGTCGCCGGCACGGTGCCTGTGCCGGCAAACCCGCCCGTGGCGGCCAGGGGCCGGAAGCGGGTGCCGCCGATGGACCAGCCCTCCACCCCTTCCACGACACAGGCCAAGCCGCTGGCATTGGCGCCCAGGATGGGGCCCACCTGTTCCAGCACGGTCTGGGCATAGGCTTCCAGCCCCATGTCCGGGCGCAGCCGATCGTCCAGCGCGATCATGCGGCGCAGGCCGCGGCGGTTGGCCTCGATCGTCGTGATGCTGTCATAGGCGCGCAAGGCCGCGATCACCGTGGTGAACAGCTTCTGCGAAGTCAGTTCCGTCTTGGCCTTGTAGTCGTTGACGTCGTAATCGACGATCACGCGTTCTTCCGGTGCCTGCCCCGGCTGGCCGGTGCGCAGGATGATGCGCACGGCCGTGTCGCCCAGATTCTGGCGGATGGCACGCACTAGCCGCAGGCCGGCATCATCCGTCTCCATCACCACATCCAGCAGCACCAGGGCGACAGAGGCCTCTGTCGCCAGCATGGTCAGGGCCTGGGATGCGGAATAGGCCGACAGCAGTTCCAGCGGCCGGTCGCGGAAACGCACCTTGCGCAGGGCGTAGCGGGTGACGGAATGCACCTCTTCGTCATCATCGACGATCAGGATGCGCCAAGGCGGGCCGTCCGGCTGGCGGCTTTCCGTCGACACGGCCGGCGCACCCTTCAGGGTGCCATCCTCCGCGAACAGGAAATCGTCATCGACCAAAGGTCACGCCCCGTCCCGTCAGCTGTTCCAGAGGGTGCTTCTGACCCAGGGGAACCGAAACAAGAGTACGCCGCTCCACCCGCTCCCCCGCTTTCGGTGGTGAACGGACGGGCGACTGCCTGTACTGGGTACCACCATAAAGCGTTTTAGGGGCCGACGCCCGCCCTAAATGATGGGTTCGCCAGGATTTCACCGTTGGCGGGTTGGGCCGGCTTGCCTATCCTGCCGGCAACCGCAATCCGTGAAAGGGCGCGCCATCATGTCGTCGGGTGACCATTCCAAGGGGGGGCCGAAGCGGCCCGGCATCCTGATCCTGTTCGCCGCCCTGGTCGGGGCCACCACGCTGGCCTATGTGACGCTGCCGAGGAACCACGCCGAAATGCCTGCCGAAACCGCCCCCCAGGCCAGCGCCGATCTGCCGCCCTTGCGCCAGAGCCTGTTCCCCGCCCCGCCGGTGGCCAAGCAGATCCCCGTCACCCATGTCCGCCATGGCGACACCTGGACCGACCCCTATGACTGGCTGCGCGACAAGGATTATCCCAAGGTCGACGATCCGGACGTGCTGGATTACCTGAAGGCGGAAAACGCCTATACCGATCAGGTCCTGGGCAAGGAGGAGGATGGCCTGCGCGCCAGCCTGTTCGCCGAGCTGAAGGGCCGCGTGAAGGAGGATGATACCGGCGTGCCCTATCCGCGCGGGGGATACATCTACCAGTCGCGCTTCGCCGCCGGCCAGGACCACCCCACCTTCGTGCGCCGCGCCAAGGGTGAGGCCGAGGGGTCGGAGAAGACCATCCTGGACGTCAACGAACTGGCCAAGGGCAAGGAGTTCTACGATGTCGAGGCGCTGGAACCCAGCCCCGACGGCCGCTATCTGGCCTACAGCTTCGACGATAACGGCTCGGAAAACTTCACCATCGTCGTGAAAGACCTGACGAATGGTGAGTTCGTGGGCCAGCCCATTGCCGGCACGTCCGGCTCCGTCGTCTGGGCCGCCGACAACAAGACCCTGTTCTATGTGCTGAAGGATGAAAGCCAGCGACCCAAGCAGGTGATGCGCACGTCGTTGGGCGCCAAGGCCGATGCCGGCGTGCTGGTCTATGAGGAGAAGGACCCGTCCTGGTGGGTCGGCATCGGCGAGAGCCAGTCCGGCCGCTTCATCGAGATCGGGTCGGGCACGCTGGTCTCGTCGGAAACCCTGCTGATCCCGTCCGACAACCCCACGGCCAAGCCCAAGGCCGTCATCCCGCGTCGGGAGAACCATCTCTATTCCGTGGCCGACCAGGGCGACAGCCTGTGGATTCTGTCCAACGACAAGCACCTGAATTTCCGCCTGCTGAAGACGCCGATCAATGACTGGTCTGAGAAGAGCTGGACGGAGGTGATGGCGGGGGCCGACAATCAGTATCTGACCGGTCTGCTGTCCCTGAAAGACTGGCTGGTGGTGTTCGGCCGCCAGGATGGCACCCAGCAGGTCTGGGTGCTGGATGCCAAGGGCGCCAGCCACACCATCACCTTCCCCGACGCGGCCTTCGCCGTCTCCGGCCTGAACAACGAGGAGTATGAGACGGGTACGCTGCGCGTGCGTTACCACTCGCTGGTCACGCCGCCCACCGTATTCGACTATGACCTGGCGGCCCGCACCCTGACCACCCGCAAGGTGCAGGAAATCCCCAGCGGCTATGATCCCGCCCTCTATACCTCGGAACGGCTGATGGCCCCGGCGCGCGATGGCACGCCGATCCCCGTCTCCATCGTCTATCGCAAGGATCTGGTGAAGGACGGCAAGGCCCCGCTGCATCTCTATGGCTACGGTTCCTATTCCATCGCCATGGAACCAGGCTTCTCCCCCAACCGTATCGGTCTGCTGGATCGCGGCTTCGTCTATGCCATCGCCCATATCCGCGGGGGCGAGGAGATGGGCCGGCCCTGGCACGATGCCGGGCGCCTGACCAACAAGCCCAACACCTTCAACGATTTCCTGGATGTGGCCGAATTCCTGGTGGCCCAGAAATTCACCAGCCCCGGCCAGATCAGCATCGAGGGCGGGTCGGCCGGCGGCACCCTGATGGGGGCGGTTTTGAACATGGCGTCCGACGGCATGTTCGCCGGCGCCGTGGCGCATGTGCCCTTCGTCGATGTGCTGAACACCCTGTTCGACGACACGCTGCCGCTGACCACGGGCGATTATCCGGAATGGGGCAATCCCAGCATTCCGGAGATCTACAAGGTCATGAAGACCTACAGCCCCTATGACAATGTCACCCGCCGGCCCTATCCGCCGATCCTGATCACCGCCGGCCTGAACGATTACCGCGTCACCTATTGGGAGCCGGCCAAGTGGGCGGCCAGGCTGCGCGCCTACAAGACCGACGACAATGTCCTGATGCTGAAGACGGAGATGAGTGCCGGCCATGGCGGCTCCACCGGCCGCTTCGACAAGCTGAAGGAAGTGGCGGTGGCCCAGGCCTTCATCCTGCGCGCCCACGGAATGTCGAAGTGAGCGAGCCCGGCCGGTACCCGGCCGACAGCCTGAAGGCCGACGCGTTGCGTGCCGGCCTGGGTCTGGCGGTGACGCTGGGTCCGCTGGCCCTGGTCGGGTTCGACGCCCATCCGCTGGTGGCGGTGCCGCTGCTGGCGGGTGCGGGGCTGTTCGGATGGCTGGGGCTGCGCACGCTGGCCCGCCGGGGCGCGTATTGCCGGCTGTCCGACCAGGGGCTGGTCATGCCCCGCGGGTTCTTCATGGTGATGGTCCGTTGGGACCAGATCACGGGCGTGAAGCTGCGTTACTATTCCACGAAGAAGGACAAATCGGGAGGCTGGATGCAATTGACCATCCAGGCCGGCCGGGGGCGTTACAGCATCGAAAGCCAGTTGGTGGGCTTCGATGCCATAACGGCAAGGGTGGCGGAACTGGTCGTGGAGCGCGGCCTGCCCGTGGATGAGACGACGAAGGAGAATTTCCTGTCGCTGGGCCATTACATGTGAAATCTCGCCATCGCCCGCTTGCGGGAGAGGGAGGGCATTATCTGTGCCCGCTCACGCCCAGGGATCATACGTCCCGAAATGCCACAGATGTCCCTCCGGATCGCGGATGGTGAAGGCCCGTGACCCATAGGGCGTGTCGATGATCCCGCCCTCCAACACCTTCTCCCCCGCCGCCGTGACGCGGGCATAGAGCGCGTCCAGTGCCGTGATGATGAAACAGTTCAGCGCCGCGCCCGACCCGTCCGGCCCCGGTGCCCGGAACCCGTACTGGTCCTCCCGGTCGCTGGACAGCATGATCATGCCATTGCCCAGCACCAGCTGGGCATGCACGATCTGATCGCCCTCCCCCGGCACGACCAGCTGTTCGGTGAAGCCGACCACCCGGCTCAGCCAGGAAATGGCGGCTTTTGCGTCCTTATAGCGCAGGCAGGGCGTGACCTGTCCCTCGCGGCCCATTACCGACATTCCCAGCCTCCCCTTGGCGATGTCACCTTCCGTTACGTCAACATAATGCATCGCGACTGACCACCCCCTCTTTCGCTTCGATATCTTTTCCTATATGTGCACCCGTAGGAACCCGCGCCGGAAACGGCGGCGGGACCGATGGCGGTCGGTCTTTTGGAGGAAGTCACGGTGAAGGCGCTGAAGCCCCTGGTCATGTCCGGCAAGGAAGTGCTGCCCCTGGTCGAGGGCGGCAAGGGTATTGCCGTGTCGAACGGGCAAAGCTGCGGGGCCTGGGCCGCCGCCGGCGGTATCGGCACCTTCTCCGGCGTCAACGCCGACACCTATGACGAGGACGGCAATTTCATCCCCCAGGTCTACAAGACCCGCACAAGGCGCGAGCGCCATCACGAGCTGATCGCCTATGGCATCGAGGGCGGCATCACCCAGGCCCGCATCGCGCATGAGGTGTCGAACGGCAATGGCCGCATCCATGTCAATGTGCTGTGGGAAATGGGCGGGGCCGAGGAAATCCTGGAAGGCATCCTGGAAGGGGCCAAGGGCCTGGTCCATGGCGTGACCTGTGGTGCCGGCATGCCCTATCGCGTGGCGGAGATCGCCGTGCGCCATGGCGTGCATTACTATCCCATCGTCAGCTCGGCCCGCGCCTTCCGCGCCCTGTGGCTGCGCGCCTATAACAAGCACCCCGAACTGCTGGGCGGCGTGGTCTATGAGGACCCGTGGCTGGCCGGCGGCCATAATGGCCTGTCCAACAGCGAGGACCCGCAGAAGCCGGAGGACCCGTATCCCCGCGTCGCCGCCCTGCGCCAGATGATGAACAGCTTCGGCCTGCAATCCACGCCCATCGTCATGGCCGGTGGCGTGTGGTGGCTGTCGGAATGGGAGCACTGGCTGGACAATCCGGAGATCGGGCCCGTCGCCTTCCAGTATGGCACCCGCCCGCTGCTGACCCGGGAAAGCCCCATCTCCGACGCCTGGAAGCAGAAGCTGCTCACCCTGAAGCCGGGCGACGTGTACCTGAACAAGTTCTCCCCCACGGGTTTCTATTCGTCGGCCGTGCGCAACCCGTTCCTGGAGGATCTGCGCCTGCGGTCCGAACGGCAGGTGGCGTTCGCGACCGAGCCGGTGGGCGAGCTGACGGAGGAATTCGCCACGGGCCCACGCGGCCGCCCCGTCTATCTGGGCGCGTCCGACAAGGCGCATGCCGAAGGCTGGCTGGCCGCCGGCTATACCCAGGCGCTGAAGACCCCGGACAACACCATGGTGTTCGTGACCCCGGAAAGCGGCCGCGCCATCCTGAAGGATCAGGTGGATTGCATGGGCTGCCTGTCGGCCTGCGCCTTTTCCAACTGGTCGCAGAACGAAGAGGGCACGACCGGCCGCCGCGCCGATCCGCGTTCCTTCTGCATCCAGAAGACCTTGCAGAACATCAGCCATTCGCAGGATTGCGAACATCAGCTGATGTTCGCCGGCCACAATGCCTACCGTTTCGCCCAAGACCCCTGGTACGAAAACGGCTTCGTGCCGACGGTGAAGCAGCTGGTGGAACGGATCGCTTCCGGGCAATAATTTTTTTGTTCCCTCAGGCGCCGGGCGCCGCCATCCGGCGGCTTGGCTTACGCGCCCACGTGGGCGCGGGCCGGCGGTCGCCGGCCTCCAGCGGTCATGGAAATGACCGCTGGTGTAGCTCTTACCCCTCGCTCCCCGGCCGGCTCTTGGCGATGGCGCGGGAGAGCAGGATCACGGGGATGATGCCGACGGCAACGATGGCCAAGGCCGGGGTGCTGGCCTCGGCCAACCGCTCGTCGCCGGCCAGCGTATAGACGCGCACGGCCAGCGTGTCGAAATTGAACGGCCGCACGATCATCGTCGCCGGCAGTTCCTTCATCACATCGACGAAGACCAGCAGTGCCGCCGTCAGCAGGCTGCCGCGCATGATCGGCGTGTGCACCTTCAGCAGGGTCTTGCCCGGCGTCTGGCCCAGGACGCGGGCCGCCTGGTCCATGGTCGGCCGGATCTTGGACAGGCTGGCCTCCACGGTATTGAAGGACACGGCCAGGAACCGCACCAGATAGGCATAGACGATGGCCACGATGGTGCCCGACAGGATCAGGCCCGTGGAAATGCCGAAATGGCTGCGCATGAAAGCATCCACGGCATTGTCGACATGGGCGGCGGGGATCAGGATGCCCACCGCGACGACGCTGCCCGGCACGGCATAGCCCATGGCCGCCACCCGTGCCGCCCCCTTCAGCACCGGCGTGGGCCGCAACCGCAGCCCATAGGCCACCAGGGCCGCCAGCGCCACCGCCACGACAGAGGTGATGCCGGCCAGGGTGAAGGAATTGCCGGCCAGCTGCCGGAAGCTGGCGGCGAACAGGCTGTCCCCCTCCGTCAGCGCCATATGGGCCAGCAGGCCCAGCGGGACGACGAAGCCGATCAGCAGCGGCGCCAGACAGGCGGCCAGAGCGCCCGCCGCCCGCAATCCCGACAGCCTGTAGGATGGCAGGGCACGGTAGCGGCCTGTGGAATGGAAATAGCGGGCCCGGCCCCGACTGGTGCGTTCCATCACCACCAGCACCATGACGAACAGCATCAGCACCGATGCCAGCTGGGCGGCGGCCACCGGTTCCCCCATGGCGAACCAGGTGCGGTAGATGCCGGTGGTGAAGGTATCGACGGCGAAATACTGCACCGTGCCGAAATCGGCCAGCACCTCCATCATCGCCAGAGCCAGACCGGCGGCGATGGCCGGCCGGGCCAGCGGCAGGGCCACGCGCGTGAAGCTGCGCCAGGCACTGGCTCCCAGGGTGCGCGACACTTCCAGGGCGCAGACCGATTGCTCCAGGAAGGCGGCGCGGGCCAGCAGATAAACATACGGGTACAGCACGAAGGACAGCACCGCGATGGCCCCGCCCAGGGACCGGATGTCCGGGAACCAGTAATCCGCGCGCCGCCAGCCGAACATCTCGCGCAACACCGTCTGCACCGGCCCCACGAATTGCAACAGGTCGGTATAGACATAGGCCATCACATAGGCCGGCACCGCCATGGGCAGCAGCAGCGCCCATTCCAGCCAGCGCTGGCCCGGAAAACGGCACATGGTGACCAGCCAGGCGGTACCCACCCCGATGACGCACACCCCCACAGCCACGCCGCCGGCCAGCATCAGCGTGTTGCGGATATAGAGCCACAGCACCGTATCCACCAGATGCGCCCAGACCCCGTTGCTGGAGACCAGCACCCGGCTGCCCACGATCAGCACGGGCAGAGCCACGGCGAGCGCAATGGCCAGGACCACCAGCGTCCAGCCGCTGGGCAGGCGCGCACGCCAGGCGGCAATAGTGGAAAGCGGGGTGGCGGGGGAAGGAAGGGCTTGGTCGCTCATCCCCTTTTGTCCCACCCCTGCGAACCGCTCGCAATGATCATGGGCGCATTGCAGGGAAGAGCTGCCCTCCTCACTTCATGCCCGACGCCGCATTCTCGATGGCCAGGATATGGTCCAGGCCGGGCAGGATTTCCGAACGCACGAATTCCACCCGCTTGTTGGGGCCCGCCCCGCCCTGGGGAAAACGGGCCTTCCACAGCGCCATCTTCACCGCCAGACCGCACAGCACGCCGCCGATGGTGACATGGTGGCTTTCGATCTGGTGGCGCACCGACCGGAAACTATCGGCACTGATATCGTTCCAGAAATCCTTGGACCGGCGATCGAACGCCTCGAACCGGCCGGTGATGGAGGTGGTGATGGAGGTCAGCTTGGACTGCACGTCGGACAGCATCTTCACGATGTTGCGGTCACGCGCGATCAGTTCCGATGATTTCGGCTCCATCGCCCATTTCAGGAATTTCTGCACCTCCGGCACGATACCGTCCAGGCAGGAACGGAAATAGGCCAGCGACAGGAACACGTCGCCGTAATCCTCCAGGAAGTCGGGAATGTCATTCAGCTTCACCTTCAGCTTTTCCGACAAGAGGCGCAGATTGGCCAGCGCCTCCTCCCGGTCGGGATTGGCCAGCATGGCCAGGATGTCCGACACATCGCTGATCTGCCGCTGTTCCCCACCATAGACCTGCTGCAGCAGCGGCCGGGTGAAATCCTTCATATAGCCGGTCAGTTCGGCGCGCTTGCTGTCCGACAGCTGCAAGGACTTGGCATCGTTGACAGCGATGCCCACCCGGCGCAGTTCCTTGCGCAGCGTATAGATGTCGAAGCTGTTGATGCGGGTCAGCTTGCTGATCTGCACCATGTCGACGCGCAGTGATTTGGAATGGCTGGGAAACAGGCTGCCCAGATGGTCGGGGCTGATCTGGCCGCTGCCCGTGGACCGGTCCTGGAAAATCTCCACCACCGTTTCCAGCCGGGCATTCTTGATCAGCTTGGCGCGGCGCAGGCCCGGCGTCTGCAACGGCAGCATGGCCATGGGCAGGATATGCAGTGCATCGCGCGAAGCGTCATCGAACTGGAAGACCTCGGCATCACCCGGTTCGGATGCGTCGGTCTGGGCGGTATCGGCCATGTCGGTTCCTGGGCCTGGAATGGCCGGAGGGGGGTGTCTGCGGCAACCTATCACGCGTACGCGGGTATGCAAGGTGCTACCTTGTCGCGCGCTGGCATCCGCTCTTGGTACCAGGGCGGCGCAATGCTATTTAGCCGGGACCGGAACGCATGGGCAAAGGTCCATCGGGATATCCGGCAGGGAAATCGGGAAAGGCGTGGCCCATGGCCGACTATTACCAGTGGATCAAGGCGCTGCACGTCATCAGCATCATCGCCTGGATGGCGGGCATGCTCTATCTGCCGCGGCTGTTCGTCTATCATTGCGCGGCGGGGAAGGGCTCCGTCCAGTCGGAGACGTTCAAGGTGATGGAACGCCGCCTGCTGAAGGCCATCATCAACCCGGCCATGGCCGGGGCCTGGATCTTCGGCATCACCATGATCGCGCTGAACCCGGAAATGCTGAAGGGCCAGGGCTGGCTGCATGCCAAGCTGACGCTGGTGCTGGTCATGTCGGGCATCCACGGCGTGCTGTCCAAGCATGTCCGCCTGTTCGCCAATGACGCCAATACCAAACCGCAGAAATATTTCCGCATCCTGAATGAGGTGCCCACCCTGCTGATGATCGCCATCGTCATCCTGGTGATCGTCAGGCCTTTTTAAGGTCTTTCTGAATCACCCTCTTATCGTCATCCCGGCGAAAGCCGGGACCCAGGGGCCACGGGATCGAACCTCTACGCTACCTGGACGAAGCTGCCGCAAGGTTGGGCGCTTGGCCCCTGGGTCCCGGCTTTCGCCGGGATGACGTGGGGGAAGTGCTTCAATTCAAATAAAACAGAACTCAAAATTGCCAGGTGACAGCCACGGCGCCATATTCGTCGCCTTCCTTCTGGCTGGCGAATTCGCGTGTGCGGAACACGTGGGTATAGGTGATGCGGGCATTGTAGACATTCATCGCCAGACCCGCCTGCACGTCGGCCACCCAGACCTTGCGGTCCACCGACCGGCTGTCGCGGAACGTGTTGCCGTCCAGGAAGATGTTGCGGGCCACGGCACGGCCGGAAAAGCCCAGGAAGGCGTAAAGCCCCACGGGATGGCGGGCATCGGGTTCGAAGAAGCCGCTGCCGGGCAGCGAGGGCTGGATGCGCGCCGGCCCGAAATCCGCCGGCAGCTGCCAGCCGGCCCGGAACATGAAGCCGACATCGGCATAGGTGGCGATATTACCCACCGCCCCGCCGACATGCGGCATGACATCCACGCCGAAGCCCGTACTTTCCAGCAAATCATAGCGCCAACTGCGCTGATAGGTGATGACCAGTCCCGGCTCGTTATGCAGCTGGGTGTTCCAGCCCAGGGGCCTGGGCGCATCGGTCAGGCGGTGGACGATCTTCTGCGCCGGCTCGGCCAGCGACGCCGGACCGACCATGCCCAGGGTCAATTGCAGCTGGTCCATGCGCCGGTTGGTCTCGTTGATCAGCCCGGCCGACCCGTGCAGCCAGCCGGCATAGGGCCGTTCGCCCGCCGACGGATTGCGGGTTTCGATGTCGCTGGGCGTGTACATGTTCTGGCCCAGCGCGAACACGGCGCGCACATGGCCATCCTGGGCGAAGAAGGGCACCAGCCGCGCCCATTCCCGCGTCCAGTCCGGCACCTCGTCCCGCGCCGTGGTCCATACGGCCTGGACGCCATTGGTGTAATGGCGGTCCAGATTATAGAACAGGTCGTTCTCCAGGATCAGGGTCAGGGTCCCCGTCTCCGCCCCCGCCGTCGGCCCCGTGATCTCCGCCGCCACCGGCCCGGTCAGGGCCAGGCCGGCCAGCAGCGCGTAGAACATGGAAGGGGAGCGGGGTGTCGGCATGGGAATGAGCGCTGTTCAATTTTGGTTAACGAGGGATGGACCTACCCCGTTCTCGCCGCAGTGATGCAACGCACACCCCACCCGTCTTGGCCGCCACTGGCCCCATCACACTCCCATGAATTGGCGGATCAGGTCGAAAGTGCCGGTGGGATCGTCACGGAAGGTGCCGTGCCCGCAATCGGGGAACCGGTGCAGTTCCGACGTCGCCTTGGGCAGGAGGGCGATGATCTCCTCCGAACATTCCCAGGGCGTGATCGGGTCCTGGTCACCGCACAGCACCAGTACGGGGCTGGCAGCATTGGGCAGGCTGTCGCGATAATCCATGCCCCACATCTCGCCATCCCGGCCGGAAAAATGCTCCAGCACCTCCGGCTTCACGATGGACCGGGCGCGGCCCGGCCCGTCAAGCGGTGCCTTGACCGTATAGACGGGCATGACCTTGGCGGCGTAATCGGTCACCTTGTCGGCGGTGATGTCCGACCAGAATTCTTCCGCCGCCCGGCCGATGGCGGGCCCGCCGCGGCGTTCGAAGGCCTGGACGATCAGGTCCAGGCGCATGCGCGCGGCGGTGGAGGACAGGATGATGCCGGCGGCATGGCCCGGATGACGGCGCATATATTCCATGGCCACGAAGCCGCCGAAACTGTTGCCCAGCACGAACGGCTTCTCGATGCCCAGCGCGTCGCAGAAGGCCTTCACATCGTCGGCCCATTGCGCCAGCGTCCAGAGCGACCTTTCCTCCCCACCGCTGCGCCCCTGGCCGCGATGGTCCAGATAGATCACCTGGGCGTAATCGGACAGGCCGGCAAAGGCGGGCTTGAAGCTGGCATGGTCGAAGCCGGGCCCGCCATGCAGCAGCAGCAAGGTCGGCTTCTTCCGCAAGGTCCCGCCATCGGGCACCAGTTCCGCCCCTTCGACATCGAAATAGAGCGGCACGCCATTCACCATCACCCGCATGGGTCGCATCTCCCGGCAAAACGAAGCTGGCCGCAGGCTGGCACGGGCGGCGGTTGCGCCGCAAGGGTTGCCGGATCGGCACCACAGACGTAAAAGCGAAGGCGCTGGGAAACCGGCGGACAATGGGACAGGGCGAAGGCCCGCAATCCATGCACAGGAAGGCAATCGGACAATGCAGAACAGGACCAGGCGCGGGTTCGCCGCGCTGCTGCTGGGGGCGCTGACTTTCATGCCGATCATCACCGATACGGCTGTCGCGGCCGATTATGTGGATGGGGCCCAGGCCGGGCGCGGCGATCGTCTGGTCGGTGCCAATTTCGCCGGCCGGTCGGAGATCATCGCCAAGAACGGGGCCGCCGCCACCAGCCAGCCGCTGGCCACGCAGGTCGCCATCTCCATCCTGCAGCAGGGCGGCAGCGCCGTTGACGCGGCCATCGCCGCCAACGCCACGCTGGGCCTAGTGGAACCGACGGGCAGCGGCATGGGCGGCGACCTGTTCGCCCTGATCTGGGACCCCAAGACCAGGAAGGTCGTGGGCCTGAACGCATCCGGCCGTTCGCCCAAGGGGCAGAGCCTGGATGATCTGGTCAAGCGGCTGGGTCCGGGCAAGATGATCCCGTCCCACGGCTCCCTGTCCGTCACCGTCCCCGGTGCGGTCGCCGGCTGGTACGAGATGCACAGGAAATACGGCAAGCTGCCGATGGAGAAGGTGCTGGCCCCGGCCATTTCCTATGCCAGCGACGGCTTCCCGCTGTCGCCCTTCATCGCCAAGGGTTGGGCCGCCAATTTCCGGCGCTTCGACCAGATGGGCGGGGTGATCGAGGAGCTGGACAATGCCCGCAAGACCTATCTGATCGACGGAAAACCACCCGCGGCCGGCCAGGTCTTCCGCAATCCCGATCTGGCCAGGTCATTGTCCATCGTCGCCAAGGGTGGCCATGACGCCTATTACAAGGGCACCATCGCCAAGACCATCGATGCCTATATGAAGCGCATCGGCGGCCCGCTGCGCTACGCGGATTTCGCGGATTTCAAGGCGCAGTGGGTGGAACCGATCTCCACCAATTATCGCGGCTATGATGTCTGGCAGATCCCGCCCAACGGCCAGGGGCTGGCCACGCTCCAGATGCTGAACATCCTGGAAGGCTACGACCTGAAGGCCATGGGCCATAACAGTGCCGATTTCATCCATGTCTCGGTGGAAGCCAAGAAGCTGGCTTTCGCCGACCGGTCGCGCTGGTATGCCGACCAGGAATTCGTGAAGCTGCCCATCACCACCCTGATCTCCAAGGAATATGCCGCCAAGCGGCGCGGGCAGATCGACTTGGGCAAGGCGGGCGCGCCGGAGACGGGCGTCATGCCGGAAAGCCATGACACGATCTTCCTGTCCACGGCCGACAAGGATGGGCTGATGGTGGCGCTGATCCAATCCAACTATCGCGGCATGGGCTCCGGCCTGGTGCCCGACGGGCTGGGCTTCATGCTGCAGGACCGCGGCGAACAGTTCGCCCTGGATCCCAAGCATCCCAACGTCTATGCGCCGGGCAAGCGCCCCTTCCACACTATCATCCCCGGCTTCGTCACCAAGGATGGCCAGCCCTTTGCTGCCTATGGCGTCATGGGTGGCGGCATGCAGCCGCAGGGCCATACCCAGGTCCTGGTCAACATGATCGATTTCGGCATGAATGTGCAGGAGGCGGGCGACGCCGCCCGCTGGCAGCATGAAGGATCGCCGGAACCGACGGGCGAGGCCGGTGAAGGCTCCGGCACCGTCTTCGTCGAACAGGGCGTGTCGCCCGCCGTGGTGGAAGAGCTGAGGAAGCGCGGGCACAAGGTGGAGGTGAAGCCCGGCCTGCACTATGGCAGCTACGAAGCCATCGTCCGCGACAATGTCAACGGCGTCTACCGCGCCGGCACGGAGATGCGGGTGGATGGCAACGCGGCGGGGTATTGATCCGTGAAACGGGGCGGGCCGACAGGTCCGCCCCTACCTACCGCCGCAATCCCCGGCACAAATCCAGATATTCCGGATGGTCTGGCGTCAGCCAGCCATGGCGGATCAGGAAGTCGATCACTGTCAGGTTGACGTTGAACTTCCAGTCGTCGCTGTCGCGCACGCTGGCCGCCACCTTGGCGATGGGCCACAGCTCGAACCGTTCCACCTCCCCGTCGGTGTTGCGGGGGATGAAATCGGCGGGCAGTTCCAGATCGTAGAGGAACAGCACATCGGGCTTCAGCCCCTTCTCCTGTTCCATCAGATAGGTGACGGTGCCCACGGGCACAGCCGTCAGCGCCATCTCGGCCGGCAGGCCCGCCTCTTCCCAGGCCTCCTTGACCAGGTTCTCAGGCAGGCTCAGCCCCGCCGGCTGTCCGCCGGCGACCAGATTGTCGTATTGGCCGGGCGCCACGCCGCGATCCATGGCCCGCTTGCCCACCCAGAGATGCAAGCCCTCCGGCCTGCGTACGAAGCCGTTGACGTGCAGCCCATAGGCCGTGACCCCGAAGAAGGGCACGGCGGCACGGTCCATCTCCATCAGCAGCGGCTGGCCCCAGCCCGCCGTCACCCCATACATCTCCCCGCGCAGCCGGGGGATCACCCCGTCGGCCACCAGCCGTTCCAGGGCGGAAGCCACGGCACGGGTCCGCGCCTGCGGGCCGTCCAGGCCGGGATGCAGGGTGATGCCGCCGGCATCGGGCAGGAAGGGCAGGCCCAGCGTCAGCAGCCGTTCCATGAAGCCGGTGCGTACCTGCCCCACCGTGACGCCCTCGATGCTGAAGGCCCGGAAGCCCGACAGGTCATGCCGGTTGCAGGCCCGCACGTGGCGCAGGAACCCGGTGGTTGGCAGATTATCGAACATCACGCTGCCTCCGCCTGTTCGTTGGGCTGGGGAACCGGTGCGGGAGCACGGCGCACTGCCCAGGCCGCGACCAGCCCGGCCAGCGCCAGCATCGCGGCCCCGAAATAGAACGGCATGCCGGGAATGGGGATCGTCGCCCCCTCCGCCGTGAAGCGTGCGAACAGTTCCGCCCCGATCAGCGGCGCCAGGATGAAGGTCAGGCTCTGCATGCTGGCAAAGGCCCCCTGGACGGAGCCCTGTTCATCGGCCCCCACGCTGCGCGCCACGATGCTTTGGATGGCGGGTGAGCTGATGCCGCTCATCGAATGGATCAGGATGAAGCCATAGAAGATCATCCCCGTCGGCGCACTGCCATAACCGGCATAGGCGATGGCTTCCAGGCTGATGCCCAGCAGTGCGGTCTTCGCCTCGCCCAACAATTTCACGATGCGGGCGATCAGCACCCCCTGCACCACCACGGTGGCCAGCCCCACGGCGGCCAGCGACAGGCCATTGTCCAGTTCCGACCAGCCATAGCGTTTGGTGGTATAGAGCACCCAAACCATCTGCATCACGCCCATGGCAAGCACCATGCAGGTGCGGCTGGCGGCCAGACCCAGCACGGCCGGATGCCTGGCCAATGCCTTCAGACTGCCCAGCGGATTGGCCCGCGCCCAGGTGAAGGCACGGCGGTTGGCCGGGTGCAGCGACTCGGGCAGCACGAAGAACCCGTAAAGGAAATTCACCCCCGCCAAACCGGCCGCCACCATGAAGGGCAGGCGCAGGTCCATCTCCCCCAGCAGCCCGCCCAGCGCCGGCCCGGTGATGAAGCCGACGCCGAAGGCCGCCCCCATCATGCCGAAATTCTTCGCCCTATTCTCCGGCCCGCTGACATCGGCGATATAGGCATTGGCCGCCGTGATATTGGCCGCCGTCAGCCCCGCCACGATGCGCCCGGCCAGCAGCCAGCCCAATCCGGGAGCAAAGGCCATGAACAACTGGTCGATGCCCATCCCGGCGACCGACGCCAGAATGACGCGGCGCCGGCCGAACCGGTCCGACAGTGCGCCCAGCACCGGTGCGAACACGAACTGCATGATGGAGAAGCTGGCGATCATCGCCCCCATCCACCAGGCCGCCGATGCCTCATTGTCGCTGAACCGGCTGATCAGGGAGGGCCAGACGGGAATGGTCAGGCTGAAGGTCAGCACGTCCAGGAAGACGGTGACCATGATGAAGGGGATGCCGGCCTGGCGGTGCCTGACGGCTTCTTGCTTCGAAACGGACATGCGGTCTTCCGGCTGCGGTCGCGGCGCCTCTCTTAGCAGAAAAGCGGGCGGGAGTCCTGGCCTGCTGCGATTTGCCCCGCTTTACCCCTGGGCGGCGGGCGGGTCCCGCGCTATATCATCCCCCATGAGCGGCTTCATGATCTTCCTCATGGTCCTGGCCATGATCGCCACGCTGGCTGTGTTGGTGATCGGGCTGTTCGCCATGGCGCGCGGCGGCGACTTCAACGCCAAATACGGCAACAAGCTGATGTGGTGGCGCATCCGGCTGCAGGTGGCGGCCGTCGTGCTGTTCGCCCTGGCCTTCATGGCGTCCTGATCCCCTTCCCGGAGCCTGCCCATGGTCCGCCTGACCCGCATCTATACCCGTGGTGGCGACAAGGGGCAGACGTCGCTGGGCGATGGCAGCCGCGTGGCCAAGCATGCGCTGCGCGTCGCCGCCTATGGCACGGTGGATGAGGCCAATGCCGTGCTGGGCCTGGCCCGGCTGCATACGGGCGGCGATCCTGCCCTGGCCGATGCCGACGCCATGCTGGCCCGCATCCAGAACGACCTGTTCGACCTGGGCGCCGATCTGTGCACACCGGAGGCGGAAAATCCCCCATACCCGCCCTTGCGCATCGTCGATGTCCAGGTGGACCGACTGGAGGCGGAGATCGACCGGCTGAACGCCGATCTGGCGCCGCTGAACAGCTTCATCCTGCCCGGCGGCAAGCCCGCCGCAGCCTATCTGCACCAGGCCCGCACCGTGGCGCGCCGGGCGGAACGGGAGATGACCGAACTGGCCCTGACGGAGCCGGTCGGGGCACCAGCGCTTAAATATATCAACCGCTTGTCCGATCACCTGTTCGTTCTAGGCCGCTGGCTGAACGATAAGGGGGCGGCGGACGTGCTGTGGGTGCCCGGCCTGACACGGGGCTGAAACCGTTGGAAAGCCTACGCGAAACCGCTTGAAATCCGCTGTTTCACTGGTATCTTCCCATTACGTAAAGGGAAGATTGGGCCTGTCAATTTTGTGAGTCAAGAAACGAAATTACGTTTTCTCGTTACCGGACGCACACTATTGACATGTGCAGTGCAGCAATCCTAAGGTCCGAGCCCGATTGTCGGGCTGGACGGCGGGCGTTGATTGCCCAATCTTAGGCCCAGGTCAAAGAATGGCAAAACGCCAAGGTGAACGGGCGGGGACCATCCACCGCCTCTATCATGCGTAGGGGATCGCCA
>NZ_JBLTYX010000036.1:0-33832 GCF_048066115.1 Niveispirillum sp. KHB5.9 | reverse complement strand
GGGTTGGGCGTCAACCTCTCAGCCACGCATCGATCAACTGCCGGGAAATGCTGTCGAAGGGCGGCAGGCGGAACTGTTCCGATCCCTGGTGCTGGCGGATGAAATCGCGGCTGAACCAGCGCGCATCCTCCAACTCCTCCTGGTCGGGCCGTACGTCGAACGTCGTGGCGCGGGCGTGGAAGCCCAGCATCAGCGAGGAGGGGAAGGGCCAGGGCTGGCTGGAATGATAGCGCACGTCGGTGACGCGCACGCCCGCCTCCTCCAGGCACTCGCGTATCACCGTTTCCTCCAGGCTTTCGCCCGGCTCCACGAATCCGGCCAGGGTCGAGTACATACCCGGCGGAAAGCGCGCCTGACGGCCCAGCAGGCAGCGGTCGCCGCCATCATGGACCAGCATGATCACCGCCGGGTCATGGCGGGGAAAATGCTGGGCATTGCATTCCGGGTTGGTGCAGCGCCGGCTGTGCCCACCCTCCGCCACTATGGTGGGTGCGCCGCAGGTACCGCAGAATCGGTGTTTGCCATGCCAGAGCATCAGGGCGCGGGTATAGGCGTAAAGCCCCCCTGCCCGTTGCCCGATGCGGGTGCCCAGCGAGCGCAGTTCCACGAACCGGCCCAGCTTCGCCACCTCCGCATGAGTGTCGACATCCTCCATGGGGGACAGGTCGACGGCGAAATAGGAATGGGTGCCGTCATCGCCCAGGAAGATGGGAGGCATGGAGAGATGCCAGCCCCACCAGTCGGCGGTGACCGGCAGATAGGCTGGCAGGGGTGCGTCGTCCGACCCGGTGACCAGGTGCCGGCCCCGCCACCAGGGGATGATGCGGGCGGCCTGGGGGTGGCGCAGCCGGTCGGCCAGCCACGCTTCATCCTTGCGCCGGTGGGCGGCCCGGTCCAGGCCGCTGCCGGCATAGAAGTTCAGTCTCATCATGGTTTTGCGACGGTGACATGGGCCCGATCCGCCCGCCAATGCGTTGGCGGCAGAGCGGCCCCGGTTTAATTCCCCTTGTCTTTGCGGTGGCGCTCGCCGATATAGGCGTCGGGAGGTTGGCAACGGGCGGGTCCCTCGCCAACCCGGTCAGGTCCGGAAGGAAGCAGCCGTAACGAGTTTCGGCTCGGGTCGTTCGTCCAGCCTCCCACCCTTTAGAAAATTTGGTTAGAAAATTTGGCCGGCCGTTGCTGCTTGTCCGCAAGCGGTATCGCGAAATCCATGGCATCACGCGCGCCACGTCCTTAAACTGCGCCGTCCTTGCCGTAGACCCGAGACGCCCCGTGACTGACGAGACGAACAGCCCGCCCGCATCCGGTGCCGCCTATCGCGTGCTGGCGCGCAAGTACCGGCCGCAGAATTTCGATGAGCTGGTGGGGCAGGATGCGCTGGTCCGCACGCTGCGCAATGCCATCCAGTCGGGGCGCATCCATCAGGCCTATATGCTGACCGGTGTGCGCGGGGTGGGCAAGACGACGACGGCGCGCATCATCGCCCGCGCCTTGAACTGCATCGGGCCGGACGGGCAGGGCGGGCCGACCATCAGCCCGTGTGGCGTGTGCGAGATGTGCGTGTCGATCGCCGCCGACCGCAATGTCGATGTCATCGAGATGGACGCGGCGTCGAACACCGGCGTCGACAATGTGCGCGAGATCATCGAGGGCGTGCGCTATGCCCCGTCGTCCGCCCGCTACAAGCTCTACATCATCGACGAAGTGCACATGCTGTCGAAGAGCGCGTTCAACGCGCTCTTGAAGACGCTGGAGGAACCGCCGCCGCATGTGAAGTTCGTGTTCGCGACGACGGAAATCCGCAAGGTGCCGGTGACGGTATTGTCGCGGTGTCAGCGATTCGACCTGCGCCGCGTCGATCACCAGACCCTGGTCGGCCATTTCACCCGCGTGGCGGGCAAGGAAGGCGTGCCGGTGGAAGCCGACGCCATCGCCCAGATCGCGCGTGCCGCCGATGGGTCGGTGCGTGACGGGCTGTCGCTGCTGGATCAGGCCATCGCGCTGGGTGGAGGGACGGTGACCCTGGCCCAGGTGCGCGACATGCTGGGGCTGGCCGACCGGACGCGGGTCATCGACCTGTTCGAGGCGACGATGACGGGCAAGCCGGCCGATGCGCTGGATATTCTGACCGACCTGCATCGCTGTGGCGCCGATCCCATCGTCATCGCCCAGGACCTGCTGGATTTCACCCATTTCCTGACCAGGGCGCGGGTCATCGCCGGGACGGCCGACGATGTGTCGATCCCGGAGGATGAGCGCACGCGCGGCGTGGGGCTGGCGCAGAAGCTGGGCATGCCGTCGCTGGCGCGGGCCTGGCAGATATTGCTGAAGGGTTTGGGCGAGATCCAGCATGCGCCCGTGCCGATGCAGGCGCTGGAAATGGTACTGATCCGCCTGTCCTATGCGTCCGACCTGCCCAGCCCGGCCGATCTGATCCGTAAGATCAACGAGGCCGGTGGGGTGGAGGCGGCGGCGCGTGCCCTGCATGGCGGTGGCGGACCCGGTGGGGGCGGTGGATTTGGCGGTGGTGGCGGACCGGGACCTGTGGTGCATTCCGCCCCGACCCAGGGCGCGCCCATGGCCATGGTGGCGGGCGGACGGGCCTTTGCCGGGGCACCGGCGCCGATGCCGGTGGCGGCGCCGCAACCGGTCGGAAAGATCGATACGGTTCCGGAACCAACCAGCTTCCGTGCCGTAGCAGACCTGTTCCTGGACAAGCGTGAAGGCGTGCTGGCCGGGATGCTGCGCGCGTCGGTCCATCTGGTCCGTTTTGAGAGTGGAATGATCGAGCTGCGGCTGCAGCCGGCCTGTCCGCAGAACCTGCCGGGCAAGGTCGGGCAGTTCCTGACCGAATGGACGTGCAAGCGCTGGGTCGTGTCGGTTTCCGGTGCAGCCGGTGAGCCGACCATCGCCGAGCAGGAGCGCGAGGCGGAGCAGCGCCAGCGGGCCGAAGCCGCCGAACATCCCCTGGTCAGGGCCGTGCTGGAGGCGTTTCCCGGGGCCAGGATCGACAAGATCATCGACCAGAGCCAGGTGGCCCTGGCCGCCCCGCCGCCGTCCGATCCCGAAATTCCCGAGGCGCTGGACGCTTTTGGGGGTGACGAGATGGCCGACAGCCCTTATTTCGATGCACCACCGCCCATGGATGAGGGCGATTATGAAGGAGACTTCTGAGCCATGAAGAATATCGGCCAGATGATGAAGCAGGCCCAGCAGATGCAGTCCAAGATGGCTGAGATGCAGGCCAAGATGCAGGAACATGAGGCCACGGGCGTGTCCGGTGGCGGCATGGTCAAGCTGACCCTGAACGGCAAGGGCGACCTGCGCGGCCTGAAGATCGACAAGTCCATCGTCGATCCCGAGGATGTCGAGGTCCTGGAAGACCTGATCACCGCCGCCTATAACGACGCCAAGACCAAGATCGAGGCGTTCACGGCCGAGCAGACCAACGCCATGATGGGCGGTCTGAAGCTGCCGCCCGGTTTCAAGATGCCTTTTTGATTGTTCCCTCAGGCGCCGGGTGGGCACATCCGCGCCCTTGGCTTGACGGCCCCTGGGGCGCGGGCCGGCGGTCGCCGGCCTCCAGCGGTCAATCAATGACCGCTGGGATGTGCCCCGTCATCCCTGGAACAGCCTTGCGTTCCGCCGTACCTCGTCCGCGATGAATTCCGCCGTCACGCGGATGCGCGACAGGTGGCGGACGTCGGAATGGATGACCAGCCAGAAGCTGCGGACGAGGTTAACCTCGTCGGGCAGCAGCCGGACCAGGTCCTTCTCCCCCGCCGCCATGAAGCAGGGCAGCACGGCGATGCCGCTGCCGGCCTGCACGGCGCGGAACTGTGCCACCAGGCTGGCGCTTTTCAGATAGGGGCGGATGTCGCGCGACACCAGCGGCACATAGTCCAGCTCCGGCGTGTAGAGCAGGTCATCGATATAGGAGATGAACCGGTGCCGGGCCAGATCGCCCACGCCGGTGATGGGCTCCGCATTCTCTAGATAGGAGCGGGCGGCATAGAGGCCCAGTTCGTAATCGGTCAGCTTGCGGGCATGCAGGCGCCCGGCCTCCGGCTGTGCCAGGGTGACGGCGATATCGGCCTCGCGCTTGGACAGGCTGAACAGGCGCGGCATGGCCACCAGCTGCACCTCCAGGTCCGGGTGCAAGCTCCCCAGCCGGCCGATGCGCGGGGCCAGGAAGAAGCTGCCGAAACCGTCGGGCGTGCCGATGCGCACCGCCCCCGATAGCCGGGCACCGGCCCCGGACAGTTCCTCCATGATGGTCAGGGCCATGCCTTCCATGGCCTCGGCATTCTGCAACAGCGTCTCGCCCGCCTGGGTCAGGCTGTAGCCGGTGGCGTGGCGTTCGAACAGGGTGGTGCCCAGCGCCTGTTCCAGCCCGGTCAGGCGGCGGCCCAGGGTCGTATGGTCCACGCCCATGCGCTTGGCGGCCAGGGTCAGGCGGCCCGACCGCGCCACGGCCAGAAAGGATTGCAGATCGTCCCAGTCGAAGCGGCTGGCCATCAGGGATCCCATGGGGAAAAACGCACAATAACGGCGATGAACTTCGCATGGATGTGCGCAAGGCCGCAATGGTACTGGTTGAGGTGCGGAATTCATCACAATTGGCGCTATAGAAGGGGCAACAGTTCCCAGGCCATTGCGATTGAAAGGGAGGATGGGTTTTGAGCGAGGACGTGATCTGCACCGTGAAGGGTGCCATCGGCCACATCCTGTTGAACCGGCCCAAGGCGCTGAATGCGCTGACGCTGGGCATGGTGGAGGTGATCGCCCCGGCGCTGGATGCCTGGGCTACCGATCCCGCCATCAAGGCCGTGGTGATCCGGGGTGCCGGCGACCGCGCCTTCTGTGCTGGCGGCGATGTCCGTGCCGTCTGGGATGCCGGTTTGCAGAAGAAGCGCGGGGAAGGCAGCGGGGCCCTGGCCAGCAGCTTCTTCGCCGGTGAATACCGGCTGAACCGCCAGATCAAGAATTTCCCCAAGCCCTATGTGGCACTGATGGACGGCATCACCATGGGCGGTGGTGTGGGTCTGTCGGTCCATGGCAGCCATCGGGTGGTGACGGAGAAGACCTTGCTGGCCATGCCGGAGACGGGCATCGGCCTGTTCCCGGATGTCGGCGGCACCTGGTTCCTGCCGCGCATGCCGGGCAGGCTGGGGTTGTATCTGGGCCTGACGGGCGCGCGGGTGCACGCGGCCGACCTGATCCATACGGGCATCGGCACGCACCATGTGGCCTCGGCGTCGCTGGACGCGATCGAGGCGGCGCTGGCGGGGGGCCAGGATGTGGATGCGGTGCTGGCGGCGCATGCGGTGCCGGTGGGCGAGGCGCCGCTGGCGGCCCTGCAGCCCGCCATCGATGCGGCGTTCGATGCGCCGGATGTCGAGGGCATCGTGGCCGGTCTGATTTCCCAGGGGACCGGTTGGGCCGACAAGGTGGCGGAGACCATCCTGTCCATGTCGCCCACCAGCCTGAAGGTGACGTTCGAACAGTTGCGCCGCGGGGCGGACCTGGATTTCGACGATTGCATGCGGCTGGAATACCGCATGACGCAGGCGGTGATGGATGGCAACGACTTCTATGAAGGCATCCGCGCCGTGCTGGTCGACAAGGACAAGAACCCGAAATGGAACCCGGCCAAGCTGGCGGATGTGCCGGCGGCGACGGTGGCGACGTATTTCGCCGTGCCGGCGGGTGGGGATCTGACATTTTAAAAGCCAAATCAAGAGGAGGAAACGACCATGGCGACCATTGCGTTCATCGGGCTGGGCAATATGGGTTTGCCCATGGCGAAGAACCTGTTGAAGGGCGAGCACACGGTGCTGGGCGTCGATCTGGCCCCGGCCAATATCGCGGCCGCCAATGAGGCGGGGATCGATACGTCCAAGGCGGCGGGCGATGCGGCGGCGGCGGCGGATGTCGTCGTCTCCATGCTGCCGGCCGGCCCGCATGTCCGTGCCGTCTATGGCAATGCGGGCGGGGTGATCGAGCGGGCAAAGCCCGGCACCCTGTTCATCGACAGCTCCACCATCGATGTCGACAGTGCCCGCGCCGTGATCGCGCAAGCCGAGAAGGTCGGGCACCGGATGGTGGACGCGCCCGTTTCCGGTGGCACCGGTGGGGCGGCGGCGGGGACGCTGACCTTCATGGTTGGCGGGGCGGATGAAGCGTTCGCGGCGGCCAAACCCTATCTGGAACTGATGGGCAAGAACATTGTCCATGCCGGCGGGCCGGGCACGGGCCAGGCGGCCAAGATCTGCAACAACATGGTCCTGGGCATCTCCATGATCGCGGTGTCGGAGGCGTTCGCGCTGGCCGACAAGCTGGGGCTGGAGCGGCAGAAGCTGTTCGACATTTCCAGCACCGCATCGGGCCAGTGCTGGTCGCTGACCAGCTATTGCCCGGTGCCGGGGCCGGTGCCGACATCGCCCGCCAACCGCGACTATGCGCCGGGCTTCGCGGTGGACATGATGCTGAAGGATCTGAAGCTGGCGCAGCAGGCGGCCGCCAGCAGCGGTGCCTCCACCCCCCTTGGCGCGCAGGCCGCGGCGCTGTATCAGCTATTCTCGTCGGCGGGGAATGGCGGTCTCGACTTCTCCGCCATCGTGAGGATGTTGCAGGGGAAGTGACATGGATGGCGTGGCAAGCGGCAATCTCTATCATCTGTTCGAAAGCCGCTTTCCCGCCGACCGTGAGGCGCGGTTCATCACCTTGATGGATGGGCCGCGCCAGGGTGTCTGGTACAATTACGGCGACGTCGCCTCGATCAGTGCCCGTTTCGCCCATGCCATGGTGCGGTTGGGCGTCAAGCGCGGTGATCGGGTGGCCGTACAGGTGGAGAAGAGTGCGGAGAGCCTGTTCCTCTACCTCGCCACCCTGCGGCTGGGTGCCGTCTACCTGCCGCTGAACACAGCCTATCAGAAGGGCGAGATCGCGTACTTCCTGGAGGACGCGTCGCCGGCCTTGTTCGTCTGCCGGCCGGAGGATGAGGCGGGGATGACGGAACTGGCCGCGCGCTGCGGTGTGCCAGCCGTGGTGACGTTGGGGGATGCCGCGAATGGCAGCCTGCCCGACATGGCCATCGACCTGTCCCGTGAATTCGACACGGTGGCGCTGGGCGGGGATGAGCTGGCGGCCATCCTCTACACGTCCGGCACGACGGGCCGGTCGAAGGGGGCGATGACCAGCCACGGCAATCTGGCCAGCAACGCCCTGGCCCTGCACCGGCTGTGGGGCTTCGTGCCCGGCGATGTGCTGCTGCATGCCCTGCCGATCTTCCATGTGCATGGGCTGTTCGTGGCCACCAACACCACGCTGCTGAATGGCGGGCACATGCTGTTCCTGTCGAAATTCGACGCGGACAGGGTGGTGGAGCTGCTGCCGCAGGCCAGCGTGCTGATGGGCGTGCCCACCTTTTATACCCGCCTGCTGACCCATCCGGGCTTCACGCGCGACCTGGTGGCGCATATGCGGCTGTTCGTCAGTGGGTCGGCGCCGCTGCTGGCCGACACGCATACGGAATTCTCCGACCGGACCGGTCACGCCATTCTGGAGCGGTATGGCATGACCGAAGCCGGAATGATCACGTCCAACCCGCTGGTGGGTACCCGTGTGCCGGGGACCGTGGGTTTCCCGCTGCCGGGCGTGTCGCTGCGCATCGCCGATGAGCAGGGGGCCTTGCTGGGCACCGACGAGATCGGGCAGATCGAGATAAAGGGACCCAACCTGTTCAAGGGTTATTGGAACAAGCCGGAAAAGACCGCCGAGGATATGCGTGCCGACGGGTTCTTCATCACCGGCGATGTGGGCAAGGTCGACGGGCGCGGCTATGTCCATATCGTGGGCCGCGCCAAGGATCTGGTGATCTGCGGCGGCTTCAACGTCTATCCCAAGGAGGTGGAGACGGTGCTGGACGCCATCGACGGGGTGGTGGAAAGCGCTGTGGTGGGCCTGCCACACCCGGATTTCGGGGAGGCGGTGGTGGCCGTGATCCAGAAGAAGCCCGGCCGCGCGGACGTGACCGAGGCATCTGTGATCGCCCATGTGAAGGGCGAGCTGGCCAATTTCAAGGTGCCCAAGCGGGTATGGTTCGTGGACGAGCTGCCGCGCAACCAGATGGGCAAGGTGCAGAAGGCGGCCCTGCGTGAGCAGCACAAGGCGGCGTTCACGGCGTAGGAACAGCAAGGCGCGGGTCCCCTGGGGACCCGCTTCTGCCCCTTACTTCTTCTTTTTCTTGTCGTCCTTCTTCTTGCGCGACGGCTTGGACAGGTTGCCCAGCAGCTGTTCGAAGAAGTTCAGGTCATGGCCGACGGTGGGGGTGACGCGGGCCACCGGCTCGACATAGGCGGCGTCGGCCATGCCGTCCAGTTCCTTGATCTCCTGCACCGTCCCGCCCTCGTCGAAGCGGACGCGGATGATGCGCTGCGCGGTCACCTCGGGGTCCAGGAAGGCCGTCTGTTCGGTGCGGCGGCCGATATAGTACCAGGTGGAACCGTCGATCACGCCGGTGGAGGTGGGCGTGCCCAGCACGTACTGCACCTGTTCGCGCGTGGTCTGGCCGGCCTGGATCTGCGCCAGGCGATTATCTTCCACCAGATTGCCACGCTGGGCGATGATGGGGCTGCAGCCGGTCAGACCGAGGCAGAGGACGCCGAAGGTCAACAGGGCGGTTGCATGGGTCTTGCGCATCAACGTGACGTCTCTCGAACCTTGGATGTGACCGACGGCGGGTGCCGGCAATGCACCCGGACAATGCACGGGGCAGCCCCCCATACACTATCGGCGCTTCGCCGTCATGTGCCGGTTGGTCCGTGCGGGCACGAACCATGGCTTGACGGCGGGCCTGCCGCCCCCCTATCTGGCCGCAGACATTGGCACCGGCCTTGGCGCAATGTCAATGTCCGCACCTGTCCGTTTCGGGAGAAGGCCTTGTTCAGCCGCCTGTTCCAGCGCCCCCGGCGCGAGCGCACCATCGCCGCCCTCTATGGCGCCATTGTGGCCCAGTCGCGCCAGCCGGTGTTTTTCACCGATCTGGGCGTGCCCGACACGCTGGAGGGGCGGTTCGAGATGGTGGCGCTGCATGCCTGGCTGGTCATGCGCCGGCTTGCCATGGGCGGCAAGGATGTCGCGGAGTTCAACCAGGCCCTGTTCGATTTCATGTTCGCCGACATGGATTTCAACCTGCGCGAACTGGGCGCCACCGACATGAAGGTGGGTGATAAGGTCAAGGAACTGGCCAGCCATTATTATGGCCGCGTTGCCGCCTATGACGCCGGCATCGCCGCCAAGGACGATCCGTCCGTGCTGCTGGCGGCCATCGACCGCAATCTCTATGGCTCCACCCTGCCGGACCCGGCCCATGTGGGCGCCATTGCCGATTACATGCGCCGGCAACTGGTGCATATGGAAACGTTTCCGATCGACCGGCTGCTGGCCGGCGAGGTGGAGTTCGCACCATAATATATTAAGGAGAGGCCGTAGGTCGCGGGTGAGGCGAAGCCGAACCCCGACAAGCAACGGCGCTAACGAATGTCGGGGTTCGCTTGACGCTCGCCCGCGACCTACGATGAGGACATCCCCATGACCACCCCCGAACTGTCCCGCATCGTCATCGCCGAGAAGGTGACCACCGGCGGCGGGTTCGAGACCGTGACGGCCAGCGAGGCCGAATGCGCGGCCCTGGCGAAGCGATTCGATCTGGTCTCCGTCTCCGGCCTGAAGGCCAAGCTGCGCCTGCGCCGTGTCCGGTCGGAATTCATCAAGGTGACGGCGGAGCTGGAAGCCGATGTGGTGCAGCGCTGCGTGGTGACGCTGGAACCCGTGCCCGCCCATGTGAAGGAGGAGTTCAGCGCGCTGTTCGCCCCCGACCACCTGATCCCCAAGGAGGAGGAGGATGGCGAGAGCGACCATTTCCAGTTCCTGGGCAATGACGAGGACTTCCCCGAGCCTATGCCGGGCGGACGTATCGACATCGGCGAACTGGTCGCCCAAAATCTGTCACTGGCGCTGGACCCGTATCCGCGCAAGGATGGGGTGGAATTCACCCCGATTCTGGAGGATGTGGGGCCGGATACGCTGAATTTGACGGAGGACTTGGCCCCCGAGCCGCCCCGCCAGAACCCTTTTGCGGCCCTGTCCCGCTTAAAGAAGCCCTCTTGACCGGGTTTCGCTCTTGCCCTGTCGGACCATATCCAGTATTCAAGCGCCTCTGTCCGGGCGGCCCTAGCGGGTCGCCTTAAAACATTGTGAGTTACGATCATGGCCGTTCCTAAGAAGAAGACCTCCAAGTCGAAGCGCAACATGCGCCGTTCGCACGATGGCTTGACCGCCGCCGCCTATAACGAGTGCGGTAACTGCGGCGAGCTGAAGCGCCCGCACCATGTCTGCGGCTCCTGCGGCCAGTATGACGGCCGTGAAGTGTCCGCGACCGCTCCGGCCGCCGCCTGATTGGCGTCGGTACCGGTCCAGGTTTACGCGGATTAAGGACGTCGAACGGAAGTGACAACGCGCCTGCGCATCGCCTTGGACGCCATGGGTGGCGACCATGCTCCTGACATGGTCGTCGCTGGCGCCGACCTTGCCCGTGAGCGCTGCCCCAATGTCGACTTCCTGTTCGTCGGCGACGAAGCGCGCATCAACGTCCTGTTGGAACGCCACCCGGCTTTGAAGCCCATTTCCGCGGTCAGGCATACGCCGGATTTCGTGGCAATGGACGCCAAGCCGTCGGTGGCGCTTCGTGCTGGGCGCAATTCCAGCATGCGGCTGGCCATCGATGCGGTGGCGGCGGGCGATGCGGCCTGCGTGGTCTCGGCCGGGAATACCGGCGCGCTGATGGCCATCGCCAAGTTCGTGCTGAAGACCCTGCCCGGCATCGACCGCCCGGCCATCGCCTCCATCCTGCCCACGCAGCGCGGGGAGCTGGTGATGCTGGACCTGGGTGCCAACCTGGAATGCGATGCCGACAATCTGGTGCAGTTTGCCGTCATGGGCACGGTGTTCAGCCGCACGGTCCTGGGCCTGCTGAACCCGACCATCGGCCTGCTGAATGTCGGGTCGGAGGAACAGAAGGGGCATGAGCAGATCCGCGAGGCGGCTGCCGCCTTGCGTCAGACCCCGCTCGCCCCGCAGTTCCATGGCTTCATCGAAGGCAATGACCTGGCGTTGGGCACCGTGGATGTGGTGGTCACCGACGGCTTCACCGGCAATGTCGCGCTGAAGACGGCGGAAGGTACGGCCAAGCTCTACGCGGAATTCCTGCGCCGGACCTTCCTGTCCTCCACCCTGGCCAAGCTGGGCTATCTGCTGGCCAAGGGCGCCTTCAACAAGCTGCGCCAGCGCATGGACCCGCGCCGTTACAACGGGGCGATGTTCCTGGGCCTGCGCGGCATCTGCGTGAAAAGCCATGGCGGCACCGATGCCGTCGGCTTCTCCAACGCCATCGCGACGGCGGCGAACATGGCCAATCATGGTTTCAATGAAAAGATCCGTGACCAGCTGGCGGTATTGCAGGCGGCCCTGACCGCCGCCGCCGACAAGGCCAAGGACGAGAGCGCAACGGGTAGCGAAACGGCGGTGCAGTAATGGCCATCCGGTCGGTGATTCTGGGCTGCGGGTCATACCTGCCCGCCAAGGTGATGACGAATGCCGATCTGGCGCAGATCGTTGACACCTCCGACGACTGGATCACGGAACGCACGGGCATCAAGTCGCGCCATATCGCGGCCGACGGTGAACTGACCTCCGATCTGGCCTATAACGCCGCCGTCGCGGCACTCGCCCATGCCGGTGTGGGTGCTAATGAGCTGGACCTGATTGTCCTGGCGACCGCCACGCCCGACAATACCTTCCCCGCCACTGCCGTGAAGGTGCAGGCCCGTCTGGGCATGACCCGGGGGGCCGCGTTCGACGTGCAGGCCGTGTGCTCCGGCTTCGTCTATGCCCTGTCGGTGGCCGACAATTTCATCAAGGCCGGGCAGGCGAAGACCGTGCTGGTCATCGGGGCGGAAACCTTCTCCCGCATCCTGGACTGGAACGACCGCACCACCTGCGTGCTGTTCGGCGACGGTGCGGGTGCCGTGGTGCTGCGCGCCCAGGACGGGGCCGGCAATTCCGACGACCAGGGCATCCTGTCCACGCATCTGCATTCCGATGGCAACCATCACGACCTGCTCTATGTCGATGGCGGCCCGTCCAGCACCCAGACCGTGGGCCATGTCCGCATGCGCGGGCAGGAAGTGTTCAAGCATGCCGTGGTCAATCTGGCCGATGTGGTCAAGGAAGCCCTGGCCGCCAACGACCTGACGGCGGATGCCATCGACTGGCTGGTGCCGCACCAAGCCAACCGCCGCATCATTGAAGGTACGGGCCGCAAGCTGAAACTGCCGGCCGAACGGGTGGTGGTCACTGTCGATCATCATGGCAACACGTCCGCTGCCAGCATCCCGCTGGCCCTGGCCGAGGCGGTGCATGATGGCCGTATCAAGCGCGGCCAGCTGCTGCTGCTGGAAGCCATGGGTGGCGGCTTCACCTGGGGCGGGGCGCTGGTCCGGTTCTAGGCTTGTTTCTCAAGCGCCGGCGCCGCATCCGCGGCTTGGCTTCACGCCGCATGGGCGGCGCGGCGGCAGTCGCCGCCGACCAATGGTCAAACATTTTGACCATTGGTATAAGCGGGTTTTCGTGGCCGGCCGTAGGTCAGGTCGAGCCGCAGGCGAACCCTGACAAGCGACAGTGCCGATAAATGTCAGGGCTCGGGCTGACGCCCTCGACCTGACCTACGGCATTTCTGCCGGATGGGGTCAGCTTTGGCCGCCAACCATCTGAATTGACGGATTTCTCCGGTCAAAGTACCGTCATCCCCAGATAAATCGGGGAGGACGAACATGACCGAAACAGTCACCCGCGCGCAGTTGAGCGAGGCCGTCTACCAGGAGGTGGGCCTGTCCCGCAACGAATCCGCCGATCTGGTGGAAAGCGTGCTGGATGAGATCGCCGACGCGCTGGCCAATGGCGACATGGTCAAGATCTCCTCCTTCGGCAGTTTCGCCGTGCGCTCCAAGGGGCAGCGCATCGGCCGCAACCCCAAGACGGGTGAGGAAGTGCCGATCCTGCCGCGCAAGGTGCTGGTCTTCCGCGCCTCCCACGTGCTGAAGAGCCGCATCAACGAGCGGTTCGAGGCCGCCGAAGCCGCGAAAGGCTGACCTTGTCGATGATCGAGGAAACCAGCGACGGGGCGCGAGCGAAGGCAGGGGCGTCCAAATCCGCCTCCGCCTTCCGCACCATCAGCGAGGTTTCCGTCGATCTGGAGGTCCCCCAGCACGTCCTGCGTTTCTGGGAAACCAAGTTCCCCCAGATCAAGCCCCTGAAGCGCGGTGGCGGCCGGCGCTATTACCGCCCCGACGATGTCGAGCTGTTGCGCCGTATCCAGGCGCTGCTTTACCAGGACGGTTACACGATCAAGGGCGTGCAGAAGCTGCTGCGCGAGTCGCGGGGCCTGGCCGGCCTGCCCATGCCCGGCACCCGCATGCCCAGCCTGTTCGACGAAGATGAGGGCGGCGAGGACAGCTCCGCCGAGGAACTGGCGCTACTGGCCGCCGAGGGCGATGAGGCGGACGAACCGATCCCCGAAAAGCCCGCACCGAAGCGCCGCAAGCCACCCCTGTCGCCGGAAGTGCGGGAGGTGTTGTCGGATATCCTGCTGGAATTGACCGCATTGCGGCGGCTGTTGGATTGAGGGTTTACGCCCGCCGCCACACCCGCAAGCCCAACAGCGCCAGCACGATCGCCAGATACACCAGCGGTTCCAGCGGCCAGCTTTTCACCAGCATCACATAATGCAGGGCACCGGCCAGCACCGCCGGATAGACCAGCCTGTGCAGACGGTTCCAGTTGCGCCCGCCCAGCCGGCGGATGGCGGCGTTGAAGCTGGTGGCGGCCAGCGGCACCAGCAGCAGGAACCCCGCCATGCCGATGGTGATATAGGGCCGCTTGACGATGTCGGCCCACACCGCCCGCCAGTCCAGCCCCTGGTCCAGCCAGACATAGATTGCCAGATGCAGCACGACATAGAGGAAGGCCGTTAGCCCCACCGCCCGACGGTATTTCAGCAGCCCGATGCCGAATTCCCGGCGCAATGGCGTGATCGCCAGCCCCAGGATCAGGAACCGCAGGGCCCATTCGCCCATGGCATGTTCCAGGGTCTTCAGCGGATCGGCCCCCAGGTCGCCATAGAGCGCCTGATAGAGATACCAGCCGGCCGGCAGCAGCCCCGCCAGATAGACGGGCCAGGTGGGAAAGCGCGGCTGGATGCGCAGATTGGCCAGCGCCATCAATAGAACTTCCGCAGATCCATGCCGGTATAGAGGCTGGCCACCTGCTCCCCATAGCCGTTGAACGGCAGGGTCGGGCGGCGCTTGGCGAACAGGCCGCCGCCATCGCCGATGCGCCGTTCCGTTGCCTGGCTCCAGCGCGGATGATCGACCTCGGGATTCACATTGGAATAGAAGCCGTACTCCTGCGGCGCCTGGAGGTTCCAGCTGGTAGCCGGCTGCTTGTCGGTGAGCGTGATGCGCACGATCGATTTGATGCCCTTGAACCCGTATTTCCACGGCACGACGAGCCGCAGCGGCGCCCCGTTCTGGTTGGGCAGGGGCTGGCCATAGAGGCCGGTGGCCAGCAGGGTCAGGGGGTTCATCGCCTCATCCAGGCGCAAACCCTCCACATAGGGCCAGTCCAGGATCTTGAAGAACCCGCCCTGGCCCGACATTTCCGACGGACGCACCAGCGTTTCGAACGCCACGAACTTCGCGCCGGCCTGCGGTTCCACCCGTTTCAGCAGGGATGCCAGGGGAAAACCCGTCCAGGGGATGACCATGGACCAGCCTTCCACGCAGCGCATGCGGTAGATGCGCTCCTCCAGCGCGACCTGTTTCAGGATGTCGTCCAGATGGTAATCACCCGGCTTGCCCACCATGCCGTCGATCTTCACCGTCCAGGGAACGGTGGTCAGGCGGCCGGCATTGCGGGCCGGGTCGGACTTGTCGGTGCCGAACTCGTAGAAATTATTGTAGCTGGTGATGTCCTTCAGGCTGGTGGGCGCCTCGTCGGTGGAAAACGGGCTTTTCACCGCCGCCCGCGCCGCGCCGGCGCCTGCCAGCATCAGCCCGCCGAACCCGGCCAGCAGGCGGCGGCGATCCAGGTACAGGCCGTGCGGCGTGACGTCGCGCTCGTTCAGGTCCGGGGCATGGCGCAGCAGCATGGGAACGCTTCCTTCTCGGTGCAGGGCACACAGATAGATAAGCCGACCAACCATGCCAAAACAGTATCCTGTGTCACATCATGCGTCGATTTGGCTTTTTCAGTTGCGAGTAATTTGCAATACAAAGCGCAAACCAACGGAGGGCAGTATGCAGATCAACGCGAAACTCTGGATCGGTGTCGGTTTGACCGTGGCCTTGGGTCAGGCGGGCGCCGTGATGGCCCAGGACAGCCATGCCGGTCATGGCACCACCCCGCCGGCCGTCGCAGAGGGTGGCGAGGGCGGTGAGCTGGGTGCCTTCGACAGCCTTTCGGAGGACCAGCAGCTCCAGGGTTCCCTGGGCCTGATCCGGGGCCACCTGACGGTGGGCCGCGAACTGTATACCGGCGGGCGCGGCAGCGACGCCATCCCGCACTTCCTGCACCCGGCGGAAGAGATCTATGACGGCGCCCGTCCCACGCTGGATGGTCGTAAGGTCGGGTTCGAAAAGGAACTGGACGCCGTGGTGGCCCTAGCCCGCAAGAACGCGCCGGCCACCGATGTCGCCAAGGCCCTGGACGCGGTGGAAAAGGCCGTCGCCAAGGCGGAGGCCACCATCCCCGCCGCCGACCGCGCCAAGCCGGGCTTCCTGACCCCCGTCATCGCCACCCTGCTGCGCACCGCCGCGGCGGAATATGCGGCGGCGGTGGAGGAGGGCGTGATCACCAGCCCCATGGAATATCAGGACGGCCGCGGCTTCTACGCCATCGCCAAGGTCTATCTAGGCCGCCTGTCGGCCTCGGTCACCAGCAGCGATCCGGCCGGCAATGTCGCCAAATCCATGGACAAGCTGGCCCCCGTCTGGGCCACCTTGCAGCCGCCCAAGGGCAAGGCCACGCCGCCGGGCGAGGTTTCGGCCCTGGTCTCCAACGTCGAACTGGCGCTGAGCCGCCTGCGCTGAGCATGTGGGAAATTTCCGCCTTCGCCCGCTTGCGGGAGAGGGAGGGGCCCAAGCCGTGAGGCTTGGGAGGGAGAGGGAACAAGGCTGACGTTCGGCCACCACTCCCTCCCACCGTTACGCGGCGGGTCCCTCCCTCCCCCATCAAGGGGGAGGGCGTAAATTCCGGCCCATGTGAAAGCGCAAAAGGGATTTAGGTGTGAAGATGTACAAGGGTTGGCGTTCCGTATCGGCACTGGCGGCCGTCACCCTTGCTTTCACCTTCGGCCTGGCCGGCCCGCAGGCCCAGGCCGACCGACCGGCCAATTTGGCGGCCTGGGTGCGACCCGACACCGCCCCCTACCCAGCCGACAATCCCTTCACCCAGGCCAAGCTGGACCTGGGCAAGCGGCTGTTCACGGACAAGCGCCTGTCCGGCGGCAACAGTATGTCCTGTTCCAGCTGCCATGACCCGGCCAAGGGCTTCTCCGATGCCCGCCCCCGCGCGGTAGGTGAGGGGGGTGAAGCCGGGCCGATGCATACGCCGACCCTGTGGAATCTGGCTTGGACCGAACAGCTGTTCTGGGATGGTCGTGCCGGCAGCCTGGAGAAACAGGCGCTGGGCCCCATCGCTAATCCCATCGAGATGAACCAGGATCTGGCCACCCTGACGGCCGAACTGGCCGGCGACCGGGACCTGGAAGCCGCCTTCGCCAGGGCCTTCCCGCAGGACCCGGTGATCAGCCTGGACAATATCGCCAAGGCCATCGCCATCTTCGAACGCACCCTGGTGTCGCCCGCCACGCCCTTCGACCGCTGGATCGCCGGTGACGAGGGTGCGATCAGCGCATCGGCCAAGCGCGGCTTCACCCTGTTCGACGGCAGGGCCGCCTGTTCGAACTGCCACAAGGGCTGGGCCTTCACCGATGGTGCCTTCCACGATATCGGGTTGCCGGGTACCGGGCCGGGGCGCGGCGGCGTGGTCGGGCATCCGGAACTGTTCAACAGCTGGAAGACCCCCACGCTGCGCGAACTGGGCCGCAGCGCGCCCTATATGCATGATGGCTCCATCGCCGACCTGAAGGGCGTGCTGCGCCATTATGTGAGCGGCGCGGTGCATCGCCCCACCCTGTCGCGCGACCTGCCGCACCAGTTGGACCTGGCCGAGGCTGAACAGGCCGATGTGCTGGCCTTCCTGGCCACGCTGGATGCCGATCCCACCGCCTTGCCGGCCACCGTCGCCGCCGTCAGCGCCGTCGATCCCGCACCATTGGCCGCCAACGGCCCGGCCCCGTCGCGGATCGAGGTGAGCCAGCAGAACACGGCGTTCTCCGTACCCGGCGTGCGCCTGCGCAAGGGTGGCACGCTGGTCATCCATAACGAGGATACGCGCGTCCATAATATCCGCGTCTTCTCCGCCGACATGGATTATGACAGCGGCGTGCAGGACCCCGGCCAGTCGGTGGAGGTGCTGTTCGACAAGAATGGCCGCTTCCGCGCCGTCTGCAACATCCATCCCAAGATGAAGATGAGCGTCGAGGTAGTGGAACAGTAAGGCCGTAGGTCGGGTCGAGGACGAAGTCCGAGCCCCGACAGGAAAGGCTTTCCGGCAATGCTGTCAGGGCTCGCCTTCGGCTCGACCTGACCTACGCCCGCGCCAATGCCGCCAGCTTGCCCAGGGTCGTCCAGTTGCGCGAGGTACCGGTGACCCCGGCCGCCTTCAGCACCTTCACTGGATCGATCGCCTTTTGCAGGATGGCCCCGGCGAAATCCAGATAGAGCACGTCGCCGGACAGATGCAGCCGAGCCGGCCCATCCCCGATCAGTGCGGCCAGCCGCTCCGCCGCCGCCTTATCGGGCGCACCCGACAGGAAGAACACCAGCAGATGGTTGGGCGTCGCCTCGGCCGCATCCGGGAAGGGATTGCCGGCGATGGCCGCCTCCAACGCCGTTGCATCGCGCAGCACATGGTCGGCCGTGAAGCCGAATCGTGCCGCGAACGCCGCCGGCAGCCGCTCCGCCAGACCCTCGCCGCTCTGCGCATCGAAGACGATGTTCCCGGATTGCAGCAGGGTGCGGACGCGGGTGAAGCCCATCTCCTCGTAAAGCTGCTTCCACAGCGCCATCTTCACGATCTTGTTGCCGCCGACATTGACGCCGCGCAGCAGGCAGACATGGGTTGTCATTGTTTTCCCCCTCAGGCCAGCCGCAGCGTGGCGATGCCCGCCAGGACAAGCAAGGCCGATCCCGCGCGCCAGCGCCCCACCGGTTCCTTCAGCCATAATTTCGCGATCAGCAGGGCGAAGATCACGCTGGTCTCGCGCAGCGCCGCCACCAGGGCGATGGGCGCATGGGTCATGGCCCAGATGGCGATGCCATAGCCGGTCAGTGCCATGGCCCCGCCCACCAGGTCACACCGCCATCCGGCCCGCATGGCCTGCCACAGCCCGGCCGCGCCGCGCCGGGCCCAGGCCAGCGCCACCATCGGCGGAGCGTTCAGGATGAACAGCCAGGCGGTATAGGACACGCTGTCCCCACCGGCCCGCGCCCCCAGCCCGTCCACCGTCGTATATCCGGCGATGAAGGATGCCGTGGCCAGCGCCATCAGCACCGGCCTTGGATCGGTGCGCAAGCCCGCCCCACCGCGCAGGGCCAGGGCCGCAATGCCCGCCGCGATCAGCAGCACCGCCAGCCCTTCCGCCGGGCGCAGCATATCCGTGCCCAGCAGCAGCCCGGTCAGCGCCACCAGCGGCGGGGCCGCCCCCCGCGCCACCGGATAGACCTGCGACAGGTCGCCCAGCCGGTAGGTGCGCACCAGAAAGACCTGATAGGCGGTGTGGAAGCCCAGCGAGGCCGCCAGATAGGGCCAGGCCGCCGGTGGCAGCGGCCCGGCAAAGGGCAGCAGGAACAGCCCCGCCACGGCGCACCAGACATTCAGCATGGTGATCCCCACCAGCCGGTCGCCCCCGCCCTTCAGCAGGCTGTTCCACCCCGCATGCATCACCGCCGCCAGCAACACCAGCGGCACCACCCATTCGCCCATCGCCTGTTCCAACCGGTTTGTCACCGGAACAATACCAGCAGCCACTGCAAATGGCTGCTGGAGGCCGGCGACTGCCGGCCCGCGCCCCATAGCGCGCAAGCCAAGGGCGCGGATGCGCCCGCCCGGCGCCTGAGGGCGCACAATACCTGCAACGGTGCCATGCAGCACCTTGATGATGATAAACGGCTGATGGGGTGAAAATCACTGTTGCCAAGGCCGGAGCCCTTGGCTATAACCCCGCCCACTTCACCGCGGCGCCCCGATAGCTCAGCGGTAGAGCAACCGCTTCGTAAGCGGTAGGCCGTTGGTTCAAATCCGACTCGGGGCACCATCCTCCACCCTTTTCTTCTTGGGTGGCTGCTTGATGAAGCCGGTGACGATTATCCATCTTCTGCTGAAGCATTTGTCAAAACGCCTGTTTCGACACGACGGATATCGTCCCTTTAAAACCCCACAATCCATTTTCAACCGCCCCCGCAACGCGGCTGCATTGCCTGTCTGCCGCTTGTCGTTAGGGGCATATTAGTATTACTAATCACCCTCATAACCTCCGACCTCCCCTGCCCAGGGAACGGCTTGTCACAGCGGGTCCGTTAGCGGTAACAATACCGCCGACCGGCCCCGGACGAACCGGACGGCCAGGAGGAAACACGTCAAGCGGGAGTGCATGATGTCTCTGCATGGGAAACTGCTGATCGGCCGTAGCCGCATCGCCACCGAGTCCGGGTTCAAGGCCGTCGATCCCGCCGCCGATGCGCAGATCGAGCCGGCCTTCGCCCAGGCCACGCCGGCCCATGTCGATCAGGCCTGCGCCCTGGCCTGGGCCGCCTTCGACGGCTTCCGCGAGACATCGCCGGAGGATCGCGCCCGCTTCCTGGAAAAGATCGCCGACAATATCGTCGCCATCGGTGACGCGCTGCTGGAGCGTGCGGGCGCCGAGACCGGCCTGCCCCGCGCCCGGCTGGAAGGCGAGCGCGGCCGCACCGTGGGCCAGCTGCGCCTGTTCGCCGCCGTGCTGCGCAATGGCGACTGGCTGGGTGCGCGCATCGACGGTGCCCTGCCGGAACGCAAGCCGCTGCCGCGCGCCGACCTGCGCCTGCGCAACATCCCCGTCGGCCCCGTGGCCGTGTTCGGCGCGTCGAACTTCCCGCTGGCCTTCTCCGTCGCCGGTGGTGACACGGCCTCGGCTCTTGCCGCCGGCTGCCCCGTGGTGGTGAAGGTGCATTCCGCCCATCCCGGTACGTCGGAACTGGTGGGCGAGGCCATCGCCGCCGCCGTGGCCGAGCTGGGCCTGCATGAGGGCGTGTTCTCCATGCTGTCGGGCACGCAGCGTGATTTCGGTCAGGCCCTGGTCGCCGACCCGCGCATCAAGGCCGTGGGCTTCACCGGCTCGCGCGGGGGCGGTCAGGCCCTGATCCGCATCGCCCAGTCGCGCCCGGAGCCCATCCCCGTCTATGCGGAGATGAGCAGCATCAACCCCGTCGTCCTGCTGCCCGCCGCCCTGTCGGCTCGCGCCGAAGCGCTGGGTGCCGCCTTTGTCGGTTCCCTGACCATGGGTGCCGGCCAGTTCTGCACCAACCCCGGCCTGATCCTGGCCGTGGACGGCCCGGACCTGGAGCGGTTCACGACCGCCGCCGCCGCCGCGCTCGCCAACACCGCCCCCATCACCATGCTGACGCCCGGCATCTGCCAGGCCTATCGCACGGGCGTGGAGGCACTGGCCGGCCATGAAAAGGTCACCACCGTTGCCCGCGTGGCAGAGGCCGGTGGCAACAAGGGTGCCGGTGCCCTGTTCAGCGTCACGGCGGCCGACTTCCTGTCCGACCATGCACTGGGGGCGGAAGTGTTCGGATCGTCGTCGGTCATCATCCGCTGCGCCGATGTCGGCGTGCTGAAGGATGTGTTGGAGCATCTGGAAGGCCAGCTGACGGCTACGCTGCACCTGGACGAGGGCGACCATGAGGTGGCGGCCGGGTTGCTGCCGACCCTGGAGCGTCGCGCCGGCCGCATCCTGGCCAATGGCTGGCCCACGGGGGTGGAAGTGTGCCACGCCATGGTGCATGGCGGCCCGTTCCCCGCCACCAGCGATCCGCGCGCCACCTCGGTCGGCACGCTGGCCATCGACCGCTTCCTGCGCCCCGTCTGCTATCAGGACATCCCCGATGCCCTGCTGCCGGTCGCCCTGAAGCGCGCCAACCCGCTGGGCCTGAACCGCCGCATCGACGGCGTGGTGCAGAAGGCTTGAACCGGTCAATCACACGCGCTTCGCTTTCGTGCATCGCGCAACGAAGCGAAGCGCGTGTGATCACCCTTTGTACAGCGGTGTTTCATCCGCCTTAAGTTCGGCATTGAGCAGAACGCATTTCCCATTGCTCTTAACAACCAAGCTGATGGGCCGGCAGGTTTCACCGTCGTCAACCGATATCTCGACCAACAGGTCCTGATCCTCGAATGTCCGCAGCTCTTGGATCAACTGCCTGATTGTCTTGCCCCTGGTGACCCAGTCCGGCTGGGTGACGGGTTCTTCTGTCATGATGATCTTCAGCACGGGTTTCATTGAGGGCCGGTGATCACCCAGCCCTCAATGACAATCTCAGCCCTGCTTCTCCAGCGCCGCCACACCCGGCAGCACCTTGCCTTCCAGCCATTCCAGGAACGCCCCACCAGCCGTGGAGACATAGGAGAAGCGGCTGGCCACGCCGGCATGCTCCAGCGCCGCCACCGTGTCGCCTCCACCGGCCACCGACAGCAGCTTGCCTTGCGCCGTCAGGTTGGCGGCGATGGCGGCCACGGCGTTGGTGGCGCTGTCGAACGGCACTAGTTCGAACGCGCCGAACGGGCCGTTCCAGACCAGGGTCTTGGCCCCTTCCAGCTTCTTGCCGACCAGTTCCACGGTCGCGGGACCGGCATCCAGCATCATCTCGCCCTCCCGGATGTCGGTGACGGCGGTGACGCGATGCTCGGCATTGGCCTTGAATTCCTTGGACATCAGGCCATCGACGGGCAGCACGATCTCGCACCCGCCGACGGCCGCCTTCTCCATGATGGCGCGCGCCTGGTCGGCCATGTCGCGCTCGCACAGGGACGATCCGACGGACACGCCCTTGGCGAACAGGAAGGTGTTGGCCATGCCGCCGCCCAGCACCAGGATGTCGACCTTCGAAACCATGTTGAGCAGCAGTTCCAGCTTGGTGGAGATCTTGGCCCCGCCGACCACGGCCGCCACCGGCCGCTCCGGTGCCGCCAGCGCCTTGCCCAGCGCTTCCAGTTCCGCCTGCATCAGCCGGCCGGCGGCCGACGGCAGCAGGTGGGCGATGCCCTCGGTGGAGGCATGGGCGCGGTGGGCGGACGAAAACGCGTCATTCACATAGACATCGCCCAGGGCCGCCAGACCCTTGGCCAGTTCCGGATCATTCTTTTCCTCACCCGCATGGAAGCGGGTATTTTCCAGCAGCAGCGTGCCGCCGGCCGGCAGAGCCGCAACGGCGGACGCCGCCGCTTCACCCACGCAATCCGTGGCGAAGGCCACCGGGCCGCCCAGGGCCTTTTCCAGGGCCGGCACCACCTGGCGCAGGCTGTTCTTCTCGTCCGGGCCGTTCTTGGGACGGCCGAAATGCGACATGACGACGACCTTGGCGCCCTTCGCCGCGATCTCCTTCAGCGTCGGCACCAGCCGGTCGATGCGGGTGGTGTCGGTGACCTGCCCATCGGCGACGGGCACGTTCAAATCGGCACGGACAAGCACGGTCTTACCGGTGACGTCGATGGTGTCGAGGGTCTGGAAGCGCATGGAGAAGGTCCCCGTCAGGATATGTTTGGGCAGGCGATGCCGGGCGGCAGGAAACACCATTGCGGGGCGGCTTTCAACCGCCACCCCCTGGCGGGTTGGTTGCAAAAAAATCGCCGCGCGCGATAGACAGCCCTTCACGGAATTGTCATCGTTGACCTGAAACGGCCGGAATCCGGGGCGAATCAGCCCGCCGGCCGTGTTTTGGCATGTTTGTGGTGTGCTTATGTCCAGCCTGGAGATTGAACTGAAACTGGCGGTGGCGCCGTCCGACATGGACCGGCTGCGCGGGCTTTCCTGCCTGTCCGACACCATCGCCAAGCCCAAGGTCAAGTCGCTGGACAGCATCTATTTCGATACCGAGGACCGCCGGCTGGTGGCCGCCGGCCTGTCCCTGCGCGTCCGCCGCGTGGGCCGCAAGCTGATCCAGACCCTGAAATCGGCACCCAAGCCCGGCGCCGGCGCCCTGGTGCGCGGCGAATGGGAGGTGGAGGTGGCCCATCCCCGCCCCGACCTGTCGCTGCTGCCCGATCCCACGGTGATCGAGGGGTTGGGGGAGATCGCCAATGACGATCTGGTACCGGTATTCGAAACCCGCATCCGCCGCCAGATCCGCCATCTCTCCCCCCGCGCCGGCCTGGTGGTGGAGGTGGCGCTGGACCAGGGGGAGATCGTGGCGCCGGGCGGCCTGTCCCTGCCCGTGCATGAGGCGGAACTGGAACTGACCGAGGGCACGGACACCGCCGCCCTTTACGATCTGGCCCGCGCCATCCATGCCGAGGTGCCCGTGCGCCTGGAGATGGAGACCAAGTCGGCGCGTGGCTATGCGCTTTCCTCCGGCGCCACGCCGGTCAGCGCCAAAGCCACCAAGCTGGTGCTGGCCCCCGACGCGACGGTGGAGGATGCCTTGTCCGCCATCGTCCGCCATTGTCTGGGCCATATGATGGCCAATGAGCCGGTGACCCGCCTGGGCCGGGACCCGGAGGGCGTGCACCAGATGCGCGTGGCGCTGCGCCGCCTGCGCTCCGCCCTGCAGATCTTCAAGCCCTTCATCCCCGCCGACCAGATGGACAGTTTGGGTCCCCGCGTGAAGGATCTGGCCAGCGCCCTGGGCCCGGCGCGGGAATGGGATGTGTTCCTGGGTGAGCTGCTGCCGCCCGTCAGCGTCGCCCTTCAGGGCCATGATGGCTTGGCCTCGCTGGAAATGGCAGCGCGTGCGGCGCGTGATCGCGGCTATGCCCAGGTCCGCGCCACCCTGGCCGACCCCGCCCATACCGCCCTGCTGCTGGATCTGGCCGCCTGGGTCGATGGCCGTGGCTGGCGCAACCAGCCGGTCAGTGAGCAATCGACCTTGCTGTTGTCGCCGGTGATCGATATGGCGGGCGCCCTGCTGGACAAGCGCCACCGTCAGGCGCGCAAGCGCGGGCGCGGCTTCGCCCGTCTGGCCCCCGCCCCCCGGCATGAGCTGCGTATATCCTTGAAGAAGCTGCGCTATGCCGCCGATTTCTTCCGCTCGCTGTACGAGGGCAAGGCGCTGCGCCGGTTCCTGGAGGATATGTCGGCCTTCCAGGACCGGCTGGGCCATTTGCAGGATGTTGCCACGGTGGACAAGCTGGTGGCCGAACTGGAAGGCACCGCCGGTGCAGCATTGCCCGCCGACTGGCGCCTGGGGGCGGGGTTGGTCGCCGGCTGGCACGCCCGTGGCCTGCATGATCTGGAAGAGGATACGGTGGCCGACTGGCACCGTTTCGCCGACGCCAAGCCCTTCTGGCAGGATGGCAAGGAAGACGGGGATGGCGAGCGCTGAGCCCGGCCGCCGCCTGTTGAAAGCATAAGGAAATTCCATGCGCACGATTCTGGTCAGCAACATCAAGGGCGGTGTCGGCAAGACGACCATCGCCACGCATCTGGCCGCCTATTTCGCCGGCCATGGGCACAAGACGGCGCTGGCCGACCTGGACCGGCAGAAATCTTCCCTGGGCTGGCTGAAGACGCGGCCGGAAACGGCATCGCCCATCCAGGGGCTGGATTGGGTGAAGGAAATCGGCAAGCCGCCATCGGGCACCGGTCGCCTGGTCATCGATGCGCCCGCCGCCATGCGGCCCAAGGATGTGGAGGAACTGATCCGCCTGTCCGACGTGGTGGTGCTGCCCGTCCTGCCCGGCGCATTCGACGAGGCGGCGACGGCCCGTTTCCTGGACAAGCTGGAAGAGGTCAAGGCCATCGCCAAGGATAAGGTGCCGGTGGCCATCGTCGGCAACCGTCTGCGCGCCCGCACCAAGGCGGCCGACCGGCTGGATACATTCCTGGCCGGTGTGGGGCATCAGGTGGTAGCCCGGCTGCGCGACAGCCAGATGTATACCGACCTGGCGTCGGAGGGCCTGACCCTGTTCGACCAGAAGGCCAAGCGCGCCGCCGACCTGCGAGCCGACTGGACGCCGCTGCTGGCGTTTGTGGGGTAGAGCGGCTTTCGGTTCACCGAAAACCGTTCCGGCGACGACTGCCGCCGCAGCGCTCATGCGCCCGTGAAGCCAAGCCGCGGATGCGGCGCCGGCGTTTGAGGCACCTCCAGCGTCAGGCGGTAGCCTTCAGCCGTGCCCTGAGTGCCAGCACGCGGTTGCCATAGTCGCGGCCGCGGGCCGTGTCCATCCAGGTATGGTAACGGCCGATGGCCAGTGCCGGATCATCCGGCAGGCTGTCCAGCGCTTCGCGCAGGATGCCGGCACCGACGCGCAGGTTGATGTCGGCATGCAGCAGGTGGCTGATGTCGGGCACGCGGTGGGCATGCCAGCGCACATTCACCTGCATCCAGCCCAGATCGGCATCCTTGACATCCTCCGCCGGCAACCGGTGGATCAGGTCCATCGCCGCCTCGAAATTCTCCGGATGATAGGATTCGGTGGTGGTGCGCACGGCATAGGGCCAGGGGCCGGTCCGACCCCGCCGGTCGAAACGGCTTTCGACATAGGAGACGGCGTAGAGCAGATAGGGGTCCAGCTGCGCCAGCCGCCCCGTCTGCTCCCAGATCGTGCCGGACAGCGACAGGGCCCTTGCCGGGGCCGCCGCCAATGCCAGCCCAGCCGCCGCCGTGGCCAGCAGGGCGCGGCGGGTGAGGGGCTTATGCGGCGGGTTGCGATCCATGCGCTGTCATAACCTGCCGATTTTGCCGCGTCCAGATTGGCTCAGCGTTTACGTTTGGTGGGCTGGGCATGCGCCCAGGCCATGCGCAGGGCCGCGTCCAGTTCCGGTTCCGTCAGGTTGGCCAAGGTACCCGTGGTCCAGCCCTGCCGGCCCCAGCCATTGGGAATGGCGGCGAAGGCATCGGATGCCACGGTGCATTTCAGTTCCTGCTCATCCGGCGTGAATTTGAAATTGGCGGTCAGCGCGTCGGGCGCCAGGGTGACATAGGTGCGTGCCACCTTGAAGGCGGCGCGGTCGAAATGCGGATACTCCTCCGTCCCCGCCAGACCCAGCGCCAGCCGGCGCAGATCGTCCCCCGATGCCATGTCCGGTCTCCCTGATGCCTTGTGTGTCGATTGTGGGGGCGGCGGGCGGCGGTGCCAAGCCTTGACGTGCCGGGCCGCCGGGTCGTAGCTGTTTGCCATGGGCACTGTCTCCACCACCTATGACGATATCCTGGCCTGCGCCCGATCGCTGATCGTGGCGGGTGGGTATAATGGCTTCAGCTATGCCGACATCGCCAAGGTGGTGGGCATCCGCAATGCCAGCATCCACCATCATTTCCCGGCCAAGGCCGATCTGGTCCGGGTGCTGGTTGCCCGTTATCGGGAAGAGGCGGCGGCGGGTCTGGCGGCGTTGGCACAACATGTCGGCGATCCCGCCGGGCAGCTGCGGGCATATCTGGGCTATTGGCAGGGCTGCATCGCCGATGACAGCGCACCCATCTGCGTCTGTGCCCTGCTGGCCAGCCAGATCCCCGTGCTGCCGGCGGAGGTGGCGGGCGAGGTGCAGGGGCATTTCCGCATGCTGTCGGGCTGGCTGGCGGATGTTCTGGAACGCGGTGCACGGGATGGCAGCCTGCGCCTGACCGGCGGTGCGGGGGCGGAGGCGGAATTGGTGATCGCCACCGTTCACGGCGCCATGCTGTCCGCGCGCGCCCATGGTGATGCCGCCTTGTTCGGCGCTATCACCCGTCCGCTGCTGGAGCGGCTGATCATTCAGGCCTGATTGCGGACCGCACTTTCGTGGAGCGCTGTGCGTGCCCGCACAGACTCCCTACTAATAGGTAGGTATGTTCGCCTTGTTATCGGGAACCAACCCGTCACTCTTCTGACAAGGACCGCTCCATGTTCGGCATTTCCCCCCTCGGCTGGCTGCATACGCTGGGCAGCCTGCCCGCCATTCCTGCCGCGCTTTACATGCTGGTCCGACATGGCCAGATCGTGCCGCGCTCCCCGGCCGGGGCGGTCTATTTCGTCTCCATGCTGATCGGCGGTATCACCGCCTTCCTCGTGGCGCATCAGCCGGTGAGCTATGGCATCGGTGCCGTCACCATCCTGTTCCTGCTGGCCGGCTATGGCGTGGGGCTGCTGCCGAGCCTGGGGCGGGCGGGTCGCTATATCGAGACGGTCAGCCTGAGCCTGACCGTGTTCCTGCTGATGGTACCCACGGTCACCGAGACCTTGCGCCGGGTGCCCGACGGTCATCCGCTGGTCGCCGACATGAACGCCCCGCTGCTGCTGGGCTCCCACGCTGCGCTGCTGGCCATGCTGGTCATCGGTGTGACGGTGCAGATCATCCATCTGCGCCGGTTGGGCCGGATCGGTGTCGCGGTGACACGGCGTGGCTGATCGCCAGCCCCGCCCCTTCCTTGCGCGGCGCGCGTGAAACGAGTAGCGTTCGCAGCGCAGCATTCGGGGACAGGGGTGGGCATACGTGGGACAATCGGCCAGTGCGGCGCATGACGCGCCGCGATCCTCGTTCGGCGCCCTGTTCCTGTCCGCCATTGGCGTGGTGTTCGGCGATATCGGCACCAGCCCGCTCTATGCCATGAAAGAGGCGTTCGCCGGCCCGCATCCGTTGCCGGTGGACCGCATGCATGTGCTGGGCGTGCTGTCGCTGGTGTTCTGGACCGTGATGCTGGTGGTGTCGATCAAGTATGTCGCCATCATCATGCGCGCCGACAATGAAGGGGAGGGCAGTTCCTTCGCCCTTCTGGCCCTGTTGCAGAAGGCGCTGTCCAAGAATGCCAGGCTGACGACGCTCGCGGGTGCGCTGGGTGTGTTCGCAGCTGCACTGTTTTATGGCGACAGCGCCATTACCCCGGCCATTTCCGTGCTGTCGGCGGTGGAAGGCCTGCAGGTCGCCGCGCCCGACATGGCGCCCTGGACCCTGCCCATCGCCATCGTCATCCTGGTCGGGCTGTTCGCGGTGCAATCCAAGGGATCGGCGGCGCTGGGCGGGGCCTTCGGCACGCTGATGCTGATCTGGTTCGTTGTGCTGGCCGTACTGGGCATCAGCAATATCGGCAAGGCGCCGGGGGTGCTGGCGGCCCTGTCGCCGCATTATGCTGTGGCCTTCCTGGCGCATGACGGCTGGATCGGCTTCCTGGCGCTGGGCAGCGTCGTGCTGTCGGTGACGGGGGCGGAGGCGCTATACGCCGATATGGGCCATTTCGGGCGCGGGCCGATCCGGCTGGCCTGGTACATGCTGGTCTGGCCGGCACTAATGCTGAACTATTTCGGGCAGGGTGCGCTGCTGCTGACCAATCCGGACGCGGCTTCCAATCCGTTCTTCTTCATGGGGCCGCCCTGGGCGGCCATGCCGCTGGTGGTGCTGGCGACCTTCGCCACCATCATCGCCAGCCAGGCGGTAATCTCCGGCGCCTTCTCTGTGACCAGACAGGCCATCCAGCTGGGTTATCTGCCGCGGATGAACATCATCCATACCTCGGAAAAGGAGATGGGGCAGATCTATATGCCCTTCATCAACTGGTCCTTGATGATCGCCGTGGTGGGGCTGGTACTGGGCTTCGGATCGTCGACCAACCTGGCGTCGGCCTACGGCGTGGCGGTGACCGGCACGATGATGATCACCACGACGCTGGTGGCTATGCTAGCCTTCCACCATTGGGGATGGAACGGCAAGTTCGCCATGGGCTTCTTCATCCTGCTGCTGCTGGTCGATGCCGCCTATTTCCTGGCGACGGCGACCAAGATCACCCATGGCGGCTGGTTCCCGCTGGCGGCCGGCATCGTGGCCTTTACCCTGATGACCACCTGGAAGATGGGCCGCAAGCTGCTGCACGCCAAGCTCCGCGACAGCGCCATGCCGTTGCAGGAATTCCTCAATACCCTGTCGCAGCGCATCACGCGCGTGCCCGGCACGTCGATCTTCCTGACCTCCGATCCCGATGGCGTGCCGCTGGCCATGCTGCACAACCTGAAGCACAACCATGTCCTGCATGACCGGGTGGTGGTTATGACGGTGAAGGTGACGGAACGGCCGCGCGTGCCCATCGGCGAACGCATCGTGTCGGAAAAGCTGCGCGACGACGTGTTCCGCGTCACCATGTATTGCGGCTTCATGGACGATCCCGACGTGCCCAAGGCGCTGGCGAACGCCAAGCGCACCGATCTTGGCTTCGATTACGAGCCGCTGCGCATCTCGTACTTCCTGACGCGGGAGACGGTGGTGCCGTCGGCGGAGCCGGGCATGGCGCCGTGGCGGGAAGAGCTGTTCGCCTTCCTGATGCGCAGCGCCACGACCACCGCCGACTTCTTCCACCTGCCGCTGAACCGCGTGGTGGAGCTGGGCGGTCATGTGGAGATTTGATCTCGGCGGTAACGGGCAGGTGTCGTGCCCGTCCATTGCCGGAAAGCGCGGTTGAAGGCCGCGGGTTCGGCGAACCCGAGAAGTGCTGTTATGTCGGCGATGGACAGGTCCGGCCGGGCCAGGGCGTCCCGCGCCAGTTCCAGCCGCAGCCGGTCCTTGATCGCCTGGAACGAGGTTCCCTCCTGCCGCAGCATGCGGCGCAGGGTGGCCGGCGAGCAGCGCAGCGCCGCCGCAGCGGCATCGGCCACGGGCCAGTCGGCCGGCGGGCGGCGGCGCAGCAGGTTGGCCACACGCCGGCTGTAGCCGTCGGGATTGCGGTATTTGACCAGGAAGCTTTCCGGCGCCTGGTTCAGGAAAGCCTGCGCCGTCCGCGTATCCTGGGCCACGGGCAGGGACAGGGTGGCGGCGTCGAACCACAGGCGGCAGGCGGGCTGGTCGAAGCGCAGCTGGGTGCTGAACAGCACGTAATATTCCCCGGCGCGGGCTGGCTGCGGATAGGGGAACTCCGCCTCATCGATCACGATGCGGCGGCGGGCCAGCCAGCAGGCGATGCCGTGGATATAGACGAACAGGGTTTCCGCCGCGAAGGGGAACAAGGGCTGGCCGGGGCTTGTGGGCACGATCTCCAGTGCCGCCCGCCGCCCGTCGCGGACCAGACCGACACGCAGATCGTCCAGGATGGTGTTGTAGGACCGGCAGAGCAGGGTCAGGGCCCGTCCCAGATCCTCCCCGCGGAGCGCCAGCAGGCAGGAGAGCGCGAAGGACCCGACCTTCATGCGGCGGCTGTCCAGGCCGAAGAATTCGTCGTCCAGCAACTGCGCCAGCAGCCGCAGCAGCGCACCATAGGCCTGCACCGGCACCCGCGCGTCGGGGCGGGACAGGAGTGCGGGATCGATCCCCGCCTTGCGCAGGATGGGGGCGGCCTGCATCCCGCGCGCCAGTGCCCCCGTCAGGGCGGCGGCGGCGAACTGGATGGAGATGCTGCCCTTATCCGCCAATTCCCCGACCTATTCGCGATTGACATAAGTGATCAGGAAATTTGATCGCAACGGTTATGGCTGATCGGAAGCGACAAGTCTACGCTGGGGCCCAACCAACCAATCCAGATGCCCGAGGAATGCCATGAGCGCCGATCCCATCGTCATCGTCTCCGCCGCCCGTACCGCCATGGGCGGCATGATGGGTGACCTGTCCGGTCTGACCGCCGCCCAGCTGGGTGCCGTCGCCGTGAAGGCGGCCGTGGAGCGCGCCGGCATTTCCGGCGACAGCGTGCAGGAACTGCTGATGGGCAATGTGCTGCAGGCGGGCCAGGGCCAGGCGCCGGGCCGGCAGGCGGCACTGGGTGCCGGGCTGCCGCTGTCGGTCACCTGCTCCACCCTGAACAAGATGTGCGGCAGCGGCATGAAGACCACCATGCTGGCCCATGACCTGATCCTGGCCGGCAGCGCCGATGTGGTGGTGGCCGCCGGCATGGAGAGCATGTCGAACGCGCCCTATCTGTTGGATCGCGCGCGGGGCGGGTATCGTTACGGTCATGCAACGATGTATGACCATATGGCGCTGGACGGTCTGGAGGATGCGTATGAGCGCGGGCGCGCCATGGGCACCTATGCCGAGGATACGGCCACCCATTTCGGCTTCACCCGCGAGGCGCAGGATGCCTATGCCCTGGAAAGCCTGCGCCGCGCCAAGGCCGCCGTCGATGACGGCACCTTCGATACGGAGGTGGCGCCCGTCACGGTGAAGGGCCGCGGTGGCGACGTGGTAGTGGCCAAGGACGAGCAGCCGGGCAAGGGCCGCCCTGACAAGATCCCCACGCTGAAGCCGGCCTTCCGCAAGGATGGCACCGTGACGGCGGCCAACAGCAGCTCGATCAGCGACGGGGCGGCAGCATTGGTGCTGATGCGCGCGTCGGAAGCGGAAAAGCGCGGCCTGTCGCCGCTGGCCCGCATCGTCGGCCATGCCAGCCACGCCCGCGCCCCGGCCTGGTTCACCACCGCCCCGGTGGGCGCCATGCAGGACCTGTTCGCCAAGACCGGCTGGGGCGTGAAGGATGTCGACCTGTTCGAGATCAACGAGGCCTTCGCTGTCGTTGCCATGGCGGCGATGAAGGAGTTGGGGCTGGACCATGCCAAGGTCAATGTCCATGGCGGCGCCTGCGCGCTGGGCCACCCGATCGGCGCATCGGGTGCGCGTATTCTGGTGACCCTGCTGCATGCGCTGAAGAAGCATGGGCTGAAGCGGGGCGTGGGCAGCCTGTGCATCGGCGGCGGTGAGGCGACGGCGATGGCGGTGGAGCTGGTGTAACCGCCTGCTCCTACTCCTTCCCGTCATCCCGGCGGAAGCCGGGACCCAGGGGCCACAAGCAATACCCTATCGGCGGCGGCGTTCAACGCGGCTGCACTGTCGGGCGCGCCGCCCCTGGGTCCCGGCTTCCGCCGGGATGACGGGAGAGGTGGCGTAACCGCTTTCCAAAAGGACCCACCCCATGCTTCTCACCGAAGAACAGGTCATGATCCGCGACATGGCGCGGCAGTTCGCCCGCGAACGTCTGGCCCCCGGTGCGGCCGAGCGCGACCGCGAGAGCCGGTTCCCGGCGGACGAGTTGCGGGAGATGGGTGACCTTGGCCTGCTGGGCATGGTGGTGCCCGAGGAATGGGGCGGGGCGGGGGCCGATGCCGTGTCCTATGCGCTGGCCATCGAGGAGATCGCGGCCGGGGATGGCGCCATCTCCACCATCATGAGCGTGCATAATTCCGTGGGTTGCGCCCCCATCCTGAAGTTCGGCAACCCGGAGCAGAAGGAACGCTACCTGCGCCCCATGGCGGCGGGCCGGTTGCTGGGTGCCTTCTGCCTGACGGAGCCGCAGGCGGGGTCGGATGCGTCGGCGCTGAAGACCCGTGCGGTCCAGGATGGCGACCATTATGTGCTGAACGGCGCCAAGCAGTTCATCACCAATGGCCAGCATGCCGGCGTGGCCCTGGTCTTCGCCGTCACCGATCCGGCCGCCGGCAAGAAGGGCATCTCGGCCTTCCTCGTTCCCACCGACAATCCGGGATACAAGGTGGCGCGGCTGGAGCACAAGCTGGGCCAGCGCAGTTCCGACACCGCGCAGATCCTGCTGGAGGATGCGCGGGTCCCGGCCTCTGCCATGCTGGGCAAGCCCGGCGATGGCTATCGCATCGCGCTGGCTAATCTGGAGGGCGGGCGCATCGGCATCGCATCGCAGTCGGTGGGCATGGCCCAGGCGGCGTTCGAGGCGGCGCGGGATTATGCGCGGGACCGCACCTCCATGGGTGTGCCGATCATCGAGCATCAGGCCGTGTCCTTCCGCCTGGCTGACATGGCGACGCGGATCGAGGCGGCGCGGCAGCTGGTGCTGCATGCCGCCAGCCTGCGCGGGGCCGGTCAGCCTTGTCTGAAAGAAGCGTCGATGGCCAAGCTGTTCGCGTCCGAAATGGCTGAACGTGTCTGTTCCGATGCCATCCAGACCTTCGGCGGCTATGGCTATGTCGAGGATTTCCCGGTGGAGCGCATCTATCGCGATGTGCGCGTCTGCCAGATCTATGAAGGCACCAGCGACATCCAACGGCTGGTGATCGCGCGGAACCTGTGAGGCGGTAATTAAGTGAAAATAATTCATGATCCCCCTCTTGTTGTGGGTGGCTGACGATTTCCACATATATGTAGTGGGTGTGCATCACCTGTAAGCGGGCTGTGTCTGTTCGTTATCGGAGGGTGTTATGGGGACCATTACGATCAAGGGTGGACGTTTTACTAACAATGGTCGCGCTGGCATTGGTATTGTCGGTGAAGTTGGGGGCACAAATATTCATATTGAAGATGTCGAATTGGATGGAAATGGGCTTGATGGAATTTTGATAGAAGATGCGCCTTTGATAGAAAATGATAATAAAAAAGAATCTTCTTCTCTTGGTGGGGCGGCTAAATGGGTTGGTGACAATATTGGTTCTGCGATGATATCTGGAGTTGTCGGAAAAATTTTGGGGTAACGGGCAGCTC
>NZ_JBLTYX010000035.1:0-36820 GCF_048066115.1 Niveispirillum sp. KHB5.9 | reverse complement strand
AAGGCTAAAAGCTGTTCTGTCAGGGTTCGCTTCGCTCAACCTGACCTACGAAAATGATCCGATCGTTCAATTGGCTCAGCCGACCAGGTAACAATCCATCCATTTGCTGTCAAAACCCCGCCGATAATGGCGGTGAACGACGAAATCAACGAAGTTGCGTGCTAGCCCTGTCGGGTCTGTCTGCCCGACAGTCGGTGCCAACGGAACAGGCCTGAACAAGGGGCCGGCCGGGAAACAGGGATCTACGGGATGAAGTTCTTCCGCAACCTGGCCGCGCTCGCGGCCCTGCTGCCGGCGACGGCGGGATCGACACAGGTGCTGGCCCAGGCCGCCCCGCTGGAGAACCCATCCACCGTCACCGTGGTGGCCAATTTCTCCACCGGCTGGGTGCGCAACTTCAATCCCTATAACGAGACGACGCGGCTCTACAGCGCGCGGGAATTCGCGTACGAGCCGCTGATCATCTTCAACACCCTGCATAATGGCCGCCCACATTACCGGCTGGCCACGGGGTACGATTTCTCCAAGGACCTGCTGAAGCTGACCTTCACCCTGCGTGAGGGCGTGCAATGGTCCGACGGGCAGCCCTTCACGGCGAACGACGTGGTCTTCACCTATGAGATGCTGAAGCGGTACCGGGGCCTGGATACGCTGGACATCTGGGAACGCCTGGCCGCCGTGGAGGCGCCGGATGCCCACACGGTGGTCTTCACCCTGAAGCGGGTGAATGCCAACAGCCTGTTCGAACTGGCCCGCATCCCGGTGGTGCCCAAACATGTCTGGTCCAAGGTGGCGGACCCCGTCACCTATACCAACCCCGACCCCGTGGGCACCGGCCCGATGACGGAGGTGCGGCGCTTCACCAACCAGCTCTATGTCCAGTGCCGCAACCCGCATTACTGGGACGCCGCCAGCCTGAAGGTCGATTGCCTGTCCTTCCCGCAGATCGGCAATAACGAGCAGTTGCTGGCCGCCGCCCGCAACGGCAAGCTGGACTGGTTTGGCGCCTTCATGCCGGATATCGAGCGCACCTATGTTGCCGCCGATCCGGTGCATCACCGCTACTGGTTTCCGCCCGGCGGCACCGTGGCCGTGAACTTCAATTTCGACAGCCCGAATGTTGGCAACCGTGCCACATTCCGGAACGTGAATTTCCGCCGTGCCGTCAGCATGGCCATGGACCGCCGCGCCATCGTCGATATCGCCGGCTATGGCTATCCCATCGTCAATGAATATGCGTCGGGTCTGGGCCGCCTCTATCAGGACTGGGTGAACCAGGATGCCGAGCGGCAATTTGGCAAATATGCCAAATACGACAAGGATGGCGCCCGCGCGCTGTTGGCCGAAAGCGGCTTCCGCGATGTGGATGGCGACGGCTATGTCGACAATCCCGACGGCAAGCCCATCCGCTTCGACATATTGGCCCCCAATGGTTGGACCGACTGGGTCAACACCACACAGCTGGTCGTCGAGGGGCTGAACGCCATCGGCATCAATGCGCGGGTGTCGACGCCGGAGCCGGCAAGCTGGGCGCAGAAGCTGATCCAGGGCGATTATGATATGGCCATCAACGGCTATTTCACCGGCGAGACGCCGCATCGTTCATACGATACCGGCTTCCATTCAAGGTTCAGCGGCAAGACGCGGTCGGCCCCGACCCGGTTCAACGATCCGGAGCTGAACGCCGCCCTGGACGCGTTTGTCGCCACCATCGACCCGACCGAACAGCGCAAGGCGATGGACAAGGTGCAGATGATCCTGGCGGCCAACAGCCCCTATGTGCCGCTGTTCAGCAACCCGATCTGGTACGAGTACAACACCAAGCGCTTCAAGGGCTGGTTCAACGCCGACAATCCGGTGGCCCGGCCCGACGTGTTCGACGGCACGCCGGAGCGGCTTCTGCATCTGCTGGCACTGGAGCCCGTGGATGGCGGAAGCTGACCCGTAGGGGCTGACCGCCCCCCATCGAACCCCACATTCCCCGCCTTTCAGCAGATCTTCGGTTTCGGGAGAGGACCCAACATGGCCTTTCTTCTCCGCCGGATCGGATTCTATGTCGCCGCCTTCATTGTCGCCGCGACGTTCAATTTCCTGATCCCGCGCCTCATGCCCGGCAATCCGGTGGACATCATGTTCGCCCAGGCCGGCGGCACCCTGCCGCCGGAGGCGCTGGCCGCGCTGAAGGAGACCTTCGGCTTCATCGACCAGCCCTGGCCGGCGCAGTTCGCCACCTATCTGAAAAGTGTCTTCACCTGGGACCTGGGCCTGTCGGTGAAGTTCCATCCGCTGACGGTGAACGAGGTGCTGTGGCGGGCCCTGCCCTGGACGCTGATGCTGGTGCTGACCTCATCCTTGATCGCGTTCGCCATCGGGTCGCTGGCCGGCATTCTGGCCGCCTGGCGCCGGGGTGGGCGGTTCGACAGTATCGGGGCGCCCATCGCCCTGATGATGCAGGCCATGCCGCCGCTGGTCACCTCGCTGCTGGCGCTGTTCATCTTCGCCATCCATTGGCAGGTCTTCCCCACCGGTTACGCCTATGCGCCGGAAATCGATCCGGGTTTCAGCCTGGAATTCTTCTGTTCAGTGTTCAAGCACGCGTTCCTGCCCATCGTGACCATGGCCCTGGCCCAGGTCGGCGGTTACCTGATCACCATGCGCAACAGCATGATCAACCTGCTGGGGGAGGATTATATCGTGCTGGGCACGGCCAAGGGCCTGTCCGACCGGCGCCTGCGCATGGCCTATGCCGCCCGCAACGCGCTGCTGCCCACCGTCACCAGCTTTGCGATGACCTTGGGTGCCGCGTTCGGCGGGGCGCTTGTGACGGAGGTGGTCTTCAACTATCCGGGCCTGGGCTACACCCTGTTCCAGGGGATCACGGCGCGCGATTACCCGCTGATCCAGGGCCAGCTGCTGATCATGACGCTGGCCATGCTGACCGCCAATTTCATCGCCGACGTGCTTTACGTCGCCCTCGACCCCCGTCTTCGGAAGGGCTGAACCATGCGCGGCCTGCTGCAAACCCTTCTTGCCAACCGCAAGGCCGCCATCGGTGCTGCCATCGTGGCGATCTTCATCCTGATCGCCCTGGCCGCCCCGCTGGTCGCCCCCTTCGACATCAACCAGCGCGTGGCCAAGCCGCACGAGGCGCCGTCGGTGGAACATGTCATGGGGGCCACCCGCATGGGCCGCGACGTGCTGTCCCAGACCATCCATGGCACGCAGACCAGCCTGATGGTGGGCTTCGCCGCTGGATTGCTGGTCACCGTGATCGGCACGGCGGTCGGCGTCACGGCGGGATATTTCGGCGGCAAGGTGGATGAGGTGCTGAACCTGTTCACCAACATCTCGCTGGTCATTCCCAACCTGCCCTTGATGCTGGTGCTGGCCGCCTTCATCGGCCAGACGGGGCCCTTCGTCATCGCCCTGATTATCGGGCTGACCAGCTGGGGATGGGGGGCCCGCGTCACCCGTGCCCAGACACTGAGCCTGCGTCAGCGCGACTATATCCTGGCCGCGGAAATGCTGGGGGAGCCGGCCTGGCGGGTGATCGGGTTCGAGTTGCTGCCCAACCTGATCTCCATCATCGGTTTCAACTTCATCGGTTCCATCCTCTATTCGGTGATCACCGAGGCGACGATGGAGTTCCTGGGCCTGGGCGACCCGATGGTCGTGTCCTGGGGCACCATGCTCTATCACGCGCAGTCGACATCCGCCCTACAGGTTGGGGCGTGGTGGGAGATGGCGGCACCCTGCCTGGCCCTGGTGATCTTCGGGTCCGGCCTGTCGCTGGTGAATTTCGCGGTGGATGAGATCGCCAATCCCCGCCTGCGCACGCTGCGCGTACCGGCCAGGGTGCTGGCCGGGCTGACCCGCACCACCACCAGCCAAGGGGGCCGGGCATGAGCGATCCCATCCTGTCGGTGCGCGATCTCTGCGTCGATTACGCCACGCCGAACGGCCTGTCCCGCGCCGTCAAAAACGTCACTTTCGACATTGGCGCCGGCGAAGTGCTTGGTTTGGCTGGAGAGTCCGGTTCCGGCAAAAGCACCGTCGCCTTCGCCATCGCCCGCCTGCACCGCCCCCCCGCCTTCATCACCGGCGGGTCGATCAGCCTGGCCGGCACCGATGTCCTGGCCCTGTCGGACCGGGAATTGCGGTCCTGGCGCTGGCGTGACCTGTCGGTCGTGCTGCAATCGGCCATGAACGCGCTCAACCCCGTGCTGCGCGTATCGGCGCAGTTCGCCGACATGTTCAAGGCGCACGGGGTATCGGGGAAGGCGGATATCCGCGCCCGTACCGTCGACCTGTTCCAGATGGTTGGCATCAAACCCGACCGCCTGGACGATTATCCGCACCAGTTCAGCGGCGGCATGCGCCAGCGCATCGTCATCGCCATGGCGCTGGCCCTGAAACCCAAGCTGGTGGTGATGGACGAGCCGACGACGGCGCTGGACGTGGTGGTGCAGCGCGAGTTGCTGGAGGAGGTGGCCGCACTGCGCCACAAGCTGGGCTTCTCCGTCCTGTTCATCACCCATGACCTGGCGCTGATGAGCCAGTTCTGCGACCGGGTGGGGGTGATGCTGCGCGGCGAACTGATCGAGCTGTCCACACCCGACGCGATGATCGCCAATCCGCAGCAGGATTACACACGCCGCCTCTGGGCCTCCATCCCGCCGCTGCACCCAAAGCCCGGCGAGACGCTGGTGCGCATGAAGGAGACGGAGCAATGAACGGATTGCCGGAACTGGGCGCCCGCCCCGTGCTGGAAGCGCGCGGGCTGACCATGCGCTTCGGGCCCTTCTGTGCCTTGGACAGCGCCGATTTCAGCCTCCATGCCGGCCGCGCCCTGGCGCTGGTGGGGGAGAGCGGGTCCGGCAAAAGCACCTGCGCCAAGCTGCTGACCCATGTGCTGACCGCCAGTGCCGGCCATATCTTCCATGCCGGCCGCGACGTCACCAACCTGTCGGGACGCAAGGCGCTGCTGGAATACCGCGCGGCCGTGCAGATGGTGTTCCAGGACCCGTTCGCCGCGCTGAACCCCGCCCACAATGTCGAACATCACCTGACAAGGCCGCTGGCCCTGCACCGGCCCGACCTGTCCCCCACCGCCCGCCGCGACATGGTGGCCGAGTTGCTGCGTGCCGTGGACCTGGACCCCGCCGTGGCCTGCCCCAAGTTCCCGCATGAGATGAGCGGCGGACAGCGCCAGCGGGTGAACCTGGCCCGTGCCCTGGCCGTCAACCCGTCGGTGATCATCGCCGACGAGCCGACATCGATGCTGGACGTGTCCATCCGCCTGTCGGTGCTGGACACGTTCCGCGACCTGAAGCGGGAACGCGGCATCGCCATGCTGTACATCACCCACGATATCGCCACGGCGCGGTATGTGGCGGAGGAGACGGCGGTGATCTTCCGCGGCCGCATCGTGGAACGCGGCCCCACGGCCCAGGTCATCGACACCCCCCGCCACCCCTATACCCGCCTGCTGCTGGCCGCGGTGCCGGAGGTGGGCAGCCCGTTCGGCGCCGGCAACAGCCTGGCCCCGCTGGCGGCACAGGTCCGCGAAAGCTGCGACGGGCCGGGGGAGTTGCGAGAGGTCGTGCCGGGCCATTGGGTGCGCGAGGCGGCGTAGGGTGGGGATTGAACCGTAGGTCAGGTCGAGCGGAGCGAGCCCTGACAGAATAGCTTCAAGCCTTTGTCGTCAGGGCTCGCTCCGCTCGACCTGACGGCGCTTACGGATCGGTATAGCTGTCCGGGAAATGCCGGCGCCAGAGATCGACCAGCCGCGGATCACGGTCCACCCGCTCCGCCGCGGCGACGATGCCCGGCGCCACCTTGCGGATCTCCTCGCGCCTTGGCCGCCAGCGGGTCATCATGGAGATGTAGAGATCCAGCGCCGTCAGGTCCTTCGTGCCCAGCAGCCAGGACCCGGCTGCCGGCTTCAACGCCGCCTCCATCGTGCCCCAGCAGAACAGGGTACGGTCGATGGTCGCCTGTTTCAGTTCCGCCGCCGCCTTCTCCCCCGTCACCCAGCGGTCGCAGAAATCGCCCACCGTGTACATGGGATAGATCGCGGCCGGCAGATAGACCAGCCAGCGCAGGAAGGCGCCGCGCAGCGGATCGTCCGGCCCCGGCCCCAGCAGGCCCGGATGCCGGTCCATCAGCCATAAAAGGATGGCCACCGATTCCGTCATCACCGTGCCGTCGGCCAGCACCAGGGTGGGCACCTGCACCAGCGGATTGACCGCCTTCAGCGCCTCCACCCCCGCCGAGGGGGTCCAGGGCTCGGCCAACACATAATCGTAATCTTCGCCGGCTAGGATGAAGGCCGCCTCCACCACCGCCGAACCGCAACCCGGCGCCCCATATAATACCGGCTTTTCCGCCATGATCCGCCTCCCCCGCGACATTTGTCCGGATGGGAACATATCACGAACGATCACGCAAGCGCGCAGTGGGGCTACCCCCTGGATTCGCACATTGCCCCGACCCGTCCCAGGTGTTAGACACGTCGCCGTTTGCCCGTCACAATCCCTGGCCCTGAAGCCCCCGACCGGAGCCCCAGCCCATGACCGTTTCCGTCACCCCGACGCTGACCCGCGAGGAATGGCTCGCCAAGGCCCAGACCCTGTCGGAGGCGCTGCCCTATATGCGCCGCTATGACGGCAAGATCATCGTGGTCAAGTATGGCGGCCATGCCATGGGCAATCCGGAACTGGCCCGCCAGTTCGCCAATGACATCGTGCTGCTGAAGCAGGTCGGCGCCTATCCGATCGTCGTGCATGGCGGCGGGCCGCAGATCGGCAAGCTGCTGGACCGGTTGCAGATCAAGTCGGAATTCATCGACGGCCTGCGCGTCACCGACAAGGACACGATGGAGATCGCCGAGATGGTGCTGTCCGGCAGCATCAACAAGGAGATCGTGGCCCTGATCAACGATGCCGGCGGCGACGCCATCGGCCTGTCGGGCAAGGATGACGACCTGATTGAGGCGCGCAAGGCCACCCGCACCAAGCGCGACCCCGACAGCAATATCGAGAAGGTGGTCGATCTGGGCTTCGTGGGCGAGCCGTTCCGCATCAACCCGCAGATCCTGCACAAGCTGCGCCATGCCGGCTTCATCCCCGTCATCGCCCCGATCGGCATTGGCGAGGATGGCCAGACCTATAATATCAATGCCGACACGGCCGCCGGCGCCATCGCCGCCGCCATGGAGGCGTCGCGCCTGCTGCTGCTGACCGATGTGGCCGGGTTCCTGAACAAGCAGAAGGAGCTGGTGCCGGAACTGTCGGTGGGCGAGGCGCGCACCGCCATCAATGACGGCACGGCACTGGGCGGCATGATCCCCAAGCTGGAAACCTGCATCGACGCGGTGGTCGGCGGGGTTGAAGGTGCGGTGATCCTTGACGGGCGCGTCCCGCATGCCATCCTGCTGGAAATCTTCACCGAGGGGGGTGCCGGCACGCTGGTCGGCAAGAAGTAAGGCTCGCTCTCCTATACTGTTTCCCGGTGATCGGTTCCGATCACCGGGCCTCAATCGCCGGCGCCAACATCCGTTGGCTTGGCTACGCGGCACGTGCCGCGCGGCGGCAGTCGCCGCCGTACCAGTTCCCGATGAGAAACTGCTCATCGGGAACTGGTATTACTGATGGACGGGCGAGCTGATGGCACGCATGCACCTGATCCATGGCCCGCAAGGTGCGGCCAAATCCACCTATGCCAGGCAACTGGCGGCGGATTTGCCGGCCGTGCGCTTTTCCATCGATGAATGGATGTCGGCGCTGTTCGTGCCGGACATGACCCCGCCGCTGGACATGGGCTGGCTGAACGAGCGGCTGGCACGGTGCGAGACGCTGATCTGGGACATGGCCGGCGCCACCCTGCGCGCCGGTGGTGACGTGGTCATGGATCTGGGCTTCCTGCGCCGGGAACAGCGCGACACGGCCCGGCGGCGGGCTGGGCTGCTGGGCTGCGACCTGCTGTTCCATATCCCCGACGGAGGCCGTGAGGCGCGCTGGAGCCGTGTGCTGCGGCAGGCGGAGTTCCCGGGCGACGAGGTGCCGGGACATGAGGGCCCGGCGCCCGAGTTCGACCCGCCCAGTGCGCAGGAAGCGGGCGTCGTGCAGGCGGTGTTGTTGTAATCAACCGCCCTGCGCGGTCACCATCGCCGCCTTGTACGCATCGACATAATGCCGGGCCGATGCCGCCCAGGAGACATCGCGCGCCATGGCGGCCCGCTGCACGGCGCGCCAGCGTTCCGTCTGCGGATGCAAGGCCAATGCCCGGTCGATGGCGTTGGTGAAGGACGGCACGGTGACGGGGCCGAAGGTGAAGCCGGTGGCGGTGCCGTCGGACAGGGCGTCGTCGGTGCAATCCGTCACCGTATCCGCCAGACCGCCGACGCGGCTGACCAGCGGCAGGGTACCGTAACGCAGCGCGTACATCTGGGTCAGGCCGCACGGTTCGAACCTGGATGGCACCATCAGCACATCCACACCCGCCTGCAACCGGTGCGACAAAGCCTCGTCATAGCCCAGGACCAGACCGACGCGGCCCGGATAATGCCGGGCGGCACCTGCCAGCGCCTGTTCAAGCGCCGCCCCGCCGGTGCCCAGCACCGCCAGTTGCGCGCCACGCGCCACCAGATGCGGAATGATCTGCACCACCAGATCGATGCCCTTCTGGTCGGTCAGGCGGCTGACGATGCCGAACAAGGGCGCGTGGATGTCGGGCGACAGGCCGAAGGCACGCTGGATATCGGTCTTGTTGGCCGCCTTCGCGGGTAGGGTCGCCGCGTCGTAATTCGAGCTGAGCTGCGGGTCGCGGGCAGGGTCCCAAGCCGTCGTGTCGATACCGTTCAGGATGCCGTCCAGCACATCGGCGCGGGCGCGCAGCAGACCGTCCATGCCGAAGCCGAAAATCTCCCCCTGGATTTCCGTGGCATAGGTCGGGCTGACCGTGGTCAGGCGGTCGGAGTAGACGAGTGCGGCCTTCAGGAAGGACAGTTGGCTGTAGAATTCGAAGCCCTGCGGCGTGAACCCGTCCCAGGGAAGACCGAGGGTTGGCACCGTGTCGGCCGGGAACAGGCCCTGGAAGGCCAGGTTGTGGATGGTGAACACCGTCCCCGGCCGCTGCCGCCCCGCCAGGGGCCAAAGCGGGAAATGCAGGTGGGCGGCGGCCAGGCCGGCCTGCCAGTCATGGCCATGCAGCACATCGGGCTTCCACGCCCCGCGCCCCACGGCACCATCGCCATCCAGCCCGATCAGCGCCGCGATCCGACCCAAGGCCGCGAAGCGCAGATGATTGTCGGACCAGTCCTTGCCGTCCGGCCCCAGATAGGGGTTGCCCTTGCGCCCGAAGAAGCTGGGGATGTCCAGGGCATAGACGGTGCCGCCATCCACGCCACGCCCGGCCACCAACCTGGCGGGCGCCGCCGAGGGCAGGCCGGGAAGGCCGCGCAGATCGCGCAGGACCTTGATATTCTCCAGCCGCTCCAGCACGCCCGGATATCCGGGGATCAGCATCCGGACATCCACGCCCTCCGTGCGGAGTGCGGCCGGCAGGGCGCCGGCCACATCCCCCAGACCACCGGTCTTCACATAGGGCAGGCATTCCGACGTGACGAAAAGAACGCGCATGATCGGGTCCGGGTTGTTGGCGGGGCCGCCACCTATGAGTGAACGGAACGCACGCTTTCAGCAAGACTATCCTGGTCCCCGCCGCAAACCTCCCGCACGATCCCGCGCAGCCAGCGATGGGCGGGGTCGGCTTCCAGCCTGGGATGCCAGAGCAGCGAGACGGTGACGGCGGGAACGTCGAAGGGCAGGGTGAACCCCGCCATGCCGGCGCGCAGCACCGCCGTGTGCCGGGCCGACACGGTGGCCACCAGATCACTGCCCCGCGCCACGGCCAGCGCCCCGGCATAGCCCGCCACATAGGCGGCGATCCGCCGTTCCAGGCCCAGCGCCGCCAGCGCGCCGTCGATCGGCCCCTTGTCCGGCCGGGCGCGGGTAACGGCGACATGGGCGGCATCCGCGTAATCCTGAACCGTCAGACGACCACCGGCCAGCGGGTGGCCTTCGCGCACCACGCCGATGAACCGGTCGCGGAACAGCGCCTGGACACGCAGTTCCGGCCCCGTCTCCCGCCCGATGACGCCGGTTTCCAGATCGACGGTGCCGTCGCGCAGCGAGGCCGCGTCGCGGTCGGGCTTGGCCATGAAGCGCAGTCGGGCGCCGGGTGCGGCCCGGGCCAGGCGGGTGACCAGTTCGGCCCCGAACGTTTCCACGAACCCGTCACTGGCGCGCAACGTGAACACCCGGTCCAGGCGGGAGAGGTCCAGCGCCGTGGCCGGTCGCAATGCGGCCTGCGCCTGTTCGACCAGCGGCCCCACCTGCCCGCGCAGGTCAAGGGCGCGCGGGGTGGGCACCAGCCCCCTGCCCGCCCGCACCAGCAGCGGATCACCCGTCGCCTCCCGCAGCCGCGCCAGCGCCCGGCTCATGGCCGACGGGCTGAGGCGCAGGCGGCGGGCGGCCCTGGCCACGCTGCCCTCCTCCAGCAGCACATCCAGGGTCACCAGCAGGTTCAAGTCGGGCAGGCTCATGGCCGCCAACCTAACATAGATGGCGTTTCATGCACTGTTTGAATGCAATTGCTGCGCCTTCCGCCATGTCATCCCATCCCCTAGCGTCGGCTGCACGGATGACAGCGCGACGGAGCGAGCGATGGGCGGGGAAGATGGTGGCAGCATGGGCAGCAGATGGGCTCTGCCCAGTCTATCCATGTCCATCCTGCTGTCCGCCCTGGGCACCAGCATCGCCAATGTCGGGCTGCCGGCCATGGCTGATGGCTTGGCCGTGCCGTTCGGGCAGGTGCAATGGGTGGTGCTGGCCTATCTGCTGGCCGTCACCACCCTGATCGTCGGCGCGGGGCGGCTGGGGGATATGGTGGGACGGCGCCGGCTATTGCTGATCGGCATGGGTCTGTTCACCATCGCATCCACCTTGTGCGGCCTCGCGCCGACGCTGGCCCTGCTGGTGGCCGCACGCGGTCTGCAGGGGGCGGGGGCGGCGATCATGATGGCCATGTCCATGGCCCTGGTCGGCGGCACGGTGGACAAGGCGCGGACGGGGCGCGCCATGGGCATGCTGGGTTCCATGTCGGCGGTCGGCACCGCGCTGGGCCCTTCATTGGGCGGGATGATCATCGGTGCCGCCGGCTGGCACGGCCTGTTCCTGGTCAATGTGCCACTGGGCCTGGCGGCACTGGTGATGGTCCGCCGGCATGTGCCCGATGATGGGCGGGGGACGGCGGATGCCAGGGGGTTCGACCTTGTCGGTACCGTGCTGCTGGCGACGGCGCTGGCGGCCTATGCCCTGGCCATGAGTGTCGGTCGGGCGGACGGGTCGGGCATTGCCCTGCTGACCGCGTCGGTGCTGCTGGTCGGGCTGTTCGTGCTGTGGCAGGGGCGGACACCGGACCCACTGCTGCGCCTGTCACTGTTCGGCGATGCTGGCCTGTGCATGGCGCTGGCCGCCAATCTGCTGGTCTCCGCCGTGATGATGGCGATGCTGGTGGCGGGGCCGTTCTATCTGATGCGGGCCTTCGGGCTGGCGCCAGCGGCGGCGGGTCTGGCACTGACCCTGGGGCCGTGCGTTTCGGCCGTGGCTGGGCTGGTGTCGGGCCGGGCGGTGGACCGGTTCGGGCCGGCACGGATGGTGCCGACGGGGCTTGCCGGGGTGGCGGCGGGCGGGCTGCTGCTGGCCGCCATCGGCACGCGCTGGGGCCTGCCGGGCTATCTGGCGCCCATCGCTCTGATGACCAGCGGGTACGCCCTGTTCCAGGCCGCCAACAATACCGACGTGATGGGCGGCCTGGCGGCAGAGCGGCGCGGGCTGGTCTCCGGCCTGCTGAACCTGTCGCGCAATCTGGGCCTGATCACCGGGGCAGCCGCCCTTGGCCCCGTCTTCGCCCTCGCGACAGGTACGTCCGACATGACAGCGACGGCACCGGATATGGTGGAGACAGGGATACGGGCTGCGTTCCTGGTCTCGGGCCTGCTGGTTGGTACCGCGACGATTGCGTTGGGTGTCAGATCGCCCCAACCGGGCAATCCATCCCCGCCGGGGAGCGGGTGAAAATCTCCACCCCGTCTTCCGTGACCCCGACCGTATGCTCGAACTGTGCCGACAGCGACAGATCGCGGGTGATGGTGGTCCAGCCGTCGGGCAGGGTGCGCACGCCGGGGCCGCCCTGGTTGAACATCGGCTCGATGGTGAAAACCATGCCGGGTACCAGCATCATGCCCTTGCCCGGCTTGCCGAAATGCATGACGTCGGGTGCGTCGTGGAACACCCGGCCGATGCCATGGCCGACATAGTCGCGCACGGTGGAATAGCCCACGGCCTTTCCCACCTTCTCGATGGCATGACCGACATCGCCCAGGTGCCGGCCGGGCACGACCTGCGCGATGCCAGCCATCATGCCGTCATAGGTGGTGCGGACCAGGTGGGCGGGTTTGGCCCCCACCTCGCCCACCAGATACATGCGAGACGTATCGCCATACCAGCCATCGACAATGGCGGTGACATCGACATTGACGATGTCACCCGCCTTCAGCCGTACCTTGTCGGACGGAATGCCATGGTTGACGACATGGTTGGGGGAGATGCAGCAGGATGCCGGGAAACCGTGATAGCCCAGCGTCGCCGGCACCGCCCCCTCCGCCCGCAGGAACGCGGCCACCGCCGCATCCACGGAAGCCGTGGTGACGCCCGGCTGCATCAGTGGGGTGATGTGGTCCAGGCACGCCGCCGCCACGCCACCGGCCCGGCGCAGCGAAGCGAAGGCCGCCGGCCCATGCAACGGTACGCGCCGACCCAGCGGGTCCAGCACGAAATCGCCCGGATAGGTCTTCATCCCACCCCACCATACCTGTTCCCGCCGATCGAACCCGATCAGCGGGCCTCAATCGCCGGCGCCGCCATCCGGCGGCTTGGCTACGCGCCACGTGGCGCGCGGCGGCGGTCGCCGCCGTTCCAATCCCGGTGAGTTGCACTCACCGGGATTGGTTCAGCCCTTCAGCCGGTCCAACATCTCCTGCGTGATCAGGACCACGCCATTTTCCGACCGGTAGAAGCGCCGCGCATCCTCATCCGCATTCTCACCCACCACCATGCCGGAGGGGATGACGCAGCCACGGTCGATAACAACCTTGGTCAGGCGCGCGTTCCGGTTGATCTCCACCTCCGGCAGGATCACGGCATCGGTGATCTCGCAATAGGAATGGACCCGGACCTTGTTGAACAGGATGGAGCGGCGGACGGCCGAACCTGAGGTGATGCAGCCGGCCGACACCATGCTGTCCACCGCCATGCCGCGACGGCCATCATCGTCGAAGACGAATTTCGCCGGCGGCAGCTGTTCCTGATAGGTGAAGATCGGCCATTCCCGATCATAGAGATCCAGGTCGGGCGATACCTTGCACAGGTCCAGGTTGGCTTCCCAATAGGCATCGACCGTGCCCACGTCGCGCCAATAGGCCACGCCCGGCTGGGCCCGGTTGCGCACGCAGCTTTCGCTGAAATGGTGAGCGACGACCTTGGCGTTCTCCACCAAGTGCGGGATGATGTCCTTGCCGAAATCGCGGGACGATTTCTGGTCCCTGGCGTCGCGTTCCAGATGCCCATAGAGGAAATCGGCATTGAAGATATAGATGCCCATGGAGGCCAGGGCGACATCCGGCTTGCCCGGCATGGCGGGCGGGTCGGCAGGCTTTTCCAGGAAGCTGACGACGCGGTTGTCGCCATCGACATGCATGACGCCGAAACCGGTTGCCTCCATTCTGGGCACTTCGATGCAGCCCACGGTCACGTCCGCCCCGGTGCGGATATGGCTGGCCAGCATGTTGGCGTAATCCATCTTGTAGATGTGATCGCCGGCCAGGATCAGCACGAATTCGGCCTTGTGCGAGCGCAGGATGTCCAGGTTCTGGTACACGGCGTCGGCCGTGCCCTGGTACCAGCTGGTCTCATCGATGCGCTGCTGGGCGGGCAGCAGGTCGATGAATTCCCCGATCTCGCCACGCAGGAAGTTCCAACCGCGCTGCAGGTGACGCAGCAGGGAATGCGACTTGTACTGGGTGATGACGGAGATGCGGCGGAAGCCGGAATTGATGCAGTTGGACAGGGCGAAATCGATGATGCGGAACTTGCCGCCGAAATGCACCGCCGGCTTGGCACGGCGGTCGGTCAGCTGCTTCAGCCGGCTGCCGCGCCCACCCGCCAGGACCAGGGCAAGCGCGTGTCGCGGCGCCTGCCGCAGGTCGCGGTCCAGACGCTGTTCGGACTGACTGGTCACCAATTCCACATCCTCCCATTTGCACGCATCGCCGGCCGCTTCGACCGGCGGCTGTATAGCGAAAGGATGGTGTCACATGCCGGGCACCGGGTCACGCCTGGATACGTATGGAGACCCGCCGATCCCGGGCAGGGCAGACAACGAAAAGGCGAAGGGGATGCGCGCGTGCCGATCGGGGGCCAGACCGGCGCATGCACCCGAATGTCTGCCTATTTTTTAATCTGTCACATTTTTAGCCGCTGAATCGGGGTGCTCCGAAAGGTGCAGAACACTATATCGCATTGTAAGTTAACAATTTTTCCAGGAAAGTCGCCAGCAGAAACAGCGCAAATTTTGTGCAAATATGGTGATTCCAACCGGAGTCGCGGGGTGGCTGCGTGGATTCCGGTCAGGCGTTGGTGAAGGAATGATGTAGGGATTCCGCCGGATTCCACAACGGCACGGACTTTGAATAAGGGATCGTCGGCGTGTGCGGCGGCCGGTCGGCCCCGTGCCCACAAGAATGGGGAGCCAGATGAATCGTATGTTGAAGACCCTTTTCGCGGCGTGCCTGGCGTTGGTTCCGGGTGTGGCCCTCGCTCAGGACGCGGCACCGACCCCGACGCTGGACAGCGGCAATACCGCCTGGCTGCTGACGTCGACGGCGCTGGTGCTGTTCATGACCATTCCCGGTCTGGCGCTGTTCTATGGCGGCATGGTCCGCAAGGCCAACGTTCTGACCATGGCGATGCAGAGCTTTGCCATCGCCGCCCTGATTTCCGTGCTCTGGGCCGTTGTCGGCTTCAGCCTGGCCTTCGGCACCGGCGGCGCCTATGTCGGTGACCTGAGCAAGGCCTTCCTTTCGGGCCTTGAGGTCGGCAACCTCTGGCCGGCCACGACCATCCCGGAATCGGTGTTCGTCACCTTCCAGATGACGTTCGCCATCATCACCCCGGCGCTGATCACCGGCGCCTTCGCCGACCGCATGAAGTTCTCGGCCCTGCTGCTGTTCACGGCGCTGTGGTCGCTGATCGTCTACAGCCCGATCTGCCACTGGGTGTGGGGCGGCGGCTTCCTGATGGGCGACGGCGTGCTGGATTATGCCGGCGGTACCGTCGTGCATATCAATGCCGGTGTCGCCGGCCTGGTCGCCGCCATCGTGCTGGGCAAGCGCAAGGGCTATGGCACCTCGGACATGAAGCCGCACAACCTGGTCCTGTCGCTGATCGGCGCCGCCATGCTGTGGGTTGGCTGGTTCGGCTTCAACGCCGGTTCCGCCGTCGCCGCTGACGGCCGTGCGGGCATGGCCATGCTGGTCACCCAGATCGCCGCCGCCACGGCCACGCTGGCCTGGGTGTTCGTCGAATGGGGTGTCAAGGGCAAGCCGTCCGTCCTGGGTGCCGTGTCCGGTGCTGTGGCCGGTCTGGTCGCCATCACGCCTGCCGCCGGTTTCGTGGGTGTCGATGGCGCGCTCGGCATCGGTGTCGCCGCCGGCATCATCTGCTACTTCGCCTCCACCACGGTGAAGCATGCGCTGAAGTATGATGACAGCCTGGACGTGTGGGGTGTGCACGGCGTGGGCGGCATCGTCGGCGCCATCCTGACCGGCGTCTTCGCCAAGGCCGCCATCGGCGGTACCGCCGGCGCCCTGGAAGGCAATATCGGTCAGGTCTGGACCCAGATCTGGGGCATCCTGGCCACCGTCGTCTGGTCGGCCGTGGCCACCACGATCATCCTGTTCGTCGTCAAGGCCATCACCGGCCTGCGCGTCGATGAGGATGCCGAACGTGACGGCCTGGATCTCTCCCTGCATGGCGAGACCATCCAGTAAGGTCCCTCGGGCGCAAGCCTGAAACGAAGACCGCCGCATCGGGTGACCGGTGCGGCGGTTTTGTTTTGGGGAGTCTTTTTTGTTCCCTCAGGCGCCGGGCGCCGACATCCGTCGGCTCGGGCTTACGCGACCACGCGGTCGCGGGCCGGCGGTCGCCGGCCTGAACTGGTGTTCAGTCGCGCTTCACTCCAGCGTCAGCACCACCTTGCCCGTGGCCTTGCGCCCCGACAGCAGGTGGAAGGCCGTGGCGTAATCGGCCAGCGGCAGGGCGTGCGATACGTGCGGGCGCAGCTTGCCCTGGCCCCACAGCGCCAGCAACTCCATCAGGCTCTGGCCCAGGCGCTGCGGGTTGAACTTGCGATAGGCGCCCCAGAACAGGCCCAGCACGGCGCAGTTCTTCACCAGCAGCAGATTGGCCGGCACCTGCGGGATGCGGCCGGCTGCGTACCCGATGGTGATGATGCGCCCGCACCAGGCCATGTTGCGCAGGGCCGCATCGAAATAATCCCCACCCACCGGATCGAACACCACATCCACGCCCTTGGGCGCCAGTTCCTTCAACCGGGCCTTCAGGTCTTCCGATGCGTAATCGATCACCTCATCCGCCCCATGCTCCTTCGCCACAGCCAGCTTCTCCGGCGATGACGCGGCGGCGATGACCCGGGCGCCCATGGCCTTGCCGATCTCCACCGCCGTCAGCCCGACGCCACCCGATGCGCCCAGCACCAGCAAGGTCTCCCCCGCCTTCAGCTGCGCCCGGTCGGTCAGCGCCAGGTGGGAGGTGCCATAGGCCACGGGGAAGGCCGCGGCCGTGGTGAAATCCATGCCATCGGGAATGGGCAGGACGCCGGCGGCCTCCACCACCGTATCCTCCCGGAAGGCGCCCTTGGCCGACAGGGCCATGACCCGCTGCCCCACCTTCAGGTGGCGCACGCCCTCTCCCAGTTCCGTCACCAATCCCGCACATTCCATGCCCGGGGCGAAGGGAAAGGGGGGCTTTTCCTGGTACTTGCCCTCGATGATCAGCGTGTCGGCGAAGTTCAGCGCCGCCGCCTTGATGGCGATTCGCACCTCTCCCGCCGCCAGAGGCAGGGACGGCACATCCTCGATCGACAGGGTTTCAGGCGGGCCGAACGCGTTGCATTGCAGGGCCTTGGGCATATCCACTTCCTCCCGTTGGTTCGTTCAAACAATTGTTTGAACAGTGGAGTGGAAGGGGCATGCGGTCAAGGGACGGTTTCGCTCATCCGTGCCAGGATGCCGGTGGCCAGTTCCGCCACCAGCCGCCGCAGGGCATCGGGCGCCCTCACCCGTACCTCCGGCCCCAGGCCCAGCAGCAAGCGGGCCGCCTGGTCCATATTCTCGTAAGGCAGGGTCAGGTCGGTCCAGCCATCGCCATCCGCCGGGCCGGCCGCCGCCACGGCCTCTGCCGCATAGGCACCCAGGCGGACCAGCCGGTCGCGGCCCGCAGCGCTGACCGACAGGTCCGCCCGTTCCGGCCGCAGCCTTTCCTCGAATTCCGCCAGATGCCCCACCCAGAAACCAGGCAGGTGGAACTCGTCCGGACGGGTGAAGCCATCGCGTGTCACGGTGAGGTCGCGGATGGACGCCACCTTGAACACCAGCATCCGCGCGTCGGCCCGGCCGGCGAAGTACCAGGTGCCGGCCTTCAGCACCAGGCCCAGCGGGTCCAGGGTCCAATCGCGGAATCCTTTCCAACTTTCATAACGCATTTCCACCCGCCGGCTGTCCAGCACGGCGCGGGCCAGATCGGGCAGGAAGGGGGTAGGTTCGGCCACCCGGTACCAGTCGGCGGCGTCCAGGTGGAAACGGTCGCCCATGCGCCCCGCCTCCTCCCGCGCCTGGGCCGGCAGGGCCAGCATCAGCTTGTTCCAGGCCCGCGCCGCCGCCTGCCCCACGCCCAGCGCGCCGGCCAGCCCCGGCAGGCCGATGGTGAACATCGCCTCCGCCTCGTCACTGGCCAGCCCGGTCAGGCGGGTGCGATAGCCCTCCAGCAGTTGGAACCCGCCGCCCGGCCCCCGGTCGCCATAGACAGGCACGCCGGCTTCACTCAACGCGTCGATATCGCGATAGATGGTGCGTTCCGACACTTCCAGTTCCGCCGCCATGGCCGCCGCCGTCAGCGGCCCGCGCAGTTGCAGCAGCAGAAGCAGGGAGAGAAGGCGGCTGGCCCGCATTTCAGAAGCGCTCCGGGATACCTGACACAGGGTGTCAGGTATAGCGCGATAGGCTTTCTTCGTCGCCCGGAACCTGGGCGGGAAGATGTGAGGAAGTGACGATGAGCGACGATATCCAGGCGCTGGCGCGGCCCGGCGATTTCGATTTCCTGGCCGGCGAATGGCGGATCAGCCACCGCCGCCTGAAGCAGGATTCGGGCGAATGGGACGAGTTCACCGGCGAGGCCACCTGCTGGACCATCCTGAACGGCGCTGGCAGTGTGGAGGAACTGCGCATCCCCGCCCGCAACTTCGCCGGCATGGGCCTGCGCCTGCTGGAGGTCGAGCACGGGGTCTGGTCGGATTTCTGGGTGAACGCCAAGAGCGGGGTGCTGACCTTGCCCGGCATGGCGGGCTGGTTCAGGGATGGGGTCGGCACGTTCGAGGCCGACGAGATGGACGATGACCAGCCGATCAAGGTGCGTGGCGTCTGGGACCGCATCACCCCGCAGGGGCACCGCTGGCATCAGGCCGTGTCGCGCGACGGTGGGAAAAGCTGGGACGTGAACTGGACGATGGAGTGGGTGCGGGTTACCGCTTGATCCCCTCATCCGTCAGCACGACCACCCTGTAGCCCCGGTATTCCGCAGGCGCCCCATGGTCGGGGCCGGAGACGCGCAGATAGATCTGGCCCTCGCCGATGCCGGTGCCCACGACGGGGCGTCCGGCATCCGTCAGTTCCTTGAACAGGGTACGGGCGGCGTCGGCGACGGGATGCTTTTCGGGGGACTGCGGATCGGTCATGGGGCTTTTAAGGTCCGGATAGGGTGGCCGACACTCTGCCCCACCCTTCCGGTCGGGTCCAGCCCCGGCTTTCCGGCCCCGGCGGCCAAGGGCGTGGCGCAACCGTACCCCCCCGTCACCGCATAACAACGGTTCCATGCGTCGGTGACAAAACCATCCGGCAAGGCAAGGGCGACTTTGGTCGCAGACCAAAATCATGTAACAACGTTACACAGTCCATGGTAACCGGTTACCATAAAAATGCTTATATCTTAACGCCTTATTCCACTTGCGGATTTTGCGATCTGGAAACGAAATTACCGGATCGGCGTTACAAAATCCGCTTTCCAGGGGGCCGACCGATCCTTTCGCCCAAGACACCACTTCCTTTCCATCTAGTGGGAATTGGCTTTCCGACCATGGCGTGGTGGCCCTGGAAAGCTTCACAAAGATTACCGGATGCGTCATCGTGCGGCTGCATAACGATAGCCGGCATAATCCTGAAATGGAGCACCGGTACCTGGGTCGCCAAGCCGAGACTTGAGGAACTTTCAAGAGGGGGAATCGGATCGAATGAAAATCGCCATTCCGAAGGAACGCCGGGCGCATGAGCTGCGGGTCGCAGCCACGCCCGACACCGTACGCAAATATATCGGGCTCGGGTTCGAGGTCGTGGTCGAGGCCGGGGCCGGCCTGGGTTCCGCCATCACCGACGATGCCTTCGCAGCATCCGGCGCCACCGTGGCGCCTGACGTCACCAGCACCCTGACCGGTGCCGACATCGTGCTGAAGGTGCAGCGTCCGCTGGCCGCCGGCGAGGGGGCGGTGGACGAGTTGGCCCTGATCAAGCCGGGCGCCATCCTGATCGCCGCGCTGTCGCCCTATGGCGTGCCGGAAACGGTGGCCGCCTATGCCAATGCCAAGATCGACGCGTTCGCCATGGAGTTCATGCCGCGCATCACCCGCGCCCAGAGCATGGACATCCTGTCGAGCCAGTCGAACCTGGCCGGCTACCGCGCCGTGATCGAGGCCGCGAACGAGTTCGGCCGCGCCTTTCCGATGATGATGACCGCCGCCGGCACCGTCCCGCCCGCCCGCGCCCTGGTCATGGGTGCCGGCGTGGCGGGGCTGCAGGCCATCGCCACGGCCAAGCGCCTGGGTGCGGTGGTGTCCGCCACCGACGTGCGCCCGGCCACCAAGGAACAGGTGGAAAGCCTGGGCGGTACCTTCGTCGCCGTCATGGACGAGGAGTTCCAGCAGGCCCAGACGGCCGGCGGCTACGCCAAGGAAATGTCCAAGGAGTATCAGGCCAAGCAGGCGGCCCTGATCGCCGAGACGATCAAGAAGCAGGACATCGTCATCACCACGGCGCTGATCCCCGGCCGCAAGGCACCGGTGCTGATCACCGACGACATGCTGAAGACCATGAAGCAGGGCGCGATCCTGGTGGATCTGGCCTGCGAACAGGGCGGCAATGTCGAAGGGGCCGTGGCCGGCGAGGTGGTGGAGAAGTACGGCGTGAAGATCGTGGGCCGCATCAACATGCCGGGCCGCATCGCCGTCGACGCCTCCGCGCTCTACGCCAAGAACCTGCTCAACTTCATCACGCCCTTCGTCGATAAGGATACGAAGAGCCTGAAGATGAACTGGGAGGATGACGTGGTGAAGGGCACGGGCCTGACCCGTGACGGCGCCGTCGTGCACCCCGCCTTCAACAAGCCCGCCGCCTGAGGAGCCACGCCATGATCCTGGCAAACGCTGACAGCGGCGCGGAGCTGCTGAACAACCTGGATGCCGCGCGTGAGCAGGCGGTCCAGATGACCAACAAGATCGCCATGCTGGAGGCCCAGCTGGCCAATGCCGGCGGCATGCCCTTCATCGTCATCGGCCTCACCGTCTTCGTCCTGGCCTGCTTCGTGGGCTATTACGTCGTCTGGAAGGTGACGCCGGCCCTGCATTCCCCGCTGATGGCCGTGACCAACGCCGTCTCGTCAGTGATCATCGTCGGCGCGCTGATCGCCACGGGTGCCGCCGATAACGGCTTTTCCGCCCTGATGGGTTTCCTGGCCATCGTGCTGGCCAGCGTCAACATCTTCGGCGGCTTCATGGTCACCCAGCGCATGCTGTCCATGTACAAGAAGAAGGCGCCCTCCGGCGCCAAGAAGTGATCGGGGAGGAACCATCATGCTCGTCACCGCATCGCTTCTCTATCTCGTCTCCGGTGTGCTGTTCATCCTGGCCCTGCGGGGCCTGTCCAGCCCGGAAACCGCGCAAACCGGCAACCGCTTCGGCATGATCGGCATGGCGCTGGCCATTGTCACCACCCTGGTGGCGCTGCCAGCATTGACCGGCAAGTCGCTGGAATTCACGCGCCTGCTGATGATCGTGGCCGGCATCGCCATCGGCGGTGCCGCCGGCGTGGTCATCGCCAAGCGCATCCAGATGACGCAGTTGCCCCAGCTGGTCGCCGCCTTCCACAGCCTGGTCGGTCTGGCCGCCGTGTTCGTGGCCGGTGCCGCCTTCCATTCCCCGGAAAGCTTCAATATCGGCTCGGTCGGCGACATCCATGTCGGCTCGCTGGTGGAGATGAGCCTGGGCGTGGCCATCGGCGCCATCACCTTCACCGGCTCCGTCGTCGCCTTCCTGAAGCTGGACGGGCGGGTCAGCGGCAAGCCGCTGGTGTTCTCCGGCCAACACACGCTGAATGCCGGCCTGGGCATCGCCCTGGTCGTGCTGATCGTGCTGCTGTGCTTCACCCAGTCGCCGCTGCTGTTCTGGGTCATCGTGGCGTTGGCCTTGGCGCTGGGCTTCCTGCTGATCCTGCCGATCGGCGGGGCCGACATGCCCGTGGTCGTGTCCATGCTGAACAGCTATTCCGGCTGGGCGGCGGCAGGCATCGGCTTCACGCTGCAGAACAACCTGCTGATCATCACCGGTTCGCTGGTCGGTGCCTCGGGCGCCATCCTGTCCTACATCATGTGCAAGGGCATGAACCGGTCGATCATCAACGTCATTCTGGGTGGCTTCGGCGGTGACGCCGCGGCCGGTGCCGCCGCCGGCGGTGCCGCCATCGACCGCAGCTTCAAGGCCGGTTCGGCCGACGATGCCGCCTTCATCATGAAGAACGCGTCCAAGGTCATCGTGGTCCCCGGTTACGGCATGGCCGTGGCCCAGGCCCAGCACGCGCTGCGTGAAATGGGCGACCTGCTGAAGAAGGAAGGGGTGGAGGTGAAGTACGCCATCCATCCCGTCGCCGGCCGCATGCCCGGGCACATGAACGTGCTGCTGGCCGAAGCCAACGTACCCTATGACGAGGTGTTCGAACTGGACGAGATCAACCGCGATTTCGGTCAGGCGGACGTGGCCTATGTCATCGGCGCCAACGACGTGACCAACCCCGCCGCCAAGACCGACACGGCCAGCCCGATCTACGGCATGCCCATCCTGGACGTGGAAAAGGCCAAGACCGTGCTGTTCATCAAGCGGTCGATGGGTGCCGGTTATGCCGGCGTGGAGAACGAACTGTTCTTCCGCCCCAACACCATGATGCTGCTGGGCGACGCCAAGAAGGTCACCGAAGAGATCGTGAAGAACCTGTCGGGCAGCGGGCATTGATCCGCTGACTAGTTGACGGGACGTAGGAAAGGGGCCGCTCCGGCGACGGGGCGGCCCTTTTTGTTTGCTGTATGCAAACCTTGAACAAGAGCAGGTGGCGATCTCCCTTGTTGAAGGTTGTTGATATAACCTTTAATATGGTTGTTCGCATGCGAGTCTTATTAAAGGTTATTCGTGAAACGGGACGCTCTGTGCCATGCGGTGCGCCAAGCCCTAGTGCGACTGCCGCCCCCCCATGACAGCCACTACGGTGTGGTGCCGGAGCCGCCGCCTGAGGGGGCGATCAAGGTCCACGACCTTGTCGGGAAGCGGGATGCGGAACGAGCCCTGGCGGAGATCCATGTTCTGGCTGGTCAAACTGCTGACCCGTTCCTCCTAAGCAAGGTCATCATACAGCTTGAAGCCTTGGCCAGTTCCGCGATGGAGGGCACCCACAGCACGCTTCATGATGTCCTCACCCAACTCATGACCGGCGATGGTCGGGCGAGCAATCCGGCAACTCGGCAGGTGGCGGCCTATGCCGAAACCCTGAGCCGGCTGGTATTGCGGGCACAAGGCACCGGCTCTGCAATCTTCACCTTGGAACTCCTATCCGAACTGCACGAAGCGGTCATGAAGGATGATCCTGCTTATGCTGATGAGCCAGGTACCTTGCGATCCCGAACCGTTTGGATCGGCGGCAAGGAAATCTCTCATTCCACTTGGAACCCACCACCGTCGGATCGGGTGCCCGCCTGTATCTCGGAAAATATCGCGTACATGCGCTGCGACAGTAAGCAGATCCCAACCCAGGGAACGCTGACCCGCCTAGCAATCGCCCACGCCCATTTCGAGGCCGTGCATCCGTTTCGCGATGGTAATGGGCGGGTGGGCAGGCTTCTGCTGCCAATCATGATGGCGGCGTATGGCGAGGTCCCGCTCTACTTGTCCCCCTATATCGAAAAGAACAAGGACCGCTATATTGCTGCGTTGAAGGCCGCGCAACAGCAGTTGGACTGGGGTGCTATGGTTGATTTCCTGTCGCAATCCGTCGTGGCAACGGTTGCTGAACTGAAGATCACCAGACAGGCGTTGTTGAATCTATATGATATATGGAAGGGCCGTCGCGTCTTCCGCGCTGGTTCCGCCGCTCTGCGAGCATTAGATCATCTGCTCATCTATCCGATGTTCAGCATCACCATGCTGTCCTTACAATTGAATATCAGCGTACAGGCTGCCAACGTCGCAGCCCAGCAGTTGCTTGAGGTCGGGATCATCGTCGAGCGCCACGGCAAGCGACGCAACCGTCTGTTCGGTGTTCCCGAGGCCATGACCATCATCGGCCGCCCGTTTGGAGAGGAGCCGGTGTTGCCGGAACAGTAACAGGGCGGCTCCAACCGGGCCGCCCCCGCCCCACACCTCAATGCCGGAAATGCCGCATCCCGGTGAACACCATCGCCAAGCCGCGCTCATCAGCCGCCGCGACCACCTCCGCGTCGCGCATCGACCCGCCCGGCTGGATCACCGCCGTCACGCCGGCATCGGCCGCCGCCAGCAGACCGTCGGCAAACGGGAAGAAGGCGTCGGATGCCACTACCGAACCCTTGGTGCCCGCCTCCTCCAGGCCGGCGGCCTTGGCGGCGTCGGCGGACTTCCAGGCGGCGATGCGGCTGCTGTCGACACGGCTCATCTGGCCGGCGCCGATGCCGACGGTCGCACCGGCCTTGGCATAGACGATGGCGTTGGACTTCACATGCTTGCCGACGCGGAAGGCGAACAGCAGATCGGCCAGCTCAGCCTCGCTGGGCGCGCGCTTGGTCACCACCTTCAGGTCGGTCTGGGTGATGCGGCCATTGTCGCGGGTCTGCACCAGATAGCCACCGGCCACCGACTTCACGAACAGGCCGGGTTCGGCCGGGTTGGGCATGGAGCCGGTCAGCAGCACGCGCAGGTTCTTCTTGGTGGCCAGGAACGCCTTGGCCGCGTCATCGGCGTCGGGCGCGATCACCACTTCGGCGAACAACTTGGCGATCTGCTCCGCCGTAGCCGCGTCCAGGGTGCGGTTCATGGCGATGATGCCGCCGAAGGCCGATACCGGGTCGCAGGCCAGGGCACGCGTATAGGCGTCCAGCAGAGTATCGCCCTCGGCCACGCCGCAGGGATTGGCATGCTTGATGATGGCGATGGCCGGACGCTCGAATTCGGCCACCAGCTCGAACGCCGCGTCCGTGTCGTTCAAATTGTTGTAGGATAGTTCCTTGCCCTGCAGCTGGGTCGCGGTGGCAATGCCGGGGCGCTTGTCGCCGGTCGTGTAGAAAGCCGCCGACTGATGCGGATTCTCACCATAGCGCAGGGTCTGGCGCAGCTCCCCGCCGAAGGTCAGGCGCTGGGGATAGTCCTGGCCCAACTGACCCGCGAACCAGCGGGAAATGGCGGCGTCATAGGAACCGGTGCGGGCATAGGCCTTGGCGGCCAGGGTGCGGCGGAAGGACAGCGTCGTCTGGCCGTCATTGGCCTCCAGCTGGGCGATCAGTTCGGCATAGTCCGACGCGTCGGTGACCACGGCCACGAAATCATGGTTCTTGGCCGCACCACGGATCAGGGACGGGCCGCCGATATCGATATTCTCGATGCAGGTCTCGAAATCCGCCCCCTTGGCCACCGTCGCCTCGAACGGGTACAGGTTGACCACCACCAGGTCGATGCCGGGAATGTCATGGGCCGACATGGCGTCGGTGTGGGTCGGGAAATCGCGGCGGGCCAGGATGCCACCATGGATCTTGGGGTGCAGGGTCTTCACCCGCCCGTCCATCATCTCCGGAAAGCCGGTATGGTCGGACACTTCCGTCACGGCAATGCCGGCATCGGCCAGCGCCTTGGCCGAGCCGCCGGTCGACAGGATGTGAACGCCGCGCGCGGCCAGCGCCTTGCCCAGATCGATCAGGCCCGTCTTGTCGGAGACGGAGATGATGGCGCGGCGGATGGGGACGAGATCGATGCTCATGGTCGGTGATCCTGGCGGGGGATGTAAAAGAACCGGGCCGATCCATATCTGGACCGGCCCGGCATTGTGATGACGCCGAAGCGTCAGGTGTCGATGTCGCTGCCTTCCCGGCGGAATCCCCATTTGATGAGGGTTTCGCCCAGTTGGGTCACGCCGCGCAGCATGATCTGGGTGGTCGGCCGCGGATCGGCGCCCTGGCCCAGATAGATGCTGTCGGTGGTTTCGATCTCCGCACCGGTGGCCCGGAACTTCCAGAGCGCGCCGGAGGGCAGCCGCATCAGCAAGGCCGCCTCATCCTCCAGCGTCGCCACGCGCACGCCGGGATGCAGGTGGAAGCGGACGGCGAATTCATGGCCCGGCGTGCCGGTCAGCTTGTCCTGCCCGCGCAGATCCTCACCGCTTTCGGCCAGGAACAGGCGGCGGTGATGGACGATGCCGCCGCGGTCGAAATAGCCGTCATGATGGGCATCGACCAGCGTGCCCTCATCCCCGTCCTGGCGCAGGCACTGCACATCACCGGGACGGCGGGTCAGGCCGCCCTCCTCGGCAATGCCGCTTGAATTGGTGTCGTCGATGGTGATGGTGGAATGGGCGGCCGTGGCGGCCAGCGCCGTGCGCCAGACCCCTTGGTCGGCCGGATGGGCACCGCAATTCACCACCAGCCGTTCGCGCCCGATGCTCATCTCGAACGACAGGGTACCGGCATGGGCATGTTCGTCCAGGCCGGGCGCCGGCGGTACACCGACATCCATCAGCACGCAGGTACGACCGGCGGTGATCCGTTCGAACCCGATATGCGGAGTGGATTTCAACGGTCGGCCGCGGGCATCCGCCTGGCCCAGCACCGTGTCGATCAGCACCGCCTCGCCTTCCTGCGAACCGTTGAACAGGGCCAGGCTGCCGTCACCATGGCGGAAGAAGCGCAGGGTCGGGGTCATCCGGTCGATGGCGTGCTGCAACGCCTCCGGCACCTCTTCCCGCACGGCGCGGAAACAGCCGCGCATGTCGATCAGATGGCGCAGGACCAGCAGCTGGCTGGACGGCGAATGTTCCACATGCCCGCCATCGGGCAGGATCTGCCGGGGCAGTTCGCGGTTCAGCAGGACGCGGGCCCGGTCGGTGGCGCGGCCCAGGCCCGACAGGCACAGGCCGCCATAGACCATGCCCTTCAGCGCACCCACCAGGGCCGCACCCTTCAGGCGGCCGGGGATCGTATTTTCAAGATAGCGGACCTGGCGGGCCAGACTGTCGAAGACGCGGGCGCGCAGCTGGTCGTCGGCGCTGGCCAGGAAGAAATCATGCTGGCCGATCCAGGCGGCGACACGTGTGGCCAGCACATCGGGCGCCCAGGCCACGGGGTGCCAACGCTTGCCGAACAGGTCCAGCCAGTGGCTGACCAGGACGCGGGCCTGACGGCGGGCACCATCGCCACCTGTGGCGCGCAGATGGCGCAGCCAGTCGAAACCATGCATCTCCGCCAGCCAGGAGGCGGACGCCCCCTCCTCCAGCCAGGGCGGCAATTCGCCGGAGAAGCTTTGGCCGGAGAAGCGGAAGCGGTTGTTCAGCAGTTCCTGGCCGTGATGGGCATCGCCCGGCCAGGGATCGGGCGGAACCAGGGAAAGCTGCTTGGGCGCCGGGCCGGACAGGGCCATCATCTGGTAGAGCCCGGTCGTGCGGTACCAGCCACCACCGCCCGGCTTGAACCTCTTATGCGCCATGCCCCCGGTCATGCGGCGGATCAACCGTTCTGGCCGCGCAGGGCGCGCATATTGGCCCCATAGGCGGACGGCCCGCCCACAAAGGTGGCCGTGCCGGCCACCAGCACATCGGCGCCGGCGGCGATGCACTGTTTCGCCGTCTCGACATTCACGCCGCCATCGACCTCCAGGTCGATATGCCGGCCGCCCTGGGCTTGGGACACGGCGTTGATGCGGCGGCGCAGCTCGGCGATCTTGTCCAGCTGCGAGGTGATGAAGCTCTGCCCGCCGAAGCCGGGATTGACCGACATGACCAGTACCAGGTCCAGGTCGGCCAGCAGGTAATCGACCATGGAAAGCGGCGTATGCGGGTTCAGCACGATGCCCGGCTTCTTGCCGAGCGACCGGATCAGCTGCACCGTGCGGTGCGGATGGGCCCCCGCTTCGGGATGGAAGCTGATGATGTCGGCACCGGCATCGGCGAAGCCCTGGATGAAATTGTCGACGGGCGCGATCATCAGATGCACGTCGAAGATCTTCTTCGTGTGCGGGCGCAGCGCCTTCACCACACCGGGGCCGATGGTGATGTTGGGCACGAAATGCCCGTCCATCACGTCGATATGGATGTAATCGGCTCCCGCCTCATCGATGGCGCGAACCTCCTCACCCAGGCGGGCGAAGTCGGCGGACAGGATGGACGGGGCGATCTTGATGGGCTGCGTATTCATGATGGGTTGGTATCAATAACCAACCCAGCCGACAAGCCGGGTTCGGCGCATGAATGGCCGGTTCCGGGGACATGGCGGAGGTTATCACGGGACAGGATAGAGCCACTGCAATCCCTGGATCAGGCCCACAGGGAATGTCGTTTCATGATAGGTGCCCTGGCTGACATCCGACATGACCCTCAGCCCCGGATATTTACGGCTGCGCAGGCGCTTGGCCATTTCCTGCTGGTCGGCCACCATGTCGCGGTTCTTGTTGTACCTTGCATCACCGGGCTTGGCCGCCTCGAACTGGCCGGTGGTCATGTAGAGCCGAGCCTTCAGGTCCTTGTTGGACTTGGCGAAATCCCCCTCCAGCTTCACCAGGGCGTAATCCTTGAACCAGATGGACGGGCTGGTCAGGATATAGCTGCTGAAATGCTGTGCTTCAGTGAACAGCACCCACAGGCCGAACAGGCCGCCATAGGACTGGCCCACCAGGGTGCGGCGGGCGGGGTCGATGCGGTAGGTCTTCTCGATCACCGGCATCGCTTCGGTCACCAGGAAATCCAGATAGGCGGGTGCCCCGCCGGAACCCGGCTGGCTGTCGCTGGCCCAGGGGGTCAGGTCGCGGCGGCGGGCATCGGCCGGTGGTTCGCCGGTGGCATTGGCGATACCGACGATGATGAATTCCGCCAGCCGCTTCTGGCTGTGGCCCAGGGCGCTGATGCCGGCGGCGGTGGGGAAAGTGTAGCCGCCATCGGTCATGTAGAGGACGGGATAGCGCTTGCCGGCATTCTTCGGGTCGGTATAGCCGGGCGGAACCCGGACATAAAGGTCGAAGGTCCGGCCCATTTTGGCGTGCAAAGTGTGAACCGTGCTGCGTTCCATCTGATAGGCGGGCGGGGCGTCCTCTGCCGGGGCGGCGGGGGCGGCGAACAGCAGGGCGACGGCCAGGAACCAGGGCAAACGCATGCGGGATGTCTCCTTCGGGTTGAAACCGGAGCGCCTGTCTACGAATTCCCCAAATCCGCGGTCAAGGGCCGATGGCGGCGGTTGACGAAGCCCGCGGCGATACCCAATCTGCCCTATGCGCCCATCCCCCGGAGGCCGGCCATGGACAGCGTGAACCTTGCCGATGTCGCCAGCAACCTGACCCGCCTGATCGAACGGGCCGAGGCGGGAGAAGAGATCGTCATCTACCGCGCCGGCCGGCCGGTGGCCCGGCTGATGCCGCCGGTGGAGGGGATATCGACCACCAAACCCCAGCGTGTCTTTGGACAGTTGGCCGGGCAAGGCTATTGGGTTGGCGATGATTTCGATGATCCCTTGCCGGAAGAAATCGCCAAGGCTTTCCGAGGCGAGGGCACGTGAACTATCTGGTCGACAGCCATATCATCATCTGGTTGTCCCTGACGCCGGAGAAGGTTCCAGCGAAGGTACGGGCCGTGCTGGCAGAAGGTGATGCGACATTGCTGGTCAGCGTTGCCAGCCTTTGGGAGATCGCCATCAAACACGCGGCTGGACGCCTGCATTTCCCGATGGATCGACTGGACGTCCAACTGGCGGACATGGGCACGAGGGTTTCGGACATCACCCTGCCCCATGCCCTGGCCGCCGCCGCCCTGCCCCCGCACCATAACGACCCGTTCGACCGCATGTTGATCGCGCAGGCCAGGATGGAGGCTTTGGTGCTGGTGACGGCGGATGGCATCATTCCAACCTATGACGTGAAGACCCTGTCGGCACGGATGTGAGAAAGGCCCGCCCATGGTCGAGGTGCATGTCGTTCCCGCCCTGACGGACAATTACATCCACATTATCCACGACGCCCCGCACGGGGTGACGGCCGTCGTCGATCCGGGCGAGGCGGGGCCGGTGCGCGCCTTCCTGGATGCGCGGGGCTGGCGGCTGACCCATGTGCTGGCCACCCATCATCATGGCGACCATATCGGCGGCATCACCGACCTGCGCGCCGACAGCCATGCCCCCCTGATCGGGCCCAGGGCGGAGATGGAGCGCATCCCGGAGATGAGCGCCACCTATGGCGAGGGTGACAGCTTCACCCTGGGCGGGCAGACGGTCCGCGTCTTCGACACGCCCGGCCATACGCGCGGCCATTGCGCCTTCTATTTCGAAGAGGCGCACCTGCTGTTCAGCGGCGACACGCTGTTCTCCCTGGGCTGCGGCCGGCTGTTCGAGGGCACGCCGGCCCAGATGTGGGACAGCCTGCTGAAGCTGCGCCCCCTGCCCGGCGATACGCGGGTCTATTGCGGGCATGAATACACATCCGGCAATGTCCGCTTCGCCCTGTCCATCGATCCCGACAACGCGGCGCTGAAGGCCCGGGCCGAGGAGGTGGCGCATCTGCGCGCCAGGAACCTGCCCACCATACCCTCGCGCTTAAGCGACGAGCGGGCGGCCAATCCCTTCCTGCGCGCCGATGATCCGGACCTGGCGGCCCGCATGGGTCTGGCCGGTGCCGATCCCGCCAGCGTCTTCGCCGCCATCCGCAAGGCGAAGGATGATTTCCGGGGCTGACCCCACCCCTTTCCCCCAACCTGGATGCAAAGATGAAGCTGCGTTACAGCCAGACCTCCCCCTTCGTGCGCAAGGTGCTGATGGTGGCGCATGAGATCGGCCTGGCCGACCGGATCGAACTGTCGCCCACCGATGTCTGGTCGCCCGACAGCCCGATCGTGCGCGAGAACCCGCTGTCCAAGATCCCGACCCTGCTGACCGATGACGGCATGGTGCTGTTCGACAGCCCGGTCATCGTGGAATACCTGGACAGCCTGCATGATGGCGCCAAGCTGATCCCGCCCACGGGGCCCGCCCGCTGGACCGCCCTGCGCCAACAGGCGCTGGGCGACGGCATCTGCGATGCCGGTGTGCTGCGCCGGGTGGAAGGCCTGCGCCCGCCCAACCTGCGTTCGGCCGAGTGGGACAACCGGCAGCGCGCCGCCATCTTCCGCACCTTCGACCGGCTGGAGGTGGATGCGCGCGACCTGCCCGATCCCGACCAGCCGAATGTGGGCAGTCTGGCCGTGCTGTCGGCCATGGGCTATATGGATTTCCGCTTTGCCCATGAACCCTGGCGCACCGGCCGGCCGGCCCTGGCCCATTGGTTCGAGGCGGCGTCGAAGCGCCCCAGCTTCCTGGCCACCCTGCCGCCCACGGAATGAACGCCATGTATCCGATGAAGCCGCAGGAGATCATCGAGAAGCTGGGCATGAGGCCGCATCCGGAGGGCGGCCATTATGTCGAGACCTTCCGCGCGCCGGCCGCAGACGGGGCGCGGGCGGCGCACACGGCGATCTATTTCCTTTTGCAGGCGGGGGAATATTCGCACTGGCACCGGGTGCTGGATGCCGACGAGATCTGGCATTTCCATGCCGGCGCGCCGCTGGTCCTGACCATGTCGCCCAACGGGCATGACGCGTCGGCCCATCATCTGGGCATTGATCTGGCGGCCGGCCACCGGCCCCAGATCATTGTGCCCGCCGGCCATTGGCAGACGGCGGTCAGCCTGGGCGCCTGGACCTTGGTCGGCTGCACCGTCGTGCCGGGGTTCGAATTCGCCAAGTTCGAACTGGCCCCACCGGACTGGCGGCCCACGCCGCGGAGGCCGTCGGGCGGTTAGAGTCTATCCGGCGCTTATGTAAACGCCGGATAGACTCTAAGCTTTTGGTTTGCCGTGTGATTCACGTTTGAAACGATTCCATTTCAAACGATCACACTCTACACCGTCTCCGCCTTGAACGGCCGCGTCATCAGCGCGTCGATGATGTCGTCCAGCCTGGCGCCATGGTTGAGAAGCGCGTCCACCGCCTGGCAGAGCGGCATGTCCACGCCCAATGAGGCCGCCAGCCTGGTGACGGCGCGCGCGGTATAGACGCCTTCGGCCACCGACCTTCGTTCGCCCAGCACCTCATCCAGGGTACGGCCCTGGCCCAGCGCCGCCCCCAGCGACATGTTGCGCGATTGCAGGGAGGAGCAGGTCAGGGTCAGGTCGCCCAGACCGGAGAGGCCCATCAGCGTCTCCGCGCGCGCGCCCAGCCGGGCGCCCAGCCGGGCGATCTCCGCCAGGCCGCGGGTGATCAGGGCGGCGCGGGCATTGTCGCCCAGGCTGCGGCCATGGACGACACCGCAGGCGATGGCCAGCACGTTCTTCACGGCCCCGCCCACCTGCGCGCCCACCAGATCGTCGGACAGATAGGGGCGGAAGGTGCGCCCGCCCAGCGCGGTCAGCAGTTGGCGACCCAATGCCTCGTCCTTGATCGCCAGGGTCACGGCCGTGGGCAGGCCCTTCGCCACCTCCGCCGCGAAGGTCGGACCGGACAGAACCGCCAGCGGCTGGTCGCCCAGTTCGGCCGCCACCGCCTCGCTCATCAGGCTGCCGGTATCGATCTCAATACCCTTGGCGCAGATCACTACCGGTACGCCCGGCTTCAAGTCGGGTTTCAGCGCCCGGCAGGCGGTGCGCAGATGCTGGGCCGGGGTGACCAACAGCACGGCATCGGCCGATGCCGCCTCGCCCAGATCGGCGGTAGCGCGGATGGCGGGGTCGAGCGGGATGCCGGGCAGGAACAGGCTGTTCTCGTGGCGTGCATTGACGCTGTCGACCACTTCGGCCTCGCGCGCCTGCAGCATCACATCGGCGCCCGCGCGGGCCGCCGCCATGGCCAGGGCCGTGCCCCAAGCCCCCGCCCCGATCACCCCGATGCGCCGCATGGCCTCGTCCCCTTCGCGTTTGTCCGGTCGGGATCTGCCATCCCGTTCGACACAGGCTTAGCGCGCGGGCACGCAAAAATAAACAGGGCCGGGCGGGGTGGTCCCCGCCCGGCCGCTCTTTATCTGGCACTGGGCCATTCATGTCCTCAATCGCCGGCGCCAACATCCGTTGGCTTGACTTACGCGGCATGAGCCGCGCGGCGGCAGTCGCCGCCGACCAACGGTCATGACGACCGTTGGTTACTGCACGCTGGTGCCGGCCGTGGAGGCCTGGATGGAGCAGTTGGTGCCGCGGGTTTCGCACTGGGTCAGCGCGTCGGCGCGGGCCTGCTCCTCGGTGTCGCGGACGACCCAGCCGAAGGCGCCGTCATCGGACAGGGCCAGCGCCTTGGCGCCAATGGCCTTTTCATAGTCGGCGACCACCTCGCCGCGCAGGTCGTTGGCGTCGGTGTGGTTGCGGGCCAGTTCGGCCAGGGTGCCGGCGCTGGCCATGGCCTGGCCATCAACCGAAACCACGCGGCAGGTCTCGCGGGTCACTTCGGCGCAGCGGGCCAGGGCGGCGATGCGGGCCTCGCCATTGTCGACGCCCGAGGCGTAACCGACGGCGCCGTCATTGGCCAGGGCCAGGGCCTTGGGGCCTTCCAGCTTGTCATACATGGCGATGGCTTCCTGGCCGACGCCCGACAAATTGTCCAGGCCCTTCTCTTCCTTGGCGGCATGGGCCAGGGCGGGGAAGGCGAGAATGGCGGTGGTGACCAGCACGAACTTGATCTTCGACATGATAAATCCCTCCGTGTATCGCGTGCCGTCCGGTTCAGGGCGGCTTCACGGAGAAAACAAACGGACCGAGCCCTGGTTCCCGGCCCGATGCCGATGTCACGAAATCACCTTGGTTTCGCCGGATTCGGCGGGCTTCGCCAGATTCAGGCCATGATGTTTTAGGTACCAACCGGCGCCGGGGGCAGCCAGGACTATATCGCCAAGTTATTGATTTTAATCGGCCAGCTTTATCCAGGTCAGCTCATGCTTGTTCTGGCAGAGATGAACCAGTTGGGAATTGGGGATGGCGGCGAAGGCGCGGGCCGTCTCGTGGTCCGTCTCGCCCTGGAACTTCAGGGTACAGATGTAATTGCGGACCAGCCCGCTCTCCAGCCAGCCCTGGATCATCCGGTAGAGCCGGGCCGGATAGCAGATGACGTCGCAGACCAGCCAATCGATGGGGCCGATATCGGCGGGCTTCAGTCCGAAGGCGCTTTCCCGTCGCTCGCTGACACCCGGCAGGGCGGCGATGCGCGGGTCCAGCGGTGCCTTGTCGACCGCGATGACATTGGCCCCGCAGCTCTGCACCACCCAGGTCCAGCCGCCGGGGCAGGAACCCAGATCGATGCATTGATCCCCCGGCTTGGGCGTGTGGCCAATGCGGGTGAACGCCTCCCACAGCTTCAAGTACGCCCGGCTGGGCGGGTTGACCTTGTCCTCGATCAACTCGATCTCACCATTGCGGAACGGGCTGGAACAATGCGCCGCCGCCAGGATCGTGTTCTCGTTCAGCAGGGTCCAGGAACCCAGCGGCGCGGTCGGCGGGGGCGTGAAGAACGTCACCGGCTTGGCCGACACATGCGGCAGGTTATCCTGGATCAGTTGTGCCCGGCGATGATGCTGAAACCCGTAATGTGCCCAATTGCGCTGGATCGACCGCAGGGCCTTGGCCCCCTGCTTGATCGACTGGATCGGGATCAGGACGGGATCGTACCAGATGTTCTGGGCCCAGGCGGCGGGCCGCAGCGGGCCATCGGCCAGCACCAGACGGCCATGGACGGAGCGGACCTCCCCCAACTCGGCCAGCAGGTGTTCCAGGAAATCCTCGGCCGCCAGATAGGCGGTGGCCCCGAGCGGGGCTGCCGTCGGGGCCGTCACATCATCTTGGGTCATCAGGGGACGGGTGCTTCGTGTCAGGTGGTGATGTCACCGGACGCGATAACAGCCTGGGTGCGGTTGCGCACCCCCAGGCTGCGCATGACGGCCGTGACATGGATCTTCACCGTGCCTTCCGACAGGCCCAGTTCATAGGCGATCTGCTTGTTGGACTTGCCCTCGCGCAGGCAGCGCAGCACGTCGCGCTGACGCTGGGTCAATGCCGGGGCGCCGGTGGCACCGCCGCCACTCCCGCCACCGGACTGCGCGGAACCACCGCCCACGCCGGGACCATCGCCCAGGATCGCCGCAGGGGGCACATAGATGCCGCCGGAGAAGATCAGGTTCAGGGCCGACAGCATGATCTTCACGGAAGAGGATTTGGGGATATAGCCCGAGGCACCGGCATCAAGCGCGGCGCGGACATCGGCCTGCGATTCGGAGGCCGAGACGATGACGACGGGGGTGCCGGCCTGCGCCTCACAAATTTCCTGCACACCGGAAAAACCGGGAAAGCCCGGCATCTGCAGGTCCAGCAGGACCAGATCGAAATCCTGACCGTCGCGGGCGAGATCCCTCACCTCGTCAAACGTGCCGGCTTCCACGAAACTGGCCTTGTCATCCAACTGGGTCAGCAGGCGGCACAATCCCTCACGAAACAACAGATGGTCGTCACCAATCAGGATCTTCATCAGTGTATCCCAGCCCGATCTATTCTTGCTGTTGCCCCAACCCCGCGTCGCCCCCGCGCGGAAGAACACAGCCCCCCCAGGGTCCGCCATGTTATGGACAGCATCACACCCTTAATAAATCAAAATCTTGCGGTTGTCTGTGACAACCATCGCTTTCATCACCATGGATGGCACAAAAGCGTTCTTGGCGGGTTATCGGCATCGTCGCCACCCCTTCCGCCTTAACGCCAGCGGCTTTCTTGCGGGATGGGTGCGGGACGTGTCACAACAGGCGAAAGCGTCATCGGCCCCAGGGTCGCCGACGCGGGAACAGAATGATCATGGCATTCAATACAGGGATCAAGATGCCCCAGAAAGTCCGCAAGGCCGTATTCCCGGTCGCAGGTCTCGGCACCCGCTTCCTGCCGGCCACCAAGGCGATACCGAAGGAAATGCTGCCGCTGGCCGACCGCCCGCTGATCCAGCATGCCGTGGACGAGGCCAAGGCCGCCGGCATCGACCAGTTCTGCTTCGTCACCAGCCGTGGCAAGAGCCCGCTGGAAGACCATTTCGACCTGAATTACGAACTGAACGAGACGCTGCGCCGCCGCGGCAAGAACGATCTGCTGAAGATCGTCGAGGATATCCAGATCGAATCGGGTTACCTCTCCTATGTCCGTCAGGCGGCCCCGCTGGGCCTGGGCCATGCCGTCTGGTGTGCCCGTGAATTCGTGGGCAACGAGCCGTTCGCCGTGCTGCTGCCCGACGAACAGGTGCTGGGCGACAAGCCCTGCCTGGCCCAGATGATGGAGGCCTATGAACAGGTCGGCGGCAACCTGCTGTCGGTGTTCGAGGTGCCGCGCGAACAGACCAACAAGTACGGCATCCTGGATATCGGGTCGGAGGACGGCAAGCTGGTCTCCGTCAAGGGGCTGGTGGAAAAGCCGGACCCCGAAGTGGCGCCCAGCAACCTGTCGATCCAGGGCCGCTATATCCTGCAGCCCGAAGTGTTCAAGCACCTGTCGGTGTTCGAGAAGGGGGCCGGCGGCGAAATCCAGCTGACCGACGCCATGGCCAAGCTGATCGGCCAGCAGCCCTTCCACGGCTTCAAGTTCGAAGGCCAGCGCTTCGATTGCGGCGACAAGCTGGGCTTCGTCCTGGCCAATGTCGCCTACGCCCTGGAACGCCCGGACATGGCGGCCAAGGTGCGCGCGGCGCTGAAGGACATGCTGTAAGTCGGCACATGTTGGGAATTGATGTTGAAGGGGGCGGCTGGACCGCCCCCTTTTTCTTTTCCGTAGGTCAGGTCGAGGCGTCAGCCGAGCCCTGACAAGCGACGGTGCTTATGAGATGTCAGGGCTCGCTTCGCTC
>NZ_JBLTYX010000034.1:0-37448 GCF_048066115.1 Niveispirillum sp. KHB5.9 | reverse complement strand
CTCTAAGGCAGGTCGAAGACCTCACTGATGCCTATAGCTGTCTCAAGCTGGAGATGGATAAGCAAAAGCGGCACGAGGACGAACTGATGTTCTTTTCCAAGGAGTTGGAATGTCGCCGGGTAGAATGGGGGGCAATCAAGGGTATTCCGATCCTGCTCTATGGTTGGACCTGTGACTATGGGCAGAGCTTTATGTTGCCTTTATGTTGGCTGCTCAATCTCATCATCATCGGTTTTGACATCATGATGGATCTGCAAACAAACCTGCCTTGGGAAAAGGCGCTGCTGGTGAGTGTTGCGAACTGTCTTGGCAACTTTAGCTTTCGAAAAGAGATAGGTGAACTTTCCATTGCCACGCACATGTTCTCCATGTTCCAGGGCACTATCGCCCTCATCCTCCTCTTCCTCATCGGCCTCGGCCTACGCAACCGGTTCCGCATGAAGTAACCGGTACCGCCGCCCCCCTTGCACCCCTGCCCCCCGACATGCGCGATTGTCGCAGCGCACAAATCCATGCGATAAGCCATCCATAAAGCCACATTCTGGAACCGCCGCCCTCATCGGGCCGCCACCGTTCCGGCGGTGCTTATGACGCCTGGCTGCATCCTGCGCCGGGCCGGTTCCAGGGTTACGTTTCAAGATATGCAAGATTTCAACGGCTTCGGCCTGCTGCCCCCGCTTTCCGCTGGCCTGACCACGGCTGGCTATACCACCCCCACCCCCATCCAGGCCCAGGCCCTGCCGGCGGCGCTCGCCGGCCGTGACGTGCTGGGTCTGGCCCAGACCGGCACCGGCAAGACGGCGGCCTTCGCCCTGCCGGTCCTGCAGGCGCTGGCCAAGGCCGACAAGCGTGCCCGCCCCGGCCATCCCCGTGCCCTGATCGTGCTGCCGACGCGGGAGCTGGCCTTGCAGGTCGGCACCGTGTTCGACCTGCTGGGCGTGCAGCTGCCCTTCACCAATGCCGTCGTGCATGGCGGCGTGTCGTTGAACCCGCAGATCAAGGCGCTGGCGGCAGGGGTCGATATCCTGATCGCCACGCCGGGCCGCCTGATCGACCTGATGGACCAGGGCAAGTGCAAGCTGGATAGTGTCGTGCTGTTCGTCCTGGACGAGGCGGACCGCATGCTGGACATGGGCTTCCTGCCGGCCGTGAAGAAGCTGGTGGCCAAGCTGCCCAAGACCGGCCGCCAGACCATGTTCTTCTCTGCCACCATGCCCAACGACGTGTCGGGCCTGGCCGAAAGCCTGCTGCACAACCATGTCCGCGTGGAAGTGACGCCGCCGGCGACGACGGTGGAGCGCATCGACCAGTCGGTGATCTTCCTGGACATGGCTCAGAAGGCGCCGACCCTGGTCAAGCTGCTGTCCGATCCGGCGGTGGAAACGGCGATCATCTTCACCCGCACCAAGCATGGCGCCAACAAGCTGGCGGCGCAGCTGGCCGGCGCCGGCCTGGGTGCCGACGCCTATCACGCCAACAAGTCGCAGAATGCGCGTGAACGCGCGCTGGACGCCTTCCGCGCCGGCAAGACCCGCGCCCTGGTCGCCACCGACATCGCGGCACGTGGCATCGACGTGGACCTGATCACCCATGTGTTCAATTTCGACCTGCCGGAAGTGCCCGACGCCTATGTCCACCGTATCGGCCGCACCGGCCGTGCCGGTCGCGCCGGCACCGCCGTGTCGCTGGTCGCCCCTGCCGACCGGCCGCTGCTGAAGCAGATCGAGAAGGTCACGCGCCAGTCGATCCCGCGCCACCCGATGGAACCGGCCGCCGCCGCCCTGCTGCCGCAGCTGAAGCCGGAACGTCCGCCGCAGCCCCAGCCCAAGCGTGCCCGTCCCAAGCCGGCCGGTGCCGCCGATGGCCAGCCGCGGCAGGGCAACCGCCCGCCGCGTCCGGATCGCGACCGCCAGCAGCCGCAGGGCCAGCGCCGCGCCGACGGCCCGCGTCCCGATGGTGCGCGTCCTGATGGTGCGCGTGCCGATGGTCCGCGCAACGACCGTCCGCGTACGGAGCAGCCCGCCGCCCGCAGCGGTGAGGGCGTGGCCCAGCAGCAGGCCCGTCCGCAGCAGCCCCGCCCCCAGGGCCAGCGCCCCGCCCAGCAGGGCAAGCCGCAGCAGCATTCGCGCCCCGGCGGCCATGGCAAGCCCCAGGGCGGCGACCGCCCCCAGGGCCAGAAGCCGGCCCCCAAGCAAGGCAACCGCCCCCAGGGCCAGCGCCCGGCACGGGAAGTGACCGAGGCCGGTGGCAGCGGCGACTGGACGCCCGAGTTCCTGCGCCGCCCGGCACGGGGGTAAGCTCTACGCTTCCTGCATCTTTTCTCCCGTCATCCCGGCGGAAGCCGGGACCCAGGGGCCAAACGACCGACCTTTCGGCAGCTTTGATCCAAGCTGTGTATAAGTTTGATCCTGTGGCCTCTGGGTCCCGGCTTCCGCTGGGATGACGTGGATATGGCTTTGATGTTGGGGTGCAGCGCCCAACCGCTGACTTTCCCCCGCCTTCCTGCTATACTTCGCCCCGTAGTGCCATTTCCGCGCCCTGCATTCGGAGCAGCCCCCTTTCCCGCTCTGAAACATCGCGAATTTCGTGTTTCACATGGTTGCGTCGCGGCCCGCCATTCAGAGCTGCCGCCCCATCCCCTCCGAAACACCCCCGAAATTCCGTCGCACGATGTTTCACGAGAAGCTCCCAATTCGGAGCCGACCACTACCCACCTCCGGGCAACTGGTACGAACTGGTAACTGAATTACCGAAAATCGACGGCATTTTGTAACTGGGGGGATCAAATCCGCGGCGGACCGTGCTATGGTGCCGGTAACGGACGGGTGGCAAGCACCCGCACCCACCAGAGCCCAAGGAACGCCCCCATGCGCCGCCACCGCCACGCCAAGATCGTCGCCACCGTCGGCCCCGCCAGCAATACGCCGGAGCGGTTGAAGGAGCTGTTCCTGGCCGGCGTCGATGTGTTCCGCCTGAATTTCAGCCATGGCACCCACGACGACCATGCCAAGGTCCATGCCGCCATCCGCGCGCTGGAGAAGGAGGTGGGCCGCCCCATCTCCATCCTGCAGGATCTTCAGGGCCCCAAGATCCGCATCGGCACGCTGACCGCCGGTAAGGAAGAACTGGTGACGGGGGAGCGGGTGAAGTTCCTGCTGGGCCGGGAGCCTGGCGACAAGCAGTCGATCCCCCTGCCGCATCCGGAGATTTTCAAGGCCATCATGCCCGGCCAGGACCTGCTGATCGATGATGGCCGCGTCCGGGTCCGCGTGCGCGGCCTGACCGACGACCGGATCGATGCCGAGGTGATCGTGGGTGGCACCATCTCCAATCGCAAGGGCGTGAACCTGCCCGGCACGGCCCTGGACCTGTCGCCCCTGACGGAGAAGGACCGCGCCGACCTGGCCTTCGGCCTGTCGCTGGGCGTGGACTGGGTGGCCCTGTCCTTCGTGCAGCGCCCTTCCGACGTGATCGAGGCCAAGGCCCTGATCGGCGACAAGGCCGGGCTGGTGTCGAAGATCGAGAAGCCACAGGCGCTGGAGAAGATCGAGGATATCATCCGCCTGTCGGATGCCATCATGGTGGCCCGCGGCGATCTGGGCGTGGAAATCCCGCATGAGGATGTGCCCGGCCGGCAAAAGGAACTGGTCCGTGCGGCACGCTTGGCCGCCAAGCCGGTGATCGTCGCCACCCAGATGCTGGACAGCATGGTGGCCAGCCCCACGCCCACCCGCGCCGAAGCGTCGGACGTCGCCACCGCCGTCTATGACGGCGCCGACGCGGTGATGCTGTCGGCCGAAAGCGCGTCGGGCCAGTACCCGGTGGAAGCCGTGTCGATGATGAGCCGCATCATCGCCAGCACGGAAAAGCACCCCACCTACCGCCCGATCATCACGGCTTTGGAGCCGGAGGTGGACCATACCCCGTCGCATGCCGTGGCCGGGGCCGCCGCCGATCTGGCCGGCACCATCGATGCCGCCGCCATCTTCGCCTATACGGCCAGCGGCAACACGGTCGCCCGCATCGCCCGCAAGCGTCCTGATGTGCCGGTGCTGGCCGCCACCCCGCATGCCGACGTGGCCCGCCGCCTGGCCTTGATCTGGGGCGCGCACGCCATCCATTCCGGCGATGTCGGCACGTACGAGGAAATGGTCGACCGCGCCCGGACGCTCGCCGTGAAGGAAGAGTTCGTGCGGCCCGGCGAGCGCATCGTCATCGTCGCCGGCATCCCCTTCGGCCAGGCCGGCAGCACCAACAACCTGCGTATCGCCAAGATCTGACGGCGGAAACCGGATCGGGATCGTACCACCGGTCATAATCTATGACCGGTGGTACGGCGGCGACCGCCGCCGCGCCGCACGTGCGGCGTAGCCAAGCCCACGGATGTGGGCGCCGGCGACTGAGGCCGGTGATCGGTTACGATCACCGGGGCGTGGCATTACCCGGTCCGTAGGCCGTCCAGCGTATGGGTGGTGACGTCCCAGACCTGCGCCAGCCTGTCGCCCAGCAGCGGGGCCGCATGGTCGATGAAGGCCCTGACCTTGGGCGGGGCCATGCGGCCCTGGGCATGGACCAGGCTGACGGGAACGGGCGGCGGCAAATGGTCGACCAGCAGGGGGACCAGCCGGCCCGCCCGCATGGCCTCGTTCGCCATATAGCACAGCGTGATGGTGATGCCCTCCCCCCGCTCCGCCGCGGCCAGGGCGACCATCGCGTCGTTCACCTCGTGCCGGGGGCGAAGCTCCACGGCCCCGGCCCGACCGTCACGCTCATACCGCCATTGCCGGCCCGGCATCAGGCCGGTGAAGGCGATGATCGCGTGGTCGCGCAGATCGGCGGGCTGCCTTGGCCAGCCTTGGCGCTCCAGATAGGCCGGGCTGGCGACCAGCAGCCGGCGGACCATGCCGATCCGCCGGGCCGCTGTCGGGCAGTTGTCCGATGCGTATGGCCAGGTCAACGCCCTCATCCACCAGATTGACCACGCGGTCCAGCAGCAGCACCGACGCCGTCACGTCCGGATAAGCCGTCAGGAAGGAGCCGACCACCGGCCCCAGCAGGGTGCGGCCGCGGGTGACCGATGCCGTCAGGGTCAGGTGCCCCGTGGGCGCCTACGACCGGCCGCCGGCCACCCGCGACGCGCCCTCCCATTCGGCCAGGATGCGCCGCGCCCCTTCCAGGAACTCCGTTCCCGCCTCGGTCAATGACAGGCTGCGGGTGGTGCGGTTCAGCAGGCGGGCACCCAGCCGTGCCTCCAGCCCCGCCACGGCGCGGGTCACGGCGGCCGGCGACAGGCGCAGACGGCGGCCCGCACTGGCGAACCCGCCGGTATCGGCAACGGCCACGAAGACCTCGATCTCGTGGAACCGGTCCATATCCCCGCCTCAGGCGTCGGGCAGTTGCGGCAGGCCGACCACCACGCAATCCTTCTCCCGCGGCGCGCAAAGCAGGTTCAGGGTGCCGATGCCGGTGAAGAAATCCTGGCGCTCCCCCCGGAAATTCCCGGGATTGAACACGGGCGGCCGGTGCGACCACATGCGGTAGCCCATGGCGCGCAGCAGGGAAAGCATTTCCGGCTCCTGCTCCGGCCGGTCGCTGCGCAGATAGAGATAGGGGCGGCAGCGCTGGATGGTGGCCGACGCGCCCCGCAGCAGCGCCAGTTCGGCCCCATCCACCGCCGCCTTGATCAGCCGCACGCGCGGCAGGTTCAGGCTGTCGATGGACCGTCCATCGCCATCATGCAGCTGGGCGGAGCCGCTGTTGTTGCGGGCCAGATTCCAGGCCAGCAGTTCACGCAGGCGCGGGTTGCCCTCGAACAGGTGCAATTGCACATGCCCCGCCAGGGCCACGGCATGGGCACCGATATTGGCGCCGGCCTCCACAACCACATCGTCCTTGGACAGCAGGCTCATACAGGCGCCCAGCTCGGCCTCCATCCATTCACCATAGGCGGCCAGGCTGCGTCCCACGACCGGGTCGCCGGCGAGATAGCGCAGGGTGCCGTAGCGCGTGACGGCCTCACGCGCACTGTCCGACACGGCCTGGCTGCGCACCTCCTGCTGCTGGAGCATGACGGGCGGCCGGATATCCGGCAGCGGCGGGCGCGGGACGGGCGGGAACGGCACCAGCGGCTGGCGCGGCGGCGGGGCCGGCGGCGTCAGCTGCGACAGGTCGCCCCCCTTCAGGGCGGTCACCGCGCCGGCCAGCCGCTCGAACACGTCGGCCCAGCTGTTCGGCGCGCTCTGGCGAAACAGGCGCATGGTGGTGGGGTACCAGGGGCTGTCCTCGCGCCCCATCAGCCAGCGCCAATCGGGCGCGAATTTCAGCGGCACCCAGACCGGCCGCCCCAGCGCGCCCGCCAGATGCGCCACCGACGTGTCGGAGGAGATGATCAGGTCCATGTGCTGCATGACGGCGGCGGTGTCCAGGAAGGCGCCGTTGCCCTCGTCGAAATCGTCCCCCAGCGTTTCCACCCGCATGCCCTCGGGCAGGCTGTCCAGCTGGTCCAGACCATACCCCTTCTGCAGGCTGACCAGCGTAACGCCGGGAATGCGGGCCACGGGTGCCAGATGGGCCAGCGAATAGGAACGGCCCTTGTCGACGCCGACCCCGGCCTTGCCCTGCCAGACGATGCCGATGCGGAACCCGCCCTTGGGCAGCCGGTCCCGCCACTTCTCCACCCGCTCCGGATCGGCGAACAGATAGGGGATGGGGGCCGGGATCGTGTCGATGGCATAGCCCAGGACGAAGGGCACACTCATGATCGCCAGATGCACGTCGAAGGGCGGCAGCGGTTCCAGGAAGGTGGCCAGCGTCACATTCTTGATGCAGGCATACAGTTCCCGCAGGTTGTTCGGAACCTCCAGGATCACGTGGCCGGCGCGGGCCGCGACATCGGCGGCGAAGCGCACGAACTGGATGCTGTCGCCCAGCCCCTGCTCGTGATGGAGCAGGATGGTTTTGTCGGAGATGTCCTCGCCGCGCCATTCCGGCTTGCCGAACTCGCGCAATGGCACGGGCAGGTTGGGCCGCAGCCAGCGCCATTCGAAATGCGCCCAGCCCCGCTCCATCCTGCCGTCCACCAGGAACAGGCCGGCAGCCGTGCCATGAACCAGCGGGCTGTCGGGGTACAGCTCCAGCATCCGGTCGATCACCTCCGTCGCCGCCTCCATGCGGCCCTGGTTCATATAGATATTGGCCAGATTGTTCAGGCCCTCGCGATAGGTGGGGGCGATCCGCACCGTCTCCAGGAAGCAGCGTTCGGCCCCTTCGATGTCGCCCCGGTGCTCGTAGAGCGCGCTGCCCAGGTTGGCGAATGCCTCGGGCATGCCCGGCCGCTTGCGCGTCGCCTGCTCCAGCAGGGCGATGGCCTTCTCCCCCTCGCCGCGCCGGGACCATTGGTTGCCCAGATTGACCATGGCCTCGACCATGTCGGGATAGTGGCGAAGCACCTCCTCGTAATATTTCATCCCCTCGTCGGGACGGCCGGTATCGCACAGCAGGTTGGCCAGGTTGAACATGGCGTTCCCCTGGCTGGGCTTGTCCTTCAGGATCAGCCGGTAATTCTCCTCCGCCCGGGCCAGGTCGCCCATCATGTACAGGGCGTTGGCAAGGAAGCAGCGCGCATCGGCCGATTGCGGGCGGACCGTCAGGGCCTTCTGGTAGGCGGTGGCGCCATCGGCGGCGCGCCCCAGGGCGATCAGCGAATTGCCATGATTGATCAGCGCATCATGGTCGCGGGGCGACACGGCCAGCCAGCGGGCAATGATCGCCTCCGCCTCGGCATGCCGGCCAAGCTGCTGCAGGGCGATGCCCAGCGGGTGGAAGGCATCCGTCAAACCGGGGTTGCGGGTCAGCAGAGCGCGGTAGCGTGCTTCCGCCTCGACCAGATTGCCGGCCACGTGGATCTGCTTGGCGGCGTTCAGTTCCGCCAGCACCTTCTGATTGACGCCCGACTGCTGCACCGCTTCTTCTCCCGCAGGATTGTCGTGGTTGCAGTAGTACCGTTGGCGAAGCGCCTGAATCAATGAATTCCCAAGGCGGGGGCAACGGAAACATGGACGGACGACGCCCCTCCAGCGGGGCCGCGAACTCAGCGCAGGGCGTTGCTGATCAGATAGGTGGCATAGTCCGCCACCTTCAGCTTGATCGCGGCACGCTCGCTCTCGCCCTCCATGGCGCGGGCCAGCACGATATGGCGGGTCACATCATTCTCCAGTACCTTGAACAGGCCCATCTCCCCCTTGATGCGGGGATAATAGTTGGGATCGACGCGCTTCAGCCGCTTGGCCAGCCGTTCCAGCACCTCCTCCTCCGCCAGTTCGACATCGGCCTGCTTCTTGATCAGGGTCCAGTCCTTCTCTCCCGCGAAGCCGTCGGCCAGCAGCGGGACCGGATCATCCTCGCACACACCGACCTTGAACAGGTTCTTGCCCAGTCCCACGTCGGAACCCCATTGGCTGAGATTGGCACTGCGCGCGACGAAGATGGTGGCCATGATCGGGATTTCCCTGACAGTCAGACGCCCCGCCGGCGGCGGGCCCTATCCTGGGGAGGTAGCGCAAGACGCATCCGCTGAAAAGGGGGTGTGGGCCGGCGGAGCTTTTGTCCAATTACCGGGCAGATATGCCGGGACGCTGTGCTTAAGTGAAAATGGTTAAGCTGGCCAATCGTGATACAGATCAGCGGAAGTCTGTCTGAAAGTTTAATTTGCCCAAAATTTAATCAATATTTTGGCTTGGATGATTTTTGAGCAATTGATAGTTTGTTTATATGTAGATGGTGAAAAACCGTTCCTTCGCGCCAGAAGGCGTGACGTAGGAGGCCCAACGCCTCCCAGAAATCGCAATCCCAAATCAAGAACCGTGGTTCACATGCCAAAAGACTCCATGGCGGATTACTCCGCAAATCGGATGGCGGGAGCTGATCAGGATGCCTCGCCTGAAACGATCATCGAACTCGCCCGCGCCGTGGCCGAGGTGTCGGCCCAGCGCACCAGCGCCATCGGCGACATCACGCGGCGTACCAAGATCCTGGCCCTGAACGCCAAGATCGAGGCGGCGCGCGCCGGCATCCATGGCGCCGGATTCGGCGTCGTCGCGGCGGAGGTGCAGACCATCTCGTCGGAGATCGACCAAGCCGCCAGCCTGATGCGCGACGAGATCGTGGGCAGCGCCAACCGGTTGCATCAACTTGGCCAGGGACTTGTCGGATCCATGCGCGGGCAGCGCCTGGCCGATCTCGCCTTGAACATGATCGATATCATCGATCGCAACCTGTATGAACGGTCATGCGATGTAAGGTGGTGGGCCACCGACAGTGCATTGGTCGATCTGCTGGAAAAGCCGGATGCGGACAGTGCCGCCCATGCCTGCCGCCGGCTGGGTGTCATCCTGAAATCCTATACGGTCTATCTCGACATCTGGGTGGCGGACGCCCAGGGGCGGGTGGTGGCCAGCGGCCGTCCGGACAAATATCGGGTGACCGGCCGGTCGGTCGGCAATGAAAGCTGGTTCAAGGACGCCATGGCGACGCGCGACGGCAATGAATTCGCCGTGGCCGACGTCGCCCCGCATGACGGGCTGAACAACCAGCCCGTGGCCATCTATTCCACCGCCATCCGTGAGGGCGGGGCGGAGAATGGCAAGGTGCTGGGCGTGCTGGGCATCTTCTTCGACTGGGCACCGCAGGCCGGCACAGTGGTGAAATCCGTACGCCTGACGGAGGAGGAACGGCAGGAAAGCCGCACCAAATGCCTGATCGTCGACAGCAATTTCCGCGTCATGGCCGCCAGCGACGAACGCTATCTGCTGATGGGCCGCTATCCCCTGCATACGAACGGCAAGGATATGGGCTATTACGCCGCCGAGGACGGGACCCTGGTGGCCTTCGCCCTGACGCCCGGTTACGAAACCTACAAGGGCCTGGGCTGGTATGGCCTGATCCTGCAGCGCCCGCCGGAGGTGGAGGCCGCCTGGAATGCCCGTCACGGTCATGCCTGACGGCGCTTCAGCCTTTTAAGCTTTGCATCCCCCGGTCCGGCATCGGATAGAGTGATGGCGTCCGCATCCATGGCGGACGTCCTCTTTCATTGCGCGGCAATTGCCATGTCCATGTCCTCCCCCGCCGGCCGGTCATCCCTGACCTGGATCGTCATCCTGAACTGGAACGGTGCGGAGGATACGATCGGCTGTATCGACGGGGTCCGGACCCAGACCGGCGGGCGCTGGCGGCTGGTGGTCTGTGACAATGCCTCAGCGGATGATTCGCTGCCCCGCCTGCGCGCCGCACTGACCGAACGGTTCGGCAACGGATGGGCCGAACTGGCGGAGGCGGAGGTGGCGGGTACGATCCCCGACCGGAACGTCTATCTGATCCGCAACGCGGGCAATCACGGCTATGCCGGGGGCAACAATGTCGGGGTGCGGCTGGCGCTCGGCGATCCGGACATGGATTTCACCTGGATCCTGAACAATGACACGGTACCCGATCCGGGCGCCCTGCCGGCGCTGCTGACCCATGCGGCGGCGCATCCGCGCCAGGGCATGATCGGTTCCACCCTGCTCTATGCCGCCAATCCCGACCTGATCCAGGCGGCGGGCGGGGCGCGTTACAACCGCTGGACGGGGCTCAGCCACCATCTGGGCTGGAACCGGCCGCGCGCGGAGGCGCAAAGCTTCGCCGGCGTGCCCATGGATTACGTGATCGGAGCCGCCATGTTCATCCGCCGCGCCTGGCTGGAACAGGTGGGGCTGATGGATGAGAGCTATTTCCTCTATTTCGAGGAGATCGATTATTGCCGGCGCGGCCGTACCCTGTTCGAGCTGGGCTATGCGCCGGCCAGCATCGTGCTGCACAAGGAGGGCGGCACGACCGGCGGGCATCGTGACCAGATCAGCTGGCTGGCCGATTTCTACAATCTGCGCAACCGGCTGCGCGTCACCTGGCGGCATTTCCCCTATGCCATGCCCACCATCCTGGCCGGCCTGTGCGTGACGGCACTGAACCGCCTGCGCCGGGGCCAGGCCGATCGCCTGCCCATGCTGTGGCGCATCCTCTGGCGCTTTCCCAGCATAAGGTTCGAGGACATACGCAGAAAGCCGGGGTGAGCCCTTGTTGCCTGCCCTGCCCGAAAAGTGCATAAAGCCGCCAGTCCCGATCCGTGCCCTGGGGCGAGGGGGCGGTTGCGGGCGGCCAGAATTGGTTTCCTGTCCCTTCCCTTCGCCGGATAAATCCGCATGCACGTGACCAGATTTGACATTGACGGCCCCGCCCTATTGAAGCCGGCCCGTTTCGGCGACCATCGCGGCTATTTCGCCGAAACCTACAGCCGCCGCCGCTTCAAGGAAGCGGTGGGCGTGGATGTGGAGTTCGTGCAGGACAACCATTCCCTGTCCCGCGATGTCGGCACGCTGCGCGGCCTGCATTTCCAGCGCCCACCCACGGCACAGGGAAAGCTGGTGCGCGTGGTGCGCGGCGCGGTCCTGGATGTGGCCGTCGACCTGCGCCAGGGTTCGGCCACCTTCGGCCGGCATGTGGCGGTGGAACTGACCGCCGAGCATGGGGAGCAGCTCTGGGTCCCGGCCGGCTTCGCGCATGCCTTCTGCACGCTGCTGCCGGATACGGAGTTCGTCTACAAGGTGACCGACTATTACAGTCCGGCCGATGATGGTGGCGTCCTGTGGAACGATCCCGACCTGGGCATCCAGTGGCCCTTCCCGGCCGAACGGCTGATCCTGTCGGACAAGGACCGCCAGTTGCCGCGCCTGTCCGATCTGCCGTCCATTTTCTGATCCGCTGTCCTTGAGAGCCCAGGCATGACCACGCTTTCCCCCAAACTGATCCTCGTCACCGGGGGCGCCGGCTTCATCGGTTCCGCCTTCATCCGCCATGCGGTGGGCGAGAAGGGCTGCGCCACCGTCAATATCGACAAGCTGACCTATGCCGCCAACCTGGAGAATGTCCGGTCGGTGAAGGACAGCCCGCTCTATCATTTCGAGCAGGCGGATATCTGCGACCGCCCGGCGATCGACGCGATCTTCGCGAAGTACCAGCCGGATGCCATCGTGCATCTGGCTGCCGAAAGCCATGTCGACCGCTCCATCGACGGCCCCGACGCCTTCATCCACACCAATGTGGTGGGTACCGGCGTGCTGCTGTCGGCGGCGCGCGATTACTGGCAGGGGCTGGACGGGCAGAAGAAGGCGGATTTCCGTTTCCACCATGTCTCCACGGACGAGGTGTTCGGCAGCTTGGGCGAGGAGGGCTTCTTCACCGAGACCACGCCCTATGCCCCGCGCTCGCCCTATTCCGCCTCCAAGGCGTCCAGCGACCATCTGGTCGATGCCTGGCACCACACCTATGGGCTGCCCGTCGTCCTGACCAACTGTTCCAACAATTACGGGCCTTTCCATTTCCCGGAAAAGCTGATCCCGCTGGTCATCCTGAACGCGCTGGAACGCCGTCCCCTCCCCGTCTATGGCAAGGGCGACAATGTCCGCGACTGGCTCTATGTCGAGGATCACGCCCGCGCCCTGTGGGAGGTGCTGACCCGCGGCCCGGTGGGTGAGCGGTTCAATATCGGTGGCAATAACGAGAAGACCAACCTGGAGGTCGTGGAGCGCATCTGCGACATCCTGGACGCGCTGCGCCCAGATGGCGGCCCGCGCCGCGAGTTGATCACCTTCGTCAAGGACCGCCCCGGCCACGACCACCGTTATGCCATCGACGCCGCCAAGATCCGGCGCGACCTGGGCTGGGAGCCGCAGGAAAGCTTCGAGACGGGGCTGGAGCGCACCGTGCGCTGGTACCTGGAGAATGAATGGTGGTGGGGCCCCTTGCGGGAAGAAGCCCATAAGCGCCGTGGAGAGGGCAAGAAGAATGGCTAACCGCAAGGGCATCATCCTGGCCGGCGGCTCGGGCACGCGGCTCTACCCCATCACCATGGGCGTGTCGAAGCAGCTGCTGCCCGTCTATGACAAGCCGATGATCTATTACCCGCTGTCGGCGCTGATGCAGGCCGGCATCACGGAAATCCTGGTCATCTCCACCCCCCATGACCTGCCGCAGTTCAGCCACCTGCTGGGCGACGGGTCGCAATGGGGCGTGAACCTGTCCTATGCCATCCAGCCCAGTCCCGATGGGCTGGCCCAGGCCTTCATCATCGGCCGCGGCTTCGTGGGCAATGATCCGGCCGCCTTGGTGCTGGGCGACAACATCTTCTATGGCGACGGGTTCGAGAAGCTGCTGGCCAACGCCCACGGCCGCGACGCCGGCGCCACGGTCTTCGCCTATCACGTCAATGATCCCGAGCGGTATGGCGTGGTCAGCTTCGATGGCGAGGGCAATGCGCTGACCATCGAGGAGAAGCCCAAGGCGCCCAAATCGAACTATGCCGTCACCGGCCTCTATTTCTACGACAATTCGGTGCTGGACATCGCTGCCTCCATCAAGCCCTCCCCGCGCGGGGAGCTGGAGATCACGGACGTCAACAATGTCTATCTCCAGCAGGGCAAGCTGCGGGTGGAACGGATGGGCCGCGGCTATGCCTGGCTGGATACCGGCACCCATGACAGCCTGGTCGAGGCCACGCATTTCGTGCAGACCGTCGAGCGCCGCCAGGGCCTGAAGATCGCCTGCCCGGAAGAGATCGCCTTCCGCCGCGGCCTGATCACCGCCGAACAGGTGGAAAAACTGGCCAAGCCGCTGCTGAAGAACGAATACGGCCAGTATCTGCTGAAGATCCTGAGCGAAGCGGCCATCTAGGCCCAGGGGAAGCATCCCATGAAGATCCTGGTTTTCGGCCGTGGCGGACAATTGGCCCTGGCCATGCGCGACCAAGGCGATGCCGCCGGCCACACGGTCACCTGCCTTGGCCGCGAGAGCCTGTCCATCGCCGATGGCGCGGCGGTTGCCGCAGCCATCGCCGCCCATGCGCCCGACCTGATCGTCAACGCCGCCGCCTATACGGCCGTGGACAAGGCGGAGAGCGAGGTGGAGGAGGCGTTTGCCGTCAATCGCGACGGCACGCGCCATATCGCGGCGGCGGCAAAGGATGCGGACATCCCCTTCATCCATGTCTCCACCGACTATGTCTTCGAGGGCGGCGGCGAACGTGCCTGGCGGGAGGATGACGCCACCGCCCCGCTGGGTGTCTATGGTGCCTCAAAGCTGGCGGGCGAGCAGGCCATCGCCGAACTGGGCCCGGCCCGCAACGCCGTCCTGCGCACCTCCTGGGTATTCAGCCCCTATGGTGCCAATTTCGTGCGGACCATGCTGCGGCTGGGCGTCGACCGGCCGGAACTGCGCGTGGTGGCCGATCAGCGGGGCCGGCCGACGGCGGCGCATGACATTGCCGATGCCATCCTGCTGATGGCGCCGTTCGTGGGCGACGGTACCGCACAGGGCATCTTCCATTTCGGCGGGGCGGAGCCCACCAGCTGGCATGCCTTTGCCGAGGCGGTGTTCGCCAGCGGCGCCCGCCATGGCCGCCCGGTACCCAAGGTGCATCCCATCGCCACGGCGGACTATCCGACCCCGGCCAAGCGCCCGGCCAATTCCGTGCTGGCCTGCGACCGGTACCTGGCGCTGCCCGGTGCGACATTGCCCGACTGGCGCCCGTCGCTGGACCGGGCCGTCGATGCGCTGCTGGCGGCGGGCTGAGCTTCCGTGACCCTGCCCGTCACCTTCAGCCACGACATCTTCACCTCCCAGGCGGTGGGCGGCATTTCCCGCTATTTCGTGGAACTGGCGCTGGCCCTGTCGGACAGCGGGCGGGAGGTGGAGATCGCGGCCGGGCGGCACCGCAACCGGCATCTGGGCGCCGTGGAGGCCCCCTGGATCAACGGCCGGTACGAGGCGCCGACACGGCTGCCGGCGCAGGCGCTGCGGCTGCGCAACGAGGTCTGGGCGGCGCTGTCCACCCGTCATCACGGCATCCTGCACCGCACCTATTATCCGCTGCTGGACCTGATGGGCGGCCGCCGGCCGCTGGTGACCACGGTCCATGACATGGTCTGGGAGCTGTTTCCGGGGGAGGCGCGCTCCTTCGCCATCAACAGCAATCTCAAGCGCCGGGCCGTGGACAGGGCCGACCTGATCATCGCACCGACGGAAGCCACCAAACGCGACCTGTGCCGCCTGTGGTCCGTCGGGGAAAGCCGTGTCCATGTGGTCAATCACGGCTTCACCGCCCCCGCCCTGCCGCCCGACGATGGACGGCACCTGCTGGGCGGGCGGCCCTATGTGCTGTTCGTGGGACGGCGCGGCGGCTACAAGAATTTCGCCAATTTCCTGAAAGGCTATGCGCAGAGTGCCCTGCCGGGTCGGGGTATCTCCCTGCTCTGCTTCGGCGGCGGCGATTTCGGGCCGGCGGACCATGCGCTGCTGGCCGAGACCGGCATGGAAGATCACGTCACCTGGATGGGTGGCGATGACGCGACCATGATGCGGGCCTATCGCGACGCATCGCTGTTCGTCTATCCCTCGCGGTGCGAAGGATTCGGGCTGCCGGTGCTGGAGGCCATGGCCGTGGGCTGCCCCGTGGCCATCGCGGCGGAGGATGCGGCGCTGGTGGAGGTGGCGGGCGGTGCGGCGCTGACCTATGACGCCGGTGATCCGGCGGCCACGGCGCATCTGCTGGAATCCACGCTGGATGACGGGGCCCTGCGCGAGACGCTGGTGGCCCGCGGGCGGGTGCGGGTCAGCGATTTCGGCTGGGACCGTTGTGCATCGGAAACGGCTGCGCTCTACGCCCTGTTGGGGTGATGGACAGAGGCCGCTATTGATAATAGGGTCGCGCCGACAGATAACCGGCGTCCATTGAGGACCGGAGGGAACCAAGTGACGATGCAGGCCCAGATCAGCCCCCAGGCGGACGCGGACACCATCTATATCGGCGACATCGTCACCTTCTTCCTGCGCCGCTGGCTAGTGTTCGTGGCGGCAGGCATCTTCGCCGTGGGCATCGCGGTCCTGTACCTGTTCGTGACCACGCCGCTTTACAAGGTGTCGGCCACCGTCGGTCCCTCCACCTCCTCGGCCAATTCCTCCAAGGCCAGCAATCTGGCTTTGCCCTTCGGGCTGGGTGCGGCGCTGGGTGATGGTGGCAGTTCCACCCTGCACAAGCAGTTCCTGCAGACGGTCAATTCCTATGACATCGCGGCCCTGCTGGCGGCGGACAAGGAAATGGCCAAGCGCATCGTCGAGCCTGAGGACGGCGTGACGGTGACCGCCGGGATGATGGCCGACACGCTGAAGGGCATCATGGCGGTCAACAAGCTGCGCAACGCGCCGCTGGAAGACACGACCTTCACCGAGATCACGCTGCTGCATGAGGACCCGGCCTTCGCCCAGAAGGTGCTGGCCCGCATCTTCGCCCTGTCGGATGAGATCATCCGCAATCAGGTCCGCCTGTCGAAGACAGCCCAGCGCGAGGTGCTGCTGCGCTCCCTGGAACAGACCACCAATTCCTATCAGCGCGACGCCCTGGTGAAGAACCTGCTGGAAGTCGAACATGAGCTGATGACCAGCCAGACCAACGAGCCCTTCAGCTTCCGCATGATCGAGAGCCTGCATGCGGGCGAAAAGCCGGCATCGCCGCGCCGGCTGCTGACCCTGGCCGGGGCCGCCATTGCCGGCGGCTTCCTGGGCTTTGGCATCGTCTGCCTGATGCTGTTCAACGCCTATCGGCGGAACCGCGGTAGGATTGTGTAATATTTGTTCCCTCAGGCGCCGGGCGCCGCCATCCGGCGGCTTGGCTCACGCGCCATGTGGCGCGGGCCGGCAGTCGCCGGCCTGCTGCGATCTTTGGAAAATGATCGCTGCCTTCACCGCCGCAATCCTTCCGCCAACGCCATCATCAGCGCCCCCACCCCTTTGGGATCGTTGGGCACGATCGGTTCCGACAGGTAATATTCATAGGTCCCGTCGCGATAGGGGGCGTTGCCCAATCCGGCGACGCCGCAGATGCCGCCCAGTTCGGTTTCCGTCAGGAAGTCACGGATGACCGTACGCAGCGCCTGCTCCCCCGCCCGTCCATGGTCGGGCGGCAGCAGGCCCAAGCGGGAGCCGGCCATCATCGCATAGGCGATCATCAGGCTGGCCGAGGTCTCCTCATAATTCCCCTCGTCCCCGCCACGATCCAGCACCTGCCACCACAGGCCGCGTTGGCTGCGCACCTGCATCAGGGCGATGGAACTGTCCTGGAACATGGCGATCAGGGCAGCGCGGCCCGGCCCGTCGAAGGCGGCGGCCAGTTCGATGCAATCGATCATGGCCATCATGAACCAGCCCATGGCCCGGCCCCAGAAGCAGGGCGAACAGCCGGTGACCGGATTGGCCCAGCGTTCCTGCCGGCTTTCATCCCAGCCATGATAATAGAGGCCGGTCTGCGGGTCGCGCAGCCGGTCGCGGACCTCCAGGAACTGGTGGACCACATCTTCCCACGCCGCGCGATCGCCGTCGGCGATGGCCTGGGCGGTGACCAGCGGCTGGGCCATGTAGAGCCCGTCCAGCCAGACCTGCCAGGGATAGATCTGCTTGTGCCAGTAATTGCCCGACCTGGTACGCGGATGGGTCTTCAACTGGGCGACCTGGGTGTCGATGGCGCGGCGGAACCGCTCCTCGCCCGTGCGGTCGTAAAGCGGGAAGAACACCTTCCCCGGCTTCACATTGTCGATATTGTATTCGGCCGGATCGAACCCTTCGATCCCCCCATCCTCATCCACCCGCGCCCCGACCTTGTCATGGACGAAATCCGAGAATTCGGAACGGGCGGTGGCGTCGGCCAGGTCCAGGCAGCCTTTGAAGACGCAGCCATCCTCATAATTCCAGGTCGGCTTGAAGAAATCCCATTCCGCCAGGTAATGGCGCAGGAAGGGCAGGACAAGCGGTCCGAAACGGCGGAAATCATGCATGATGGCTGGGGCACCGGGGGCGGAATGGACCGGAGTAATCGTTCTTTCTACGCGAAATGGAAACCGGTGTCATCATATCAAGCTCCCTCAGGCGCCGGGCGCCGCCATCCGGCGGCTTGGCTTACGCGCGCATGGGCGCGCGGGCGCTCAATGCGCCAACCAACCTGCAATGGGTTCTACCCGTTGCAGGTTGGTATTCGCCGGAGGCGGATCACTTGATCACCCTTTGCAGGATGCCGTTGATTTCCCGTTCCATGGCCTTGCCGGCCTCTTCCGGGGTCAGCATGCCATAGCCCTGTTTCTCCAATATGTCGTTGAAGCCGTCGCGCACGCGGGCATGCTCGTAGTAGCCGGACAGCACGATGCCGCGCGGCAGGCTTTCGATCTGGCGCTGGCCTTCCAGGGCCAGACCGGTCAGCTGCCCATCCTCCTCCAGCGTCCGCCTTGCCGCGGCACTGGCCGGCACCCCGCGCCGGGCGCCCAGGATGCGCACCCCTTCCGGATCGTTCAGCAGGAACTGCAGCAACAGGGCGGATTCGCGCGGGTGCCTGGTATCGCGGTTGATGGCGTACATCATGGCGGGCTTGTAGAGCAGGCCGGGATCGGCCGCACCCGGCAGCATGGGATAGGGGGCCAGCACCATCCTCTGCCCCGGTTCCAGCGTTTCGACATATTTGCCGATGGCGCTGGTCCATTGATAGGCACCTGCATAGCGGCCGGTGATCCAGGGCCGCGTCTCCTGCAACTGCACATGCCCGAAGCTGGCGCGCTGGCGGGCGGATGGCACGACGTGATTGTCGACCAGTTGCTGGTATAGCCTCGCGGCTTCGGTCAGCAGGTGGCGGTCGGGCAGCAGGCGGCGGCCCTCCTCGTCGATGAAGGCGGACTGGCTGCGCTGGCTCATCCAGCTGTAGAGCAGGGCCAGCGTGTCCTGGAAATTCATGTCCAGCGGGTAATAGTCCGGACCCAGCCGCTGGCGGAAGACCGGGCCGGCGGCCATCAGCGCCTCCCAGCTGTCGGGCACTTTCAGGCCCGCCTTGCGGAAGGTGGTCTCGTTGAACCAGAACAGCCGCGCCGTCATGTTGGGCGGCAGCCCGTTCAGCCGGCCGCGCACCGATGACATGGACAGCGCATCCCGGTCGAACTGGCCCAGATCGATGATATCGGCCACTCCATGCAGGTCCAGGAACCCGTCCCCATCGCGGGAGAACAGCTTCAGCCAGTTCCAGTTGACCATCATCACGTCGGGCGCCGTGCCACCGGCGATCTGGGTGGTCAGCCGTTCCAGATGCCCGACCCAGCCGGTATATTCGGCCGTGACCTTGATGTCGGGATAGCGGGCCTCGAACGCCTCCAGCGCCCGCAGCTGGGCGCGGTGCACATCGTTGCCGCCCCACCAGGACATGCGCAGATGCACCTGCTCCTGCGCCGGCGCCAAAGGGGCGGCCAGCAACAGGGACGCGGCCAGCAGCAGCCGTCTCGCGATCATCATGGACGGCCCTCCCCGGCGGCCTTGTGCATTGCCTCCTTGGTAACCGATTTCCCCGCTTCCGTCCTCCCCCTTCCGCCCCGCCCGCTTGCGCCATGGATTGGGCTTGAGCGGGAAGGCGCCTCACTCGCCCGCCATCTGCGCCAGCTTGGCCATCAGCGCGTTGATGCTGGTGGGTTTGGTCAGCATCTGGGTGCCGGGCGGCATGCGGGACGTGTCGGCCCGGTCGATATAGCCGGTGAGGAACAGGATCTTCAGGTGCGGCCAATGTGCATGGGCCTGTTCGGCCAACTGCCAGCCATTGGTGCCGGGCAGGCCGACATCGGTGACCAGGAACTCGATATCCGGGTTCTCCGCCAGGATGGTCAGCGCCTCGTCGGCGGTGCCGGCCTGATGGATGACATGGCCCATATCGCCCAGCGCCTCGGCCAGAACCAGGCGGATCAGCACCTCGTCCTCCACCAGCAGCAGCCGGTAGGGCGTGGCAGCATCGGCCGCATGCGGGGCCGGGGGGCGTTCCGTCGCCCCCGCGTCGGGCCCGCGATGACGGGGCAGGTGCAGGGAAACCATGGTGCCTTGTCCCTCCCGGCTGTCCAATGTCAGGAACCCTCCCGATTGGCGCGCGAATCCGTAAAGCTGACTCAATCCCAGCCCGGTGCCGTGGCCCACGGGCTTGGTGGTGAAGAAAGGTTCGACCGCGCGGGCCAGAACGTCGGGCGTCATGCCGATGCCGGTATCGCCGACGCTCAGGCTGGCATAATCACCGGGCTCCACCTCGTGCGGGGCAGCGGCGGCGGCATCCAGCCTGGTGATGCCGGTGGCGATGGTCATGGTGCCGCCGTCGGGCATGGCGTCACGGGCATTGACCGCCAGGTTCAGCAGGCCGCTTTCCACCTGATGCGGGTCGGCCCAGGCCGGCCACAGGCCTTCGGTCATATCCAGGCGCAGCACCACATCCTCGCCCACCGACCGGCGCACCAGATCGGCCATGTTGCCGGCCAACTGGTTCAGGTCCACCGGTTCCGGCAGCAAGGGCTGACGCCGCGCGAAGGCCAGCAGACGCTGGGTCACAGCACCAGCCGTTTCCAACGCCGCCCGTGCCGTGGCCAGATGGCGATGCGTGTCGGGCTGGTCCGGGGCCAGGCGGCTGGCCATCAGTTCCAGGCTGTTGCCGATCACCTGCAGAAGATTGTTGAAATCATGGGCCACGCTGCCGGTCAGCCGCCCCACCGTCTCCAGCTTCTGCGCCTGGAACAGCGCCTCGCGCGCCTCTTCCAGCGCCTGCTGGGCCTGCCGGCGCTCGGTGATGTCGCGGGTGACCTTGGCGAAGCCGATCAGGCCGCCATCATCGTCGCGGATGGGCTCCACCACCACATTGGCCCAGAAATGCCCGCCATCCTTGCGCACGCGCCAGCCTTCAGCCTCGAACCGCCCCTCCGCCAACGCTGTCGCCAGGATGCGGGTGGGCAGCCCTTCGCGCGCATCGTCTTCGGTGAAGAAGCGGGAGAAATGCTGGCCGATGATCTCCGCCGCGCGATAGCCCTTGAAGCGCTGTGCCCCGCTGTTCCAGCTGCTGACGATGCCGTCGGGGTCCAGCATGTAGATGGCATAATCATGCACGCTGTCGATCAGCACCCGCAGGTGCCGTTCACCCACCTGGGTATCCCGGACGAGGCTGGCAAGCGCAGTGTTCAAGAGAGAATTTTCCCGAACAGGAGGAAGCCGGCAATCTCGGACGTATGGCTTTCGTCGTCAATCCGGCCGATGGTTCTAGACATCGGTGCATATCGGCTGAATAGATCGAATTTAATGCAATAACGCCCGCCATTCGGGCACTGCTTTGACAATGTCACAGCCGCCCGACATGGGCTTTCAGGTAATCGACCAGCCGCGAGACCTTGGGCGACAAGTGTCGACGATGCGGATAGACCGCCCAGATGCCTTCATCGGGTGGCCGCTTCTCATCCAAAAGGCTTATCAGCGCTCCGGATGCAAGGTCACCTTCGACATAGAAATCCGGCAGCTGGCACAGCCCCAGCCCCTGCCGCGCCGCGTCCAGCACGGCGAAGCCGCTATTGCAGCGCCAGGTGCCGGTGGGCCTGAACTCCACCGGCCGCCCCTCGTCGCTGAAATGCCAGAGATCGGCCGTCCCCGTCAGGCATTCATGCATCACCAGCGCCTCTAACTCCGCCGGACTGCCATGGCGCTCGACATAGGCCGGTGCCGCGCACAGGTACCGCCGCCGCGACGCCAGCCGCACGGCGATCAGCCGGCTGTCATCCAGGCTGGTGCCGGTGCGCACCGCCAGGTCGAACCCTTCGCCCACCAGATCGACGATGCGGTTGGTCAGATCGATACTGACCGACAGCTGCGGATGGGCCAGCAGGAAGCGGTTGACCAGCGGCACGATGAACCGCTCCCCGTATGCGATGGAGCAGGTCAGGCGCAGATGCCCGCGCGCCGCACCGTCACTCTCGCTGACCGTGGCGAACGCCTCCTCCCGCTCCTCCACCAGCCGCCGGCAGCGTTCCAGGAACACCCGACCGGCATCGGTGACGCTGACCCGCCGCGTCGTCCGGTACAGCAACCGCACCTGCAGCCGATCCTCCAGCCGCGCCACCTCCCGGCTGACATGGGAGGTGGAAACACCGAGACGCAGGGCAGCGGCGGAGAAGCTTTCCGCCTCGCACACCGCGATGAAAGCGTCGATCCCGTCCCAGGAACCCATCTGATTGTTCCCCCACGGCAATAATCATTTGTCAAAATGCATGATCGTTGCCGGCGCTTTCAAGCTATAGTCGCTTCCCCAAACCGGGCCGCTCCCGCGCCCGGTGGCCGATTTTGCAGACCCAAACCGGAACCGAACCGCCATGAAGACCCGCGCCGCCGTCGCTTTCGAGGCCAAGAAGCCGCTGGAGATCGTCGAACTGGACCTGGAAGGCCCCAAGGCGGGCGAGGTTCTGGTGGAGATCATGGCCACCGGCATCTGCCACACGGATGCCTACACCCTGGACGGGTTCGACAGCGAAGGCATCTTCCCCTCCATCCTGGGGCATGAGGGTGCGGGCATCGTGCGCGAGGTCGGGGCCGGCGTGACCTCGGTGAAGCCCGGCGACCATGTCATTCCGCTCTACACCCCGGAATGCCGCCAGTGCAAAAGCTGCCTGTCGCGCAAGACCAACCTCTGCACCTCGATCCGCGCTACCCAGGGCAAGGGCCTGATGCCCGACGGCACCTCGCGGTTCAGCTACAAGGGCCAGCCCGTCTTCCACTATATGGGCTGCTCCACCTTCTCCAACTTCACGGTCCTGCCGGAAATCGCCCTGGCCAAGATCCGGGAAGACGCGCCGTTCCAGTCGTCCTGCTATATCGGCTGCGGCGTGACCACGGGCGTCGGCGCGGTGACCAATACCGCCAAGGTGGAACCCGGCTCCAACGTCGTGATCTTCGGCCTGGGCGGCATCGGCCTGAATGTCATCCAGGCGGCCCGCATGGTCGGTGCCGACAAGATCATCGGTGTGGACATCAATGACCGGAAGGAGGAATGGGGCCGCCGCTTCGGCATGACCCATTTCGTCAATCCGAAGAACATCGAAGGCGACATCGTCCAGCATCTGGTGGCATTGACCGAGGGCGGGGCCGACTACACGTTCGACTGCACCGGCAACACCGTGGTGATGCGCCAGGCTCTGGAAGCCTGCCATCGCGGTTGGGGCGTGTCAGTGGTCATCGGCGTGGCCGAGGCCGGCAAGGAGATTTCCACCCGTCCGTTCCAGCTGGTCACCGGCCGCGTCTGGAAGGGCTCGGCCTTCGGTGGTGCACGTGGCCGTACCGACGTGCCGAAGATCGTCGACTGGTACATGCAGGGCAAGATCGAGATCGACCCGATGATCACCCATGTGCTGAGCCTGGAAGAGATCAACAAGGGTTTCGACCTGATGCACGCGGGCGAGAGCATCCGCAGTGTGGTTGTGTTTTAGTTTTTGTTCCCTCAGGCGCCGGGCGCCGCCATCCGGCGGCTTGGCTTATGGCGCACGAGCGCCGGGCCGGCAGTCGCCGGCCTTTGACAGTCAATCCGGCGTCGCCTTGTGAAACCGAACCAACCCCTCCCCGATCAACGAGGGAGGGGAGATGCCGCCGGGGGCCGGCCATCGCCCTCGTTCCATCCGCTTCTGATCTCAAGACGAAGGTGCCGGTCGCGCGCCAATGCGCACCTGTGCCTTAGGGGAACATCATGAGCGTCTATACCCATGTCACCGTCGGCACCAACAACCTGGCCGCCGCGCGGGAATTCTACGATGCCGTTCTGGGCAAGCTGGGGCTGAACCGCCTCAAGGATTTGGGCGACAATGGCTCGATCTGGGGCGAGGACAAGCTCTCCTTCTTCGTGCTGAAGCCCGCCAACGGCCAGGCCGCCAGTGTCGGCAACGGCGTCACGGTGTGTTTCGAGGCGCCGACCCGCGCCGCGATCGATGCCTTCCATGCCGCGGCCCTGTCGCTGGGCGCCAAGGATGAAGGCCTGCCCGGCCCGCGTGGCTGGGCGGAAAACGCCTATGCCGCCTATGCCCGCGACCTGGACGGCAACAAGCTCGCCGCCTATTGTTTCCAGCCCGCTTGACCAACAGGGGCCGGGCGTCATGCCCGGCCCCTCACACCGGAGCCGCCATGACCATTGAGACCGTCTCCACCACCCGTTCCCATGGCGGCGTCCAGGGCGTTTATCGCCACACCTCCACCGCCACCGGCACGGCCATGGTGTTCAGTGTCTTCACCCCGCCCCAGGCGGCCGACGGCACCAAATGCCCGGTCGTCTGGTACCTGTCGGGCCTGACCTGCACCCATGCCAATGTCACGGAAAAGGGCGAGTTCCGGAAGATCGCGGCGGCGCTGGGCCTGGTCATCATCTGTCCCGATACCAGCCCCCGCGGCGAGGGTGTGGCCGACGATGCCGGCTGGGACCTGGGCCAGGGGGCCGGCTTCTATATCGATGCCACCCAAGCCCCTTGGGCCCCGCATTTCCGCATGTGGTCCTATGTGACCCAGGAACTGCCGGCCTTGGTCGCCGACCATTTCCCCGTGGACATGGACCGCCAGGGCATCACCGGCCATTCCATGGGCGGCCATGGCGCCCTGACGGTCGCCCTGCGCCATCCCGGCCGCTTCAAATCCGTCTCCGCCTTCGCCCCCATCGTCGCCCCCAGCCAGGTGCCGTGGGGCCGGAAGGCCTTCCCCGCCTATCTGGGCGATGATGAAAGCCTGTGGCGCCAGCATGATGCGGTGGCCCTGATCGGGTCCGGTGCGCGCGTGCCCGACCTGCTGGTCGACCAGGGGGCCGCCGACGGTTTCCTGGAAAACCAGCTGCGCCCGCAGCTTCTGGCCGATGCCTGTGCGGCGGCCGGCATTCCCCTGACCCTGCGCCTGCAGGACGGCTACGATCATTCCTATTATTTCATCTCCAGCTTCATGGAAGACCATCTGCGTTGGCATGCGGCACGGCTGGGGGGCTGATCACCCCCCACATTTCCCCGCCAGCCATGCCGAAAACGCCGTCAGCGCCGGCCCCGGCAGGCGGGATTTCGGCCAGACCAGCCAGTACCGCCCGGTGACGATCGTCGGGCTGAACGGCTGCACCAGCCTTCCCGCCGCCACCTCCTTCTGGAACATCATCACTGGCGCGATGGCCACCCCATGGCCCTGCGTCGCTGCCTCCACCATGATCCAGGAACTGTCGAACACGGGGCCGCGCAGCGGCGGACAGGCCGTTCCCGCCGCATCGAACCAGCGCGGCCATTCATCGGCGCGGTAGGAGCGCAGCAGCCGTTCCCCCGCCAAATCGCCCGGCCCCTGCAACCGCGCCGCCATTGCCGGGGTACAGAGCGGCGCCATGGGTGCTTCCAGCAGCGGTTGCACATCCATGCCGTGCCAGGCGCCGTCGCCGAACTTGATGGCGGCGTCCAAACCTTCCGCCTGGATATCGACGCGGTTATTGTTGGTGGACAGGCGCAGATCGATGAACGGATGGTCCGCCAGGAACGTATCGATGCGGGGCAACAGCCAGCCCGCCGCGAAGGTCCCCACCACCCCCACCGACAGGACCTCCGTCACCGGCCCGCCATCGAACCGGTGCAGCAACCGGGCGATCTGGTCGAAACTGTCGCGCACGCCGGGCAGCAGCGCCATCCCCTCATCGGTCAGCACCAGCCCACGCGGCAGGCGGCGGAACAGGCTGGCGCCCAGCCGCGCCTCCAGCCCCTTCACCTGATGGCTGACGGCGGCCTGGGTCACGCACAGCTCGATCGCCGCCTTGGTGAAGGACAGATGCCGTGCCGACGCCTCGAAGGCGCGCAGGGCGTTCAGCGGCAGGTGGGGACGGGTCATGTCTGGCCTAGTTTTTCTAATGCTGACCCCGATTTATCACAGTTTGCCGGGGGGCGTCAGCCTGGATAGCGTGGCCGGGCAACCAGGGAGACAATGATGCTGACGCGACGCCAAATGATTGGAAATACGCTGTTTTTCTCCGCTCTTGCCGGTATCGGCCTGGGCATGCCCACCCAGGTCACGGCCGGCGGCAAAGCGTTCCCAGGCATGAAGGAAGCTATTGGTGCGCTGGAGAAGGCGCGTGGCGGCCGGCTGGGCGTGGCGATCCTGGACACCGCCACCGGTGCCGCCACCGACTGGCGCGGGGATGAACGGTTCGGCATGTGCAGTACCTTCAAGTTCCTGCTGGCCGGCTACATCCTGTCGCGCGTCGATGCCGGGCAGGAACAGCTGGATCGGATCATCCCCTTCGGCAAACAGGATCTGGTGCAATGGTCCCCGCTGACCGAACCGCATGCCGGCAAGGGCATGAGCGTGGAGGCCCTGTGCGAGGCCATCATCATCCAGTCCGACAATACCGGCGCCAATGTCCTGATGCGCGAAAGCGGCGGACCAGACGCCCTCACCGGCTTCCTGCGCCGCATCGGCGATGAGGTCACCCGCATCGACCGGATCGAGCCGGAGATGAACAAGGTTCCACCGGGTGAACAGCAGGATACGACCACGCCCCTGTCCATGCTGGGCCTGATGCGCACGCTGCTGCTTGGTACTGTTCTGACGCCGGCGGCGCGCCAACGCCTGACGGCATGGCTGATCGACAACCGTACGGGCGGGGCCCGACTGCGCGCCGGCCTGCCCGGCACCTGGCGGGTGGGGGACAAGACCGGTTCCTACGGCCCGATGACCCACGACATCGCCATCCTCTGGCCCCCGGCCGGCGGCCCGCTGCTGCTGACCAGCTATTACTGGAACCAGGCCGCCACCGCCGACCAGCGCAACGCCGTGCATGCCGAACTGGCGGCATTGGTGGCGCGCTTCTACCCGACTGTGTGAGGTGCGCCCATACTTCAGCGGAGAAGGTGAGATCGGCATGCCCGGCGTTTTGACAAAAATATCGTCATAACGCCGGCTTTTGCCCTGCATATCGACATATCGCCGCCTTCTAATCGGCGGCGGCGGCGGGCACCATTCCCCCATGCCATTTCGGGAAACGGGGAACAATATGAAGAACATCCTGCTGCTGGGCGCCGGCAAGATCGGTATCGCCATCACCCTGCTGCTGCGCCGCACGGGCGAATACAAGGTCACCGTTGCCGACCATAGCACCGAGGCGCTGAAGCGCTTCACGGCTCTCGGCGTGGACACCGTGCAGCTGGATATCAATGATGGCCCCTCCCTGCGCAAGGCCATGTCCGGCCAGTATGCGGTGCTGAACGCCCTGCCGTTCCACACCACCTCCACCGTGGCCTATGGCGCCTATGATGCCGGCATCCATTATTTCGACCTGACCGAGGATGTGGCCAGCACCCGTATCGTCAAGGAAGTCGCCGCCAAGGCCAACAGCGCCTTCGTGCCGCAATGCGGCCTGGCGCCGGGCTTCGTTTCCATCGCCGCCCATGGGTTGGCGGCCGGGTTCGAGAGCCTGCGCGATGTGCAGCTGCGCGTCGGCGCCCTGCCCCGTTATCCGACCAACGCCCTGAAATATAACCTGACCTGGTCCACCGATGGGCTGATCAACGAATACCTGAACCCGTGCGAGGCGGTGCAGGACGGCAAGAATGTCGAACTGCCGCCGCTGGAAGACCTGGAGGAATTCGCGCTGGAGGGTGTCACCTATGAGGCGTTCAACACCTCGGGCGGCCTGGGTTCCTTGACCGAGACGCTGGCCGGCAAGGTGGAGAACCTGACCTACAAGTCGGTACGCTATCCCGGTCATTGCGCCATCATCAAGCTGCTGGTCGAAGATCTGCGTCTGGCGCGCCGCCGCGACCTGCTGAAGGAAGTGCTGGAAGAGGCGCTGCCCATCACCATGCAGGATGTGGTGCTGGTGTTCTGCACGGTCAGCGGCAAGCGCCATGGCCGCCTGGAACAGGAAAGCATCGTCCGCCATATCCATGGCGAGGAGGTGGAGGGCCAGTTCCTGTCCGCCATCCAGATGAGCACCGCCGCCGGCATCTGCGCCATGCTGGACCTGCAGGCCACCGGCCACCTGCCGGCCAAGGGCTTCGTCCGCCAGGAGCAGATGCCGCTGGACCTGTTCCTTTCCAACCGCTTCGGGAAGGTTTATGCGTGACGCCGTAGGTCAGGTCGAGCCGCAGGCGAGCCCTGACGCTTTGCTTACAGCCTTTTCTGTCAGGGCTCGGCTTACGCCTCGACCTGACCTACGGTAACGCGCCAACAAGAACCACCCAGCAATCCAACACCCGGAGTTCATGCCATGTCCGCTACCGCCGCCCTTCTGGATCGCCTGGGCATTGCCCATCTCGTCGCGGATGGTGACATCGTCTCCCGCTCCCCCATCGACGGTGCCCGTCTGGGGGCGGTGAAGGCCCATTCGGCGGCCGAGGTGGATGCCGCCCTGGGCCGTTCCGCCGAAGCCTTCAAGGCCTGGCGCACCGTGCCGGCCCCGCGCCGGGGTGAGCTGATCCGCCTGTTCGGCGAGGTGCTGCGCGAGCATAAGGCCGACCTGGGTGCCCTGGTGACGCTGGAAGCCGGCAAGATCGTCCAGGAGGGCCTGGGCGAGGTGCAGGAGATGATCGACATCTGCGACTTCGCCGTCGGTCTGTCGCGCCAGCTGCATGGCCTGACCATCGCGTCGGAGCGTCCACGTCACCGCATGGTGGAAACCTGGCAGCCGCTGGGACCTGTGGCCATCATCACCGCCTTCAACTTCCCCGTCGCCGTCTGGGCCTGGAACGCGGCGCTGGCCGTGGTCTGCGGCGATCCGGTGATCTGGAAGCCGTCGGAAAAGACCCCGCTGACCGCCGTCGCCACCCAGGCTTTGTTCGAAAAGGCCCTGGCCCGGTTCGGTGATGCGCCCGCCGGCCTGTCGCAGCTGCTGTTCGGCCTGAAGGAAGTGGGTGAGCAGATCGCGGCCGATGCCCGCGTGCCGCTGGTCAGCGCCACCGGGTCCACCCGCATGGGCCGTGAGGTCGCCCCGGTGGTGGCCGCGCGCTTCGGCCGGTCGATCCTGGAGCTGGGCGGCAACAATGCCATGATCGTGACGCCGTCGGCCGATCTGAAGCTGGCCGTGCGTGCCATCCTGTTCGCCGCCGTGGGCACGGCCGGCCAACGCTGCACGACGCTGCGCCGCCTGATCGTCCACAAGGATTGCTATGACAAGGTGGTGTCGGCGGTGAAGAATGCGTTTGCCGCCATCAAGCCCGCCGACCCGCGCGAGACCGGCACCCTGATGGGCCCGCTGATCGACAAGGCGGCGTTCGATGCGGTGACCAAGGCGCTGGAAACCGCCAAGGCGCAGGGTGGCACGGTGCATGGCGGTGGCCGGGCGCTGGCCGACCAGTTCCCGAACGCCTATTACGCCTATCCCGCAATGGTGGAGATGCCGGCGCAGAGCGAGATCGTGCGGCACGAGACGTTCGGGCCCATCCTCTATGTCCTGCGCTATGAGGAGTTCGAGGAGGCGGTGGCGTTGCAGAACGGCGTGCCGCAGGGCCTGTCGTCCAGCATCGTCACCCGCGACCTGCTGGAGGCCGAGCGCTTCCTGGCGCCCGATGGTTCCGATTGCGGCATCGCCAATGTCAATATGGGTCCCAGCGGGGCCGAAATCGGCGGCGCCTTCGGTGGCGAGAAGGAAACCGGCGGCGGGCGCGAGAGCGGTTCGGACAGCTGGCGTCAATACATGCGCCGCCAGACCTCGGCCATCAATTACGGCACCTCGCTGCCGCTGGCGCAGGGGATCGAGTTCCCGGAGCTGTGAGTTATTCTGCCCTCGCCCGCGTAAGCGGGAGAGGGAGGGGCCCAAGCCGTGAGGCTTGGGAGGGAGAGGGAGCGGCGGCGCCAAAGCCCCCTCTCCCTCCCACCGCTTCGCGGCGGCCCCCCCTCCCCCAAGGGGTGGGGCGAAACTTTTCGGGATTTACTAACTTTCACCCCCCAGGAACCCACATGGAACCCGCCGATAATCAGCAGGACAGTGTCGATACCGCACTTCTCACCCTGTTGAAGGCCAATGCGCGGGAGCCGGCGGCGTCGCTGGCGCGCAAATTGGGATTGGCGCGGTCGTCGGTGCAGGCACGCATCGCACGGCTGGAACGGCTGGGCATCATCCAGGGCTATACGCTGCGCCAGGACCCGGGCAGCAGCCGGCTGGTGCGGGCCTATGTGCTGCTGTCCACCAACCCGAAGCTGCTGAGCCGTATCGTGGCGGAGGTGAAGCGGATCGCCGAGGTGGAGAGCCTGTCGGCCATCGCCGGCACCTATGACATGATGGCCGTCATCGCCGCCCCCACCGTGCAGGATATCGACCGGGTGCTGGACCTGCTGGGCCAGGTGCAGGGGGTGGAACGCACCATGTCGTCGCTGGTGCTGTCGGACAAGTTCAGGCGGTAGGGGCGCTCTCTACTCGTTGGCACAAACCTGCCTTCCCCGTGGAAGTTTTGGGCACCTTCGTTGCCACTGTCTCTACCGTCACCCCGGCGGAGGCCGGGGCCCAGATCGTGGAGCGAGGCGCTTGTCACTTGGGCCCCGGCCTCCGCCGGGGCGACGGTAGATATTGCTGAAACCCGAACAGCACAAACTTCCGCCGCGGAAGGCAATTAAAAGGCGGTGGCTACCCCACCTCCTTCGGCGCCAGCAGCAGATACATGGCCGGCGTCACCAGCCGTGACAGCACCGTGGACGATACCAGCCCGCCGATGATCACCACGGCCAGCGGCGAATAGAGGCCGGAGCCGCCCAGGGCCAGCGGCATCAGGCCACCGATGGCGGTGATCGAGGTCAGCAGGACGGGCAGGAAGCGCACCTCGCCCGCCTCCTCGATCGCGGCCTTCAGCGGCGTGCCGGCGCGGCGCAGCTGGGTGGTGAAATCGACCAGCAGGATGGAATTCTTGATCTCGATCCCGATCAGCGCCACGAAGCCGATGACCGAGGTGAAGGACAGCGTATAGCCCGTGACGAACAGGGCGACCATGCCGCCGATCACCCCCAGCGGGATCACGCCAGCGACCACGGCGGTAGTGGCGAAGCTGCGGAATTCCAGGATCAGCACGGCCATGATGCCGAACAGGGCCACCAGGATGGCACCCGACAGACCGGCGAAGCTTTTCGACCGGCTTTCCGCCTCGCCCCCCGTCATCAGGCGGTAACCGGGCGGCAGGGCCAGGGCCGAGAGCTGTTCGCCGATGGCGCGGGCGATGCGGTCGGTATTATGGCCGGTGGCGGTAAAGGCGGTAATGGTCACCGCGCGTTCGCGGTTGAACCGGTCGATGCGGCCGGGGGCCGTGACGAAATGCGGGTCGCTGACGGCCGACAGCGGCACGGCCCCGGCCGCACCCGGCACGCGGATATCGCCCAGCACGTCCAGCTCATGCCGCCCCTCCATGGGCAGGCGCAGGGTGACGGGGTAATCGTCGCCATCGCTTTCCCGGAAGGTGGCCACGGCTTCGCCCGACAGGGACAGGCGCACGGCGCGGTCCACGGCGCCGGCCGGCACGCCCAGCACCCCGGCCTTGTCCAGGTCGATACCCAGATCCAGGTCGGTGCGGTCCAGGCGCAGGGGGTTGACCACGTCGCGGGACCCTTGCGTGTTCTCGATGATGGCGCTGACCTTGGCGGCCAGTTCCTTCAGCACCGGCAGTTCGGGACCCAGGATGCGCACGGCGATGGGGGCTTCGATCGGCGGGCCGTTTTCGAAGACGCGCACGATGATCTGCGCACCGGGATATGCGGCCAACCGCGTGCGCAGCTTGTCCAGGTTAGCGGTACTCTTCTGCCCCTTCCAGGCGGTCAGGCCGACAAAGACAGCGCCATGGGTCGGGTCATCCTCACGTGGGGTGATGTTGTAATAAATGCGGGGATTGCCATGGCCGGCATTGGCCATGGTGAAGCGCAGGTCGGGCAGCGCCTTCAGCTCGGCCTCCACGAAGCGCACGGCCTTGTCGGTTTCGGCCAGCGGTGCGCCGTCGGGCAGGTCGATCTCCACCATGAATTGCGGGATGTCGGCCGATGGAAACAGGCTGAACCCGATGCGCGGCACCAGGGCGACGGAGCCGATGAACAGGATCGTGGCGATCAGCACGGTCAGGCCGGGCCGGTCGAGCGCCCGGTGCAGGACAGGACGGTACACGGCATGGATCGCGCCCATGACCAGCTGCAACGCCTTGTTGCCCTCCGGATCCTCATGGCGGCTCAGGATGCGGGCGGCCAGGAACGGGATCATGGTCAGGGCCACGAACAGCGACGCCGCCACCGTGGACAGGACCGATACGGGCAGCGACTTGATGAACTTGCCCGAACCCTCCGGCAGGAACATCAGGGGCAGGAAGGCCAGCAGCAGGGTGGCGGTGCAGCCCAGGACGGCGACGGCGATCTGGCGCGTGCCCTCGATCGCCGCTTCCTCCCGGCTTTTGCCCATGCGCAGGTGGCGGGCGATGTTCTCCGTCACCACGATGCTGTCATCGACCAGCAGGCCCAGCGACAGCACGAAGCCGGCGATGGACAGCTGGTTCAAGGTGAAGCCGGTGAATTGCAGCACCGTGACGCCGATGGCCAGCGACAGCGGGATGGCCAGCATCACCACCAGCGAGGCGCGCAAACCAAGCGGGATCAGGGTGATCAGCACCAGACCCAGCGCGATGGCGAAATCGCGGAACAGCGAGGACAGGCGATGGGACACGTTCTCGGACTGGTCGAAGCCGCGTTCCAGCGTGATGCCGGCCGGCAGGGTGCGCTCGAATTCGTCCAGGGCGGCATAGGCGCTTTTCTTCAGGTCGAAGATGTTCTGGCCGGGCTTCTGGTTGGCGGTGATGAAGATGGCGCGCTTCGCATTGAAGCGGGCGATATGGTTGGGCTCATCCGCTGCCCAGGACACGTCCGCCACATCCTTGACCCGGACCACGCGCCCCTCGGTGGAACGGACCACGGTGTTGGCGATGTCGTCCAGCGTGTCGAAATCGCCCTCCGTCTTCACCGTGAAGCGGCGGTCGCCGGCATGCAGCGCACCCAGGGGCACCGCCGCCCCTTCGGCCTTCAGCGCGTCAGCCACCGCCGTCACCGGCAGCCGCAGCTCGGCCAGGCGACCGGCATCGACTGCCACACGGACCTCCGTCCGCTCCTCCCCCCAGATGTCGCTTTCCCAGACGCCGGGGACGCGGTCGATGATGTCGCGCAGATCGTCGGCGCGCTTGCGCAGTTCCAGTGCCGAGGCGCCGTCGCCGATCAGCGCCACCTGGATGAAATTGGTGAGCGCGGTGTTGAACTTCTTCACCTCCAGCCGCACCAGACCGGCCGGCAGGGTCGGGCGGATGGCGTTCACCTCCCGCACCACCTGATCGTATTTGCGCTCCGCATCGCTGGACCAGTCGAACTCCACCGTGATGACGGCGACGCCGTCGCGGGTGCGGGACGTCAGCTTGACGACGTCGTCCAGGCTGTCGATGGCTTCTTCCAGCGGGTCGGTGACTTGCTTTTCCAGGTCCACCGGATCGGCACCGGGCAGGACGGCCACCACCAGCACGGTGGGGATGGGAAAGGCCGGGTCCTCCGCGCGGGGGATCGACATCAGCGAGCTGACACCCATGGCGGCCAGCATGGCGAACAGCACCAGGGTGAATTGCCACTGGCGCACGGAGAAGGCGGCGATATTGCCCATGGTTACGCCCCCGGCCGGGCGACGGAAATGGCGCTGTCAGGGCGCAGATAGGCGCCACCGGCGGACACGACCCGTTCTCCTTCGTTGAGGCCGGAAGCCACCAGCAGATCGGGGCCGCGCAGGCCCGCCACCTTTACCTGACGGCGTTCCACCGACTTGCCGTCGGGTTTCACCACGTACAGCGTGGCAAGGTCGCCAAAGCCTTCGATGATGCTGGACGCCGGCACGGCCAGGGGTGGTTTCTCGCCCCCCGGCCGGGGGGCGATATGCAGGGTGACAATGCGGCCGCTGGACAGATAGGTGGGCGCGTCGGGCAAGGTCACCTCCACATCGAACACGCCGGTGCCGGTCGCACTCTTGGCGGCGATGCGGGTGACCTTGCCTTCCAGCTTGCCCTCCGGCAGGTCCAGTTCGGCGATATTGCCCGTGGCGATGCGGGCCACGTCACGGTCGGACAGGCCGGCGCGGACGATCACCCCGCTTTCCCGGTCGCCGATGATCAGGGCGGTGGTGCCGGATTGCACGATCTGGCCAGGTTCCAGCGGGCGGGCCAGGACCACACCGTCGGCGGGTGCGGCAATCTCCGACAGGCCACGGTTGAAGGCGATGGCGTCGCGGTCGGCCTGGGCCGTGTCCAGGGCGGAGCGGGCCGCATCCACCCGCGCCTTTTCCACATAGCCGTTGGCGACCAGTGGCAACAGGCGGTCGAGGTCCTGACGCGCCTTGGTGACGCGGGCATCGGCGGCGCGCAGCTGGGCATCGACCTCCGTCCCCTGGATACGGGCCAGACGCTGGCCACGGGTCACCGGGTCGGCGATATCGACCTGGAACCCCTCCACCTTGCCCGCCACCTTGAAAGAAAGCGGGATTTCACGCTTGAAGGCGACGGTGCCGGTGGCCTTGACCATCCGCGCCTCCGGCGCCGGCCGCGCCGCACTGACCGAAACGGGCACGGGGGCGGCCGTGGGGGCGGCCTGGGCCGTATCGGTGGCGGGTTTGCCGCAGCCGGCGAGCGTGACGAGCAGGAGCATGGAGAGGGGTGCGCGCAGCATGGGCCACCTGACCTAACGGCGATAAGTTTACGGTGTTAGGTTTATGCCTGTCGCGCTATAGGTTCAATAGGGATTCTGAAGGTCGCGACCATGGTTGATGAAATAGGCACGCCTGCATCCAGGCCGCAAAAGCGCACCCGCCTGCCGGCGGCGGAGCGGCGGGCGCAGATCCTGGCCGTGGCGCGCGACCTGTTCGTGGCCCAGGGGTTCGAGCATGCCAGCATGCGCCGCATCGCCGATGCGGCCGGGATCACACCCACCTCGATCTATGATCATTTCGAGGATAAGGAGGCGCTGCTGACCGCCATCGCCGAGGAATTCTTCGACGGGCTGGTGGCGGTCATGGAGGTGCCGGTGGATGCGGCCGATCCGCTGAAGACGCTGCGGCAGCTGATGGTCAATTATGTGCGCTACGGGCTGGACCGTCCCAATGAATACCGGCTGGTCTTCATGACCACCCTGTCGCGCTTCATCCCCATGCTGGGCCACCGCAACTGCCCCTTCGCGGAGAACGGGGTGGAGACGCCGGCCGGGCGCAAGCACGCCAAGGCCCTGCAATCCTTCGGCATCCTGCAGACCGGCATCACACAGCTGGCCGCCGCCGGCCTGCTGCGCGCCGACGATCCGGAAGGGTTCGCCGACAGCGTCTGGGCCATGGGCCATGGCATCGTCTCGCTGATCATCACCAAGGGGGCGGACAATTTCACGCCCATCGACCGCTGGATCGACACATCGATCGATATCCTGCTGGAGGGCATGCGGCCGAGATGATGTGTCATCACACCGTCACGGTTGCGATGCGATAGTCGGCCGGTTCATGACGGAACTGGTGGCAAGTGGCGCGTGGCACGTTGAGAAGCCTGACCTGGCGGCAGGCGCTGGTGACCCTGACCGGCGCGCTGCTGGTCGGGCTTGTCCTGACGCTGGCCGAGGGCGGGTTCGCCGTCAGCCGGGAACGCGACAAGGCCGCACGCCGCATCGACCAGATCACCAACCTGATCGCCGGTCCCGCCGCCACCGCCCTGTGGAATTTCGACGACAGTCTGGCCCGCAACCTGTTCGCGCCAGTGCTGAGCCTGGATCTGGTGGACCGGATCGAGATCCGTGACGGCCAGGGGGCGACATTCGCGGCCGACGGTGTGGCCAAGGCCGCAGATGGCTGGCGGGGTTTCATCTTCGACGGGCTGCTGCTGGCCCAACGCCCCCTGGTGATCATCGGGCCGGATGGCGGGCGCAAGGTGATCGGCAGCCTGGTTCTGCATATCGATCCCGTGGCCATCGGCGATGATCTGCGCACCTATGTGCTGGGATCGCTGGTCGGCGGACTGCTGCGTAACCTGATCCTGGGTGCGCTGCTGTCGGTGATCTTCCACCTGTTCCTGACACGGCCGCTGATCGCGTTGGGCCGCGACCTGATCCGGGTGCGGCCGGCGGAGCCGCTGGCCAACCCGATCCGCGTACCGCGCGGCCACCGCAATGATGAGCTGGGCTATGTCGCCTCGCGCATCAACGAGTTGCTGGCACAGCTGCACCGGTCGCAGACGGAACTGCGCCGGCTGGCCACACGTGACCCGCTGACCGACCTGCCCAACCGCGTGCTGATGACGGAGACACTGAACGTCGCCCTGGGCCGGGCGGGTACCGACAGCACGCAGCTGGCCGTGCTGTTCCTGGACCTGGACCGGTTCAAGCATGTCAATGACAGCCTGGGCCATGGCGCAGGGGATGAGCTGCTGCGCGAGGTGGGCGGGCGGCTGCGCGGGGCGCTGCGTCAGGCCCATGTCGTGGGCCGCCTGGGCGGGGACGAGTTTCTGGTGGTGCTGGAGAATGTCGGCACGGTGGAGGAGGTGGCGCAGGCCGCCGCCCGCCTGCTGTCGGCCCTGTCGCGGCCGTTCGGGGTCGATGGGCAGACGGTACATGCCGGGGCCAGCATCGGCATCGCCATGCATCCCCAGGACGGGGCCGACGCCGTCACCCTGATGCGCCATGCCGACGTGGCCATGTATGCCGCCAAGGCGGTGGGCGGCGGGGCGTTCAAATTCTTCGACAAGGCGATGACCGAACGCGCCCTGGTCATGCTGCGCACCGAAGCCAGCTTGCGCGATGCGCTGGCCGGCGACCGGCTGGAGCTGCATTACCAGCCCAAGATCGATCTGGACACGGGCGGGCTGGCGGGGGTGGAGGCGCTGGTGCGCTGGCCGCATGGCGATCGCATGATCTCGCCGGCGGAGTTCATTCCGGTGGCGGAGGAGACGGGCCTGATCGTGGAGTTGGGCGAATGGGTGCTGCGCCGTGCCAGCCGCGATGGGGCCCGCTGGTGCCATCTGCGCGGGCCGGTGACGGTGGCGGTGAACGTGTCGGCCCGGCAGCTGGCCGAGCCGGACTTCCCCGAGCGTGCGGTGCGCATCGTGTCGGAGGCCGGGCTGCTGCCGCGCAATTTCATCCTGGAGATCACCGAGACGGTGGTGATGCGCGATGTGGCGCGGCAGATGGCCGTACTGAACGCGCTGCGCGGCTTCGGGTTCGGGGTGGCGGTGGATGATTTCGGGACCGGGTATTCGTCGCTCTCGTACCTGAAGCAGCTGCCGGTGACGATGCTGAAGATCGACCGGAGTTTCGTGAACGATTTGCCGGAGGACCCGGCCATCGCCGCCACGGTGATCGCGCTGGGCAAGCGCCTGGGCCTGACCACCATCGCGGAGGGGGTGGAGACCGACCGGCAGCGGGAATGGCTGCGCGCGGAAGGGTGCAACCTGGCCCAGGGTTATTTGCTGGCCAAGCCGATGCCGGCGGAGCGGTTCGAGCGGGAGTTCTTGATGGAGATGGCGGTGGTGGCGTGAGCCCGTGGC
>NZ_JBLTYX010000033.1:0-37501 GCF_048066115.1 Niveispirillum sp. KHB5.9 | reverse complement strand
TGACCGTGTCCACACCCTCTCCGCCATTCATGACATCGGCACCGTCGCCCCCGCGCAGCAGATCATCTCCTGCGCCGCCCATCAGCGTGTCATCGCCGGCCCCGCCGATCAGCGTGTCATTACCCGCGTCACCCTGCAGAGCGTCATTCCCGGTTCCACCTTCGGTGGTATCGTTGCCGGCACCACCGATGAGCCGGTCATCGCCCGTATCACCAAACAGGTAGTCGTGACCAGCTCCACCGTCCAGGATGTTGTTACCAATAAACCCGCGTAGATCATCATTATAGATGGTGCCGACCAGTCCCAGTATATTGAGGAAGATCGCGTCACCTCCTCCGCCTGTGTTCTGCTGATTTCCATAGCCGTGCCGGCTGAGATTGACCTTTACAGCGGACGATGCCCAAGAATAATTGACGATATCGACACCACCACCACCCTCGTAGGTGTCCCAACCGCCATATCCGTAGAAGATGTCGTTGCCCGTTGTACCATAGAAATGCTCGGCGTAGGACGAACCGCGCAACTCGGTATTGCCGCGACCGCCCCTGATCTCGACTTTACCGTCCGGTCCGATCTTTCCAGCCACCGCAGCCTCCGTGAGGTTTTCCAACCATAAGGAGATATATCGAGCCAAGATAATGACCGAAAAATGTCAAAATCCGAACCGATTCCTAAAAATTTTATTTAATATACATATAATCTCCTTTTGGTTGCTATACAAGGCCCGCCCCGCGGGCGCAGCTCCAACGGGCACCGGCTCCATGCCCTGCTTGCGCTTCCCCTCACCTTGCCCCATATCCAGCAGCGGCTTTAACGCCACCCTCATTGGATGTAGATCGCAGAACAAGGTGAGAGCGATGAGCGAGGAAAAGCTCAGTTTCCAGGCCGAGGTCAGCCGCCTGCTGGATATCGTGGCGCACAGCCTCTATTCGGAGAAGGAGGTTTTCCTTCGCGAACTGATCTCCAACGCGTCGGACGCCTGCGACCGGCTGCGCTATGCCGCGTTGACCGACGGTTCGCTTCTGGGCGATGATCCGGACTTCAAGCTGCGTCTGGTTGCCGACAAGGAATCCCGGACCCTGATCCTGTCCGATAACGGTATCGGCATGAACCGTCAGGATCTGGTCGACAATCTGGGCACCATCGCCCGCTCGGGCACGTCCGCTTTCGTCAAGAACCTGTCCGGCGACGCCAAGAAGGATGTCAGCCTGATCGGTCAGTTCGGCGTCGGCTTCTATTCCGCCTTCATGGTGGCGGAGAAGGTCGAAGTGTTCAGCCGCAAGGCCGGCGAGGCCCAGGGCTGGCGCTGGACCAGCGACGGCCAGGGCACCTTCACGGTGACCGAGGATGATACAGCCCCCGCCCGTGGCACCCGCATCGTCATGCATATCCGCGAGGCCGAGCAGGAGTTCCTGGAGGAACAGCGCCTACGCCATGTCATCAAGACCTATTCCGACCATATCGCCGTGCCCATCCTGCTGGGCGCCGATGCCACCGACAGCGTGAACGCCGCCAACGCCCTGTGGACGCGCTCCAAGTCGGAAATCACCGAAGAGCAGTACAAGGAATTCTATCACCATGTCGGCCACAGCTTCGACGAGCCTTGGCTGACCCTGCATTGGCGGGCGGAAGGCGTCATCGAGTATACCGGTCTGCTGTTCGTGCCGCAGCAGCGGCCCTTCGACCTGTTCGATCCGCGCCGCGCCCATCATGTGAAGCTCTATGTCCGCCGTGTGTTCATCACGGACGAGGCGGAAGGGTTGGTGCCGGCCTATCTGCGCTTCCTGAAGGGTGTGGTGGACAGCGAGGATCTGCCGCTGAATGTCAGCCGCGAGATGCTGCAGAACAACCCGGTTCTGGCCAAGCTGAAGGCCGGCATCGTCAAGCGCGTCCTGGGCGATCTGAACAAGAAGGCGGCCGATCCCGAGCAGGCAGCCGACTATGCCCGTTTCTGGGACGCGTTCGGCGCTGTGCTGAAGGAAGGGCTTTATGAGGATTTCAGCCATCGCGACGATCTGCTGAAGCTGCTGCGCTTCCGCACGACGGAGAGCAAGGGGGAACTGGTCAGCCTGTCGACATATATCGGCCGCATGAAGGAAGGCCAGGACGCCATCTATTACATCACGGGCGACGAGAAATCGGCCCTGGATCGCAGTCCGCAGGTCGAGGGCTTCCGCGCCAAGGGCGTGGAGGTCATCCTGCTGACCGATCCGGTGGACGAGTTCTGGGTGGGCTCCATCCGCGAGACGGATGGCAAGCCGCTCAAGTCCGTCACCCGCGGCGGTGCCGACCTGTCCAAAATCAAGGGCGGGGAGAAGCCGGAGGATGCGGCGAAGGACAAGGCGTCGGATGGCGACCTGTCCTCCCTGACCGCGTTGCTGAAGCTGACGCTGGGCGAGGAGGTCAAGGATGTCCGCCGGTCGGAGCGCCTGACCGACAGCGCCGTCTGTCTGGTGGCGGACGAGGGCGACATGGATATCCATCTCCAGCGCCTGCTGAAGCAGCATGGCCAGCTGGGGGCCGATGGTGCATCCAAGCGCGTGCTGGAGATCAACCCCACCCACCCGCTGATCCGTCGTCTGGCGGAAAAGGCAGGTCTGGACGGGGCGGCGACGTCGCTGGAGGATGCGGCCTGGCTGCTGCTGGACCAGGCCCGCATCCTGGAGGGCGAGACCTTGCCCGACCCGTTGTCCTTCGCCCGCCGTATGGCGGCGTTTGTGGAGAAGGGGTTGGGTTGAGGGGTTGGGTTCACCCTCTCCCTCCCACCCGCGCCAGCCAATGGGAGGGAGAGGGTGAACCCGTGAGGCGTTACGCCGCCACCATCAACCGTGGCGCCAGATACCGCAGCAGGGCCAGCGCATCCGGCGGCGGCTGACGCTCGATGCGGCGATAATCGCGGCAATCGGGCGTACGGCTGACCAGCCCCTGTTCGACCATTTCCCGGCGCAGCAGCGCGAAGTCGCGGAAGCTGTGCATCACGTCCAGCCGGCGGCTGATCCCCTGTTCGGTCATGCTTTCGCGGGCCGGCAGGCGCGACCACAGCACCCAGAGGCAGGTGGCCTGTTCGTTGAACTTGTTGGGCCAGCGGATCAGGCGCCCCGCCTCATCGAAATGACGCAACAGGCGGCGCACCCGGCCCAGATCCACCTCCGGCACGGGTGCCGGGGCAGGGGGCGGGTTCTCCAGCCGGTCGAGCGCCGTGGCCTGGGCGCGGTAATGCTGGAAATTGCGGAAGCCGGCGCCGCGCGCCAGCATGTTCAGCAGGCTGACATGGCCGGCCGGCCCCTCATGGGTCTCCAGCTGGGATTTCAGCGATTTGGCCAGGGCGCTGATATCGGCGACCTGGAAGGACAAATGTTCTCTCGACATGGGTCAACATCCCGCATGGGCACTGCCTTGATCCGTTCGGAACCGTCGGTGGTCGCCAACTTGCCGACGCGGCACACCCTTGGGGGGAATGACGGTCGAATTCAGGATACATGGCAGGTTTAGCGGCCCTTTGCGGGGCTGGCGACGCCTGGGTTTTCTGCCGACCTGTGCAGATGCATAGCACAAAGCAGCACAGCCGGCCAGAGGCCGGCTGTGGGTTCAATACCAACCTGCAAGGTTGGTTGGCGCATTGAGCGCCCGCGGGCCCATGCCCGCGTGAGCCAAGCCGCCGGATGGCGGCGCCCGGCGCCTGAGGGCTTCTTATGCCGGCATCACCGTCATGCTGGCCGTGTCGTCGCCCTTGGCGCGTTCGGCGTCCAGCGGGTGGCCATGGACGCGGAAGCACAGGGTCTCCGCGATGTTGGTGGCGTGGTCGCCGATGCGTTCCAGGTTCTTGGCGGCGAACAGCAGATGGGTGCAGGCGGTGATACGGGCCGGGCTTTCCATCATGTAGGTCAGCAATTCGCGGAACAGGGCGGAATAGGCATGGTCCACCTCCTCGTCCCGCCGGCGCACGGCCAATGCCGCTTCGGCATCGTCATTGTCATAGGCCTTCATGACATCGGACAGCATGTCGGCCACGGCGCGCCCGATGGGCAGCATGGACCGGGCCAGCGCCACCTCGGGCTGGGATTGCAGGGTCAGGGAGCGCTTGGCGACGTTCGCCGCGAAATCCCCGATTCGCTCCAGATTGTTGGCGATACGCAGGCCGGCGATGACCACGCGCAGGTCGTTGGCCTTGGGATGGCGCAGCGCCAGCAGGCGCACGGTCTGCGCCTCCACCTTGTGCTCAAGTTCGTCCAGGCGGGCATCGCGGGTCATCACCCGCCCGGCCAGATCCCCGTCGCGGCCGGCGATGGCGGCCACCGCATCGATGATCTGTTCCCCGGCCAGCCGGCCCATCTCCCGCACCAGATCGTGCAGCAGGTCCAACTGCTCGTCGAAGGCGGTCACGATGTGCCGGGTGGGCACGACGCTGGCTTTTTCGTCCACGGGAACTGGCTCCGGCGGTGGGAATGGATATGATTGTCAAGAAACCATCTAACACAAATGCCCCGGCCTGTGGCAGTTTCAAGAAAAGTTCATCTTGTCCGCAATGGTCACCCCCCGCCATGACACCGCACGAGTTGCTCGCCGTTATCGACAAGCATGAACGCTGGCTGAAGCGGCTGACGGGCGGTGCCCGCGCCATGCTGGCCCTGGCCGACCTGCAGGGGCACAATTTCTCAGGCGCCAACCTGCAGAATTCCAAGCTGTCGGGCGCCAACCTGTCGGATTGCGACTTCACCGGTGCCAACCTGACGGCGACCGATCTGTTCGCCGCCCGGCTGACCCGCGCCATCCTGGTCAATGCCAACCTGACCAATGCCGACCTGCGCGGCGCCCATCTGCGCGGCGCCCGCCTGAAATGTGCCATCCTGCGCGGGGCGGACCTGCGCGGCGGGGCGCTGCTGGACCGGCGGTCGCCCAGCAATGTGAAGATGGAGCCGTCGGACCTGCGGGGGGCCGACATGGATGACGCCACCCTGTCCAACGCCAACCTGGCCGGTGCCGACCTGTCGGAATGTTCGCTGGTCGGGGCCGATTGTTCGGGTGCACAGCTGGCCGGGGCCAACATGGCCCGTTCGGTGATGAAGAGTGCCAATTTCGCCGGCTGCGACATGCGCGGCGTCAACCTGAACAGCTCCAACCTGATGGGGGCCAAGCTGCGTGACGCCAATCTGGCGGGCGCGGTGCTGGCCGGCGCCAATCTGCGCAATGCCGATCTGCAAGGCGCCAACCTGGAAGGGGTGGACCTGTCGAATGTCGACATGCTGGGTGCCAATTTCAGCCGTTCGGCCGAAACCTTCTCCGCCTCCATCCAGCGCATCCTGTCCCAGCATCAGGCCTGGATCACCAGCAATGGCGACAAGGGCGAACGCGCGGACCTGGAGGGTCAGGACCTGTCGCATATCGACCTGAACGGCGCCAACCTGGGCGGGGCCAACCTGAAGGGCGTGAATTTCTCCGGTGCCAAGCTGCGCGATTGCCTGTTTGTCATGGCCGACCTGTCGGGTGCAGGCCTGAATTTCGCTGACCTGACGGGGGCGACGCTGGACGGTGCCAACCTGCGCGGCAGCAACCTGACGGGCGCCAAGCTGGACAATGCAAAGATCGGGTCGGTGGAAATCAAGGGGCCGAACGGGCGCGGCACGGGTCGCAAATGGCCGGCCAACCTGTCCAACACCATCATGGTCCAGGCCAGCCTGACCCGCGCCTCCATGCGCGGGGTCAACCTGTCCGGTGCCGATCTGCGCGGTGCCGACCTGTCGGGCGCCAACCTGCTGGAAGCCAATATCCGCGGCGCCAACCTGACCGATGCCATCACCACCGGGGCCAACCTGCCGGCCCCGGATGAGGATGATGATTTCAATTAATATTATTTTGTTCCCTCAATCGCCGGGCGCCCACATCCGTGGGCTTGGCTTCCGCCGCACGTGTGGCACGGCGGCAGTCGCCGCCGGAGCCTGTTCGCGGTGCCCGCAAACAGGCTCTATCCCCATACCCGGTCCCTGACCAGGGCGGCCAGCCGGTCCGGCGGCGCCTTGCCATCGGCCACCAGCAGCCGGCCCGGCGCCACATAGCGCCGGCACAGGCCTTCCAGCACCGTCTGGAAATGCAGCTGCATCCAGGGATTGGTGGAACGCACGCCATCGGCGGCGATGGGCCGTTCGCCCCAGGGCAGCAGCACGACCAGGCTGTAATCGGCCATGGCGCAGACCGCACGGGCCAGCAGCGCCTCCGTCCCCGCCGGGTCATCCAGGCCGAAACCGTTCGCCAGCCAGAAGGCGGCCATGTCCAGGGGCGTGCGGTCGGTGATCAGGCCGCCGCCGCGCGCCAGATCCAGCGCCAGATCGTCGGCGTCGCCGACGATCATCCGCCGGTGCCCGTCGCGGGGCATCGCGTGCGGATCGAAACCGGCGGCCAGCCGGTCGCGCATCGCCTCCCGCCGGACGGGCAGGTCCAGAATCCGGGACAGATCGGCGGCAAGGCTGGTCTTGCCTGTGCCGGCGCTGCCCGTGATGCCGATATGTGGCCGTCGTTGCATGATCGACGCCTCCCCCAAACCTTGCCCGTTGCGTCGCGACCGCATTATAAGATCGCGCCCGCCGGTTTCTCGGCGGCACGGGTCCAAGGATAGCATCGTGCCAACCAAGCCCGCCGCCAATCCCCCCGAAAGGCGGGGGTCCACCAGCACTTTCGTCATCGGTCTGCTCTGTGTCTTCAGCATGGCGGTACCGGCCCGGATTGCGGCGAAAGCGGGGCCGGCGCGCGTGGTGTCGCTGAACCTGTGCACCGACCAGCTGGCCCTGGCCCTGCTGCCGCGTGAACGGATTGTGGCCTTGTCCTTCCTGGCGGCCGATCCCGGCCTGTCGGCCCTGTCCGACCGGGTGGGCGATATCCCCCTGGTCCAGGGCATGGCGGAAGAGGTGCTGCCGCTGGTGCCCGACCTGGTGCTGGCCGGCACTTTCACCACGCGCCCCACCATCGCCCTGCTGCGCGCCCGAGGCGTGACGGTGCTGGAGGTGGGGCTGGTCAGCGATTTCGACGGTATCCGTGCCCAGATCAGGCAGGTGGCCGCGGCCCTGGACGTGGCGGCGCGTGGGGAGGAACTGATCGCCGGCATGGATGCGACGCTGGCGGCGGCGGCCCCGACCGGCCCGGCCCGGCCAGCGCGTGTGCTGTCGCTGGCGCCCGGCGCCTTCACGGCCGGGTCCGGCACGCTGTCGGACGCGGTGATGCGGGCGGCGGGGCTGGTGAACTATGCTGCCGACAAGGGGTTGCAGGGCTATGGCTATCTGCCGGTGGAAACGGTGGCCGCCGATCCGCCCGACCTTCTGGTGGCCAATGCCGATGAGCAGGGGTACCCATCCCTGAACGGTCAGATGCTGGCCCATCCCGCTTTGGACCGCGCCGTGCCGGCGCAGGATCGTCCGGCGGTCCCGGGCCGGCTTTGGACCTGCGGCGGGCCGTTCACCGCCGATGCCGCCACGATGCTTGCCGCCGCGCGTGACCGGCTGCTGTCACGGAAGGATTGACGATGATGCGCGCTGCGCTGGTCCTGCTGACCCTGGCCGTGATCCTGTTCTTTGTCGCATCCCTTGCCATGGGTCCGACGCCCGTGTCGCTGCTGCTGGCCATCCGTGACTGGTGGTCGGGTGGCGACGGCATGGCCGCCGTGATCTTCGCCGATATCCGCCTGCCGCGTGCCCTGCTGGGTCTGGGCATCGGTGGGGTGCTGGGCCTGTCGGGGGCGGCGCTGCAGGGGCTGCTGCGCAACCCGCTGGCCGAACCGGGCGTCATCGGCGTGTCGGCCAGTGCCGGGCTGGGCGCTGTCATCGCCTTCTATTCCGGTGCCAGCCTGGTGCTGCCATTGGCCCTGCCGCTGGGCGGCATGGCGGGGGCGCTGATCGCCGTCACCCTGCTCTATCTGCTGGCGGGGCGGCAGGCGTCGGTGCTGACCCTGATCCTGGCCGGCGTGGCGATCAGCAGCCTTGCCGGCGCCCTGACCTCGCTGGCCCTGTCGCTGTCGCCCAATCCGTTCGCCCTGACGGAGATCGTGTTCTGGATGCTGGGTTCGCTGGCCGACCGGTCGATGAACCATGTGGCCGTCGCCGCCCCCTTCATGGGGCTGGGGGCCGTCCTGCTGCTGTCGTCGGGCCGGGGGCTTGATGCCCTGTCGCTGGGGGAGGGGACGGCCCAGTCCATGGGGTTCAGCCCGCGCCGGACCGGCATCCTGGTCATCCTGGGCACGGCCCTGGCGGTGGGGGCGGCCGTGTCGGTGGCCGGTGCCATCGGCTTCATCGGTCTGATCGTGCCACATCTGCTGCGCCCGCTGGCCGGTGCCCAGCCGTCCCGCCTGCTGCCCTTGTCGGCGCTGGGCGGGGCGGCCTTGCTGCTGGCGGCCGACACGGGATTGCGTCTGGGCGGGCCGGGGCCGGAACTGAAGCTGGGTGTGGTCACGGCCCTGCTGGGTGCGCCCTTCTTCCTGGCGCTGGTACTGAAGACGCGGACAAGGATGATGTGACCCCGGAATTTCACTCCCTTTCGCGCCATCCCCTTGGCTATGCTGCCCGCATGACCTGAACCGGGGGAAGCAGATGCGCAAGGTGACCGTCGCCGCCACGCAGTTCGCGTGCAGCTGGGACCGTGGGGCCAATATCGCCAAGGCCGAGGAACTGGTCCGCAAGGCCCATGGACAGGGCGCGCAGATCATCCTGATCCAGGAACTGTTCGAAGCCCCCTATTTCTGCCAGGACCAGAAGCCGGAATATTTCGAGCTGGCGGCCCCGGTGGAGAACAACAAGCTGATCCAGCATTTCCAGGCCCTGGCCAAGGAATTGTCGGTCGTCCTGCCATTGTCCTTCTTCGAGAAGGCCAACAACGCGCATTACAATTCCCTGGTCACCATCGATGCCGACGGGGAAATCCTGGGCCTTTACCGCAAGAGCCATATTCCCGACGGGCCGGGCTATCAGGAAAAGTTCTATTTCAATCCCGGCGACACGGGCTTCCAGACCTATCAGACCCGTTATGCCCGTATCGGCACGGCCATATGCTGGGACCAGTGGTTCCCCGAGGCTGCGCGCGTGATGGCGTTGCAGGGGGCGGAGCTGCTGTTCTATCCCACCGCCATCGGGTCGGAACCGCAGGATGACACGCTCGACAGCCGTGACCATTGGCAGCGCGTGATGCAGGGCCATAGCGGTGCCAACCTGATGCCGGTCATCGCCAGCAACCGCATCGGCAAGGAAACGTTCCAGACGGGCAGCATCACCTTCTACGGCTCCAGCTTCATCACCGATCCCAAGGGCGCCAAGCTGGCGGAGGCCGACCGGGCCTCCGAAGCCGTGCTGGTGCAGGAATTCGACCTGGACGCCATCGCCCGCATCCGCGCCGGATGGGGCGTGTTCCGCGACCGTCGCCCGGCGCTTTACGCCCCCATCCTGTCGCTGGATGGCAGCCTGCGCCACGGCTGAGCCGGCATCGGTATTTTCAAGGGCTGAATATATGTGTAAACCATGAGTCCTACAGCTTTTAGGACTCATGGTTTCTTCACGCCCTATAATCCTGCTGCTTTGCGCATTGCTTTTCCCCCTTCAGGTGGCTGCCGCTCCGAAGGAAGGGGTGGGGCGTGTCGAGGCGTTGTTCAGTGATCGCGCCGGACAGGAACTGCGACTGTTCGGGCACGACCTGTTCGCCGGGACCGTGCCGGACGACGGCCCGTCGCTGGGCAGCGTCGGCGATGATTACCGGCTGGGCGTGGGGGATGAACTGTCGCTGCTGCTGCGCGGGCAGGTGACGCGCAGCAGCCGGCATCGCATCGGCGCCGATGGATTGCTGCTGGTCGATGATCTGCGCCCCATCGCGGCGGCCGGCCGGCCGCTGGGGGCGGTGCGGGCGGAACTGGAGGCGGCGGTGGCTGCCACCCATGTGCAGACCCAGGCCTTCCTGTCGCTTTTGTCCATGCGGCGTATCGGTGTGCTGGTGCTGGGCCAGGTGGCGCGGCCCGGCCGGTTGTCGCTGCCGGCCTTCGCCACGCCGCTGGATGCGCTCTCCCAGGCCGGCGGCGTGCTGCCCGACGGCAGTCTGCGGGCCATCCGGCTGGTGCTGCCGGGGGCCGATCCCGTCACGGTCGATCTCTATGATCTGCTGACCAGCGGGCAGGGGGCGGCGGCGGATCTGCTGACCGACGGTGCGCGTCTGATCGTGCCCCCCTTGGGTCCCACCGTGGCCGTGGCCGGGCCGGTGAAGCGGCCCGGTATCTATGAATTGCCACCCCATGCCGCCGCTGGCGTGGGACCAGACGATACGGCCGACCTGCTGGTCCTGGCCGGTGGGGCGCTGCGGCCGGGGCGCGACCGTTCCACCCTGCTGCGCCTGTCGCCGGAAGGGGTGGAACGGCCGGAGCCAGTCAGTGCCAGGGACCCGGTCCCCTTGCGCGATGGCGACCTGTTGCTGCACGCGCCGGAAGGTGGGGCGCGGCTGGGCAGTGTCGGCCTGTCGGGTGCCGTGGCGGAGCCGGGCGAACGGCCGCTGGCGGAGGGCATGCGGCTGGCCGATCTGGTGGACCTGTCGATGCTGCCGCCCGATGCCTATCACCCGCTGGCCCTGCTGCTGCGCCGCACACCGGCCGGCGGGGCGCCGCAGATGCGGGGCCTGGATCTGTCCGACCTGCTGGCCGGGCGGGAGGGGGAGTTGGCACGTGACGGCGACCGGCTGACCGTGCTGTCGGCGGATGATGTGGCCTTCCTGCGCGGCCGGTCGGTGCTGGCGCTGCTGTCCGGACAGCCGGCGGACCCTTTGGCGCTGGAGGAATGTGCCGGGCTGGCCTCGCTGGTCGCTGCCCTGTCGGCCGACCCGGAGGGGGCGTTGGCCGCTGGCCCCCTGGCCCGCGCCGCCGCGGGTGTGGAGGGGCCGCCGCTGCCGTGCCCGCCTCTGTTCCGGCGCGATGGCGACCTGCTGCCCTTCCTGCTGCGCCAGTCGGCGTTTCTGCGGCGCGGCGTGCTGCGCCCTGGCCCTTATCCGCTGGCGGGACCCATGCCGCTGGCCGCACTGGCCCCGCTGGCCGGGGGTGCCTATGCCGGCAAGGCGCTGGCCGCACCGGGGCAGGTGGCCGATCCCGAAGGGGATGGCGTGCTGCTGTCCGGCCCCGTGCGCCAGCCCGGGCTGCGGCCTGTCGAGGGCGATGGGGTGAGCCTGCGCACCCTCCTGTCCGGGGCGGGGGCGCCGCTGCCCGATGCCTATGGGCTGGCGGCCCTGCTGGAACGGGCCGATGCCGCCGGGTCCGGGCGGCGGCCCAGCCTGTTCGCCCCGGCGGAGGTTGTGGAGGGACGGTATGACCTGCGCCTGCGCGATGGCGACCGGGTCACCCTGTTCCTGCGCGACGAGGTGATGCCGCCGCCATCCGCCGATGCGGTGGTTGCCACATCGCCCGATCCGCTGGACCCCGCCATCCGCGCCTTGCTGTCGGAACGGGCGGTGGCCCTGCGTGGCGGGGTGGTGCGGCCGGGGGAATATCCGGTGGCGGGGGCTATCCCCTTGCCGCTGCTGTTGCGCGCCGCCGGCGGGCTAAAGCCGGAAGCCGATCCGGGCCGTCTGGAACTGCTGCCGCCGCCGCGCGGCCCGCGGGGGGAAGGGGAGGATGATGCGCGTGGCGTGACCCCGCGCACGCTTTCCGGCGGGGTGGCGGCGGTGGAGCCGATCCCGCCCGGTGCGGCCCTGCGCGTCGGCCTGCGCCAGCGCCCGCAGGAACGGCGCGGCGTGCTGCTGGCGGGCGAGGTGGCGGAACCCGGCACCTATGACCTGGCGCCGGGGGAGACGCTGTCCATGCTGCTGCAACGTGCCGGCGGCCTGACGGAGGAGGCGTACCCGGCCGGTGCCATCTTCACCCGCGAGAGCGCCAGGCTGGCGGAGGAGGAGGGGCTGCGCCGCAACGCGCGCGAACTGGACCGGCAACTGGCCCAGATGCTGGGTGGCAAGAATCCGCCCGATCCGGCGCGTGTGGAACTGGTGCGCCAGTTGGCCGCCGATCTGCGCGGCACCACCGCGCTCGGCCGCATCACGGTGGAGGCCAACCCCGCCCTGCTGGGCGAACGGCCGGAACTGGATATCCCGTTGCAGCCTGGCGACCGCATCCATGTGCCCAGGCGCCCCCTGACGGTCACCGTGTCGGGGGAGGTGCTGTCGCCGGCCTCCCTGCTGTTCGACCCGGACAAGGTGCCCGACGATTACCTGCGCGAGGCCGGGGGCCTGACCCGCTTCGCCGATGATGGCCGCATCTTCGTGATCCAGCCCAACGGGGCGGCCCAGCCGCTGGAAAGCGGCTGGCTGGTGCATGATGTGGCATCCCTGGTGCCGGGCGCCATGATCGTGGTGCCGCGCGACGCCGAACCGTTCGAATGGCTGCCCCTGACCCAGAGCATCACCACCATCCTGAGCCAGATCGCCTTCAGCGCCGCCGCCATCGCGGCCATCGAGGATTGAGGAGCGTGGGCGCCCCGGCCCTGTCCGTCATCACCGTGGTCCGTGATGATCCCGAGGGCCTGGCCGCCACGCGCGACAGTCTGGCGGCCCAGTCCTGGCGGGATTTCGAATGGCTGGTGGCCGATGGCGGCTCCGCCCCCGCCACCCTGGCCGTGCTGGCGGAAGCGGCCCCGGACTGGCTGGACAGCCGGCCCGATGGCGGGCCGTTCGCCGGCATGGACAGGGCACTGGCCGTGGCGCGGGGGACGCATGTCCTGTTCCTGAATGCGGGTGATTGCCTGGCCGATGGCGATGTCCTGGCCCGGATCGCGCTGCTGCTGGCGGGCCGGCCGGACCTGCTCTATGGCGACAGCCTGGAGGATCCGGGCGACGGGCGGATGCGGCGCAAACCGGCGCGGCATTGCCGCTGGGCCTTCTACGGCATGCCGGCCCATCATTGCGCCATGTTCTATCGCCGCGCCCTGCTGTATGGCTTGCGGCTGGACACGGGCTGGCGCATCGCCGGGGATTACGCCTTCACCCTTGCCGTCCTGCGCCGCGCCGGTTACGTCATACGCACGGATCACCTTGTCGCGCGCTTTGCCCCCGGCGGGTTGTCGCGTCGCCAGGCGGCATTGGGGCGACGGGAGCAATTCCGCATCCGGCGCTATTTGCTGCGGATGCCACTATTGCTGGCGGCCTGTATATTCCTGCTACAAATTGTCGCAGCCTCTCTCCGGCACTCTGCTCCAAATGGGTATGCCTTCTGGAGATTTCGGGGTGATTGCAGGTGACCGTTAACAAACCCCCATTTGTTAACATTGCATTTACATAGCAAAATCAATGGTTAAGCGTTTCCACAACGAATACGTGACTTAACCAATCGTCACGGAAGAGGTCACAACCCTTTGCAACCATCCGTATTGGAGAGCCGCAACTGTAGCTCTATATGTACAGGCAACATCCGGTGCGAAGGAGTTTTCGCCATGCTTGAAAAGAGAAACCCGTCCAAGGCCGGGCTTGCCCAGGCCTATTCCCTGTCCAAGCGGGGGGAAGGGCCGAACCCGATCGATATCCATGTCGGCCAGCGCCTGCGCCTGCGCCGCACCCTGCTGGGCCTGAGCCAGGAGACCCTGGGCGAGGCGGTGGGCATCACCTTCCAGCAGCTGCAGAAATACGAGCGCGGGGCGAACCGCATCAGCGCCAGCCGCCTGTTCAACCTGTCCCAGGTGCTGGGCGTGCCGGTGACCTTCTTCTTCGACGACCTGCCGTCACCGGAATCGACGCTGGTTCCAGACGACCAGCCCAGCGAAACCCAGGAATTCGAAAGCATGGCCCGGCGCGAGACGCTGGAGTTGGTGCGCGCCTATTACCGGATTCCGGAGGAATCGGTGCGCCGCCGCACGTTCGAACTGGTGAAGACGCTGGCCGGCGACCCGGACGACAGCGCCAAGGCCGGCTGATCGGCCGCGTCTGACACCAGTGCGCCGGATATGTCCGACTGGCTGGTCGTCCCCGTGACGGCCAGCCAGTCGCGTTTCAGGTCGATGGACCAGTAATAGAAGGCCCGCGACATCGCATGGTGCAGCCCGGCCTTGCCGTCCAGGAAGCCCAGGTGCCAGAGATAGGCGTGCAGGAAGGCCAGCAGCGGCCGGCCCGGCAATGCCGCCAGCAGCCTTTTCGCCAGCCGCCGCACCCCCCGCTCCCCGGCTAGCAGGGCCGCCGCCCCGCCGCCATGGGCCAGGGCCGCCTCCCAATCCGAATAACGGTTGTGCCGGTCGAACCAGTCGGCCGGCGGTTTGGCATCGGCATGGATCATGACCGAGGACAGCCTGCCCACCGGCCCGTCGATGATGGGCTGGTAATGGCCTTCCACCTCCCACATGCGGGCGACATGCAGGTCGGGACAGACGGGAAACCGCGCATGGCGGCGGTTCAGCAGGGCGATTTTGCGATAGGGCGTGCCGTGGCGCAGCACGCGGCCCAGCCATTGCGGCCGGCTGTCGATGAAATAGGCGGCGGCTTGCGGGCCGGTCCGCATCAGGGCCGCCAGCTCCACAACCAATTCGGGAGTAACCCTTTCGTCGGCATCGACGAACAGCACCCAGTCCTGGCGGATGGCGGGATGGGAAAGGCTCCATTGTTTCTTTTTTGGATACCGCCCGTTCCAGTGGAAGGACAGCACCTCGGCCCCGCGGGTGGCGGCGATGGCGGATGTGCCATCCTCGCTATGGCTGTCCACGACCAGCACCTGGGCGAAGCGGGCAAGGGGGATCAGGCAATTGGCGATGTTCGCCGCCTCGTTGCGGGTCATGATGATGACGCTGATGGGGATCGCCGGTTCCATCACAGCCCCCGGCGATAGCTGTGGCGGGCCGCCAGCACGAACAGGCCCAGGCCCAGCCCGGCCAGCGTGCCGGCCGGGATCAGCGGCACGGGGTTGGGCCAGTCGGCCAGCGACGGGGCGGCGGGTGCCTCCAGCAGGTCGGCGGCATAGGGCAGGCCCACCTCCAGCATCATCAGTGTCTCCTCCTGCTCCGCCACCATGCCGGTGAGTTGGCGTGACCGGTCCAGGTTGGACATGCCGGCCAGCCGGCCATTGACATGGGCCATCTCCGCCTTCAGGCGCCGCCCCGCCTCGTCGCGCAGGTGGGTTTCCGTGGCGGCATGCAGGCGGGTCAGCAGCAGCAGGGCGAATTCCCGCTTCTCATGGCGATAGACCAGCCGGCGCAGCGGCCCCTCGTTCACCGCCTCCACCGCCAGGTCCTTCTTCAGCAGGCGCGACAGGTCCACGGCGTCGGGCGCGGCCCAGGCCTCATACCCGGCCAGCAGACGCAGGCCACGGCGCAGCACCGCACCCGGCCCGACGGGCGGGCGCCAGCGCCCCGCCTCCTTGTCCCAGGCATCCTCGAACAGGCCGTGCATCACATCGGCATCATTGGCCAGCCGCGTCGCGACGGGAACGGAGGTCAGCAGCGCCAGATAGCGGGCGAAGTCGGACACCACCTCATCCGCCGATCCCTGTTCGGCGATGCCGCGCCCGGCGGCGGGCGACAGGGCCGGGGCGCGGGGGCCCATGGCGGCCGGCCCGCTGCGTCCCGGCGGCCCCACCACCATGCTGACCGTATAGCGTGGCGTGACCAGGTGCAGCGCCAGCAGCGTCAGGGCCAGCCCGGCAAGCCCGCACAGGGCCAGCCGGCGCCATTGCGCGCCCAGCGCGCGCAGCAATTCGCCCATCCCGCCGACGGGCATCTCCAGCCTGTGGGCGAAACTGTCGGGCATGGGCGCCTTCACTAATATTCACCGAAAAGGAGAATGACTCGGAGTTTATCTCCCGTAAAGGCAGGAATGGACCCGGCCTGTCACCAGGGATAGGAGAAGGGAGAAGCAGAGATACTTGAAGCTTGTATGCAGGAACCCACCCAGCAGCAGCGACGGGGCCACCGCCAGCAGCAGCATGGGCATGGAACGCGCCGCCCGTGCCACCGTTCCCGCCAGCAATCCCGCCAGCCCCAGCATCAGGGCCAGCCCCACGGCCCCCAGCTTCAGCAGGAAATAGCTGGCGGCGCTGTGTGTGTAGGAGACGCGCCACCAGCCCACGGCCGGGTTGGCCACCAGCGCCCCCCAGCCATCGCCGAACAGGAAGGCGTAAGGATCGCGCCCCACCTGTTCCAGCACGGCCAGCAATTCGCCCACCCGGTTGTTCAGGCCCACGCTTTCGGTCTTGTCGGCCAGCAGTTCCGCCACGCCGGCGACCCGGGCCCCCACGGCCACCAGGGCGGCGGATGCCAGCAGGAAGCCGATGATGAACAGGGCCGGCCGCCGCCACAGAAAGCGCCCCATGCCGATGCAAAGTGCTGTCAGTGACAGGATCAGGCCGGCCCGGTGCAGCGTGGCGGCCAGGGCCAGCAGGCAGCACAGGCTGCCCGCCCCCGCCGCCAGGGCCAGCAGCCAGCGTGCCCTTGTCGGTGCCGACAGCCACCAGTGCGTGGCGCGCAGGCCCAGCCAGACGGCCGCGAACGGTACCAGCGCGCTGTTCAGCAGGTAATGACGCCCCTCGCCCAGCGACACCGCCCCCACCGCCGACAGGGCCAGCCCCGCCTCCAGCCACCAGCGCAGGGTGAACAGCAATCCGGCCAGCGCCGCGGCATCGGCCAGCAGGTCGGCCTTCCCCTCCGGCAATCGGCCCAGCACGGGGGCCAGCAGCAGCGGCAGGGACAGGAACAGCATGGGCACGATGTCGCGCATCATGTCGGTCAGGCCCCAGCCGTTCCAAAGGCCCCGCACCAGCCCCTGCCACAGCAGCAGGACCAGGATGACCGATCCTGCCGCCAGCGGGGCAGGGGCCCGTGCCACATCCAATCCGGACAGAAACCGCCACGGGCCGGTCACGCCCGCCATGACGGCGATGCCGGCAAAGACCAGCAGTTCCTGTGGCCGTATCCCCGGCGGTGCGGGGGCGGATGCGGCGCCATAGGCCAGGATGGACAGGGCAAAGGCCCATAGCCGCCAATCCGTGCGCCAATCCACCCGCATACTGCGATCCTGCCACCGGTTACGCAATCTTGTCATTGTGCCACGTGGATGTCGCTGGACAAGGGGCTGGTACCGGGGTCAAGAATTCCCGCCATGACGCACCAGACCGACACCATCACCCTGCCCCATGGCCGCCCGGGTACGACCCGGCGGCTGACCATCCACCGTTTCGGCACTCAAGGTGCCCGGCCCAAGGCCTATATCCAGGCCGGATTGCACGCGGGCGAACTGCCGGGGCTGGTCGTGGCCCGCCATCTGCTGGAACGGCTGACGGCCCTGGATGCGGAAGGCCGGATCAAGGGCGAAGTGGTCCTGGTGCCCATGGCCAACCCTATCGGGCTGGACCAGGTGCTGCTGGGCGGACATGTCGGGCGCTTCGATCTGGCCACCGGCGTCAATTTCAACCGCGCCTTCGCCGATCTGGCCGACGCGGTGTCCGTAAGGCTGCGCCCCGGCGACCTGGGGCCTGACGCCAGTGCCAATGGCCGCTTCATCCAGGCGGCCTTGGCAAATGCCGCCCAGGCCCTGCAGCCGCGAACGGAAGCCGACGCGCTGCGCAAGCTGCTGCTGTCCCACGCTGTCGATGCCGATATCGTGCTGGACCTGCATTGCGACAGCGAGGCGGTGATGCATCTCTACACCACGCCGGCCTGCTGGCCGCTGGGCGTGGCCGACCTGGCCTCCCGGCTGGAAGCCAAGGCCGTGTTCCTGGCCGATGTCTCCGGTGGGGAGCCGTTCGACGAGGTCTGTTCCACCCCCTGGGATACGCTGCGCGCGCGCCATGGCGGGCCGGAGACGCCGGTGCCCGTCGGCTGTTCCGCCGTCACCGTGGAACTGCGCGGGGAGGGGGATGTCGATGACACGCTGGCCGCCGCCGATGCCGCCGCCCTGATCGACCATCTGGCCTGGCGCGGCATCATCGATATGCCGGCACCTTTGGTGCCCGACACGTCCGATCTGGCCACGCCCCTGGCCGGGGTGGACCGGGTGCGCGCCCCCGTGGCGGGCGTGGCGCTCTATCATGTGGCGCTGGGTGACATGGTGACGGCGGGCCGGCATGTGGCCACGGTCCTGGACCCGTTCACCGGCGACCGCCATGCCTGCCACGCCGTATCCGACGGCATCATCTGGTCTCGCACCCAGAACCGCTATGCCGGGCCTGGCGACATCCTGCTCTGTGTGGCCGGCCGCGAAGTGCTGGTCACCAGCGGTCCCCTCCTCACTGCGTAATTTTATTGCCTGCGAAATCGCGCTTGCGCCATGACGTGACACATGGCGTCACGGGCTTGGAAAACCGGGCGGGGAGGTCTAGTTTCGGCCACTCTGTCGCGTCTTCCAGGCCAAACCGATGAACCAGTCCCTGAATACCTATCGCAGCGGTCCCGACGAGCACGGGCATTTCGGCATTTTCGGGGGCCGTTTCGTGGCCGAAACCCTGATGCCGCTGATCCTGGATCTGGAAAAGGCGTATGAGGAGGCCAAGGCCGACCCCGCCTTCCATGCCGAACTGGCGGGGTATCTGAAGCAGTTCGTTGGCCGCCCCAGCGTGCTCTATCATGCCGAACGCCTGACCGCGCATTTCGGCGGCGCCAAGATCTATCTGAAGCGCGAAGAGCTGAACCATACCGGCGCGCACAAGATCAACAATTGCATGGGCCAGATCCTGCTGGCCAAGCGCATGGGCAAGAAACGCATCATCGCGGAAACCGGGGCCGGCCAGCATGGCGTGGCCACGGCCACCGTCTGCGCCCTGATGGGCATGCCCTGCACCATCTATATGGGGGCCACCGATATCGCCCGCCAGGCGCCCAACGTCTTCCGCATGAAGCTGCTGGGGGCGGAGGTCAAGCCGGTGACCAGCGGTGCCGCCACCCTGAAGGACGCGATGAACGACGCGTTGCGCGACTGGGTGACGAATGTGCAGGACACGTTCTACATCATCGGCACCGTCGCCGGCCCGCACCCTTACCCGGCCATGGTCCGCGACTTCCAGAACATCATCGGCGAGGAAACCCGCGCCCAGATGATGGAGATGGAAGGCCGCCTGCCCGACCTGCTGGTCGCCTGCATCGGCGGCGGGTCCAATGCCATGGGCCTGTTCCATCCGTTCCTGGACGAACCGTCGGTGCGCATGGTGGCGGTGGAAGCCGGCGGCCATGGGTTGGATGTCGATAACGGCCATGCCGCCAGTCTGGCGGGCGGGCGCCCCGGCGTCCTGCATGGCAACCGCACCTATCTTCTCCAGGATGATGACGGCCAGATCCTGGAAGGCCATTCCATCTCCGCCGGCCTGGATTATCCCGGCATCGGCCCGGAACATGCCTGGCTGCACGAGGTCGGGCGCGTCGAATATGTCAGCGCCACCGACAAGGAGGCGCTGGACGCCTTCCAGTTGCTGGCCCGGATCGAGGGCATCCTGCCGGCGCTGGAGCCCAGCCACGCCCTGGCCGTCGTCGCCAAGCTGGCCCCGACCCTGCCCAAGGAAACGCTGCTGGTCGTCAACCTGTCGGGTCGTGGCGACAAGGACATCTTCACCATCGGCAAGGAACTGGGCGTGGCCTTGTAAGGAATCGCATGTTCCTGACTTGTTCCGTTTTGGCGTGGGGTGCTATCCTTCACCCTTGACCCGAAACGGAGTGATTCCGCCTTGCCCATCGACCTGCTCTCCCTTCTGGCCGGTGCGGCTGCCGCCGCCTTGATCACCTGGCTGTGGCTGCGCCAGGGGACGGCCGGCCTGCATGCCGAACGCGCCGGGCTGCTGGCGGAGCGGGAGCGCGACCGGGTCCATATCGGAGAGCTTCGCGGGGAGCTGGCGCAACGCGACGGGCTGTTGACCGACTTGCGCCAGCAGCTTCATAGCGAATCGGGCCGCCGCGCCGCCGCCGACACCCATGCCGCCCGCATTCCGGCGCTGGAGGAGGCGCTGGCCGTCAAACGCGAAGAGCAGGCGGAATTGCAGGCGGCCCTGGCGGAGGCGCGGACGGCGCTGGACCATGAGCGTCAGGCCAATACCGAGAAGCTGGCCCTGCTGGATCAGGCGCAGACCCGGCTGGCCGATGCGTTCAAGGCCCTGTCGGCCGATGCGCTGTCGGCCAACAACCGCAACTTCCTGGCCCTGGCCCAGGCGCAGTTCGAAAAGTTCGGGGAGACGGCGAAGGGCGACCTGGAAAAGCGCGGGGCCGCCATCGACGCCCTGGTCACCCCCATCCGTGAGCATCTGGCCAAGTTCGGGGAGGCTGTTGCCGGCATCGAACAGGCCCGCGTCGGCGCCTATGTCGAACTGAAGACCCAGGTAGCGCACCTGATGGACAGCCAGACGCAGCTGCGTGCCGAAACGGGCAATCTGGTCAAGGCGCTGCGCAGCCCGTCCACCCGTGGCCGCTGGGGGGAAATCCAGCTGAAAAGGGTGGTGGAAATGGCCGGCATGCTGGACCATTGCGACTTCCATGAGCAGGCCAGCGTCAACGCCGCCGATGGCAACCGCCTGCGCCCCGACCTGATCGTGCGGCTGCCGGGCGGCAAGAGCATCGTGGTCGATGCCAAGGCCCCGCTGGAAGCCTTCCTGGATGCGGCCCACGCCCCGGACGAGGAGACGCAGAAGACGCAGTTGCTTCGCCATGCCCGCCATATCCGCGACCATATGAAGGCGCTGGGGGAAAAGCGCTACTGGGCGCAGTTCGATCCCGCACCCGAATTCGTCGTGCTGTTCCTGCCCGGTGAGAATTTCTTCTCCGCCGCGTTGGAGCAGGACCCGGCCCTGATCGAAGCCGGCATCGACCAGTCGGTGATCCCCGCCACACCCACCACGCTGATCGCGCTGCTGCGCGCCGTGTCCTATGGCTGGCGGCAGGAGGCCCTGGCCCGCAACGCCCAGCAGATCAGCCTGCTGGGCCGCGAGCTGCATGAACGCCTGTCGACCATGGCCGACCATATGGCCAAGGTCGGCAAGGGGCTGGGCGGGGCCGTCAACAGCTACAACGCGGCCGTGGCCTCGCTGGAAAGCCGGGTGATGGTCACCGCCCGGCGCTTCAAGGAACTGAAGGCCACGTCGGGCGGTGATCTGCCGGAGCTGACGCAGCTGGACCAGGTGCCGCGCATGCTGTCGGCGCCGGAAGAGAATTGATCGGGAGGCCCGATATCTGGATGGCGGGCATGCATCAAAAACGCCTGCGATCATATCGTACACGATGTAATGTGATGAGTGTCACTTCACCTTGATCCGCACAGGTGCCGCCATGAAAGCCACCGCTCCCCTGAAACTGGGGGATTTCATTTGCTTCTCGCTCTATTCGGCCAGCCACGCCTTCACCCGCGTGTACAAGCCGCTGCTGGACCGCATCGGCCTGACCTATCCCCAATATCTGGTGATGGTGCTGCTGTGGGAGCAGGACGGGCAGAGCGTGGGGCAGATCGGCGAACAGCTGTTCCTGGAAAGCAGCACCCTGACCCCGCTGCTGAAGCGGCTGGAGGCGGCGGGCCATGTGAAGCGGGAACGCAACCCGGCCGATGAACGCCAGGTGCTGATCCGCCTGACCGACAGCGGCCGTGGCCTTAAGGCGCAGACGGCGGATTTCTTCGACCATCTGGCCCAGGCGATCGGGATGAGCGGGGAGGATATCATGGCCCTGCGCGACAATATCCAGTCGCTGCGCACGAACCTGAACCGGTTCGCGGAGTAACCATCGGTCAAACTATTTGACCGTTGATACGGCGGCGCCCGAGAGAACGGGAAACTAAAACCTTGCCTCGACGCCCAGGCTGCCCACCCAGCCGCGGCGCCCGCCCTCATAGCGCACGCCGTCCAGGCTGAGGCTGGTCTCATCCGCCACGCGCCAGGACAGGCCGGCGCCATATGCGTCGTAATCGCGGCTGACATCCAGGTCCACGCCCTGCCACCAGAGGGCCGCCCCGTAAGGGCCGTTCTCATAGGATGCCATCAGCGTGGTGCTGGTGGCGTCATCGCCCTTCAGTCGGCCACTGTCGCCATCATCGACATAGACCAGCCCGCCGGAAAAACCGCCATAGAGCATCAGCCCGGCCAGCTTCAGACTTTCCGTATCGCCCAGCAGCGGGTTGCGCGACTGTGCGGTGACATAGCCGGCGGCGAGTTCATAGGAGATGGCGTCCCAGTCGCCCTGATAGTTCAGCCCGACCTCCCACAGGTCGCGGTCCAGGCGGCCCGGCGTCTCCCGTGCGATATCCTCCACCAGGCTGTCGCGCTTGGGCGCGTACGACACGCCCAGCCGTACGCCCATGACGCGCGGCGTCTCGTACAGCAGCTTGGTGGCATCGTCGCTGTCGCGGCCCAGATGATCGATGGGCGGGGCGGCAGGGCTGATGCCGTTCCACAGCCCATCCATCTGCCCGCCGGCCAGCAGCGGCAGCATGTCCACGGCGCGCTTGGCCGCCCCATCCTCGTCACCCGCGCGCAGGCGGCCCCAGGCGGAGTTGACGGTCAGGAACAGCTCGTTGGCCGTCAACTGGTCGTTGCGGCCGGGCCGGTCCAGGCTTTTCTGGTAGTCACCCGATCCCAGCGTCGCGGTCAGCGACAGGCCCAGCCCACTGTCGGTGGTCATGGTGCCATCCCCCGTCACGGCATAGGCGCCGAACAGGTCGTGCCCGTCGCCCGATCGCACGACGGCCCCCTGGCCCACCCCGCGCCAGGTGAACTCCGTCGTGGCGGCATCGGCCGGAAGAACGGCCAGAAGGGGCAGCAGGGCGGCGGACAGGGAGCGGCAGAGACGGGGCAAGATCACCATCCGGGCAGGGTACGGCCAAGGCCGCGGGATTGACGGGACCGACAGGAACGGCTTTACGTGGCCGATGGGGCGAAAACAAGGCCGCCGGCCACCGCCCCCCGGTTTTCGTTTGCCTGAGGGCCCATACCATGACCGACCATGCCAACGATGTGGCCGCCAACCTGGCCGAGATCAAGGCCCGCATCGACCAGGCCGCCACCGATGCCGGCCGCCCCGCCGGTGCCGCCCGCCTGATCGCCGTTTCCAAGGTGCAGCCCGTGGAGAAACTGGAGGCGGCTCTGGCCGCCGGCCACCGCCTGTTCGGGGAGAACCGGGTGCAGGAGGCCAAGGCCAAGTTCCCCGCCGCCCGCGAACGTTATCCCGACCTGGAACTGCACCTGATCGGCCCCTTGCAGACCAACAAGGTGAAGGAGGCCGTGGCCCTGTTCGACGTGATCCAGACCCTGGACCGGTCGAAACTGGCGGCGGCCCTGGCAGAGGAGGGGGCCAAACGCGGCCGCCTGCCGCGACTTTATGTAGAGGTGAATGTCGGTGCCGAGCCACAGAAGGCCGGCATCGCGCCTGCCGACCTGCCCGCCTTCCTGGCCGAATGCCGGGATGTGCATGGGCTGAGCATCGAGGGGCTGATGTGCATCCCGCCTGCCGACCAGGAACCCGCCCCCTTCTTCGCGCTCTTGTCCGATCTGGCGGCCCGCAACGGGCTATCGCAGGTATCGATGGGGATGAGCGGGGATTACGAACTGGCCGTACGGCTGGGCGCCACCTTCGTGCGCGTCGGTACCGCCATCTTCGGGGAGCGAATCAGGCCAGCACCCCATGGCTGAACCTCTGCCCGATTTCCGCGACTGGTCCCATCTGGCCAAGGGCAGCGCGGACCAGCGCCGCGCCCATGCGGTGCTGTCCCGCCACCTTCCGTTCGACCGGCTGGCGGGCTTTGATTCGGGTCTGGCCGGCACCTTCCCCATCGACATCGCCATCCCCGGCTCCGACCTGGACATCCTGGTCCAGGCCGATGACCCGGCCGGTCTGGCCCCGTTGCTGGACCAGCAGTTCGGGACGGAGGAAGGTTATGCGCGCCGCCTGATCCAGGTGGCGGATGGGCCGGCCCTGGTGGCGGGATTCACCCTGGACGGGCTGCCCGTGGAAATCTTCGTTCAGGCCGTACCGGTGGAGCGGCAGACGGGCTGGCGACACATGGTCGTGGAGGCGCGGCTGCTGGCGCTGGCCCCGGCCTTGCGTGGTGAAATCCGGACGCTGAAGCTGGACGGAATGAAGACGGAACCGGCCTTCGCCCACCTGCTGGGCTTGGCGGGCGATCCCTATGCCGCCCTGCTTCTGCTTGAAAGACAAGGCGATACAGTGCTTTGCGACCTGTTGGTCCGACGCCGGGCGGCCATGCCGAAAAAGGGGTGATTAAAAAGCTTGCGGGATCGGAACGACGTCATTATGTTCCGCGCCCATCCAGTGCGGAGGGGTGGCCGAGTGGTTGAAGGCGCTCGCCTGGAAAGCGGGTATACGTCAAAAGCGTATCGTGAGTTCGAATCTCATCCCCTCCGCCATTTTCCCGATAAGGGAATTGATAACTCATCTCTTTTCCCCTGTTTGTGGCTAACGGTTTTAGACGGTTAGCCATTGGGTGTTCCGCGTTTGGTCCCGATGGACGCGATTGCGGTGTCTGCCATCTGCTCCCGGTTCGCGTCTTTGGCGTAGCGGTCTACCTCGCTGGCATTCTTGTGCCCGGTCACCGACGCGATTTCATGCGGGGTGCATCCGGCTTCCGCCAAGCGCCGCGCAACGGCCTTGCGCAGGCCATGGGCGCTCAAATCATCCGACAGGCCGGCATCCTTACAGGTGCCGCGAAACCAGTTCCCGAAGCTCTCCGCCGTGAAGGGCTTCCCGTACCGGGTGGACAGGAACGCCAGCCTGTCGCGCGGCAGGGTGGACAGGATGGCCCACAGGTCCTTGTGGATGGGTATGGACACCCGCCCGCCTGTCTTCTGCTGACGGAACACCAGCCGGTCACCCTTGATATGCTGCCAGCCCAGCTTGACCACGTCCGACCGGCGGGCACCCGTGTAGAGCAACAGGGCGAACGCCAGGCGTTCTCGCGTGCCCACGGCGTGGAACGCCTCATAGCGGGCGATATCATCCTCTGACCAGGTGGCAAAGCCGTCCGTCCTGTTTCGCACCGGGCGAACCGCCTGGGTGGGGTCAATCTTGATCCAGTCACGTTCCAGGGCGTGCCGCATCAACAGCTTCAGCATGCGCAACAGGTTGTTGGCGGCGGCGGGGGTGTCGCTCTTGTCGTCTATGAAGCCGCGCACATGGCGGGCCTCCAGCTTGGCAACCGGCTTGTGCCCATGCTTGACGCGGAAATTCTCAATGATCCCGCTATAGGTTGCCTTGGTCGATTCGCTCAACCGGGTGAAATCGGCGCTGCGGTAGTAGGCTTCGCACAGGGCGGAAAGGCTGCCGGGTGGCGGGGCCTTCACGGATGGCTGCTTTTCCCCTTCACCCGCCAGCGCCGCGTTGTACGCTTTCAGGAAGGCCGGCGAACCCACCGGACCGGGCAATCTGATCCGCTTCTGCCCCCTGCGACGGAAATAGATCACTTCCTTTCCGCGACAGTTCGTATAGCGATGGATGAATTTCAGCCGAACGGTTGTCATGCGACTTCATCCCAGGGGTTGGCGTCGTCATCTTCGTCACCCGGCAGCGCCGCAAAGGCGCGCTCCAGCTGGCGGCGATCCCATACGCGGCGACCGTCGATCCGCTTTGGCCCCGGCATGCGCCCATCCAGCACCATCGCATCGAACTTGCTCGGTGAAATGCCGATGAACGATGCCGCCGCTTCACGGCACAAGCCGATGGGCGGCAGGTTCTGGGGAAGGGCGTTATGCTTGACCATGGGTCAGACCTCCACCGCCGGGACAGTGGCAGGGTCCGCCGGCGGGGTGCTGGCGGGGTCCAGATTGTCACCATCGGGAAGCGGGTTATACCCCTCCTCCTCCCGAACCTCGTTCCGGGTCAGGACGCGGTTTTTTAGGGCGATTTCGTGCGAGCGCCACCGGCTTTCCGGGTCACCACGCAGGAAGCCGGCCAGATCAAGCGACAGTTCGCGAGGATCGGCGGCGGTGAAAACCGTTCGGTTAAACTCCGTCTCGATCTTGCGGATCCAGCCATTCAGGGTGTGCTGGGCAAACCAGCGGCCCGCCGTCTCGGAGTTGGTGAAGGTGCTGTTATCCCAGATGCCGACGATGGGCGGCGGGATGTTGAACAGCCGCGCCAGCTCCTCGGTGGTGAAGCGCCGGCTTGCCAGCATCTCCGCATCCTCGGGGGAGATGGTCATCTGTGACCAGCGCAGGCCACCCGACAGAACCATGATCTTTCCGGCCCGTCCGGCCCCGGCGAACTTCTGATCCATCTGGTCTTTGAGCGACGTGGTCTGTTCCGGCGACAGCTTCTGTTCCGCTGTCAGGAAGCCGCTGGGGTTGGCACCGTTGCGATAGATGGCGTCGGAAAATTCCTGGATCACCAGCCCGGCGGACACGGTGGCGGCGGCGCGCGACAAGCGGCTGCGACCAAGCAAGCCGTCGTCGCTGCGGTCTTTCAGGTGGATTACCTCCCCCTGCAACAGGCGGCGCATGCGCCCCTGTCCGCCATAGATGGACGTGATCTCGGTCACGTCATAGGCCAGCCGGCCGCTGGGCAGCATCTGCACCGACACCCATTCCCAGGGGATGGGGCGCAACTCCACCAGCCGACCGGCACGATCCCAGACCATTTCGGCCAGACCATTGCCGCGCAACAGGGTAGAGGCGACCAGCCATTCAACGAAATCCGGCCAAGTCTGCCACCGGTTCGGCCCGCGCCGGATCAGGTCCGCCACGGGGTGGCCGTCGTCAATCTCCCGCCCCTTGCCCACCCGGCGGTAGACATAGGCGGGCAGGCTGGCGATACCGCCCGCAATGGCCCCGACACAGGCCAGCACCACCGACAGCCCTTCCGCCGTGCGGGGATTGACCAGCATGCCGCTGGCCGTGTTCAGGCCGGACAAGGCGGACCATGACGTATCCTCGGCCCGCGTTTCGGGTTCCATAACTTCCGGGGCGTTCATCGGCACGTCTCCAGAAACAGAAGGGCGGCGGACAGGTGCGGCGTTGCGGCGCGGGCCTGCACGCTTGTGCCGTCATAGGCGGGGAAGGCGGTGACGACGGACACCTCCAGCAGCTGGACGCTGCGCAGTTCCCGCCGCTTGCCGTTCCAATGCTGGCCGTCCGGCGTGGCACGGAAACCAAAGGACATGCCGCCCAGGTCGCCACGTTCGGCCAGGGCCAGAACGTCGCGGCCCGCCTGGGTGTCGGGCACGTCCAGACTGAACGACAGCCCGCGCGCATCCTCCGACAGGCGCAAGGTGCCGGACCGGGTACGGGCCAGCACCTTGGTTGTGTCATGGTCGACCAGGGCCAGGATGTCGCCGCCACCGGCTAGACTGGCACGGAAGGCACCCGGACGGATGATTTCAGTGAAATCACCAATCCGGGCTTCCGTGCCGAACGTGGCCGCATAGCCTTCCAGCCGGCGGCCCACGGCACGCAGTTCGGCGGCGATGCGGCGTTCCATCTTGGCCCCGCCCGTCATCACTGGGTATCCACGGTCTGGCAGGCGACGAAGGATTCGGCGTGCCGCACGGCGATATCCATGGTCAGCATGCCGCGAACGCTGACATTGCCCTTGGCGTAAGCCGTGGCCTCGAACGGGTTCACCAGCAGATCGAAGGCGGACCAGTAACCCAGCAACAGGTCGGACCAGTTGCCGAAGATCAGGGCGCTCCGGGTCAGGCTGGCGGGGCTGCCCCCATCCGTCAGGTTGGACGGGACCAGATTGGACGCGGCCAGCGGATAGTCGGCAAGGTCGGTGCGACCGGTCATGATGTACCCGGCCCCGGCATCGCCGCTTTCCTTCAAGGTGGAACGGCACTTGCGCACCACCTTGGGGTTCGTGGCCCAGCCCAGGGAACCGGTATCGGCGTTCGCCACCTCCACCTTTTCGATGAACTCCAGCACCTTGGCCCAGGTCGGAGCCGTCATGGTCACCGAACCGATGCCGGACGTTTCCAGTACCCCGTCGGGTTCGTTGCTGCCACCACCCTTGATGGCCACCCGGTCCACCGCTTCGGCCAGCACGGCGGCGAAATCATCCCGCACCAGCGCCTCGATATCCGGGCTGGATTGCTGGATCATGTTGCGGCTGAACTCGGTGATACAGCCGGCATGCTTGGGCGTCATCGACACCTTGCCCATGCCCAGGTCGGACGGGGTCAGGGCGCTGTTTTCCGCCACCCAGCCGGCGGTTGCCGACTGTTTCAGCTTGGGGATATCGACATTGCCGGTCAGGCCTGACAGGACGCGGGCACCCAGGCCGCGAACGATCAGCTTCGACCGCAGGATATCGATGAACTGTCCGCCCATATGGTCAGTGGCGATCAGGTTGCCGCCTGCCGAACCGCTGGGGGCGGTGGTGGTGATGACACGCTGTTCCACCGGGGCCATGAACACCGACAGGGGCACGGCCATGCCGGTGAACTTCTGTCCCGTGCGGCGCGCGATTTCCTGCGACAGCTCCCGTTCCCGCCCGCAATCCACGTCAAGGCCGGGCACCTGGGCAGCGATGGCACGCACCAGCCTGAAACTGCGCAGCGCGACATCAAACTGTTCATCCCCGGTCCCGGTCAGGGGCTGGCCGGCGGCGCGGCGGTCGGCTTCATCAATGAAGCTCTGACGCTGGATCCGCTCCTCCAGCGTCGTGACTTCGGTTTTCAGCGTCTCGAACCGGGACCGCTGTTCCTCGGACAGGTCACCCGCCTGACCGGCGGGGGCCTCGGTGATCTTGCGCATTTCAGCAAGGGCCCGGCTGCGCTTTTCCTGCAACTCACGAAGGGACATGAAAAAAGCTCCATCTAAGGGAGGGTGGGCGTCTCACGACGTTCGGGTACTTCCATCACGGGTTCGGGCGTCTCCCGACGCTCGGTACTTCCATCCTTGGGACAGGGCGTCTCTCGACGCTCATTCCCGTTGGCCTGGATCAGTGATCTTCGGGAACCTCCGTTGGCGGTTCCGTCGCACTATCGTCCAAGAGATACTTCTGTCGAGCTAAATCCCTATTCCTGTACTGCTCAATTTCGGCTTGCGTTAAGTCTGTATTGGCGTAGGCTTCAATTTCATGTGGGCCATTAAGCATTGTATCAAGGTCACTAAGAACCTGCACAATAATGCGGCCAATCGGAATGGCAATTACAGGATCAAGAACTCCTGCCGTACCAACATTTAGCCACGTGCTGATTTCATCGCCTTCAAATTGACAGTACAACGTCCGATCCAGAAACTTGGTACCGGGACGCATGCCGTAGAACTGCGTGGAATGCTCCGCCGCGTTCTGCGCAACCACCGCCGCGTAGCGCGCTTCCATGTGTACCTTTTCGATACAGGTCACCATGGTGCGAACGGCGACGATGTCCTGTGCCGAATAGAGGCGGCGGGCGTAACGCGAACCCATGTCACCAAAGGGCAGCAAGCCACGCTTCAGCCAGTTCTGAAGCGTGTTGTTCGACACTTCGGCCACCTTCAACATGACCGCGTGTCGGAACTGCTTTACCTGCACGTCCATCGGATATGGTCACCTGACTATCTTGTAGGGAACAGTAGGGCAACATCGCGAACGCCTCAACAAAAATGTTGTCACCTGACCACAAGAAATAAGGTGCTATCAGGCGAACACCATATCCATGCGGCGTTCCTTCTCTGCCCGGCTGGTGTGTGGGTTGTCGGCCAGCCATTCCAGATACGCGATGGTCCGCTCCCGTTGGGTGGGGGTCAGATGGGACCAAATGGCGTCGAACCGGTCTTTCACCTGCTGCCTCTGGGCCTGTTCAGACAGTTCCATGGCGGCCGGCGTCGCAATGGCAGCGCAGACGACGGCAAGCAGGGCTTCACGGCGGGTCAGCATGATGCTTCCTCCCCTTCCCCGAAATCGCAGGGGTCATGTTCCCTGTCGTCGCTGTCTTCGTCGTCGGCGTCGGGTTCCCGGTCCGGGTCGCGATCCATGGCGTCCAGATGGGCAATCAGGGCCTCTATCGCGGCCTCAATCTGGGCACGGGGCGAGGTTAGGAGCGGTAACAAGGCAGGCGGGCAAGGCTCCGCCGTGGCGCGAAGTTGGCGCATTTGGTACTCCCTGTCTTGTAACGAAAGCTATGATGTGATAGTTTTCGTATCATCTGGATTGAATGATGTCAACAAACCTATCATGTGATCGGAATATGATTACAGGACTCCAAATTCGAGGCGCGCGGGCAATGCTCGGCATCAGCGCCGATGAACTTGCTAAGGCTACTAATCTCGGAATCGCGACGATCCGGCGTGCGGAAAGCCATGCGGGTGTACCTACATTGACAACTGCCAATCTCACAGCAATCCAGAGCGCTCTTGAAGCCGCTGGTATTGATTTTATCTTTGAAGATGGTAGCGGAGCCGGTATTCGGCTAAGGAGGAACGATGGCCAAGAACGCACTGGAGATGCAGCAGGAAATATTTGATATTGTTAATCACTATAATTCTAGCGCCAAAGATTTATTCATAGGGCAAATTCGTGACGGTTTTCTTGGTGGAAAATTATATACTGTCGGGTTTAATGCAAAAAAGCAGAATTCAGACGAATATGATGCGTATATAAATTATGTATTTGATAAGGATGGCGATTTTAGAGTTTACAGGAATGACACCCAGTTATTGGATATGGTTGCCTCCATTAAGGATAAATCAAGGTGGCACGACAAAATATTCTCAACAAATGGAATTTCTGGAGTTATTGCAATTATTATGACCGTCGCCATAGTTTATATGGCACTTTCCAACAGCACAGAGACAAAAATCCCTGACATCCTGGGAAATGCATTGACGATTATTTTGGGTTTCTATTTTGGGAAAGCCACAAAAGACAGCTAGAAGAATAGCACCTCGATCCCCGGTTCTTCCTTCTCCGGCTCCCGGCTGTACAGGCCCACGGCCATGACCAGGGCTACCAGCCCGTCAACGCGGGCAGTGGCCTTGTCCTTGGCGACCTTGCGTGCGCCCGCCGGGTCAAGCTGGATAGCGGCGTTCGCCACGTTCCAGGTCAGGATCGGGTTGCCGCTATGGCGCAGGGCACCCGACAGGATGGCGGTTTCCAGGGCATCCACCGCCGGCCCCATATCCTTGAACCCCTGTCCCCAGCCCACCAGGGGCAGGTCGATGCCTTCATCCTCCAGGATGCGTTTCAGATCCTCGATCCGCCACCGGTCATAGGCGATGCCGCGCACGTCGAAGGCGGCGGCGATTTCGGCCAGCCGGAAGGCGACGGCGCGTTTATCGATTGCGCGGCCTGCCGTGGCCTCCAGATAGCCTTTGTCCCTCCACAGCTGGTAGGGTACCCGGTCACTGTGTTCCCTGTCCTCCAGCCCGTCCCCAGGCAGCCAGAAGAAGGACAGGATATCCAGGCCACCCCCATCATCGGGGAAAACCAGCTGCAGGCTGGTCAGGTCGCGGGTGCTGGACAGGTCCAGCCCACCCCAGCAGCGGCGACCGCGCAACGCCTCCCATTCCACCGTTGCCTTGCAGGCATCCCAGTCCGCCGATGCGATGAAGCGTTGAACCGCGTCCACCGGCTGGTTCAGATACAGCGCCCGAAACGACGCCTCCAGCGCCGGCATGCGCCGTGCCCGGCTGGCATATTGGCGCATTTCCTCCAGGCTGCGGAAATCACCCAGGGCGGGGTTGGCGAGATACCAGCTTTCTTCGTCCCAGGGGTCGGCCTCCAGCGGGGCGGCGAAGATGAAGGGGGCGAAGGTCGGATCCTCAATCACCCCGTCCTGCACCTGGCGGCCATAGGTTACCAGCTCGCTCATGATGTGGTTGGGGTTACTGGATTGGGTGCTGATCACCAGGGTCAGGGGTTCCCGCCGGGCGGCGGTGGACGTGGTCAGAACGTCGTAAAGCTCCCGGTTCGGGGCCTGGGCAAGCTCGTCATAGATGATCACCGACGCGCTGAAACCGTGCTTGGACTTACTGTCGCTGGACAGGGCCTGAAAGAAACTGCCGGTGGCGTAATGAACAATGCGCTTGGTGCTGTCGATGATGTTGACCAGGGCCAGCAGCTCGGGGTCCGCCTCCAGCATGGCCTTGGCTTCGTTGAAGATGATTGCCGCCTGGGCACGGTCGGCGGCGGCGCTGTAGATCTGGCCGCGCGATTCCCGTTCCGGCCCGATCAGATGGGCCAGCACCAGGCCGGCGGCCAGCTGCGTCTTGCCGTTCTTGCGCCCCATGGTCAGCAGCGCGGTGCGGACGCGCCGGCGGCCATCCGGCTCTGCCGGGTCATAGATGCCGCGGATGATGTCCTTCTGCCAGTCGCGCAACAGGAAGGGGCGGCCCGCATGCTCCCCGCTGGTGATGGTCAGGTTCTCGATGAACCGGATTACCCGATCAGCCCGGCCCATTTGCTCCCTGCCTTGGTCTGGTTGGTGGTCAGCTTGATGCCCGTGCGGTCGGCAGGCGACAGACCCAGGCGGGTGGACAGGCTGGCCATGGTGCGGGCCGCCTGATCGATGATGCGCAGGTAGGGCGAGGGCTTGCCGCTGGGCGTCACCATGCGCCCGCCGAACAGGTCCTTCTCCCCCCGCAGGCGGATGGTCGCCTCCTTGTGCTGCGCCACCGCCTCGCAATAGGCGGCCAGCAAGGGGGCGTCGGCGACGGTGATCATGCCCGGCGGCACGCTGGTCATGATCGTTTCCCAAACCGCCCGCGCATCGTCCGACAGGTAGTCCGGGCAGACCGGAACCCCGATGCAGGCGGGTTCATCGTGGTTGATCGGCAGCCTTCCGGGGTTGCCTTCCAGCTCCCGAATGGTGGTCGGCTTCGGCTTTGGTCCGCGCTTACCCATTGATTTCCCTCATAACCCTCGAAATTCTAAATTGAGATACCCATGCGGTCCTACCCCTTCGGCTCCCAGAGATTCATTTGGGCCTGCCGTTCCACCAGTGGCCGGGGTCGAGGGGGCGTCCATCGGCGTCGCACCCCCTCACCGGCATGCGGGTCCGCTTGCCATGCCCGAACCCGCCATCCATCGTTGCCGTCTTGCGGCTGTGGCAGGCTTGGCAGCTGCTGCGCAGGTTCGCCCAGGCGAAGGGGTCACCACCCGCTGCCACGGCCTTGACGTGGTCTACCTGGGTGGCGACCCGTGCCCGACCGGGTGGGCAGTACTGACACAGGGGATCAGCCCGCAGCTTGTCCAGCCGCACCCGCTTCCACTCGGTCGTGTTGTAGGGCCACTTCGCCATGTCACGCCCCCCGCAGTGCGGCACACAGGCGGTCGGTTTCGGCCCGATTGCCAGCCGTCAACGCCTTCACCAAGTCGGACACCATGGCGACATGCTCGGGCTTGCGCTCCGCCGGCTGGGTGACGGGCTGGGGGCGCTGCTGGGGGCGTGACAGCATCAGGCACCGTTCCCGCTCCGCCTCCAGCGCCCGCAGCTTGCCACGCAGGAAGGCGGACAGGTGCTTGTAATCGAGGAAGTATTCCACCGTCTCGGCGGCCTCCCTCAGCGTGTCCTGGGTGAACAGGACGGGCGGGAAGTTCAGCAAGCCCGCGATGGCCTGGATCTGCACCTTGGCGTCATCCAGGGGCTTGTTGCTTGCCCGGACGATGGCCAGCTGCGTCAACCAGACCCGAACGACGCGATGGGGCGCTTCCTGCTGCAACGCTTCGTCCAGCAGCTCGGCCCGCCGCTTCGCCTCACGCTGCGTCTTCGGGTACACGTCGGCAGGTGCCTTCCACGGTGCTTCCACCATGCGGACCCCACTGCCCGTATCCACCATCACGCTGTCGGTCATCAGCGCCCAACGCAAATTCGTGGTCAAGGTCGGCAGCGAGGGCGGCAGCGCCAACGCGCCGGGTTCCTTGGCGGGGATAGTGGCGATGTTGTTCATAGTTCACCTCGGGCAGTTCGTCGGTCCAGCGTTCGTTGGTCAGCCAAGTGCGCGGGTGGCAGGCGTGAGGTGCGCCGGGTTGTTTCAGGAAGCGTGCGTAGCGCTCCATGCCCTGGAACAGGGTATCGAACGGCGCCTTTCGCCGTGCTGCCTGGAAAGCCTTTTTTGCTGCGGGCTTGGCGATCTTGTTAGGGACGATGGCCCACCACGTCTCAAAATCGGGATCGTCGCCTCTCGCGCGCTCACGCGCGTTTACCCCCCGAAGGGGGGGTTCTTTATTCTGATATCTGTTATCTGTCGCGCGCAGAGGCGGTGACGTCACATCACCGTCACGTGACGTTTCATCACCGTTTCGTGACGTTTCATCACCGTTTCGTGACGACGGGGTGACGTTGCTGTCACGTTGCTTCTTCCGCTCACGATAGACGCGGGTTCGTTCGGCGCTGGTGTCCGATTCGTACTGTTCCTGATCCCAGTTCAACAGCCGGTCACCGTCCAGGGTAACGCCCTGCATTGCTTCCCGAATGGCCGTCAGGTCCGCCGGTTTCAGGTCCAGGATGGCGGCGGCCCGCTTGTCCATCCATCCGGCCAGCGTCCCGCGCGGGGTGGCTTCCGACGCATGGCACAGCATAGCGGTCCAGGCGGCCAGCACCGCATGCACGGGCAGGCCGGTATCAGCCGCGATCATGCGCCAGTTCGGATCGTTGGCCGTGGCGTTGTAGAGGCGCACCCACTTCATGCCCCGCCCTCCAGTTGCCGGGCGATGGCGCACAGCCGGGCGGCGATGCTGTCCTTTGCCAGGGCGATGGTTTCGGGATCGCTGCGGAAGCCGCACCCGATGCGGCGAACGTCGCGGGACAGGTCCAGCAACTGCCCGGCCAGATGATGCCGGTTCGGGGTGGTGTCGGTGATGGCGCTACGCATGTCCACCACCCTTGCGAGTGGCAGGGATGGTCAGAACAGCGTTAGCCAGCAGGCGGAAAAGATGAATGAAATCATAAGGGCGTTTCTGGCGGTTAGCCATGACAACGGCTTGACAGCCCTTGCCCCTTGCACTCTCATCCCCTCCGCCAGCCTCTTTCGTGATTTCACGAGAGGCGCAGGAACGCTGAAATCCTGAGAATATTGACTGCCGAAAGACGCCCTCTGTATCAAAGGGGTGTATCAATTGGCTGGTCGAAAATTGCAGCACACCATTCAGCGTGATTCGATTTTTTATTACCGCCGGGGCATCCCGGCCGCTATTCAGCACATCATCGGCAAAGGCACTCATTGGACCCAATCCCTTCGGACATCCGATAGGGACGTCGCCGAATTCCGCGTTCGGCAGATTAATGGCCGGGTGCAGGCGGCGTTTCTCGCTGCCAAGAGGCAGGTCGCGCGCCCAAGCCAGCAGAATCATTTGGTTCTTCCCGGCACCCTGCTGACGCCCGCCGCAGCCCTTGAGCTTGTCGACGAGGCCATGAAGCATCGTGAGCGATTGGCGTTCATGACGGCACTGGACAGCCAGAATCAAGACGCGGCCCTCAAGATGGCGACTTTGCGGCTCAAGTTGATCACGCAAGGAAAGGACCCGCTTGACGGCCCCGACGTGATCGAACGGGGTTGGGCCATTCTGCTTGAAAACCGAGGATACATGGCCGACCCATCCTCCCCGGCATACAAGTTCGGGTTCGGCCGATATCGGGAGGCACTGAAGCTGGCGGCGACCCGTGGCTTGTCGTGGGCTGCTGGCGACTATCAGGACCTGCCCGCGCATGCCTTTGCGGAACCAGAGCCGGTGGGACCGACAATCACCCAGGCCATGGAGAGCTACCTTGGCGATGTGGAAATGCGGGGGCGGCAGATCGACGAGGTTCGGTCGATTGTTCGCCAGTTCGTCGAGGTCATCGGCACGGACCTTCCCGTGACCAGGATCACGTCGGCGCAATGCCGCAGCTTCAAGGATGCGATGAAACAGAAGCCCGCACGGCCTGCCCGGCGGGGGGATCGGGCGCTGACACTGCCTGAATTGATCAGGCTCTATGAAGGCCAAGCGGTGGAGCGCCTCGCCGCCAAGACCATTCGGAAGAACCTGTCGATCATCCAGACGGTCTTGGCTTGGGCCAAGCGTAGTCGGTTGATTAGCGATAACCCGATGGAAGGTCTGATTCCGCCAAAACCAAAGCGAGCGGCATTGACCCCAAACCGTCTGCCCTTTTCCGATGCTGACATCAAACGCATCTTTTCTGCCCCCCTGTTTACTGGCGCCAAATCCGACGCTCGACTGAATGAGAACGGTGAGCATCTTGTGACCGATCATCGGTTCTGGTTGCCGGTCCTGGCGCTATACACCGGAGCGCGGCTGGAGGAACTGGCCCAGGCCGATGCGGCCGACGTGCGGCAGGTAGATGGCATCTGGGTCATCGATCTGACGAACCTGGATGAAACCGGCAAAGTGGCAGCGGACAAGGATTTGAAGAATCTGAGTTCCCGTCGGAAGGTGCCGATCCATCAGGCCCTGCGCGACCTCGGATTCATCGACTATGCTGTGCGGGCGAAGACGGTTGGTGGAAAGCTCTTCCCAGATTTGTCGCCGAACCGGCATGGAGAGTACGGCGCGACATTCTCGAAATTCTTCAGCCGGTTCCTGAGGGATTGTGGGTTTGTCGATGCGGATGAACGGAAGAACCGTCTTCTGACATTTCATTCCTTCCGTCACAAATTCAAAGACATGGCACGCGCGGCTGGGGTCGGTGTGGAAGTGCATGACGCCCTGACCGGCCATACGCGGCCCGGTGTTGGCGCGCAGTACGGCAGCGGAGTGCCGCTGAAAGTGCTGGCCAGCGCCATGGAGTACATCGAGTGTGATGGCTTCCCGATGGTCCCGCGACGGGAGTGACCGCCCGGTTAGATCGAGGGGAGGCCTACGCTGGCGAAATATGCTTCCCCTCCAACTAATCATGCCAGGTTGTCCTCGGCCTGCGGCTGAGTCTCTGTTTATGAGGCATAATCTATGATGCACATCCCGCCCAGCGACCGAGGCCTCTTCGAGGTTCAGGATGCTTCCGGCGCCGCTCATCAGGTTCATCGGAACCCGGCTTCGGTCACGTTTCCGGCCGTCGGGCTGCTGGCGGAGCCGGACAGCATTTTTGTTTGGCACTCCGGTCTCACCCATCGTGAGTTCATCGCAGCAGCCGGTGCGGATGGAATACGGCTATGGCTGTATCCGGGCCGCGTGCGTATTTCGCTCGATGCGTTTCTCTTCGTCGAGACGGAGGACGAGGCTGAGGAGAAGTTGCGGGCCAGCAAGGCTTTGGCCGCCATCTATCCCGCTGGAATTCGCATTGAGTGGTGCATTTGATGTAAGGGGCCGAGCTGCCCAGCCGGTGAACAACAGAGCATTCATGCCCATCGATGACATGCCGGTTCGAGGTGTTGCCCTTGTCGGTAGGCGGCCCGGCAGAGGTGCGGAACTCATAACGTGACTGGGATGGGGATGAGATGAGCGGATAACTCACTTCGGATGAGAAAGTTGATGACTAGTGATCGCGGTTTTCCTCACGGAGCACCCTCGGCCACCGATTAAGATGAGACGTGAGGAAATGCTAGATTCTGCGCAAGATATCGGCAAATGATGGATGTGATTTAAATATCGACTTCGAAAATGCCGTGGGATTACCCTTTGGGTGTAAGTGCCATTTCGCACTTATGCGCAGGATATTTTACGGAATAAATTTTCATGAGCATTTTTCGTCCGCTCCACGTGAGCAGCCT
>NZ_JBLTYX010000032.1:0-40272 GCF_048066115.1 Niveispirillum sp. KHB5.9 | reverse complement strand
GTCACCGGGCCGTTACATGCCGTAACAGTCAGGCAAAGTGCGGTCTGCTAAACCCTTCCCCTTAACCATATAATAAGGATGGAAGGTGTGAAATGAGGATGCATCGCCTGATACTGGCCCTGCTGGCCTGTGGCATGGCCACGACCCCGGCCCTGGCCGGTGCCCGGCAGGACGCCACGGTCCTGATGTCGGAAAATCCCCGCGGCCGCGCGGCGCAGGAGGAATGGGGCTTCGCCGACGCCGTGGTGACGGGCGACACCGTCTACCTGTCGGGTGTCGTCGCCGGCCTGCCGCCGGGTGATACCGACCTGAAGGCCGCCTATACCCGCGCCATGGACCATCTGGGCAAGATCCTGGCCCGGGCCGGTGTGGGCTGGGACGATGTGGTGGACATGACCACCTATCACACCGACGTGCCGGGCCAACTGGACGCCTTCGTGGCGGTGAAGAAGAACTATATCAAGGCCCCCTTCCCCGCCTGGACCGCCATCGGCATCACCCGCCTCGTGCCCGACGCGGGCATCACGGAGATCAAGCTGACGGCCAGGCTGATGAAGAAGTAGGCCCTTTCGCAGCGCGGATCAGGCACAAACCGTAATCCGCGCTGCGAGAAACACCATCCTCAGAACCCGGCTCGCAGCGACACGCGGAAATCACGTCCCGGCTGCGGCAGCACATCCTTCAGGAAGGAGGTGGCCAGCCGCACCTCCTCATTGGTCAGGTTGCGCAGTTCCAGCAGCAGGGTGATGTCGCGTTCCGGCAGCGGGTGCCAGTCCATCGACGCGTTGAACACCATCGCGCTATCGGTCGGCAGCTCGAATTCGGCCGTGCGCTTCTGTTTGGCCGTCCACACGCCCTCCACCCGCGCCGCGACACTGGCCAGTTCCAGGCCCAGGCCGGCGCGGGCCGACAGGGCCGGGATACGCGGCAGGGGCACCTCATTATCGCGGTCGGTGGCGCGGACATAATCCATGCCGCCGTCCAGCGTCAGGGTCGCCTGGTCGTTGCGGACCAGCACCGTCTCCGCCTCGACCTCCACGCCCCAGAAACGGGCGTCGGTGGCGGCGAACTGGGCCACGGGCAGGCCGTCTTCCTCCGCCCCCGTGATCCGTTCATAGATGTACTTGTCATAGTCGGTCAGGAACAGATTGACCGACCCGGTGACCGGCCCGCCGCTCTTCTTCAGGGTCGCCTCCACGCCCAGGCCCGTTTCCTTGCCCAGGGTCGGGTCGCCACGCTCATAGGTGCTGGTGGCCAGATGCGCGCCATCGGACAGCAATTCCTCGGCATTGGGCGCACGCTCGGTGCGCGACAGGCTGATGCCCGTCATCCAGCCGTCACCCAGCTGGCGGGACGCACCGGCGGACAGCGAAACGGTCGTGAAGTCGCGGTCGAACCCGACGCCGTTCGCCTGGATATTCTGCCGCTCCAGCCGCACCCCGCCTTCCAGCGCGAACGGCGCCAGGTCCAGGCGCTGCAGCGTGAAGACGCCCATCTGTTCGGTATCGCTGGCCGGCACGAAGGCCTCATCCCCGATCGCCTGGAAATCGCGGCCCGACGCCTGCACGCCCACGGCACCCGACAGGTTGCCCATGGCCTTCTGCACCAGTTCCACCCGGCCTTCCCAGCCCTTGTTCAGGAACCGCGTGCCGGTTTCCCCGCCTTCCAGCTCCGTATGCTTGTAATCGGCCCAGCCGAAGCGCACGCGGGTGGTCTCGAAAATGGCGAAGGGCTGGTTCACCTCCCCCATCAGGTCCAGGCGCGTCTGGCCCAGGTCGATGCGCACGGGGCCTTCCTCCTCATGCGCCTCACCTTCCTCGTCCTCATGGGTATGGCCGGCGGAGATGCCGTAATTGCTGTCCAGCCGGCTGGCGGAAACGCCGAAGAAGCCCCAGTCGCCGATATAGGACAGGCCGGCCGTGGCCCCCTTCTGCCGCAAGTCGCTGTTGGGGACGGTACCCTTGGCCTCCTCGTCCTCCTCATGCGCGTGGCCGTGCTCTGCCTCCTCCGCCTCATGCAGGATGCGGGATTCCAGATATCCGGGGACCTTGTAATCATCGGTCTGGCGGTAGAACCCGTCCAGATGCAGCACGAACGGGCTGTCCAGCCGTGCATCGATGCCCGACGCCAGCGACCGTTCATTGGCGTTGCTGCCCATGCCGATGCGGGCGAACCCGTCCACCCCGTCCTTGGGCTCGGCGATGGGGATGCGGCCGTCCAGGACGTTGATCACCCCGCCCACGGCATTGTTGCCATAAAGCAGGGTGGCCGGCCCGCGCACCACCTCCACCCGCTTGGCGGTGGCCAGGTCCAGGGCGGGAGCGTGGTCGGGGCTGGTGCTGCTGGCATCGATGCTGCCGATGCCGCCGGACAGGATGCGGATGCGGTCCCCACCCTGGCCACGGATCACCGGGCGCGAGGCGCCGGCGCCGAAACCCGACTGCGACAGGCCCGGCAGCCGGTCCAGCGCCTCGCCCAGCGTCGTCGACAAGGCCCGGTCCAGGCTCTCGCCCGACAGGCTGGACGTACCCTGCAGGATGTCGAACCGCTTGGCCCCGATGGGGGACGCGGTGACGATGATCTCCTCCACCCGGTCATGGGCGGAACCGTCCGCCGCCGGTTCCTGCTGCGCCATGGCGGGAGAGACGGCCACCATGCCACCCATCATCGCCGCCACCAGCCAGACCCGCGCCTTGTCCTTGCCCATCACCGAACCCTCAATGAAGTATGTTATAACGTAACGCTTCATAGGCGCGGAAACGGGGACAGGTCAAGCGGCGAAGGTGGGTAGGCTTGTCGCAGGGAAGAGAACGAAACCGATCGTAGGTCGTGGGTGAGGCGAAGCCGAACCCCGACATTCCTTGGCGCCGTCGCTTGTCGGGGTTCGGCTTCGCCTCACCCACGACCTACGGATCTCAACTTAATCGTGCCGCGCCTGGGCGAAATTGGCGCCGTCCAGTTCGGCACCGTCCAGCTTGGCCCCGCGCAGATCGGCACCGGTGAAATCCGTGCCATGGGCGATGGCGCCGCGCAGGTCGGCACCGCGCAGGTCCGCCCCCTGGAACCGCGCACCCGACAGGCGGGTGGGCCAGCGGCGGTCGGGCATGTCGGCGCTGACCAACGGCGTCAGATTGATCCCTTGCAGAAAGGCGCCGCCCAGATGCGCGCGCTCCAGATTGGCGCCGCGCAAATCGGCATTGCCCATCTGGGTGTCACGCAGGTCGGTGCATTCCAGGTCGGCCATGACCATGCAGGCATTGGTCCACAGCGACCGGCGGGCCAACGCATAGGGCAGCTTGGCCGCCGTCAGGTTGCGTCCGCGGAAATCCTGGCCCATCAGGTCGCGGCCGCTGAAATCGCCGCGCTTGCCGCTGCGCCCGGCACTCATCACCCAGTCCGTATGGGCGACCAGCAGCACCTCCACCGGCTCCGCCCCGTCCATAGTGCCGGGCAGCAAGGCGCCCGTGCGCTTCAGGTCGGACATGGCGTGAGGGTCCAGGATGGCGCCGCGGAAATTCGCCCCCTCCGCCAGCGCATCGCGCAGGATGGCATCGGTCAGGACCGCGCCGGCGAAATCCGCCTCCTGCAACTGCGCACCCTGCAAATTGGCGCCGTCCAGCATGGCACCCTTGAAATTGGCACCGCGCAGGTCGGCGCCGCGCAGATCGACATGGCGCAGGTTGGCGTCGGTGAAATCCGCCTTCAGCGTGATGGCCCCGTTCATCTTGGAGCCGGAGAAATCGGCATTGTTGGCGATGACGGCGGCCAGATTGGGGATGCGCCCGTCGAAGGCCTGCGGCAACGGCTTGCCACCGCGATAGACGGCCAGCACCGCCTCGCGCACATCGGTGTCGCGCAGCTTGGCCTTGGTCAGGTCGGCACCGCGCATGGTGATGCCGCGCATGTCGGCCTTGGACAGGTCGGCCTGCTGCAGATTGGCCAGCCGCAGGTCGGCGGCGAACAGGTTTGCGCCGATCAGCTTGGTCTTGACCATCTGCGCCTGGTCGAAGCGCGACCCGGTCAGCTCCGCACTGCGCAAATCCATATTGGAAAGGTTGACGCCGCGCAGGTCGCACAGCACGAAGATGGCGCGCTGGCCGCCGATGCGGCCGTCCATCAGCTTGACGTGACGGCGTAGGGCCTCCACCAGCTCCTCCGGAGAGGGGCGACGCCATGTCGGGTCCGCCGGTTGTGCCGCCTCAGCCGTCAAGCCTGCCCCACCTTCCCAAAGTGCCGCTTGTAGGGGGCCTGCCCAGGCCCCTTATCCCTCGAACTATGACAGAGCTTTGGCCGCTTGCACACCCAAGTATGGGGCGCAAACGGTCATATCCACAGCTTTTCGTTACACTGGCCGGCCAGAAACAAACGCATTAATATGGGAAGCCTCAACTCACGAATTTGCGGGCGTTGGCCACCATCACCGAATACATGGTGCGGATGAAATCGGTGGGCCGCAGCCGGCCGAACGGGATGTTTTCCGACGCGTAGGTGACCAGTTCGTCCGGCGGCTTGACCGGCACCACCTCCAGCCCCGCCTTGCGCAGCGCATCGACCACGGACTTGGCCTGCTTCATATAGTCTTCGTTGAAGAAGCTCTTGTCCGCGTCCTTGATGGACTGGGCGATGATCTCCTGGATGGATGGCACTGAACGGGTCCTCAGGTCTTCAAAGGTCTGGGGAAACTATTAACCATCAATCCCCGCCCGGCGCAATTCCGGCCCCAGTTTTCCCGCCACGAACAGGAAATACATGCGGTAATCGGCGATCAGCGACCAGAGCGGATAGGTGAAGGTGGCGGGCTTGTTATGCTCCACCGCCGCATGGGACAGCCAGGCGAAGAAATATCCCGACAAGGGCATGCCGATCAGCCAGAGTAGGTTCAGCGTGGCGCCGAACATCACCAGGCAACCCAGCGCGATGGTGCTGCCCACATAATGGAAACCGCGCGTCACAGGCTTGGAATGTTCGCGCAGATAGAAGGGCCAGAAGGCCTCGAACGTCTGATATTCCCGCTGTGCCATGGCTGCAATCCTCCCGCAACATGGGCGCTTGGTTCATTATCTTGCCATTGGGGCGCCCAGCGAATAAGTCAAAGCGTTCGTCGGGGCTTGTCAAGGCGCAACGATGTTTCGCCGCGCCCCGTCTCTACCCAATCTAATGCTGAGGACCGGGAAAATGGGTTACAAGGTCGCTGTCGTTGGCGCCACGGGCAATGTCGGCCGGGAAATCCTGCAGACGCTGGCCGACCGGAACTTCCCGGTGTCGGAAGTGGTCGCCCTGGCCTCGGAACGCTCCATCGGCCATGAGGTGTCGTTCGGCGAGGATCAGGTGCTGAAGGTCCAGGACCTGGCCAAGTTCGACTTCGCCGGCACCGATTTCGTGCTGTCCTCCCCCGGCGCCAAGATCTCCGCCGTGTTCGCGCCCAAGGCCGCTGCCGCCGGCGCCTGCGTCATCGACAATACCAGCCATTTCCGCATGGACCCGGACGTGCCGCTGGTCGTGCCGGAGGTGAACCCGCACCACCTGTCCGGCTGGCGTAAGAAGGGCATCATCGCCAATCCCAACTGCTCCACCATCCAGATGGTGGTGGCACTGAAGCCGCTGCATGATCTGGCCAGGATCAAGCGCGTGGTCGTCTCCACCTACCAGTCGGTTTCCGGCGGCGGCAAGGAGGCGATGGACGAGCTGTTCACCCAGACCCGCGCCATCTATGTCAACGATCCGGTGGAAAAGAAGAAGTTCACCAAGCAGATCGCCTTCAACGTCATCCCCCATATCGACACGTTCATGGATGACGGCATGACGAAGGAAGAGTGGAAGATGGTGGTGGAGACCAAGAAGATCCTCGACCCCGCCATCAAGGTGACCGCCACGGCCGTGCGCGTGCCAGTGTTCATCGGTCATTCCGAGGCGATCAATATCGAATTCGAGAACCCGATTACGGCGGACGAGGCCCGCAAGGCCCTGCGCGCCTTCCCCGGCATCTCCGTCGTCGATCACCGTCAGGACGAAGGTTACGTCACCCCGGTGGAAATCGCCGGCGAGGACAATGTCTTCGTCAGCCGCATCCGCGAGGACAGCACGGTGGAGAACGGCCTGTCCCTGTGGGTGGTGGCCGACAATCTGCGCAAGGGTGCCGCGCTGAACGCCGTGCAGATCGCCGAAGTGATGATCCGCGACGGGCATATCGGCCCGGCGGATTGATCGACTGTGATGAATGATTTGCGGCGGCCCCAGGGCCGCCGCAATGCTGTTGGGCCAGCGTCAGACAGCGGGCCGTTCCCCCTGGAACAGACCTTGGTGACCGTCGGTCCCGTATGGTAGGACGCAGGCCAGCATCGATAACGCCCCCACCGCCGGGGCATAAGCACAAGGGAATGTGGGAGATGACGAAGCTTGTCCTGATCCGTCACGGCCAGAGCGTGTGGAACCAGCTGGACCTGTTCACCGGCTGGACCGACGTGGACCTGTCGCCCCTGGGCGTGGAGGAAGCCAGGGAAGCCGGCGTCAAGCTGAAGGCGGCCGGGCTGGATTTCGATATCTGCCACACGTCCGTCCTGAAGCGCGCCATCAAGACCAGCAACCTGGCGCTGGAGGCCATGGACCGCATCTGGGTGCCGCAATTCAAGAGCTGGCAGCTGAACGAGCGCCATTATGGCGGCCTGCAGGGCCTGAACAAGACGGAGACGGCGGCCCAGCACGGTGCCGACCAGGTGAAGATCTGGCGCCGTTCCTATGACATCGCCCCCCCGGTCCTGGCCGAGGATGATGAGCGCCTTCCCGACGCCGACCCGCGCTATGCCGACCTGTCCAAGGACCAGCTGCCGCGCACCGAGAGCCTGAAGGATTGCGTGGCCCGCGTCGTGCCCTACTGGACCAACGTCATCGCCCCGCAGGTGAAAGCCGGCAAGCGCGTGCTGGTCGCCGCCCATGGCAACAGCCTGCGCGGTCTGGTCAAGTACCTGTCGAACATGGGCGATGACGAGATCGTCCAGTTCGAAATCCCCACCGGCAAGCCCATCGTGTACGAGCTGGATGCCGACCTGAAGGCGCTGGACCGGTATTTCCTGGACTGATCTGTTTTAGGGGTGAGGGCCGTTACGCCTTCACCCCCGCGAACGGTGCGGCCTTCGCATTCGGGTCCAGCGGCCACCTTGGCCGGGGCGCGAAATCCAGCCCGTCGGTCAGGCCCAGCCGCAGCCGTTCCAGCCCCGCCCAGGCGATCATCGCCCCATTGTCGGTGCACAGCCCCAGCGGCGGGGCCACGAACTCGAACCGGTGCCGCCGGCACAGATCCATCAGCCGGCCCCGCAGCACCTGATTGGCCGCCACCCCGCCGGCCACGACCAGCGTGTTCCCGCCGGGGAACGCTTCCTTGAAATGCTTGATGGCCTTGGTGCAGCGGTCGATCAGGCTGTCGCCCACCGCCTTGTGGAAGGATGCGGCCAGGTCGGCACGGTCGGCATCCGACAGCTCACCGCCCAGCATCTCCACATGCCGGCGCACCGCCGTCTTCAAGCCGGAAAAACTGAAATCGCAATCCGGCCGGCCCTTCATGGGGACCGGCAGGTCGAAACGGCCGGGATCGGTCGCACCCGCCGCCGCCTTTTCCATCAGCGGTCCGCCCGGATAGCCCAGGCCCATGATCTTGGCCGACTTGTCGAACGCTTCGCCCACCGCGTCGTCGATGGTGGTGCCCAGGCGCCGGTACTGGCCCACGCCCTCCACCGCCAGCAACTGGCAATGCCCGCCCGACACCAGCAGCAGCAGGAACGGGAACGCCACCCCATGGGTCAGGCGCGCGGTCAGCGCATGGCCTTCCAGATGGTTGACAGCCATGAAGGGCAGGCCGGTGACGGCGGCCAGCGCCTTGCCCGTCATCACCCCCACCATGACCCCGCCGATCAGGCCCGGCCCGGCCGTGGCCGCCACCCCGTCCAGATCGGCCAAACCCGCACCCGCTTCATCCAGCGCCTGTCGCACCAGCCGGTCCAGATGCTGCAAATGCGCCCGCGCCGCGATCTCCGGCACCACGCCGCCATAGGGGCGGTGATCGTCCAGCTGGCTCAGTACCACATTGGACAGGACACGGCCCGGCCCCTCGCCATCGCTTTCGACGATGGCGGCGGCGGTTTCATCACAGCTGGTTTCGATGCCGAGGACTTTCATGGCACGGAAACTAGGTGTTGGCGCTGCTCCCTGCAAGCGCGCCCGGGCAACCCTGCCATTACCATATCAACCAGCGCACGACCGTGCTATTTCCGTTGGTCAAATCATTCGGGGAGGCAACCACCATGATCCGCGTCCATCACCTGAACATCTCGCGTTCGCTGCGCATCCTCTGGCTGCTGGAGGAGATGGGCGTGGAGTATGAGGTGGTCCGCCATCGCCGCAACGCCAAGACCATGCGCGCGCCCTCCGCCCTGCGCGACCTGCACCCGCTGGGCAAGCTGCCCATCGTGGAGGTGGACGGCAAGGTCCTGGCCGAAACCGGCCTGATCATCGAATATCTGCTGGCCACCCGCGCCCCGCATCTGGCCCCTGCCCCCACCGATGCCGACGCCCATTGGCGCTATCGCTACTGGATGCATTATGCCGAGGGCTCGCTGATGCCCCAGCTTCTCTTGAAGCTGATCGCCGACAAGATGGGCCTGCTGGCCCTGCCCATCCGCGGCATGGTGAAGGAACAGGTCAACCTGCACCTGGATTATGTGGAAAAGGAAGCCGGGCGCTCACCCTGGCTGGCCGGTAACGAATTCTCCGCCGCCGACATCATGATGAGCTTCCCGCTGGAGGTTTCCACCATGCGCGCCGGCGTCACGCCGCAAACCCACCCCAATATCTGCCGCGTGCTGGCGGCCATGCAGGCCCGCCCCGCCTATCAGCGGGCGGTGGCGCAGGCGGCCGACAAGGGCTGATTGCCGCCGGGGTCTTCCCCACAGCGCCCGGACGCGGTATGCAGGGGCCTATGAAAGCCCTTCTTCGCATCGGCACGCGCGGCAGCCCCCTGGCGCTGGCGCAGGCCCACGAGACCCGCGACCGTCTGGCCGCCGCCTTCCCGGAACTGGCGGCCGACGGCGCCGTGGAGATCGTCACCTTCAAGACCGAAGGCGACCGCATCCTGGACCGCACCCTGAGTGCGGCCGGCGGCAAGGGCCTGTTCACCAAGGAGATCGAGCAAGCATTGATCGACGGTTCCGTCGATCTGGCCGTCCATTCGATGAAGGACGTGCCGACCAGCCTGCCCGACGGCCTTGCCATCACCGCCTATCTGCCGCGTGAGGATCACCGCGACGCCTGGTTCAGCCCCAGGGCCGCCAGCCTGGACGATCTGCCCGCCGGTGCCCTGGTCGGCACGGCGTCTTTGCGCCGTCAGGCCATCGTCCTGATGCGCCGGCCCGACCTGCGCGTCGTGGCCCTGCGCGGCAATGTCCAGACCCGCCTGCGCAAGCTGGAGGAAGGGCATGTCGATGCCACGCTGCTGGCCATGGCGGGCCTGAACCGTCTGGGTCTGGCCGACCGGGCGACCTGTGCATTGTCGGAAGACCAGATGCTGCCGGCCGTGGCCCAAGGCGCCATCGGCATCGAAACGCGCATTGCCGATGACCGCACCAACGCTTTCGTCCGCGCCCTGAACTGCGCCGCCACGGCATTGCGGGTGACGGCCGAACGCGGCGTGCTGGCCACGCTGGACGGGTCCTGCCGCACGCCCATCGCCGCCCTGGCCCTGATCAACGGTGATGCTATGTCGCTGAAGGCGCTGGTGATCCGCCCCGACGGGCAGCAATGGTTCACCACCGGCCGCGCCGGCAACAAGGCGGACGCCCTGGCCATGGGCATTGATGCCGGGCAGGAGCTGAAATCCAAGCTGCCGGCCGCCTTCTTCGCCGGGGTCAATCCCGACGGGCCGGTGGTGTGACGGGGGTCCTCGTCACCAGGCCGGAACCGGGAGCCGCGCAGACGGCCGCATCCCTGTCCGCCTTGGGCTATCACCCCATCCTGGCGCCCGTGCTGACCATCGAGCCGATCCCCGGCCCGCCCATCGACCTGTCCGGTTTCGATGCCGTCGCCGTCACCTCTGCCAACGGGGTACGGGCACTGGCCGCACGCACGGCTGACCGGGGCCGGCCGCTCTATGCCGTCGGCGCCCGCACCGCCGCGCTGGCACGGGATCTGGGCTTTACCGACGTGCACAGCGCCGACGGCGACGTGGCCTCGCTGTCGGCGCTGCTGGCCGGCAAGGGCCATGTCCTGCATGTGGCCGGGGTGGATGTGGCGGGGGAACTTGCACCCGCAGACATTGTTGTCACAAGGCTGACCGCCTATCAGGCGGTGGCGGCCAAAGACCTGCCGGTCGAGGCGTTGGATGCCTTGCGCGGCGGGCTTGTGGCCTATGTGACGCTTTTTTCGCCGCGCACGGCCGACCTGTTTGTTAGGCTGGCGCAAAAGGCCGGATTGTCGCCGCTGGCCGGCGGTTGGACGGCCCTGTGCCTGTCGGCCGCCGTGGCCCAGGCCGCATCCGGGTTCGGTTTCACCGAAATCCGTATCGCGGCCCGGCCCGACGCGGCCAGCCTGCTGGCCCTGCTGCCGGCGGTGAAGGGGGAGTTTGAAGCATGAGCGACACCGAAAAGACGGGCAAGGGCATGAGCCTGGAAGAGCTGGAGCGCGATATCGCCAGCCAGAAGCCCGCACCGGAAGCCAGACCGGCCACCAAGCCCGTCCCGCCGGCACCCGCCCCTGTGGTGGTGAAGCGCGGCGGCGGCCTGCTGGGCGGTACGGCACTGCTGGTGGCGCTGGGTGCCGCCGGCCTGTCCGGTTACGGCTTCTGGCTGGACCGCAACGCCCCGCCCGCCGCCGTTACCGACCTCTCCCCCCTGGCAACCCGCGTCATCGCTGTGGAGGCACGGCAGCAGGAACTGCAAGCCGCGCTGGACAGCCTGTCCAGACGGCAGGACGCGCTGGAGGCCCGCCTGTCGGGCGATACCAATGTCGTGGCGCGTGAACCGGTACCCAACACCGACTCGGCCCCCCAGGGCGTGGTCGATATCTCGGTGACGGAGGCCCTGGCCGACCGCATCGCGGCCCTGGAAGACCGCAAGCCTGAGAGTGTCGACCTCGGTCCCCTCTCCCACCGCGTGCAGACGCTGGAGGAGGTATCGGCGGAGGTGATCCCGCGCCTGACCATGCTGGAAACCCGCCGCCAGATGGGGGCCGTGGGCGAGGCGCTGATCATCGCCGTGGGGCAGTTGCAGGCGGCCCTGACCGCCGGCCGGCCCTATGGACGGGAGTTGCGCGCCGCCCAGGCGCTGGCCGCCAACGACACGGCGCTGCTGGACCTGCTGGCGCCCTTGTCCGCCACGGCGGAGACGGGCCTGGCCGGCGATATCGAGCTGCGGGAGAAGTTCCGCCTGCTGGCCCCGGCCGTGCTGCGCGCCGACCGTGACCGGGAGGGGGCGCACTGGACCGACCGGGTGCTGGGCCGTGTGGCCAGCGTCATCACGCTGCGCCGCGCCTCGGGCGAGGTGGCGGGCGATGATGCCGATGCCGTGCTGGCGCGTGCAGAGGCGGCCCTGCTGGCCAATGACCTGCCGCGCGCGGTGGAGGAGATGGAGAAGCTGCCCGCCCATGCCGCCGCCCCCGCCGCCGAATGGTTGAAGCTGGCCGAGGCGCGCATGGCCGCGGAGGCGGCCGCCGCCACCCTGGCCGACCTGTCGCTGGCCCGCATGGCGGGCACGGCGAAGGACGGGGCCAAGGACGGGGAGGCCCGTTGATGCGCAAATCCCTGATTTTCTTCCTGAAGATCGGCATCCTGGTAGCCGCTGCCGTCTGGCTGGCGCAGCGTCCGGGTCGCGTCACCATCGAATGGCTGGACCATGTGGCGGAGATGCCGGTAGGCATCGCCGCCATCCTGGTGCTGCTGCTGGCCTGGATCGCCGCCACGCTGGGCCGCCTCTGGCGCATCCTGCGCGGCGGGCCCGGTGCCCTGGGCCGCCGCCGCAACAGCAACCGGCGTGAGGGCGGGTTCCGCGCCCTGTCCCAGGGTTGGGTGGCTGTCGCCGCCGGTGACGCCGACATCGCCACCAAGTCCGCCAAGGCGGCGGAAAAGCTGCTGCGCGAACCGTCCCTGACCCTGCCTTTGGCCGCCCATGCCGCCGAATTGCGCGGTGACGCCCCGGCCGCCGCCACTTACTACAAGGCCATGCTGGCCAAGCCATCGACCGAACTGGCAGCGCGCAAGGCGCTGCTGGCCCAGGCCATGGGCAAGGGTGACCGGCCCGCCGCCCTGGATCATGCCCGCCGTGCCCTGGAACTGCGTCCCAAAGCCGACTGGCCCGCCAAGGCCCTGGCGGAGTTGGAGGCCGGTGGCGGCAACTGGCTGGAGGCCGATGCCGCCCTGGTCAAGGCCCAGAAGAGCAAGGCGCTGGCCAAGGAAGATGCCGCCCCCCGCCGTGCTGCCCTGCTGATCGAGGAGGCGCGTCAGGCCGTATCCACCGGCCGGCCCGAGTCGGCGTTGCAAGCAGCCCAGGCCGCTTTCGACCTGGACCCGGCGCGCGTGCCGGCCGCCGCCTTGCTGGCCCGGCTGCTGGCCAAGGCCGGTAAACATGCCAAGGCCGGCAAGGTGCTGGAACAGACCTGGCGCTTGTCGCCGCATCCCGATCTGGCCAAGGCCTGGGGCGAGGTGTCGGCGGATCAGAACGCCCTATCGCTGGTGAAGCGCTATGAGGGTCTTGTGGCGCTGAAGCCCGGTGCCGCCGACGCGCATTTCGCCCTGGGTGAGGCGGCGATCAACGCCAAGCTCTGGGGTGTGGCCCGCAGCCATCTGGAAAAGACCCGCGAACTAGCCGCCACCCAGCGCGTCTATCGCCGTCTGGCCGATGTGGCGCGGGCGGAAAAGGGCGAGGGACCGGAGGCGCATGGCTTCCTGAACCAGGCCATGTCCGCCGCCGCCGATCCCCGCTGGCGCTGCACGTCGTGCGGCACCACCCATGGCGACTGGCACGCGGTCTGCGACCAGTGCAAGTCGGTGGACACGATCACCTGGCCGAAGGTGGGGCGTTAGGCCTGTGGGGAGGGTATCCACTCCCCACAGGCCTAACGCCTGCTTTGTGCAGATGTAGAAAAGGTCAATCGAGTTTTTCGATGTTTACCAACCTGATATCACCGTCGAAGTCTTCCATGGCGTAGGCGGTAATATTGTCTGAGAACTCATCGATCAGGTTGAGCCCTTTGGAATCATAGTCGTTTTCGGCAACAAGCTTCAGCTTGTCATTCTCGACGGTGCAAATGACATTGTGTTCATGCGGATAGTGCAGTCGGAATGCTTCCGTTATGTCGCGAGCCAGCTCGTCGCCCGTCGACGGGGGAACCCCGTCACATTCCAGAGTGATGCGATACATGCGGCTGCACCCTTCACGAGAGGATATTCAACAGCAATATCATAATGGCGACGGCCGACAGCCGGAATAGGGCATGTCCGTGGGCATGCGCAATGCATCCCCTTCCCCCGCCGCGTTCGCGCAGATACACCATATCAACCCTCTCCCGCGTGGACGTCCCCATGCTGCTGCCCTATTCCGGCGGGGTTGATGCCCTGCTGCTGCTGATCATCGCGCTGGTTGTCGATGCCTGTGTGGGCGACAGCGCCTGGCTGCGCCGTTTCCTGCCCGGCCCCGCCGATCTGGCCGCCCGTGCCGTGGCGCTGTATGACCGCCGTCTGAACCGCATCGACCGCACGGACAAGGTACGCCGGGCACGTGGATCACTGGTCACGCTGCTGCTGCTGGTCCTGGGTGCGTTGCTGGGCTTCTGCCTGTCGGTGGCGGTGCGGCACATCCCGGCCGGCGGCTTCGTGGAACTGCTGGTCCTGGTCCGCTGCCTGACCCTGCGCCTGCCCTGGGGTACCATGGGGCGCACGGTGGCAGCCCTGGAGGGCAATGATATCGAGGCGGCGCGAACCGCCGTCGGCCCCCTGACCGACCGGCAGCTCTGGAGCCTGGATGAACATGGCACCGTGCGCGCCGGGGTGGAGGGGGCGGCCCGCGCCCTGACCCATGGCGTGGTGGCACCGGCCCTGTTCTACACCCTGTTCGGCTTGGCCGGGCTGCTGGCCTGGGCGGCGCTGGATGGTACCGCCCGCATCATCGGCCATGACACGCCCCGCCACGCCCATTTCGGGGCGCTGGCCCGCCGCCTGACCTCCATCCTGGGTTTCCCCGCCGCCCTGATCGCTTCCCTGGTCGTGCTGCTGGCCGCCAGCTTCGTGCCCAAGGCCAATGCCTTGCGCGGCTTGCGCGATGCAAAAGGCGCCATGGGCCATCCGATGGGGGCCGACGCCCTGCCCGTCGCCGCCTTCGCCGGTGTACTGGACCTGTCGGTGGCGGGACCAAGGCGGGAGGGGGAACGGGTGGTCAAGGAACCTTGGCTGGGCAATGGCCGTGCCCGTGCGGTGCCCCGCGACCTGCGCGCCGCCATGGCGCTCTACGCCATTTCCGCCCTGATCGCGGCGGGGCTGGTGGTAGGGGCGGGGTTGCTCGCGGCGTGAATTAAGGTCGCATAAGCGAAGCGCATGCGACAAACGACGGTCACCCCAACTTCGCGTAGGCATAATCATACAGGTGCTGGAACCCCAGCCGGGCATAGAGCGCCAGGGCCGGCGCATTGCCCGCCCCCACCTGGAGATAGGCCCCCACCGCCCCTTCCGCCGCCGCACGCCCCATCATGTCCTGCATCAGCCGTCGCGGCAGCCCTTGCCCGCGCCTGTCCGCCCGGCAGGCCACCTTGAAGAAGCCGACCCAATCCCGGTCCAGCACCGCCAGGCAGGCCGCCACCGGTTCCCCATCCTGCCACAGGGTGGCGAAGCGGGTGCGCACGGCGATGCCGGTCAGGATGGACATTAGGGCCGGCATTTCCACCTCCGGCACGGGTACCATGCGGCGATAGGCATCCATCCAGGCCTTGTCCAGCCTGTCCTGCACCCGCACCGCCGCATCGGGCGCCGCACCGCCCATATCCTTCAGCGACCGCCAGAACACCTTGCTCTCACTGGCGATCCCATACCCCCGCACCGCCAGCCGCGCACCCAGGTCGGGCGGCGTCAGCGGCGTCAGGCGGAACATGGGGGCCAAGCCCTGGCGGCGATATTCCGTCTCGAACAGGGTGATGGTGGCATCGTCGATCGTGGCCAGCGGCACCACGGCATTGGCGGAATTGGCCCGGCCCGTATGCCCCGCCGCGAAATACAGCGCCCAGCCGCCATGGATGATGCGTCGCGGTGCCGGCCAGGCCGTCATCGACAGATCTTCCAACAAGGCGATGTCCTGGATGCGATCATACGACAGCATGGAATGGCGGTCTCCGGCCCTAAAACAGAAGAACAACATGCTGCCATGCTGAAAAACAAGGGCGCCATGCCAAGGTCGGGGGGCGGTCACGCCCTTTACCGCAGTGCCGAAGCGTTGACGGGGGCGGGGGTTCGGCGTAAGTCACTCGGGCGATTTCTTTGTCTCATAAGCCGCCGGTGGTCCCTCCATCGGGTATCCCCACCCCTGGCGGGGGCGGGAGCACGGGCAAACCCCGGCAAGCACCAAGGACGAAAGAGAGATGACCGATACGCCTGCGGCCAAACGGCAACGGCCCTTGTCCCCCCACCTGGGTGTCTACCGGCTGCCGCTGCCGGCCCTGACGTCCATCGTCCACCGCATCACCGGTGTCGGCCTGACTTTCGGCACCCTGCTGCTGGTCTGGTGGCTGGTTGCCGCCGCCGCCGGTCCGGATGCCTATGCGGATGCCACCGACTTCATCGCCTCGCCCATCGGGCTGCTGCTGATGTTCGGCTGGACGGCCGCACTCTGGTACCACCTGCTGAACGGCATCCGCCATCTGATCTGGGACGGCGTGAAGATGCTGACCCTGGAACAGTCCTATAGCAGCGCCAAGCTGGTCATCGGGGGCGCCGTTGTGGCGACCGTGCTGACCTGGGTCGCGGCGTTCGCGGTCTGACGGGGGACATGATGGCAAACGATACCAACAGCTTCCGCACGCCTATCGGCCGCGCCCGCGGCCTGGGTTCCGCCAAGGTGGGTGCCCAGCATTGGCTGGCCTATCGCATCGGCGCCGCCGCATTGGCCGTGCTGACGATCCTGTTCATCATCCTGGTGATCAGCCTGATCGGCGCGCCCTATGAGGAGGTGGTCGCCACCTTCAAGCAGCCCTGCCCGGTCATCCTGACGGTGCTGTTCCTGGGCTTCACCTTCCACCATGCCGCCTATGGCATGCAGGAAGTGTACGAGGATTATATCCACGGCAAGCTGGCCAAGGTTGCCGCCATCGCGCTGACCAAGGGTCTGGCGCTGGTGCTGTTCCTGGCCGCCTCCTTCGCCGTCCTCAAGATCGCATTCGGAGCCTGACACCATGGCGACCGCTTACAAGATCATCGACCACGAATATGACGTGGTTGTCGTCGGCGCCGGTGGCGCTGGTTTGCGCGCCACTTTCGGCATGGCCGAAAAGGGGCTGAAGACCGCCTGCATCACCAAGGTGTTCCCCACCCGCAGCCACACCGTGGCCGCACAGGGCGGCATCTCGGCGGCCCTGGGCAACATGGGCGACGACGACTGGCGCTACCACATGTACGACACTGTCAAGGGGTCGGACTGGCTGGGCGACCAGGACGCCATCGAATACATGGTGCGCGAAGCCATCCCCGCCATCATCGAGCTGGAACATCAGGGTGTGCCGTTCTCGCGCACTGCTGAAGGCAAGATCTACCAGCGCGCCTTCGGCGGCATGACCACCGAATATGGCAAGGGCCAGGCCTACCGCACCTGCGCGGCGGCCGACCGTACCGGCCACGCCATGCTGCACACGCTCTATCAGCAGAGCCTGCGCCACCATGCCGAATTCTTCATCGAGTATTTCGCCCTCGACCTGCTGATGGACGAGGAAGGCGCATGCCGTGGCGTGCTGGCCTGGAACCTGGACGATGGCACCATCCATCGCTTCCGCGGGCACCAGACGGTGCTGGCCACCGGCGGCTATGGCCGCGCCTACTTCTCTGCCACCTCGGCCCATACCTGCACCGGCGACGGCGGCGGCATGGTGCTGCGCGCCGGCCTGCCGCTCCAGGATATGGAGTTCGTGCAGTTCCACCCGACCGGCATCTACGGCTCCGGCTGTCTGATCACCGAGGGTGCGCGCGGTGAGGGCGGCTACCTGACCAACAGCAACGGTGAGCGCTTCATGGAGCGCTACGCCCCGTCCGCCAAGGACCTGGCCTCGCGCGACGTGGTCAGCCGCTCCATGACCATCGAGATCCGTGAGGGTCGCGGTGTCGGCGAGCACAAGGACCATATCCATCTGCATCTGGAGCATCTGGCGCCGGACGTCATCCATGCCCGCTTGCCGGGCATCGCTGAATCGGCCCGCGTGTTCGCCGGCGTGGACGTGACCAAGGAGCCGATCCCGGTTCTGCCGACCGTTCACTACAACATGGGCGGCATCCCCACGAATTACCGTGGCGAGGTCATCCGTCCCACGGCCGAGAACCCCGATCAGGTCGTCCCCGGCCTGATGGCCATCGGCGAGGCGGCTTGCGTGTCGGTGCATGGTGCCAACCGCCTGGGCTCCAACTCGCTGCTCGATCTCGTGGTGTTCGGCCGTTCGGCCGCCATCCGCGCCGCCGAGATCGTCACCAAGGGCGCCCCGCACAAGACCATCTCCAACGACAGCACCGACAAGGCGCTGGCCCGTCTGGACAAGGCCCGCTTCGCCAAGGGCGGCACCCGCGTGGCGCATCTGCGCCTGGAAATGCAGAAGATCATGCAGAACAACTGCGCCGTCTTCCGCACGGGCGAGGTGCTGGACGAGGGTGTGGAGAAGATGAAGGAAGTCTGGGCCAAGCGCCCGGATGTGCAGGTCAGCGACACCTCCATGATCTGGAACAGCGATCTGGTGGAAGCGCTGGAACTGGACAACCTGATGTACCAGGCCGTGGCCACCATCAATTCCGGCGCCAACCGTCAGGAATCCCGCGGCGCCCATGCGCGTGAGGATTTCAGCGAGCGTGACGACGAGAACTGGATGAAGCACACCGCCGTCTGGGTGGACGAGGCCGGCAAGCCGACCATCGATTATCGTCCGGTGCATCTCTACACGCTGACCAACGAGGTGGAAGTGTTCCCGCCGAAGAAGCGCGTCTACTGATACCACGGTCCATACAGCGTTCCCGAGGGCCCGGCCGAAAGCCGGGCCCTTTTTCTTTGCCGTGTTAATTTATTAAATCATGCGCCGACGCTTACTTGATATATTAACATATTTACTTTAACATATTGACAATAAATACATTAACTCATCAATAATAACGAAAAATTAACCAGTTTTTTCTTGCAATTTTGTCGGTGATTTTCAAATATCCGGGCGTCAATGCGCGTATTGATTATATACCCCAGCTCCCCTCGACCACCGGAGACGCATATGACCTACGCTCCTCCTCTCGCCGCCTCCTATTTCCAGGGCACGGATTTCGGCCTCACCTGGCTGGGCCTCGCCAATGCCGCCTATATCCAGGAAGGCGCCCAAACCGCCGGCGTGATCGCGCGGACCATCCAGTTCGCCTTCATGCCCACCGACGGCGACGTCTATATGCAGGCGCCGCCGGACCCGACGGACCCGACCGGCAACACGCCGCTGTCCGGCTACTGGAATGTCGACTGGGGCCCCGGCATCACGGACGACCTGTCCAACCTGGTCTTCCTGGTCAGCTTCCGCCAGGGCACCCGGCCGGCCTCTCCCCTGGACCCCCAGGGCGCGCCCTATTTCTTCGCCGTCTGCATCCGTGGCACCGACATCGCCACCGATTATGTGGCGTTGGCGCAGCAAGTGCTCCAGGACTTCAACGCCTATACGGTGGAAAGCCTGGTCAACGCCTTCACCGGCGTGCCCAACCCGGCCAATACCGCCATCCCCACCGGCGGCGGGCATGTGTCCACCGGCACGGCCGCCGGGTTTTCCAAGATGGCCAATATCGAATGCGGTTATGAGACGCCGGGCGGGATCGCCAAGACGGGCGGGATCGCCGCCGCCGTGCTGGATTTCCTGACCGCCTATCCGGGCGTGCCGCTGGTGGTGACGGGCCACAGCCTGGGCGGCTGCCAGACGCAGATCATGGCCACCTACCTGGCCTGGCAGGTGGCCGCGACGTCGACCGGCAGCAGCCACGCCATCTATCCCAATGCCTACGCCCCCTCCACTGCGGGCGACGGCACCTTCGCCGCCTATTATGACGGGCTGTTCCCCTATGGGCAGTTCTGGGTGAACACGCTGGACGTGGTCCCCTGCGGCTTCGCCAACCTGTCGACGCTGAAGACCCTGTGGCAAACCTACCAGTGGCCCGCGGGCTCGATCGATCCGGTGACCCAGGACAGCATCGCCGGACAGCCCGGCCCCCAGGCGCCGGCGGAGTTGGTGGCCCTGTCCAAGAACCTGATCACCAGGGTCGATTTCCTGGCCATCAACTATACGCGGCCCAAGAACGGCGTGCATCTGATGACGCCGAACCCGGCGCTGCCGCAACCGCAGACCGTCCTGGCGATGATCGTCGACATGGCCACGCCGCCGCCGCCGGCACCGCCGCCGACCGACCTGCCCACGCCCAAGCAGCAGCAGGATGCGACCCAGGGGACGGCCATGCTGGAATGGCAGCATTTCATGAAGGCCTATGCGGCATTGGTCGGGGGCGTCGCCAACGTGATCAATTATCCGATCATCGATTTGAAGACGATCCCGCAACAGAGCAATCCGGAAACCTGAGCCGAGCCGGGTTCTGGATGACGATGCGGGGTGCGGCAAGCGATTGCCGCACCCCGTCCATTCCCGCGATGCACAAATCGGTCATGGATTTCTGCGCCCAAGCTTTCTATTGTCCTTTTGCCCAGGCGTTGACCGGCGTCTGGGGTACCCCCGCGCGCGCCCGGCAACGACCGGGTGGGTATGGAATGTCCATCTGCTGAACAGGCGTTAGACCCATGGCCGAATTCACCCTGCCCGCCAATTCCAAGGTTAAGCCCGGCAAGACCATCAAGTCGGCGTCGGCGGATGCCAAGCGTACCCGCACCTTCCGCATCTACCGCTATGATCCCGATACGGGCGAGAACCCGCGTGAGGACAAGTACGAGATCGACCTGGACAAGTGTGGTCCGATGGTTCTGGACGCGCTGATCCACATCAAGAACGATGTCGACAGCACCCTGACCTTCCGCCGTTCCTGCCGCGAGGGCATCTGCGGCTCCTGCGCGATGAATATCGACGGGCGCAACACCCTGGCATGCCTGAAGCCGATCGGCGAGGTGAAGGGCGACGTCAAGATCTACCCGCTGCCGCACCAGCCGGTGGTCAAGGATCTGGTCCCCGACCTGAACCAGAATTACGCCCAGCTGGCCTCCATCAAGCCCTGGCTGCAGACGCAGAGCACCGCGCCCTCGCGCGAACGCCTGCAGAGCCCGGAAGAGCGTGAGAAGCTGGACGGGCTGTATGAATGCATCCTGTGCTTCTGCTGCACGACGTCCTGCCCCAGCTACTGGTGGAACGGCGACCGTTACCTGGGCCCGGCGGTTCTGCTGCAGGCCTACCGCTTCATCGCCGACAGCCGCGATGAGATGACGGGCGAGCGTCTGGACGCGCTGGAGGATCCGTTCCGCCTCTATCGCTGCCACACGATCATGAACTGTACCCAGACCTGCCCCAAGGGTCTGAACCCCGCCAAGGCCATCGCCGAGATCAAGAAGCTGATGGCCGCCCGCGCTGCCTGAGGCGTGGATGGTTGGAAAGAATGAAGGCCGCCCCGGAGACGATCCGGAGCGGCCTTTTCATTTGGTCCGATTTAATTCGGCACGGCTTGGGTCAGCACCCCGTCGACCACCGTGCAACGCAACGTGCGGCGCTGCGGCCCCTCGAACGCATCCTTGCGGCTGGCCATGGTGAAGGGCTGGCTGACGGTCTGGACATTGCCATTGGTGGACAGTTCCGGCAGGTCGAAGGCAATGCGGTAGCGATCGCCGAACGACCGGTCCACCTCGCGCCGGCACAGGTCGGTGGCGGTGCGGGGAGTGCGGTAATGACCGTTCTCATACTCCCCGTCATTGACATTGATCGAACAGGCGCCCAGCAGCCCGCCGGCCGACAAGGCCAGGAACGCGAACGCGGAAGCACGGACAAGACGTGACATGATACCCCCCATCAGGAAATGACAGGGCGATCATTGGAACCGCCGCCGGGGCTGCGCAATCGACGTTACCCCGGCGTTACCAACTGAATTCATTGCGAAATGGAAAGGAACGGTCGTTACGCGTCCGTTGCAGCCACCAGCCCCACGATATCGATGGACAGCACCACCTCACCGTCCTGGTTCCACATCTCGCGCCGGAACTTCACGATCCCCCGCCCGCCCTTGCGGGACGGCGTCAGCTCCGTGATCGTATCGGTCAGGTGCAGGCTGTCGCCCGCCCGCACCGGCTTCTGGAATTTCAGCTGCCAGTCGAACCCGCCCAGGAACGCCCAGGGCTTGCCCGCCTTGGCCATGGTCTCATGCCCCAGGATGTAGGAGAGCGAGATCGTGTAACCGCCGCTGGCGATCAGGCCGCCGAAATGGGTCTTGGCCGCCGCTTCCTCATCGACATGGAAATCCCAGGGATCGTAACGGCGCGCATAATCCAGCATCGCCTCGCGATCGACCGTAAGGGTGCGCGACCGCTGCACCTCCCCCACCGCCAGATCGTCGAAGAAGGTGCGATCCGCGCTCATGGTGCGCCTGCCCCCTCGCCCGCCTCCGGCTTCTGATACTTCATGATCACCGGGATCTGCGCCAGGGAGAAGGCGATGGATAGCGGCATGATGCCGAACACTTTGAAATTCACCCAAACCTCGGTGCCGAAGCTGCGCCAGACGATTTCGTTCAGCACGGCCAGCAGCAGAAAGAACCACGCCCAGCGTACCGTCAGGACGCGCCAGCCGGCATCGGTCAGGTCCAGTGCCGCCCCCAGCACCACCTTCAACAGGTTGCGCTTCAGGTATAGGCCCACGAACAGGCTGCCCGACAGCAGCAGGTTGACCACAGTCGGCTTGATCTTGATGAACAGCTCGTCATTCAACCACAAGGTCAGCCCGCCGAATACCAGCACGAAGAAACAGCCGACCAGCGGCATCACCGGCAGGCGTCTTTCCAGCAGCCAGTTGACCGACAGCGCCACCACGGTGGCGGCCATGAACACACCCGTGCCGGCCATCAGGCCGTAACGGGAATTGATGACGAAGAACAGGGCGAGGGGACCTGCTTCGAGGGCGAGTTTCAGCAGCGGATTCATGGGGACCAGCATTTACCTGCAACCCAGCCCCCGCGCCAGCGTTCAGTTACCCCTCCCTGCGGCGAAACTTCGCTTCCCCCCACGCACAGGACAGGGTAAAGCCGGAAGCGTCAGCAGCACATGACGCGGGGGAGAAGGCTGATGATCCGCGCCTACCGCATGGTTGAAGGTCGTAACGAGCCCCTGGACGGCGTGCCGTCGGTGGAGGCGCTGCGCCAGGCCTGCTGGATCGACCTGAATGCCCCCAGCACTGCCGACCGTCAGCTGGTCGAACAGACCTTCGGCGTCACCCTGCCGACACGGGAGGAGATGAAGGAGATCGAGCTGTCGAGCCGCGTCTACCGCGAGGCCGGTGGTTCCTTCATGACGGCCACGGTCCTGTGCCGCGCCGATGCACCGGTGCCGGAGACGATGGATATCACCTTCGTCCTGACCGGCGAGACGCTGATCACCCTGCGCTTCGACGATCCCAAGCCCTTCTACGGCTTCCACCATCAGGTCAGCCGCCAGGGCGTGAAGCTGGAGAACGGCACGTCCAGTTTTCTCTCGCTGCTGGACGCAATCCTGGACCGCATCGCCGACGTGCTGGAAGGGGCCGGCCGCGACGTGACGGCGGTGGCCCGCGAACTGCTGATCGAGGATCATAAGGGCCATCTGAATTCCGACCAGCAGCACCAGTTGCTGAAGCGTATTGCGCGGGCCCATGACCTGACCGGCAAGGCGCGCGAAAGCCTGGTGACCCTGACCCGCATCATCGCCTTCACCGGCACGGTGCGCGAACTGGCCGCCGACAAGACCCTGCGGGCGCGACTGAAGACGCTCAGCCAGGATGCGCAGTCGCTGGCCGATTACACGGCGTTCCTGTCCTCCAACATCGCCTTCCAGCTGGATGCGCTGCTGGGCGTGGTGGGGATCGAGCAGAACAATATCGTGAAAATCTTCTCCATCGCGGCCGTGGTGTTCCTGCCGCCGACTCTGGTGGCCAGCATCTATGGCATGAATTTCCATTTCATGCCGGAGCTGGACTGGCCTTTCGGCTATCCGCTGGCCATCGGTTTGATGATCGTCTCGGTGATCGTGCCCTATTTCTATTTCAAGCGGCGGGGTTGGCTGTAAGGGGCGCTCGCTTGCCCACTCCCCTCCCGTCATCCCGGCGAAAGCCGGGAACCAGGGGCCACAGGAAAGAACACTTCAGCTTGCCTTGATCGACACTGCCGAGAGGTCGAGCGCTTTGCCCCTGGTTCCCGGCTTTCGCCGGGATGACGAAGAGGCGGAGATGCGACAAACCCTCACGCCGCCGCCAGCTTCGCCAGAAACGCCTCGTGCGTGGGCATGGCGTCCGCCGCCTGCTTTATTCGCGCCCGCATCGTCGCCATCCGGTCACGCACCGCCGGCAGCGGGTGCAGGTCGACCAGCGGGTCGTACCCTTCCGGCATGATCCCCTGGCCCAGCATCACCGCGATCCAGCTGGTATCCGTGAACAGGGCACGGGCCCGCGTCGATACCCGGCCCCGCCGGCGGAACAGGTCGATCCGGCTTTTCAGGCTGTCGGGGATATCCATGGTCCGGCAATGGTTCCAGAATGCGCTGTCCGACCGTTCGGTCACATGATAGTGCAGGATCAGGAAGTCGCGCACCGCCTCGAACTCCGCCTGGGCGAGCGCGTTGTATTCCCGCACCTCCGCCCCATCGATATCGCGGCCGGGGAAGAAATCCAGCAGCTTGGTGATGCCCGTCTGGATCAGGTGGATGGACGTGCTTTCCAGCGGCTCCAGGAACCCCGACGCCAGCCCCAGCGACAGGCAGTTCTTGATCCAGCTTTGCCGCCGCCGCCCGGTGACGAAGCGCAGCAGCTTCGGCTCCGCCAGTGCCTCCCCATCCAGATTGGCCATCAACACGTCGCGCGCCGCCTCTTCCGACATATGCGCGCTGCTGAACACATGGCCGTTGCCAACCCGGTGGCGCAGGGGAATGCGCCATTGCCAGCCGGCTTGCCGTGCGGTGGAACGGGTAAAGGGCGTGATGCGCCCGTCGCCCGATGACGGCACCGCCCAGGCCCGGTCACAGGGCAGCCAGTGCGTCCAATCCTCATAACCGGCCTTCAGCGCCTTTTCGATCAGCAAGCCGGAAAAGCCCGTGCAATCGATGAAGAAATCCGCTGACAACCGCTCCCCACCATCGGTCAGCACCGCTTCGACAAACCCATCCTCCCCGCGCAGGGCCACATCCACCACCTTGCGGTCCAGGCGGACGACGCCCAGGCGTTCGGCATAGCGGCGCAGATAAGTGGCGTAGAGGCTGGCATCGAAATGATAGGCCGATCCCACCACCGACATGATGTTGCGCGGGTCGGTGACCGGCGCCATGTAGCGCCCCTGCTCCGCCATCAGGGTGCAGAGCGAATAATCCTCCAGCCGCCCGCCCTCCCCCATCTGGTTCAGGCGCAGCCAGTATTGGTGGGTGTAGTTGGCATCCAGGCTGGCGCCATGCACGCCGAACGGATGGAAATAGCTGTGGTCCAGGCGCGTCCAGTCGCGGAACTCGATCCCCAGCTTGTAGGTGCCCTGGGTGTGGCGCAGGAAATCCGCCTCGTCCAGGCCCAGCATATGGTTGAAGCCACGGATGGCGGGGATCGTCGCCTCGCCCACGCCCACCGTGCCGATGGCGCTGCTTTCCACCAGCTGGATGCGCGTATGCCGTCCCACGGCCCGCGCCAGGGCCGCCGCCGCCATCCATCCGGCGGTACCGCCGCCCACGATCAGGATACTGTTCGGAAGATTACCCGCCATGATGCCCCCTCGCGCCCGTTCACGGGCGTCATTCGGTTCCCCGAAATGCCTTCACCCCGCCGCCGCCCTCCGGTGGGGGCCGGAGAACAGCGGCGGGGTGGGGCATTTTCCTCCCTAAACGAACCCGGCGGCGGGTGCCCCCGACGCCTGGCCCTCCCGTTTACCCTTACTCGCCCAGCTTGAACCGGACGCCCGCCATGATGCGCTGCGACCCGGAACCGTAGGTGAAGGGCAGATTGCCGAACTGCAGGAACTGGCTCTGGTCCTCCTTGGTCAGGTTGACCCCTTCCAGCGTCAGACCGATCTGTTCGGTCAGCTGATAGCCGATCTGGGCGTCCAGCTGGCCGTAGGACCGGTTCCAGATGCCCAGCGTGCGGGTGACGGCACCGTCGGTGAAGCCGAAATTGCCCGCAAAGGACTTGTTGCGCCAGGTATAGGAAACGCGCGCCTCCAGCCCCTCATACTCGTAATAGACTTGGCCGTTGAAGGCATGCTTGGCCACGCCCGGGATGGGCAGGCCGCTGTCGAAATCATTGAAGATCGGCGACTTGCTGTCGGAGAACGTATAGTTGACGTTGAAACCGACGCCGAAATCGAACGCGTACTGGGCGCCCAGCTCGAAGCCCTTGATGCGCCCACCCTCGCCATTGATCGGGCGTGCGATGGGGGTGTTGCGCCCACCGGCCTGATCCATGACGAATTCCGGCTTGGTCTCGCTGCCGATGAAGCTGTCCACTTCCTTCCAGAAGCCGACGGCCGACACCAGACCCTGGCTGCCGAAGTAATATTCATAGCCCAGGTCGAACTGCGAGGCGCGGAACGGGTCCAGGTCGGGGTTGCCGGCCGAGCCGTTGACGGCCTCGAACAGGTTGGTGGTCGGGTTGCGGGTGAAGTCCACGCGGAAACCGCGACCCAGGTCGAACAGGTTCTGGCGGGCGACAACGCGCGAGGCGGCGAAGCGCACCTTCTGGCCTTCATCCAGGTCGAAGACCATGTTCAGGCTGGGCAGGATGTCGGTATAGGACCGCTCGTTGGCGATGGTCTCGCTGTCGCGCAGCACACCGTTCCAGCTGTCCGTGCCCAGATAGACCGGGTCCGGGTCGGTGGCGCGGTTTTGATAGACGGTCAGGTTGGTGTGGATCAGGCGGGCGCCGACATTGATGTGGTAACCTTCCCCCGGATCACCGATATCGGCCATGACATAGCCGGAATGGGTGCTTTCCTTGACGCGGAAGCTTTCCAGCGGCTCCTCATAGAACGCGAACGGCGTGGAGGGATAGAGCGCCTGGATCCAGGCGGCCCCGTCCTTCATCTGGCTGCGATCCTGTACCAGGATCTTGCCGCCCACGACATCTCCCGATGAGAAGAAATTGTTGATCGTCTCCACCCGACCGGGCGTGCCCGTGAAGGTCTGGAACGGGGTCAGCAGCGGGGCGGAATTGCCGAAGCGGTTGTTACAGCCATTGGGGATGCCCGGCGTGCCCGCCGGCAGCTCGCACGACTTGAAGCCGATGGCGCCATCCATGAAGTAACCGTACGGCGTCCATTTCTGGCCGAACTTGGTGCCATCCAGCTCACCCTTGCCGGACAGGTTGGCCAGATAGCGGCCTCTTGTATAATCGACATCGCGCGAGGCATAGCGATAGCCGCCCGACAGGGTGACGTTGCCGGCCGCGATGAAGTCCGGATCATACTCGCCATCGGCGCGCAGCGAGTAATTCTCCAGATCGGCACGGTCGCCGAACACCCAGTGCGACTTGAAATAGCCATAGGCCGGGTTGGTGTAGAGGTCCGGCGTCGTGGCCAGGGAGAATGAGGGCAACGTGCCGTTGCCATTGTTGTAGTTGAAGCGGTAATTGGCCGGGGCCGCCGGGTTGGCCGGCTTGTGGCTATAGCCGGTGGGGCTGGTCGCGTCGGCCGTCGGCACGCCATACTGGGTATAGCGCACATCGTTGCTGGCCGCGTCGGAGAACAGGTCGGCCTGGGCATAGGCGCCGCGCACCGAACCGCGGAAATTGCCGCCATCGTCATATTTCAGCTTCAGGCCGAAATTGTCGCTGTCGATCTTGGAATTCTGGACATAGGAAATGGCTTCGGCCGAATTGGCGATCAGGGTGCCGTTGATCAGCACGCCATTCTCATCGATCGTATAGGGCTTGGTGCTGTCCAGGCCCGGGCTTTCGACAGCGAACGGGAATTTCAGCGAGGCTTCCGAGGTCAGGATGTCCAGCTCGGAATGGAACCATTCGCCCGACACTTCCACGGCGTCGGACAGTTGCACGGCACCGGCCAGCGAGCCGCCGATACGCTCGCGGGTCTGTTCGCGGTCGGTGGCGTAGCGATATTCCGGCGCGTAATAGTTCTTGGTGACCGTGGCCTTGTCGCCACGATCGGCGAAGCGCCAGTTGCCGCGGTTCTGGCCGCCCAGCACGTCGGTCTGGGTATTCTGCTTGTCGTACGACAGGGTGGCGATGAAGGCCGCCTTGTCATCCCAGTTATAGCCCAGCGCCAGGGCGCCCAGCGGCTTCCAGCCACCGTCCGCACCCGACGACTTGGCCCCGCGCACGTTGCCGGCGATGGTGTAGCCATGGTCCAGGACCAGCGGGTTGCGGGTCTTCAGATTGACCGTACCGCCCAGGCCGCCTTCCAGCAGGCGGGCATTGGGCGACTTGTAGACATCGACCCCGCCCAGCAGCTCCGACGGCACGCCTTCCAGGCTGTCGGTATTGCGGGTCTGGCCCTCGCCCAGGGTGAATATCTCCAGGCCGGTCAGGAAGATTTCGTCATTCAGCAGGGTGACGTTCTGGTCCAGGCCGCGGATGCGGACCTTGGTGCCCTGGCCGTTGTCGCGGTCGATCTGCACGCCCGACAGGCGCTGCAGGCTTTCCGCGATATTCTGGTCGGGGAACTTGCCCATATCCTCGGCGGTGATGGACTCGATGATCTCGTTGGAATTGCGCTTGGTCTGCAGCGCATTGGCCAGCGAGGCGCGGAAACCGGTGACGATGATCTCATCCAGCACGCCACCTTCGGCCGGCTGGGCCGGCGCCTGCTGCGCCATGGCCGGCAGCGACACGGCCAAAGCGATCGCGGCAGCGGAGCCCAGATAGAAACCGGACTTGAACTTCATTGACATCTTCTACCTCCCATAAGAACTTAAGGCCATTAAGGCATTTTGATTTATTTAATCCCCGGGACGGGGACGCACCTCAGGCGGGTCCATGCCTACCTCCTCCCTCACGGCTCCGGGCGAATTAGCCTTTATGGTTTGATTAAGGGCCCGGCCACACCTTGAACAATCTTGACAGCGCAGTCAACAGGATTTGATAACGCTGTCATCAATTGGACGATCCCGCATATCCCTGAATGCAAGTGAAAAATATGGCTGAAACGTTGGGGTTTATTCGCAGGCACGGCGTAACACGGTCCGCGCTGACGCGCCCGATGGCCAATTGACATCGCTGCCAATTCTCATTACAAAATTCCATTCATATCCTGGACGCCATCGCCCTAAGGCTTTGCACAGGATAGTGAATTCGTGATAGCGGTAACGTGGCCGCCCGGCAGAGGCAGCATCGGATGACCGTTGGACATCCTGACTGACAGCGTTGACAGTGCGGATCACGGTCTCGGGTTTCCACCCGCCCCGTCATCCAGCACAGAGGGTACGAATTTGTTGAGACTTGGGCGTTGACAGCCCGGCGGGTTGATGTCATTTCAACTGACAACGATGTCAGACATAAGCCGCGGAAAGGGTCGAAAAAGACCCGCCGTGATAACGAACGCAGATCGGGAGGATCCTAGAGTGACGTCGAAGCGAACCGCGCGGCTGGCCCGCGCCCTTGGCCTTGTCAGCGCGCTTGCCCTGGTGGCCGGCCTGGGTGGGGTACTCACGGCCGATGTGGCCTTTTCCGCCGACGGTCCGGCGACGCCGGCCCAGACCCTGCATCCGGAGAAATGGCCCGCCGCCAAGGCCCAGCGCCTGATCGATCCCGCGATCGAGAAGAAGATCGATGCGCTCATGGCGAAGATGAGCGTGGAGGAGAAGGTCGGCCAAACCATCCAGGGCGACATTTCCACGATCAAGCCCGCCGACCTGCGCAAATACCCGCTGGGATCGATCCTGGCGGGCGGCAATTCCGGCCCGGGCGGCGATGACCGCGCCCCGGCGCAGGCTTGGCTGGACCTGGCGGACGAATTCTACCGGGTTTCCGTGGAAAAGCGCGAGGGCCACACCCAGATCCCGGTGATATTCGGGGTCGATGCGGTGCATGGCCACGGCAATATCGGTGCCGCCACCATCTTCCCGCACAATATCGCCCTGGGCGCCACCCGCGACCGCGACCTGCTGCGCCGTACCGGCGAAGTGACGGCGCGCGAGATGGCGGCCACCGGCATCGACTGGACCTTCGCGCCGGCCCTGTCCGTCGTCCGCGACGACCGCTGGGGCCGCTCTTATGAGGGGTTCTCGGAAGATCCGGAGATCGTGGCCGCCTATGCCGGCGCCGTGGTCGAGGGCATCCAGGGCACGCTGGGCGCCAAGGACTGGATGAAGCCGGGCCGCACGGTGGCCACCGCCAAGCATTTCCTGGCCGATGGCGGCACCGACCAGGGCCGCGACCAGGGCGACGCCAAGATCACCGAGGAAGAACTGGTCCGCCTGCACAATGCGGGATATCCGCCGGCCATCGATGCCGGCGTGCTGACCATCATGACCAGCTTCAGCTCCTGGCAGAACATCAAGCATCACGGCAACAAGCAGTTGATGACCGATGTGCTGAAGGGCCGGATGGGCTTCAACGGCTTCATCGTCGGCGACTGGAACGCCCATGACCAGGTGCCCGGCTGCACCAAGTTCAACTGCCCGACCTCGCTGATCGCGGGTCTGGACATGTACATGGCGTCCGACAGCTGGGAACTGCTGTACAAGAACACCCTGGCCCAGGTGAAGGACGGGACCATCCCCATGGCCCGCCTGGACGATGCCGTGCGCCGCATCCTGCGCGTGAAGTTCCATGCCGGCCTGTTCGACAAGCCGGCCCCCAAGGACCGCAAGGATGTCCCCGCCATCGCCACCCTGGGCAGTGCGGAAAACCGCGCCGTGGGGCGCGAGGCGGTCGCCAAGTCTCTGGTGCTGCTGAAGAACCAGGGCGGCGTCCTGCCGCTGTCACCCAAATCCCGGGTGCTGGTGGCGGGTGACGGGGCCGACAATATCGGCAAGCAGGCGGGCGGCTGGACCATCTCCTGGCAGGGCACGGGCAACCGCAACGACGAATTCCCCGGCGCCACCAGCATCCTGGGCGGCATCAAGGAAGCCGTGGCCGCCGGCGGCGGCACCGTCGCCTATGACAAGGACGGCAAATTCACCGCCAAGCCGGACGTCGCCATCGTCGTGTTCGGCGAGGAACCCTATGCCGAATTCCAGGGCGATGTGGAGACGCTGGAATACCAGCCGGGCGACAAGTCCGATCTTACCCTGCTGAAGAAGCTGAAGGCCCAGGGCATCCCCACCGTCGCCGTATTCCTGTCCGGCCGCCCGATGTGGGTGAACCCGGAGATCAACGCGTCGGACGCCTTCGTGGCCGCCTGGCTGCCGGGGACGGAGGGCAACGGCATCGCCGATGTGCTGTTCAAGGACAAGGACGGCAAGATCAATCGCGATTTCACCGGCAAACTGTCCTTCTCCTGGCCGAAGACCGCCATCCAGACACCGCTGAACCGGGGCGACGCCAATTACGACCCGCAATTCGCCTATGGTTTCGGCCTGACCTACAAGGACAAGGGCGATCTGGCGGCCTTGTCGGAAGCGTCAGGCGTACCCGCCGGTGCCGGTGCAGCGTCGGGCGTGTTCTTCCGCCGTGGCGGGGCGCCGGCCCCCTGGTCGCTGGCCATCGCCGACAAGGTGGGCGATCTGCGCGTCACCACCACCACCGGCACCAGCCCGGGCAAGGTCGTGGACCTGAAATCGGTGGACGTGGCCGCACAGGAGGATGCCAAGCAGCTGACCTGGAACGGCACGGGCCTGGGCACCTTCGTCATCTCCGGCCGTGCCATCGACCTGTCACGGCAGTCCAATGGCGACGTCACCCTGTCGCTGCGCTATCGCGTGGATCAGGCGCCGACCGGCAAGGCCCATGTCTCGATGATCTGCGGCAATGACTGCCGCGCCAGCCTGGACGTGACCAAGATCCTGGCCGATGCCAAGCCCGGCACCTTCCAGACCACGAAGATTTCCCTGAAATGCTTCGCCGCCGCCGGTGCGCGGATGGCGACGATCGATGCCCCGGTGGTGATCAGCACCGAGGGTCGGCTGGGCCTGACGGTCACCGACCTGAAGCTGGATGCCGATCCGGGCAACGCCGTCTGTCCGGGCAAGTGATTGCCGGCAGACCCGTTACGTCCCCGTTTCGGCACGGGAAGGGGACGGCGACGGTTCTCTCTCTTCTTGTCACCCCACTTCGGGCCGCTCCTCACCGGGCGGCCCTTTTTTCATTTTTATGTTCCCTCAGGCGCCGGGCGCCGACATCCGTCGGCTTGGCTCACGCCGCACGTGCGGCGGGCCGGCAGTCGCCGGCCTTCAACAGTATCTGCTCATGGCGCCGTAGGTCAGGTCGAACCGCAGGCGAGCCCTGACAAGCGACAGTGCCGATGGATGTCAGGGCTCGGCTCTCGCCTCGACCTGACCTACGGCCCCCTCGATCACCCGCACCGCCTCCGCGATCCCGTTCTCATCCCGGATGCGCCGGCCCAGGAAGGCCGCGCGCTGGCGGATGGCGGGGTCTTCCATGGCCAGTCGAATGGCCGCCGCCAGCCGTTCCGCATCCAGCTCCCGATGCCGGATGGTACCGCCGCTGACGCCCATCTTCTCCAGCCACCAGGCCCAGAAGAACTGGTCGGCCAGGAACGGCACCACCACGGCCGGCACCCCGGAGCGCAGACCGGCGGCCGTCGTCCCCGCCCCGCCATGATGGACCACCACATCCACATGGCAGAACAGCCGGTCATGCGGCGCCCCGTCCAGCCAGAAAATATCCGGCGCCGGTGCGTCGGGCTTCAGCCCGCCCCAGCCGCCGGCCAGGATGGCGCGGCATCCGGCCCGGCGCACGGCGGCCACCACCTTGGCGCTGGTCGCCGCCGCATCGCCCGGCATCATGCTGCCGAACCCGACATAGATGGGCCGTGGCCCGCCAGCCAGGAATTCCGCCAGTTCGAACGGCATCTCCCATTCCGGATGGTCCAGGAACCAATAGCCGGTGACATATGCTGCCGCCGGCCAGTCATCCGGCTTGGCCAGCACCGACGGGCTGTGCCCGAACAGCACCGGCCCGCCATCGCGCTGCATGCGCCAATAGGGCCCCGGGAACGGATAGGGGGGCAGGTCGAACACGTCCCGCCGGATGCGGTTTACGCCGGGCCGGAACACCTGCCAGAAGAACAGAGCCACGGCCCAGCTTTGCAGCCAGTTGGCAAAGCCCGACGGCTTGGTCTTGGGCGGCGGGGCCAACGGGCTGGGAAACGCACGGGTGGGCAGGTTGGGCTGCGGATAGGCCTGGACATAGGGAATGCCCAGTTTTTCCGCCACCGTGGCACCGATGAAGGATGTGGCACCGGCAGGAATGATCAGGTCGGCAGTCCTTGCCGCCTCCAGCAGCGCCTTGGCCCAGCCCGGCGCGTAGCGCTCACTGACATCGCGGATGGCGCCGGCTACGGCCAGGGGGCTTGCCCCCTCGTCAAACATCTTCTGGGCGGCCTCGCTCCCCAGATCCTCGCGGATATCGCCGTCGACCGGGACCAGGGTCACCCCCCTGCCCTCCACCAGATCGGCGAAGCCGGCATAGGTCAGCAGCCGCACCGCATGCCCGCGCGCCGCCAGCCCGGCGGCCAGTGCCGCGAAAGGCTGGATATCCCCGCGTGAGCCGAGCGCCATCATGACGATCCGCATTCGGGCCTCCTATCCCTTTGCCCACACAAAGTCACAACCTTGCCGCCGCTTGGGCACCGGTCCGTTAAGAACCCGGCAAACATTGGTCGGTACAGTAAATGCATAACCTGGAACACAGGTTGCGATGGAGGCAAAAATGTCCCGTGTGCTGGTCAAGTTCCATTCAGTGAAGGATCGTCTGATGATGGCGGCCCTGTGGACCTTCCTGCTGGCGGCGGCATGGTCGCTGCCCGTCATCGACCGCATCGCCGCCAATGCGGAGCGGGAGAAGATGGAGTCGGGCTATTACTACCAGCCCAAGCTGCCCGCCACCGCCTATGCCGATGCCGGCGCGGCCGAATAAACCGCTGTAAAACCTTCCGCCGGCAGCCGCAGCGTGCGGCAGAGCAGGGCGATGGTGCGGTAATATCCGGCCAGCGCCAGCAGTTCCACCATCTGGGCCTGATCGAACCGGGCCGACAATTCCCCCCACTGTCTGTCATTGAGATCGCCCTGCGCATAGAGCGCGTCGGCCGTATCCAGCAGCAGCAGATCATCCTCCGACCAGTCCGGCCCCAGCGGGTTCTCCGCCTTCGTGGCCGCCACCTGTTCCGCCGTCAGGCCCGCCTGGCCCCCGAACAGCGCCGCATGCACCCCCCATTCATAATCGGCCCCCGCCTGGGCGCAGGTGCGCAGGATCACCAACTCGCGCTGGCGCACCGAAATGCTGCCCGCATCCAGCAGCCCGCCCGCGAACAGGCGCGACAGCACGCGCGGATTATGGGCCAGCGTGGTGAACAGGGCCAGGGGCGGCGAACCCGGCGGCCGCAGCCGGTCGATCGTTGCCGCGACCGATGGATCGAAGGGGGCGGAAACCGGGGCAAGGCGCGCGGACATGGGCGTTTCTCCTGCATCAAGGTTTGTGCTACAGAATTCGTAGCGCAACAAAAAGGGATTCGCTATGAAAATCGTAGCGACCGAAAAACACATGTCGGCACCCCACGGCTCGACCACGGGTCGCCCCATCATGCAGCTGCTGGACCTTATGGGCCGCCGCTGGGCGCTGCGGGTGATGTGGGAACTGTACCAGCAGCCGGGCCTGTCCTTCCGGGCACTGCAGGAGCGGTGTGAAACCATCTCCCCCTCGGTGCTGAACACGCGGCTGGCGGAATTGCGGGGTGCGCGGATCGTGGAACTGTCCGACGGCTATGCCCTGACGGCTGCCGGCCGGGAACTGGCCTGCCGGCTGATGCCGCTGCATTACTGGGCGGAGGAGCATTTCAAGGATACGCCCGAAAGCTGACTTTCGCCGCCCTTCCTGCTATGCTGCGTCCATCAAGCCATATCCATGTCTGCACATTCGGAGCGATCCCCGCGCATGCTCCGAAACATCCGCGATTTTCCGTTTCACAGCGTTGCATAGACCCGGAGCGGCACCCCATCCCGCTCCGAATGCCCTCACGCCCAAATCCATTTGATCCATCGCCCAAGTTTTTTCCCCGTTGACAGAATCCTAACCATACCGCATCACTTCCGACATCGGATGTATTGTGCGGTGCGGGGATGGCCCTGTGCCGGAGACGGGGTGGAAGATGTTCGCCGCCATGCTGCGCGCCGGGATGCGCGCTGTTCGCATTGATAGTTTGGATAAACAGGACCAGGATTTCGCCTGGGAGGACCAGGAGCCGACCAAGCCCCTGGCGCCCAAGCCGTTCGCCTTCATGTGGGGCCTGGTACGGGAAAAGTTCGCCGGGCGCCTGAGCCTGATGGTGCTGGCCGTGATCATCGGCCAGGGGATCGAAGCGTTCGAGCCCTATGCCCTGAAGGCCGTGGTCGATGCCCTGACGCAGGCAACGGGAGGCACCCCCACCGAGGGCGTGCACGGGCTGGGTGTCATGGGCTGGTTCGTGCTGCTGCTGGGCATCTGGCTGGGCAGCATGGGCATGTACCGCGTCTACCAGATCATGGACATCTACACCTCGCCCTCCATCCGGGCGCTGGCGCAGAAGCGGATGTTCTCCTGGCTGCTGGGGCACAGCCCCCGCTATTTCCAGGATAATTTCGCCGGCAAGCTGGGCCAGAAGATCAAGCAGGGGGCGAATGCCGTCCTGGGCGTGATCGAAATCCTGATGTGGGACGTGATCCGCGTCATCGTGCTGCTGGCCGTGGCACTGGCCCTGCTCTGGACGGCGTCGCCGGTCTTCTCCGCTGTGCTGGCCGGGTGGATGGTGGTCTATGTCTGCGTCTCCGGCTGGCTGGCCCGGCATTGCTTCACCTTGTCGGAGAAGATGAGTGCGGCGGTGTCCAGTTCGTCGGGCCGGATCATCGATGCCATCACCAATGCCGACCTGATCCGCGGCTTCGCCCGCACCGCGTTCGAACGGTCGTTCCTGGGTCATTATATCAATGAGGAACGCTACCGCTCGCGCCGGCTGCGCTGGTTCCTGGTGGCCATGCGCATGTTCCAGATGCTGTCCATCGTGGCGCTGCTGGGTGCCCTGGTCTGGGTGGCCATCAACCGTACCCTGGCCGGCGTCATGACGGTGGGTGAGTTCACGCTGGTCTTCACGCTCGCCTTCCAGATCTCCAACACGGTCTGGCACCTGTCCGACCGCATGCTGTCCTTCTTCGAAGAGCTGGGGACCCTGTCGGAGGCGCTGGACCTGGTGTCGGCCCCGCATGAGATCACCGACACGGTAGGCGCCCCGGCGCTGCGCATGCGGGCCGGCGGGATCGAGCTGCGGGAGGTGCATTTCAGCTTCGGCGACGGCACCAAGGTGTTCAACGGCCTGAACCTGACCATCAAGCCCGGTGAGAAGGTGGGGCTGGTCGGGCGGTCAGGGGCCGGCAAGAGCACGCTGGTCAAGCTGATCCGCCGTCAGTACGACCCGCAATATGGCCGCGTCCTGATCGACGGGCAGGACATCGCCCATGTCACGCGGGAAAGCCTGAACGAAGCGGTGGCGGAGGTGCCGCAGCAGCCCGGCGTGTTCCACCGGACCGTGGGCGAGAACATCGCCTATGGCAAGCCGGGGGCGACGCTGGAGGAAATCCGCGCCGCCGCGGTGAAGGCCCATGCGGACGAGTTCATCATGAAGCGCCCCACCGCCTATGACACGATCGTCGGCGAACAGGGTGTGAAACTGTCGGGCGGGGAGCGCCAGCGCGTCGCCATCGCCCGGGCCTTGCTGAAGGACAGCCGCATCCTGATCCTGGACGAGGCGACCAGTGCGCTCGACAGCGAGTCGGAGCATCTGATCCAGGAGGCATTGTGGACCCTGATGGAAGGCCGCACGGTCATCGCTATCGCCCACCGCCTGTCCACCATCACCGAAATGGACCGCATCCTCTATCTGGAGGACGGACAGGTAGTAGAGGAAGGCAGCCACCATGCGCTGCTGGCCATGGGCGGGCGCTATGCCCAGCTCTGGCACCGGCAGTCGGGTGGCTTCCTGGCTGCGGCGGAATGATTCAGGTCCCGTTCGGGACCTGAATCACGGCGGCGACCGCCGCCGCGCCGCACGTGCGGCGTAGCCAAGACCACGGATGTGGCCGTCGGCGACTGAGGCTACTGAATGCGATAACCCCGAGGCTGAGGCGGGGTCACTCCGGGGGCGGACCTTGACGGTTCGCCCCCTTTTTTATGGTCGCTTGACATTCGCCAATATTTGCGCAATTTTTTGCAGACTATGAAGCCTACGTCACCGCCCCCCGCCTTCACCCTGTCCTTCCTGGACCCGGACACCCGCCCGGCCTTCGTGGCCCTGCTGGCCGACCGGCTGGCCCAGCAGGTGACGGAGGACAGCGCCCAGCATCTGGCCCGGCTGGGCTTCCGCACGCCAGCGATCTGCGTGTCGGCGGTGATGTATCTGCATCGCCACGGCCCCTCCTCCCTGACCGAACTGGCCCAGGCCTATGGGCAGCAGCACCAGTTGGTCACCCTGCGTATCGCCGCCCTGGAGGAACAGGGCCTGGCCATCCGTCAGCCCGACCCCAAGGACAGCCGTCGCCGCCTGATCCTGCTGACGCCGGACGGACAGGCGGAGGCGGAGCGGCTGTCAACACATCTGGCGCTGATGACCCGGGCGCTGGACGGGCTGGCGGCGCAGCTGGGTGCCGACCTGCCCGCCCTGCTGCAATCCGCCATCGACCATTTGTACCGCGACCCGCTTTCCCGCCGTATCGACGCCCTGAACGCCGAAACCCCATAGGAATAACCGCCATGAGATGCCTTGCGCTTGCCGTGCTGGCCGGTGCCACCCTTTGGGCTGCTTGCACACAGGCCGCCGAACCGACGTTCAGCGCCGATGCCGTGCGTGCCGACCTGAAGCGGGTGCTGGCATCGATCGAGGAACTGCACCCCGATCCCGGTTTCACCATGGACCACAAGGCGGTGGCCGCCATGGCCGCCGATATCGAGGCCGGCCTGACCAGCCCGATGACCCGGCGTGAGGCGTGGCGGGCCCTGGCCCGGCTGAATCCGCTGCTGGGCGACGGCCATATGCTGGTGGCCTTTCCAGACCGTATGGCGGCACTCCAGGCGCATATCCAGGCCGGCGGCCGCCTGCTGCCCATCGATGTCCGCATCGACGCCGAAGGCCGGCTGGTCCTGACCAAACCCGCTGCGGGCCGGCCGGTGGGAACGCAGGTGACCGACATCGACGGCAAACCCGCCAGCGCCCTGGCCGGCGCCATCCTGGCCCGTACCCACGGTGACAGTCCGGCCCATGCCCGCGCCCTGGCCGGCGACCGGTTCGCCCTGTTCCATTGGCTGATGTTCAATGGCGGACCGGAATACCACATCGGTTTCGCCCCCGGCGACAGCGTCACCCTGCCCGGCCGCGACAGCATCCCCACGGCGATCAACCCGGAACCCGCCTTCGCCGACACGGTTTCCGACGCCATCCTGCCCGGCAATATCGGCTATCTGCGGGTGGACAGTTTCGACGGGGCGGGGCTGGAGGCCTTCCGCGCCTATACCACCGACCTGTTCACCCGCTTCCGCGCGGCCAGCGTGCAGGACCTGATCATCGATCTGCGTTTCAATCCCGGTGGGGATGACAAGCTGTGGACCGAAGGGCTGGCGCCGTACTTCGCGACCAAGCCCTACCGCATCTATTCCCAGGCCGCCGTGAAGCTCCACAAGTCCATCGCCAAACCGGACGAGGCGGTCGGGTCGGTGAAGGTGATCGAGGGCAAGCGCTACTACCAGCCCGCCCCGGACAATCCCGCCCATATTCCCGGCCGCGCCTGGATATTGGCCGGCACGCGCAGCTATTCATCTGCCATCCTGATGCTGACCGCCATGCAGGATCAGGGCGTCGCCACCATCGCCGGGCAGCCGACGGGCGGCCGCTCCTGCAGCAGCGGCCGGGTGCGGCGCGTGGCGCTGGAGGGGGCCGGCCTGGCCGCTTTCGTCCCCGATGTGCTGTTCACCCGGCCCTCGGACCAGGGCTGTACGCAGCCGGTAATACCCGACCTGACGGTGGCGGAGGATGAGGCCGACCCTATGGCAGCGGTGACGGCCCTGGCGGGGATGATCCGGCAACGTCGTTGAGCACGAAAGCCCAGCAATGACAAAAGCGCCTCGACCAAGTCGGGCGCTTTTTAGAGAGGTTGGCTGGGGGACTAGGATTCGAACCTAGACTGGCGGAGTCAGAGTCCGCAAGTATATCTTACGCAGCGTTACGCTCATTTACGGGTAATCACTACAACACATTGTGACAAAACATATTTTTTATTTTCCTGTATCACAGAACTACGATAAAATGCTCCCCCATTCACTCCACGGTGCTTACTGGGTGCTTACTGGACACCCCGCAGCATAGGATATTATTCCAAGGAGACCGGGCATGCCATCAACACGCATTTCCAAGCGGACTGTCGATAGCGCGATCCCAGGCGCACGGGACTGCTATCTGTGGGACAGCGAACTGAGTGGCTTTGGATTGAAGGTCACACCATCAGGCGCAAAGACATATCTTGTACAGTACCGCACCGGCGGACGTGGAATGCCGACTCGCCGTATTACAATCGGGCGTCATGGATCACCTTGGACACCCGAGCAAGCCCGGCAGGAAGCCCGGCGGGTGTTGGCCGCGGTGGATCTCGGCGAAGATCCCGCTGCCGCGAAAGCGGACAAGCGACGGGATCTGACAGTGTCCGACCTGTGCGATCTGTACCTCGCTGAAGGATGTACCACCAAGAAGTCCTCGACCATTCGCGCCGACCAGGGACGGATTACCTGGCATATCAAACCGCTGTTGGGGAAAAGGAAGGTGGGAGACATCACCCGTGCCGATGTTGAGCGTCTGCTGCGTGATGTGGCAACCGGAAAGACGGCCAGCCCCCAACGGTCCAGCAAGGGAGGCAGCAGAGCGACCGGCGGGAAGGGTGCCGCATCGCAGACCGTGATCCTGCTGAGGGCAATGTTCGCTTTCGCTCTGGCTCGGGAACTCCGGGAAGACAACCCCGCCACGGGCATCAAAACATTCCAGGTCCGAAAGCTTGAGCGCTTCCTCACCGAGGAGGAAATGGCTCGACTCGGCAAGACATTAAGCGATTTTGAGAAAAAGGGCGCCAACCCCTACCTTATCGCCGCCATTCGCCTCTTACTACTGACCGGCTGCCGAAAATCCGAAATCCTGAAGCTCACCTGGGATTGTGTGGATACCACCCACTCCTGCTTGCGCTTGCCTGACAGCAAAACCGGCGCGAAGGTCGTGCCCTTGGGCCGCACTGCTCTCGATACGCTGATCAAGCTTCAACGTGTGCCTGGCAACCCATATGTCATTTCTGGAAAAGGAGGGAATGGACAATTGGTCAACATCGACCGGACCTGGGAGAAGATTCGCGGCACAGCTCAATTGCCTGATCTACGCCTACACGATCTTCGACATAGCTTTGCCAGCGTCGGGGCAGCCAATGGAAGCAGCCTGCTGATTATTGGAAAAATTCTCGGGCACACCCAACCAACGACGACGCAACGTTACGCCCATCTGGCGAACGACCCCGTCCTAGTCGCAGCAAATAAAATTTCCGCCGCCATTGCCGGAGCCCTTGACCAACCCAGCTTACGGAAGGACCGTCACCATAAGTTCCACGTTCAGCTCAACCGTGCCGCGATCCTGCTCAATAAGCAGGTGTGAACGCATCGGCAGCCAGTCGACAATTGACAGCCTGTCATTAGGTTCGGACAGTGTTAGAG
>NZ_JBLTYX010000031.1:0-47895 GCF_048066115.1 Niveispirillum sp. KHB5.9 | reverse complement strand
GGTGTCCTCTTACGGCATCGGCTTGCCGCGTGCCGCCACCAGCACCGCGTACCAATCCTCCCCGCTCATTTCCAGCTTGAAGGCTTCTGCCGCCTCGCGGATGCGGGCCGGGGTCTGGCTGCCGACCAGGGGGATGGGGCGGGCGGGATGGGCCATGGCCCAGGCATAGATCACGGCTGCACGGCCGACACCCTGACGCGACGCGATCTTGTCCAGCACCGCGATCACGGCGGCCGCCCGCTCATCCTTGGGTTCGCCCAGCAGATCGCCGCCACCAAGGGGCGACCAGGTCAGCACCGCCAGATCGCGTTCCAGCGCCTGGTCCAGCACCCCGTCGAACAGCGGATCGACATAGGCGGGGGAGAATTCCGGCTGGATGGAGGTCAGCTTGAACGGCATGTGCGCGGCCAGGGCCGCCACCTGTGCCGGTGTATAGTTCGACACGCCGGCCGCCTTGATCTTGCCCTGTTGGCGAAGCTTGTCCAGCGCGGCGGCCAGTTCCGCCGGATGGGCCAGCAGGTCGGGGCGGTGGATCTGGTAGAGATCGATGCAGTCCACCCCCAGCCGCTTCAGCGATGCCTCGCAGCATTCCACCAACCGCTCACCGCGCGCCCAATAAGGGATCGGGGGCAGGATGCCACCCTTGGTGGCCAGCACGATCCTGTCGCGCAAGCCCGGATTGGCGGCCAGCACCCGGCCGAACAGGGCCTCGGCCGCCCCGAACCCGTGCGGATGCCCGAAACCATAGATGTCGGCCGTGTCGAACAGGGTGATGCCGGTTTCCAGCGCCGCCATCGACCGTGCCGTGGCGGCGACGACGTCATCGTCGTGATAGCGCCACATGCCCCAGCCCAGGGCGGAGACGGGCACGGCCCCTTCGATCAGGGTGCGGGGGGCGGCATCGATGGTCAGGCGGTCCATTTGCTTCCTCAAGGGCGCTCGAGCATAGGGGCCACCCTTCTACAAGCAAATCACCCATGCTGCCACCATGCTTGCCAGCGGCCCTTGCACTCCAAATAGTGATACGCGTGTTTGAACATGGGGTACCGCGATGGAAGCGGCGAATATGGGCCCAGGCCCGGAAGAGACGGTGGAACGGCTGGTCCGCCTGTTGACGGTGGATGAGCTGGGACCGGACCTGTATCAGGGCTCCCGCCAGATCGGCGGCAAGGGAAGGGTGTTCGGCGGGCAGGTGGTGGCCCAGGCGCTGGCTGCCGCCATGCGCACCGTCGATGGCGGCCGCATCGCCCATTCGCTGCATGCCTATTTCATGCGCGGCGGGGATGAGGACCATCCCATCGACCTGCGTGTCCACCGTGATTTCGACGGGCGCAGCTTCGCCACCCGCCGGGTGGAGGCCATCCAGGGCGGGGAGCCGATCCTGACCCTGTCTGCCTCCTTCCAGCGGCCCGAACAGGGGCTGGAGCATGCCGATTACCGCATGCCGGCCGTGGCCCTGCCGGAGGATTTGCCGCCGGAAGCGGAGATCGTGAAGGGTTTCATCGACAAGCTGCCGCCCATGGCCCAGCATTTCCTGCGCCGCCGCCGAGCGGTGGAACTGCGCTATGTGAATCGTGTCGATCCGACCGACGGGCAGCCGCACGACGCCGTGCAGCATGTCTGGTTCCGCGTCGTGGCGCCGTTGCCCGATGATGCCGACCTGCACCGTGTGGCCCTGGCCTATATCACCGACATGGTGCTGCTGGGCTCGTCCCTGCTGCCGCATGGCGTCAACTGGATGACCGGCACGGCCAAGGGCGCCAGCCTGGACCATGCCGTCTGGCTGCACGAGCCGGATTTCCGCGTCGATGACTGGCTGCTCTACAGCACGCATAGCCCCTGGAGCGGTGGTGGGCGCGGCCTGAACCATGGCCGCATCTTCGACCGCACCGGCCGCCTGATCGCCAGCACGGCCCAGGAAGGCGTGATACGCCGCATGATATAATATTCCCTCAGGTGCCGGGCGTCGCCATCCGGCGGCTTGGCTCACGCGACCACGTGGTCGCGGGCCGGCGGTCGCCGGCCTGACAGTTACTCAATTAAGAGGAGCCCAGCCCATGTCCCGTCCCACCGCCCCCGGCCGTGACGAATACCGCCATTTCCGCCGGCTGGACACGCGCTGGATGGACAATGACGTCTATGGTCATGTCAACAACGTCACCTACTATTCCTATTTCGACACGGGCGTGAACGCCTATCTGATCGAAAAGGGCGTGCTGGATATCCATGCCGGCACGACCATCGGGCTGGTGGTGGAAACCGGCTGCCGCTATTTCGCCTCCGTCGCCTTCCCCGATACGCTGGAAGTGGCGATCCGTGTCGCGCATCTGGGCAACAGCTCCGTGCGCTATGAGGTGGCGATCTTCAAGGAAGGCGAGGGGACGGCCGCTGCCGCCGGCCATTTCACCCATGTCTATGTCGACCGCGACAGCCGCCGTCCGGCCGCGTTGCCGGCGGATTTGCGGGCAGCGCTTGAGGTGTTGACGTAATTCGTAGGTCGGGGTTCGCATTGCTCACCCCGACCTACGGTTACCCTTCCAGATACCCCAACGCCACCGCTCCCGTACGCCGCAGCCCCTTATAGGAAGCTACATCCTCGGGCACCGATCGCAGCACCGACGCGAACTGCCGCCGCTGTTCCCCGTCCAGGGCCGACAGCGGCCGCAGATGCGTGCGGATGGTGAACAGCACCGCCCCGCTGCCCGGCAGCTTGCTCAAGGTCTGCCGCTCCACCCGCAGATACAGCCTGTCCCCGGCATTGTCCGCATCGATGTCGGCATCGGGCGGCGAATGCGCCTGGGTTCCCGGCTGGAACAGGGTGGGATCATCGGCCAGGGTCCAGTTGGCGCGCCAGGCGGTACGGCCGGGGGCGAGAGTGTCGAAGAACCGATCCACCGGCGTGGCCAGCGAAGCGTCATAGCCGGGCACCCGCCGGTGGATGCCGGGCAGGGGCTTGCCCAGCATATGCGGCAGAAACCAGTGGGACGGAAAGCACACCGCCCCACCCATCAGCCGCCATCCGCCAGGCGTCTTCGACAGCAGGCACAGATCATCGGGCAGCAGATGGCCCAGCAGGTGCAGCGGATGGTCGAAATCCGCTGGCTTCAGCACCATTCCCGCCACCCTGCTGTCGATCCCGCCTTCCACGGCGCTGAACCAGTCCGGAAAACGCCCCGTCAGATGCGCGATCACCAGTTCCAGCAGTTCCGCCGCTGCCGCCCGCGCTTCCGGCATCAGGGCCAGCACATCCCATTTGCGCTCGCGTAACAGCCGGGCGCGCTCGGCCAGCTGTACGGGGCAGCCGGCATCGGGTGCCAGCCATTGTGCCGGGTCCTGCGTGCGCAGCCCCATGCCCATGCGATAGGTGTCACCGTCAAAGGGCCAGGGATAGGGTTCGGGTGGCAGCATCGGGGGTATACGGTCAGCCGGAAATGTAAAAGGGCCTTCCATCTCGCGATGGAAGGCCCAATCCAACATTCAATCAAGCTCGGTATCAAGACCCGATGCGGCCACCGTCGGTACGGCGGATCCACACCACCGACGGGCGCGGATATTCGCCGTCCGGCCACTTGGACTGGGCATTGTCGAACACACCCGCGACATCCTCGCCCGGATGCTGCACGGCGATGAAGAAGGAGGTGTTGTCCGGCGACATCAGCGGACCGCAGCATTCGGCACCGGCCGGTACCGACAGGAAGCGCTTCACCGCCACCGGCTGGCCGGGCGTGCCCGACAGCGGCATGGCATAGATACCGTCATTGAACGGATAGCTGGACGGCGTGCCGTCCGTGGCGATCCACATGTTGCCGCTGGCATCGAAGGTGACATTGTCGGGGGAGCCGAAACGATCACCGGTGAAGGTGGAAACGCCGTTCAGCGCGACATTGTCCACCGCCGTGGCCGCCGCGGCCGGATCACCGGCCAAGAGGAAGATGCGCCAAGTGAAGGTCTTGGCCGTATGATCGTTGCCGGCCTCCGTCACCTCGACGATATGGCCCGTGCGGTTGGGACCGCGCGGGTTGGCGGCATCGGCCTTGGCCGGCACCGCACGGCCGGCACCGGCGCGCGACCCGCTGGTCACGGTCGCCGTGCTGCTGGCGGCCTGACGGCTGCTGTTGTTGGTCAGGATGATGTACATCTTGCCGTTGCCGTAGAAATCGGCATCGACGGTGGCTTCCAGGTCTTCCGGACGGTCCATCGGCGTGGCGCCGACAGCGTCGCCGGCGCGGCGGCTGTTGATCAGCACGTCGGCCTGGGTCTGGAAGCGGCGGGTGCCGTCCGGATAGGTGGCGGCGGCCAGCAGCGGGCCTGACACCGGGTCATTCAGGTCCAGCGGCAGCCAGACGCCGGTGCCATCGGCATTGAAGCGCGCGGCATAGAGCGTGCCGTTCTCCAGCAGGTCCATGTTGGCGGCGCGGTTGCTGGTATTGTAGGTGCCGGAGGACACGAACTTGTAGACATATTCGAACACCGTGTCGCAGCCGGAATAGGCCGTGACCTTGTTGGTGCCGCGCGTCAGGGCGATGGTGGCGCCCTCATGCTTGAAGCGGCCCATGGCGGTACGCTTCTTGGGCATGGAGGTCGGGTCGTACGGATCGACCTCGACCATCCAGCCGAAGCGGTAGGGCTCGTTCACGCCTTCCGGCTTGCCGCAATCGAAGCGGGGAACGTAATTCTCCCACTTGCGGCCGGTGGCACCGGCGGTGACCGTGTAATCGGTATGGTCCAGCGCGATCTTGGCGTCGGCAACCTTGGAACGGTTGGCGAAATACTGGTCGAAATTCTCTTCCGCCGCCAGGTACGTGCCCCAGGGCGTGAAGCCGCCGGCGCAATTGTTGAAGGTGCCCAGGACCAGCGTACCCGTCGGGTCGGCCGGGGTCTTCAGCTTGGCATGGCCGGCGGCCGGGCCCGTGACGCGGATCGGCGTGGTGCCGGTGATGCGGCGGTTATAGGGCGAAGTGACGTCGTAGCTCCAGCGGCCGTTCAGGATGCGGGCGTTCAGCACGGAAATGCCATGCGCCTCGATCTCGACCAGGGACTCGTTCTCGCTGCCGGTATAGCCGGGGAACATGTTGGTGCCCGTCGTATACTCATGGTTCACGCACATCAGGTAGGACGGGTAGGGCAGGCGGCCGATCTTGGCCGGCGCGCCGAAACGCTCGGGGAACACCGCGACCATGTCGCAGTTGAAACCGAAGCGCTTGGCCTGGTCGGCCGGGGTCTGCTTGGTCGGGTCGAACGGCGCCATGCCGGGGAACAGCGGGTCGCCCCAGCGGATCAGGGTGTTGGCCTCGTACCCGGTGGGCACGGTCACCTTGTCGGCCTTGGTCTCGGCCACCGACGCGAAGGTCAGCGGCAGGGTTGCGGCCTGTGCCTCGTTGCCGGTCAGGAAGATGCCGGGGGCGGACAGGGCCGCCGTGGCGGCGGCCGTCGTGGCCGTGCCGCGCAAGAAATGGCGGCGGCCGACGCTGGCTTCCAGCACCTTGTCGAAGGTCTTGTCCGCACCGATGCCACGTTCTTCAAGATTGTCGCGGTCGATTTCGGGGACGTCGATCTGGCTCACGGACTTGCTCCCTGGATATGAGGCGCCAAAAAACGAGAGGCGGGGGTCGCCTTTGTCGGCCCCTCGTCTACACCGGCGAACAAGACGGTAATTTTGGGGATGCGTGAAGATTATGCGTCAGTTTTATTATCGAAAGTGCCGCCTGTACGAACGATATACAGCATAGATTTGAGAATGATTATCAATATCTATGTATAAGCTGATCTCTATACATCCCGGAACTCTCATTAATCCGTAACAAAATCCAGTTAGAAGCCAGGGACGTTTCAAGCGTCCGGTTTCATCCTGGAACCGGCGATGCGTTTTCATCATCCCGATCTCAGATGGCGGCGACCATGGCTATTCAATCGATTTCGCGGGGCTCCCGCCGGTTCGGGCGGAAACTGGCGTCGGGCACGGCCATGCTGCTGCTGCTGGCCGGTCCCTCCCTGGCGCAGCAGACGCTGCCCCCGGTGGCCGAACCGCGCCGGCCCGACCTTGCCGCCCCCGCCCGTCCCGCCGCCCCGGCCCAGGGCGGGATCGAGATCGCCCCGGCCCCCGGCGTCGCCCCCGTGGCCGGTGCCGCCACCACGCCGCTGACCCTGTCACGGGTTGCGGTGGAAGGGGCCGACACGATGCCAGCCGGCAGCTTCGATGACCTGACCGCCGCCATCACGGGCAAGCCGGTGACCCTGGCCGACCTCTACGCCACGGCCGATGCCATCACCGCCCGCTACCGCGATGCCGGCTGGGTCCTGGCCCGCGCCGTGGTTCCGGCCCAGCGCATCACCGACGGGGTCGCCACCATCCGCGTGGTCGAAGGCTTCATCGCCAAGACGGTGGTCGAGGGCGATACCGGTGCCCATGCTGGCCGTATCCAGTCCTACCTGGACCATCTGACCGCCACCAAGGGCGCCTTGAACATTCAGGACCTGGAACGCTGGCTGCTGCTGGTCAACGATCTGCCGGGTGTCTCCGCCCGCGCCGTGCTGTCACCCGCCGTCGGGCAGACGGGTGGTTCGGTGCTGACCTTGAAGGTGGAACAGCAGACGGTCCAGGCCTATGCCGCCATCGATAATCGCGGCTCCGTCTATGCCGGCCCCTGGCGCCTGTCGGCCGGTGCGGCGTTCAACACCGCCGCCGATGGCGGCCGCTTCACCATCTCTGGCCTGACCGCCCTGGAAGACCCCGAGGAGCAGCAGGGTCTGACCCTGTCCTGGGATCAGCAGGTGGGCAGCGAAGGCACCATCCTGGGCGTGCGCGGGTCCATCCAGCGCGGGGAACCGGGCGACAGCCTGGAGGCGCTGGAGGTCACCACGCGGTACAGCGGCGTGACGCTGCGCGCCGCCCACCCGTTCCTGCGCACCCGGGCCAAAAGCCTGATGGTCGATGCCGAATTCAACGCGTATGAGACGCGCACCGCCTTCTTCGGCCAGCGTTTCGCCCAGGATGTGGTGCGTACCCTGTCGCTGGGGGCAGACTTCACCCTGCTGGATCAGGCCGGCGGTGCCAACCGTTTCGCCGCCCGTGTCGTGCAGGGTCTGGACATGATGGGCGCCACCCGTGACGGCTCCACCGACAAGTCGCGCGCCGCCGGGTCGTCCGAATTCACCCGCATGACGTTCGAGGCGGAACGCGTCCAGGCCCTGGGTAACGGAATGTCGGCCCGTCTGGCCCTGACCGCCCAGATCGCCGACCGGGCGCTGCTGGCGCAGGAGGAATTCAAGCTGGGCGGGGCCGCCTTCGGCCGCGCCTTCGATGATGGCGAATTGTCGGGCGACCAGGGCGTCGCCGGTCTGGTGGAACTGCGCTACGCGCTGCCGGTGGGTGAGGCGGTGGGCGTGCAGCTCTACGGTTTCTACGACCATGGCAAGGTCTGGAACGACGATCCCGTGACCCAGATAGACGGGGTGAAGATGGCGTCGGTCGGGGCCGGCCTGCGCGCCAATCTGGACGATACAATGTCGGCCGATCTGGCCGTGGCCAAGCCGCTGCGCCGCGACGTGGCGACCAAGGGCGACCGCGACGCCCGCTTCTTCGTCGCCGTCACCACCCGCTTCTGATCCGCGCGCCCGATGCACAAGGGGAATGAACCCATGGTCCGTGACATGCACTCCAGCCGCCGCCACCTGCTGGCCGGCACCGCCCTGACCGGCGTGATCCTGGCCTTCGCGGGTGCCGCTGCCGCCAATCCCGTGAACCCGACCGTGGTGCATGGCACCGTCGGCTTTGACACCACCGGATCGGTGCTGGAGGTGCGGCAGGGCAGCGACAAGGCCATCATCGACTGGCGCGGTTTCGACATCGCCGCCGGGGAAACGACGCGCTTCGTGCAGCCCGGCACCGGTTCCATCGCGCTGAACCGCGTCACCGGCGGTCAGGTCAGCACCATCGACGGTTCGCTGACCGGCAATGGCCGCATCTTCCTGATCAATCCCAACGGCATCCTGTTCGGCGCCGGGTCGGTGGTGGATGTCGGCTCGCTGGTGGCGACCACGGCCGGCATCACCAATGAACGCTTCATTGCCGGCGACTATCGGTTCGACAGCGCATCCACCGTCGCCGGTGCCACCATCACCAATAACGGCACCATCACTGCCAGCAGCGGCTTGGCCGCCCTGGTCGCCCCGCATGTGCGCAACACCGGCACCATCCGCGCCGAACTGGGCCGTGTCACCCTGGGTGCCGCCCAGCGCTTCACTCTGGACCTGACAGGCGATGGCTTGATCAGCTTCGATGCCGGTTCCGCGGTGAGCGGTGCCAAGCTGGAACAGGCGGGCTTGGTGCAGGGCGGCTCCATGCTGCTGTCGGCCTCCACCGCCGCGCGCGTTGTCGACAATGTCATCGACATGACCGGCATCGTCCAGGCGCACAGCGTCCGCCAGGACGGTGGCGACATCATCCTGGACGGCGGACAGGGCGGCGTTTCCGTCTCCGGCACGCTGGATGCGGGCACTGGCACCGTCCGTGCCAATACCGACCTGTCGCTGTCCGGCAATGTACTGGGTGGCAGCGTCACGCTCGCCGGTGCCCTGACCGTTGGCGATCTGGCCACCATCGTCACCGCCGGTGCTGCCACCGACAGCGTCAATGTCGCGGGCGCCATCGACGGCGCCGGTTTCCTGACCATCGATGCCGGCACCGGCAGTGTCAGCTTGGGCACGGTCGGCGCCAGTCAGGCCCTGGCCGGTCTGGCCGCCAAGGGCTCCACGGTCACGCTGAACGGCGTGCGCACCAGTGGTCGCCAGGATATCGCCGGTGCCGTCACCCTGTCCGGCGATCTGGTCAGCATGACCGGCGGTGCCATCCGCCTGGCCGGCCCCGTGACCCTTGCCACCGACAGCACCATCGTCACCGCCGGTTTCGCCGGTGACGATGTGCAGATCACCGGCGCCATCAACGGCGCCCATGCCCTGGTCGCCGATGCCGGCACCGGCAAGGTCACCCTGGGCGGCGCCATCGGTGCCACCTCTGCGCTGATGCTGCTGTCGGCCGGCGGTGCCACGGTCAGCGTTGGCGACGTCACTACGACGGGGCAGCAGGATTATGCCGGCACCATCACCCTGTCCGGTGCCCTGGCCAGCACCATTGGCGGTACCATCCGCCTGGGCGGCCCCGTGACCCTGGCGGGCGACAGCGCCATCGTTACTGCCGGCAACGGCACCGACGATATCCGCATTGCCGGTCCGGTGAACGGCGCCTATGGCCTGCTGGTCGATGCCGGCCGCGGCAAGGTCATGCTGGACGGTGCCGTGGGTGCGACCAGCGCCCTGAAACTGTTCTCCGCCGGCGGTTCCAGCGTCAGCCTGCGCGACGTGACCACCACCGGCCTTCAGGATTATGCCGGCGCCCTTACCCTGAACGGCGACCTGGCCAGCACCGTCGGCGGCACCATCCGCCTGGGCGGTCCCGTCACCCTTGCCGGCAACAGCGCCATCGTGAGCGCCGGCGCCGCCAGCGACGATATCCGCATCCAGGGTACCGTCGATGGACCCTACGCCCTGGTCGCCGATGCCGGTGCCGGCAAGCTCACCCTGGGCGGTCCCGTCGGTGCCACCCGCGCCCTGACCCTGCTGTCGGCCGGTGGTTCTACGGTCACCCTGGGCGATATCACCACCAGCGGCGCCCAGGATTATGCCGGCACCATCCGCCTGAACGGCAATCTGGTCAGCACCACCGGTGGTGCCATCCGCATCGCCGGCACCACCCAACTGACGGGCAACAGCGCCATTGTGACGGCCGGTGCCGCCATCGACGATATCCGCATCACCGGCCCCGTCGATGGCCCCTACGCCTTGGTGCTGGATGCCGGCACGGCCCGTGTCGATGTCGTCGGTGCCGTGGGTGCCACCCGTGCCCTGTCCAGCTTTGCGGTCGGCGGCGGCAGCCTGTCGCTGCGCGGTGTCACCACCACGGGGCTGCAGGATCATGCCGGTGCCCTGACCCTGTCGGGCGACCTGGTCTCCACCCTGGGCGGGTCCATCCGGGTCGGCGGCCCCGTCACCCTGGCGGGCGACAGTGCCATCGTCACTGCCGGTGCCGCCACCGACGATATCCGCGTCAATGGCACGATCAACGGTGCCTACGCCCTGGTCGTCGATGCCGGTCGCGGCAAGGTGGCCCTGGACGGCACCGTGGGCGGCACCAGTGCTTTGAAGCTGCTGTCCGTCGGCGGCTCCACCATCGCCCTGCGCGGCTTGAAGACCACGGGCCAGCAGGATTATGCCGGCATTCTGACCCTGAATGGCGACCTGACCAGCACCGGCGGCGGTACGATCCGCCTGGCTGGTCCGGTAACGCTGGCCAGCGACAGCACCATCACCACCGCCGGTGCCGCCACCGACAATGTCGCGGTGACCGGTGCGCTCTCCGGCCCCTACCGCCTGACCGTCCGCGCCGGCACCGGTGCCGTCGGCCTGAATGGCGTCGTCACCGGCCTGTCCGGCCTGGACGTGGCCGGCGGCACGGTGGCTTTCGCAACACCGGTCAGCGTCACCAACGCCCTGATCGTCAGCGCCTCCCGGCTGTCCACGGGCACGCTTGCCGCCGCAAGCATCACCCTGTCGGGCACCGATGTCCTGACCGCCGGTGCCATCACCGCCAGCCAGGATGTCCGCGTAACCGCCGGCAAGGGCGCCGCTCTGGCCAATGTTGCCGGCCGCAACGTCACCGTCACTGCCGGTGACACCTTGACCACCGGCGCCATCACCAGCATCCAGGACACCGCCATCACCGGTGCCAAGGCTGTCACCCTGGGCAGTGTCACCGCCCGCAACCTGACCGCCACTGCCGGCACCAACCTGACGCTGGCCGGCGTGACGGGGCAGGGGGCGGTGCTGACCGCGGGTACGCGTATCGCATCGACCGGCACGCTCAGCCTGTCCAACGCCCTGGTGCTGGAAACGGCGGGTACGGTCACCGGCCTGGATGTGCGGGTCGGGTCGCTGACCTATCGCGGAACCGGCCGCTTCGCCGCTTCCGGTACCGTGGTCGGCGTGTCCGGCACCGATGCCGCCGACCTGATCCGAATCGACGGTACGCGTTCCGGCACCTACTTGTTCGCCGACCGCCCGGTCTTCGGCATGGCCACGCTGGTGGAACGCCACCGGCTGGACCTGCCGCTGGCCGACACGGTGCCGGCGGATGAGGGCGATGTCCGCACCACGCCCTTCGTCCTGGACCCGGCTTCGGTGAAGGATGATCTGATCAGCTTCGCAGATTGATCAAAAAAGCCCCGGCGGGTTCTGTCCGCCGGGGCTCTTCCCATCAACCACCCGCGCGCCGCGCCCGTTTGTCGATATACATCCTGGCATCGGCCTCGCGCAGCGCCTCTTCCGGCGTCGTCGCATCCGGATCGGCCACGACGATGCCGAAGCTGGCGCCGGGATAGTCCAGGGCGCAGGCCCCCAAATCGTACCGCCCACGCAGCAGCGGGGCCAGGCGCTGGTACGCCGCCTCATCGGCCTTCAACCCGTTCGTTTCCCCCGGCGCCGTCAGGCCCATGAAGATGAACTCATCCCCGCCCAGCCGGCCCAGCACATCCCCCCGGCGCAGGCCGGCCGAAAGGCGGCGGCCCACGGCGATCAGGAATTCGTCGCCGGCATCGTGCCCATGCGTGTCGTTGATGCCCTTGAACCCGTCCAGATCGATGAAGGCCAGCAGCACCTGCTGCCTCGTCCGCTGCGCCAGCGCGAACAGCCTGTCCAGTTCCGACAGGGCGAAGCGCCGGTTGGGCAGGCCGGTCAGCGCATCGGTGGAGGATTCCACCTCCAGTGCCGCATTGGCCTTCTGCAATTTGTCCAGCAGCTGTTCACGCTGCAATTGCTGGGAAATCAGGCTGGAGAACAGCGACAGCACCTGCTGCCCCTGCGCCGACATCGGCCGGCTGTCCTTGCTGGCCGCGCACAGTGTGCCGTACAGCGCCTGATCGGCGACATAGACCGGGACGCTGGCATAGGTCTGGATACCCAGCGCCCTCGCCGCATCCGAATCGCCCCAGCAATCGGCGACATTGTCGGTATAGCTGCGCCCTTCCTCCAGCGCCCGCTTGCACAGCGTGTCGTTCCACGGCACCGACAGCCCTTCGGGGATCTGCATCACCCGGCTGTTGCGTGAAAACAGGATGGTCTGTACCCGGGCATCGCCGTCTATACGGGTCAGATAGGTGCTTTCCAGCCCCGTCATCAATTCCAGCAGTTCCAGCAGCGGCCGCGTCAACTGTTCGACATTGCCGGCCGAAACCATGGCGCTGGACATGCGCGCCAGGAATTCCTTAGGTACCGCCGCTTCTTGCCCGATCATCGCCACTGCTCGTCTTTACCACCACCACCGGACCGGTCACTGTGGGACCGTTCCTCCGTCGATGGATCGTATCCTGCAAGAACAGGATGGGCAATCGCATCGCACCATCAAGGGTGGTAATGGAACGGTCACAAAGGGCCGGCTCCGGTCATTATCCTCTGCCTGATGATGCGTTTCCAATGCATCCATTCGTATGTGGTATGAGTATTCGGTCCTACCGCCTTGCTGACTTGCCTGCGCAATCACCGGCCCTGCTTTTGCGTGAATAATCGCCCTTGATTGCTCTGTTGTGGTTTAAAAGTCAGATAATTGCTTGTTGCCTTCAATGATCAAACCCACGGATTGCCCCGCCACGACCGGCAATCCCGCCCGGTGCAGCGGCTGGCCACCGCCCACCCAGATCCGCACCGCCCCCTCCGGCACCACCCGCTTTCCATCCGCTGCCACGATCGACAGAGCCTTGGCATCCAGGGTGAAGCGCAAGGTGCGGCTTTCGCCGGGCTTCAGTGTCAACCGCTGAAATCCCGCCAAGGCGCGCAGCTGCGCATAGCGGGTCAGGTGGGAAACGTAAAGCTGCACCACCTCATCCCCCGCCCACCGGCCGCTGTTTCGCACCTTCATCGACAGTTCCACGCCCTCGCCGGCCGTGATCCGATCGCGCGACATAGATCACCTCCGCCTTGGCAAACCGCTCCTTGATGCCGGCAAGGATGGTGATGGGCTGTGAAGGGGTGCCGTTGTAATTGCCGACCAGGGCATCGACACTGTCGGCGTTGGGCCCGCTATGCACGGCCAGATGCTTCACGGTCGCCACCGTCTTGGGATGGCGCGGATCATCGCCCTGCAAACCTTTGATGAAGGCCACGCCCATGCGCGATGTCAGATACGGGTCCTCCCCGAACGTCTCCTGTCCCCGGCCCCAGCGCGGGTCGCGGAAGATATTGACGTTGGGCGACCAGACGGTCAGGCCGCGATATTGCGCCGACGCCCCGTCCACCCCTCGCGTCTTCAGGTATTTGGCACGGAATTCCGTGGCCGTGACATCGGCCACCTGCCGCATCAGCCCCACATCCCAGGTGGCGGCCAGCCCCACCGCCTGGGGAAACACCGTGGCCTCACCCGCCCGCGCCACGCCATGCAGCCCCTCGTTCCACCAATTATAGGCGGGGATGCACAGGCGCGGGATGGCGGGGGCAGCATGGCGCATCTGACCGGCTTTTTCCTCCAGCGTCATCCGCCCCACCAGATCGGCGGCACGCTTGGCCGGGTCCAACCCCGGATCACGCCACGCCTCCTGCGCCATGGCGGGAAGGGCCAGCAAGGACAGACAGACGGAAAGGGACAGAAAGGCCCTGAGGCCCCGTGTCGGCTGGCGCATCGGTTCCCCCGGATGGACATGTTTTATTTTTGATAGCGCTACCATATGCAGCGGCCAGGACCGGGTCAATCGACCGCTTCCCACCCGTGGTCGTTCGGTCGCAGCAGGTGGGCGTTGACCCGAACCGGGCTTGGGATCATTAAAAGAAACATGACCAGGGCAATTCTCTCAAACGTGGCGGGTTCGGCGCGGTGTCTGGCACCGTGGCTGCTGCTGCTTGCCCTGCTTCTGCGCGGGATGATCCCCGGCGGCTACATGCCGAACACGGACCCCGACAATGGTAAGGGCTGGCTGGTCATCTGTACCGGTGCCGGTTCTTCCATGATCCAGACCGGTGATGGGGATGATGCGCCGGTCGATACCGGTCACCAGGGCCTTTGTCCCTTCATGGCCATGACCCTACTGGGTCCCATCCTGCTGCTGCTGGCCCTGCTGCTGCCGGCGCGCCGCGACTTCCTTGTCCTGCGGCCCTTCGTCGAACCCGTCCGCCGCCGGCTCTGGGCCGGGGCGCCTTTGGGTGCCCGCGCGCCGCCAATGTCCTGGGCTGTCTGACCGACCACCCATTCCCGGACATTTCCGACAGGCGCCGCCCGCCCGACTTTAGCTTCATCGCGGGTCTGGCCGCCGGAGGACACATACGTGCCCCGCACAACCTTACGCGCCCGCTGCCTAAGCGCTGCGGCGTTGATCGCCCTTTCTCCGCCCGCCTTTGCCGAAGACAACCAGATCGCTGAAGTGATCGTCATCGGCCAGCGCGACGTCCCCATCACCATCGTCCCGCGCGGTCTGTCCGTCTCGCTCGGTCAGGAACAGTTCGCGGCGATCAATGCCGTGAATGTCGAAGATTTGATGAAATACGCACCGAATTTCTTCGTGCGCAAGCGCTTCATCGGTGATGCCAATGCCGTCCCTGGCTTCCGCGGAACCCATTCCACCCAATCGGCCCGCGCCCTGGTGCTGGTGGACGGGTTTGTCGTGTCGAACCTGCTGGGCAACAGCTTCTCCTTCCCGCCGAAATGGGGTGTGGTCGGTCCGGGGGAGGTGCAGCAGTTCGACATCGTCTATGGCCCCTATTCGGCCCGTTATCCCGGCAATTCCATGGGCGGCATCATCTCCATCACCACCAAGCCGCCCAGGGACGGCCTGGAAAGCTTCGCCACCGCCCAGTATTTCGTGCAGCCCTATAAACAGTACGGTACCGACCGCAGTTTCGACGGCTATACGGGCGAAGCCGGCTTCGGCTGGAAGGACGGTCCCTGGAGTGCGCGTCTCTCCTATCGCCATCTGGAGAATGAAGGCCACCCCCAGCAATTCTACCAGCTGACCCCGGCCACGGGCACCGCCCCTGCCACCGCCGTCACGGGCGCCGTCACCGACCCCAACCTGATCACCAAAACCCCCGTGGCTGGTGCTTATACGGTGGAAGATACCAGCCAGGACCAGCTCCGCGCCCGCATCGGCTACGACTTCGCCAATGGCTGGTCGGCCGGCCTGTTGGCCATGCTGTGGACCAGCGATTATGACGGTACCAACCCCTCGACATATCTGCGCGACGCGGCCGGCAATCCGATCTTCACCGGCCGTGTGTCGGTGAATGGTGCGCTCTACTCCATGCCCGCCATCAACCTGTCCCTGACCGAACGGCGGGAAATGCTGGGCGGGTTGAAGCTGGAAGGCCCCTTGGCCGACTGGCAGGCCACCTTGAACCTGTCGCGCTTTCTCACCGACAAGCAGCGTGTACGCACCTCCACCGGCTATCAGAACGGCATCACCAACGGTGCCGGCACCGATACGCGCCAGGGCGATACCGGCTGGTGGACCGGCGACGGGCAGTTGGAACGCACCATCGGCGACCATGACCTGGCGATCGGTTTCAATGCCAGCCTCTATGAAACCGACCAGACCATTTACGCGGTCAGCAACTGGCGCAGCGCCGCCACGCCGGCTTTCAGCACCCGCACCGGCGGCCGCACCAGCCAGCTGGGCGCCTTCATCGACGATGCCTGGCAGCTGACACCGGCCGTGAAGCTGACCGGCGGCCTGCGCGTCGACCAATGGCGGGCCTTCGACGGCCGCATCGGCACCCGCGTCGCCGGCAGCGCGAAATACCAATCCTATACCGACCGCAAGGATACCGCCCTCAGCCCGTCCATTGGTATCCAGGCCGACCTGCCCGATGACTGGATGGGCCAACTCAGCTTGGCCACGGCCACCCGCTTCCCCACGGTGGGGGAGCTGTTCCAGGGTCGCCTGGACGGCAATGGCGAATTCGACATCAACAGTTTCGATCCCAACCTGAAGCCGGAAAAATCCCGCGACGCCAACCTGATGCTGCGCCGGTCCTTCGGTGATGTCCGCTTCACCGGCAGCCTTTTCTATCAGCGGGTGAAGGACGCGATCTTCAGCCAGCAGGGCTTCAACCAGTTCGGCATCGTCACCTCGTCGTTCAAGAATATCGACATCACCCGCCAATGGGGTGTGGAGGCGATTGCCGAAGCGGTGGATATCGCCGGCATCGACGGGCTGGATGTTGATTTCAACGCTGCCTGGATCAATGCCGAAACAATCCGCAACCGGTCGGTGCCGGCATCGGAGGGCGTGCAGTTCCCCCGCATCCCGACATGGCGCCTGAACGGCAATGCCCGCTACCGGTTCGCCACCGACTGGCAGTTCTCCACCGGCTGGCGCTACGCGTCGCGCCCCAACACCAACCTGGAGGGCACACAGCGCGGCGACACCTATGGCTACACGTCGGAACTGATGATCTTCGATGCCAAACTGTCCTGGGACATGACGGAGGTGACCCGGCTTTCCGTCGGCGTCGACAATATCGGCAATGACCGCGCCTGGGTCTTCCACCCCTATCCGCAGCGCACCTTCACGCTTGAACTGAAATGGAAGGGGTAAAAAGGGCCATGTCCAACCGCAAATGGCTGGATCACCGCACCATCTGGCGCTGGCATTTCTATGCTGGCCTGTTTTGTGTGCCCTTCATCATTGCCCTGGCCCTGTCCGGCTCCCTCTATCTGTTCAAGCCGCAGGTGGAGGCCTGGATCGACCGCCCCTATGACAACCTCACCCTGACCGGTCCCGCCGCCGATGCCAATGCCCAGGCGCTGGCGGCGCTGGCCGCCGTGCCGGGTGGCAGCTTGAAGACCTATATCCTGTCCGAACACCCGACTGACGCCGTGCGTGTCCAGATCCGGGACGGGCAGGGGGCTCTCTGGCGCGTCTATGTCCACCCGCAGACCCTGTCCATCCTGCACAAGGTGCGGGAGGAGGATCGGCTGATGGAACAGGTGAAGACCTTCCATGGTGAGTTGCTGATGGGCGATCGCGGTTCCTGGCTGGTGGAACTGGCGGCGTGCTGGGGCATCGTCATGGTGGCCAGCGGTCTTTATTTGTGGTGGCCGCGTGACCGGTCCGGCTGGGCGGGGGTGATCTACCCCCGCCTGTCGGCCGGCGGCCGCATGTTCTGGCGTGACCTGCATGGGGTGGTCGGCATCTGGGTGTCGTTCCTGGCCCTGTTCCTGCTGCTAACGGGCCTGCCCTGGGCCGGGGTCTGGGGCGGAGCGTTCAAGATGGTCCGCGAAGCCACCGGCACCGCCGCCGTCAAACAGGACTGGACCACCAGCCGCAGTGCCGAACGCGCCGCCCATGATGTGCACGAACATGCTGATACCGCACCCATGGACCACGGCTCCTTGTCGATGGACGACATGATGGTCGGTGCCGCCACCTTGTCGGATGTGGTGACCCGCATCGCCCCCCTGAACTTACCGGCCCCCGTCCATATCAACCTGCCCAACAAGCCCGGTGCCCCATGGGCCGTACGCTCCCTGACTGCCAACCGGCCGCAACGCGTGTCCATCGACCTGGACGGCACCACCGGCGACCTGCTGCGGCGGGAGGAATTCGCCGACCGCCATGTCATCGACCGCGTCGTCGGCGTCGGCATCGCTGCCCATGAGGGTCAGTTGTTCGGCGCCTTCAACCAGTTGCTGGGCGTGCTGGCCGCTTTGGGCCTGGTGCTGTTGTCGGTCAGCGGCGTGGTGATGTGGTGGAAGCGCCGGCCGTCGGGCGCGCTGGGCGCCCCGCCGCCTTTGCGCATCAAGGGTAGCTCGGCAGTGATGGGGCTGATCCTGCTGGGTTTCGCGCTGTTCCTGCCGCTGCTTGGCCTGTCGGTGATCATCGTGGCGCTGATCGATCTGGCCCTGCTGCGGCAATGGCGGAAGGGGCGACAATGGTTGGGTTTAAGAATGACATGATCCAGCGCGCATCCGCATAGAACGGCCAATGAAAGCCGATGCCTGACCCGCGTGCAGCGCCTTTGACAAGGCTGCTGCATTGCGGGATAAGGGCGATGCATGAAAGAGACTGATTTCGACGCTTTGCATGAAAGCGCCACCGCGTTCCCCCGCATCGGGGCCGGCGCGGACATGGACCGGGCGGATGCCACGGTCATCCCCTTCCACCGCTATACCGATTTCGACCGCCGCTGGCCCGTGCCGGGTCAGGGTGAAGTGCTGGTCGTGCCGCTGGGCGGCCTGGGCCGCATCGGCATGAACTGGACCTTGTACGGCCATGACGGCGCCTGGGTCCTGGTCGATGCCGGCATCGCCTTCCCCGATCAGGGTGTCGAGGGCGTTGATTGCGTCATTCCCCACCCGGCCTTCCTGGCCCCCATTCGCGACCGGTTGCTGGCGCTTGTCGTCACCCACGCGCATGAGGACCATATCGGCGCCATCGACCGGCTGTGGCCGCAGGGTGTGGATTGCCCGATCTGGGCCACGCCGTTCGCCACCAAGATGATCGCGCGCCGCCTGGATGAGGCTGGGGTGCTGGACAAGGTCACGCTGAACACCTACCCGGTGGGCGGGTCGTTCAAGATCGGCCCCTTCGGCTTCCGCACCATCCGCATGACTCATTCGATCCCGGAGCCGGTGGCCTTGGCCATCGACACGGATGCCGGCACGGTCCTGCACACGGGTGACTGGAAGTTCGATCCGGAGCCCGGCATCGGCCAGCCCACGGATATCGACGCCCTGCGCAAGCTGGGTGACGAGGGCGTGCTGGCCATGCTGTGCGACAGCACCAACGCCCACAAGGACATGCCCATTTCGTCGGAAGCGCAGGTCCGCCGCGCTTTCGACAAGCTGTTCGCCACCCGCAAGGGCCAGATCGCCATCTGCTGCTTTGCCACCAACGTGGCCCGCGTCGCCTCGGCCATTTCCGCCGCGGAGGCCGCTGGCCGCCATGTGGCGCTGGCCGGCCGCTCCATGCGCAACAGCGAGGAGACGGCGCGCGACCTGGGCATGCTGGACCATGTGCCGGTACCGCTGGCCGAACCCGCCCACCTGAAGGGTCTGGACCGCGACAAGGTCGCCCTGATCTGCACCGGCGGGCAGGGTGAAGAGAAAGCGGCCCTGGCCAAGCTGGCGCGCGGCGAACGCCGCTTCCCGCCGTTCGGCGCCGGCGACACCGTCGTCCTCTCCGCCCGTATCATTCCCGGTAACGAGGAAGCGGTGGAGAAGGTCGTTTCCAAGCTGCGGGCGCGCGGTGTGGAGGTGCTGATGGGCACCGACCTGATGGGGGGCGAGCCGCTGCACGTCTCCGGCCATCCCGGTGCCAATGAACTGCGCGACCTTTACGCCCTGGTCCGCCCCCGCATCGCCCTGCCGGTCCACGGCACGGAAATGCATCTGGAGGCCCATGCCCGTCTGGCCCGCGCCGCCGGCTGCCAGTCCGCCATCATGGCGGAAGAAGCGGAAGTGATCCGCTTGTCCGAGGGCGGCTCCCGCGTCCTGGGCCGCGTCACCGCCCCGCTGCTGTCGCTGGAAAGCGACCCCAGCGGCGACCGCGTGACCTATGATCCTGGGAAGGTTCTGGTCGCCGGTCAGGTGTGAGTTTTCGGGGATGTGGTCTGTCAGGGCTCGGGGTAATACCCCTCGACCTGACCTACGGTGACGGCTTGATGCCGTAGGTCAGGTCGAGCCGAAGGCGAGCCCTGACAAACACCTCACCCCCGCCCCTTGGTATTGACCAACGCGACCCCGCCCAGCGCCATCGCTCCGCCGGCCAGGGTTGTCCATATGGGCAATTCCCCGGTCAGCGGCACGGCCACGGCGGACGCGACGACCGGCACCATGTAGAGAAAGTTCGACCCGCGTGCCGCGCCGAAATGGCCCAGGGCATAGGTCCAGGCGGCATAACCAATGGCGGCCGGGAACAAGGCCAGGAACAGCAGTGCCCCCTGCACCGTCACCGGTGCCGCCAGGAACTGCCGCACCCCTTCGCCCAGCCAGGGTGACAGCCAGACCGCACCGGTCAACAGCGTCAGGGCCGATGAAGTCAGCGCCCCGTACCGCCCGACCAGCGGCCGTTGCAGCACGAAATAGGTTGCCGTACAGACGGCAGCCCCCAGCAGCAGGCTGGCCCCGCTGCCCAGGCGCAAGCCCCCCGGTTGGCCCGACGCGATCAGGCCGACGCCCGCCATGCTGATCCCCATGCCCACCCAGGCCCAGCGCCGGAACCGTTCCTTCAGGAACAGGGTGGCGAAGATCACGGTCAGCACCGGGGCGACATTGACGATGAAGCTGGCCGCCCCCGCCGACACACTCTTCTGCCCGGTATTCAACAGCATATTGTACATGGCGATGCCGATGCCGCCGCAGGCGGCAAACCGCACTGCGTCCAGCCCGCGCGGCAGCACCGGCTGCTTCCACAACAGAAAGCCCAGCACCAACAGGCCGGCCAGCGCGAAGCGCAAAGCCGCCAGCGGCAGTGGGTCCATGCCGCCCAGGGCGACCCGGATGGCAGGAAAGGCGCTGCCCCAACTGGTCACGGTGACCAGCACGGCCAGGGCCGGCAGCAGGCTGGGGCGGGGCGTTTCGGTGCAGATCGCGGTCATGATGGGTCCGTGGATGGGTCGATGGGGAAATCATGCCCCATCGCGAGCTGTTGACATAGCGCACCGATAGGGCGACACCTGTACGCATGACGCACAGCTTGTCCCTGCCGCCGCTGGAAAGCCTGACCGCCGTGCTGGCGGCCGGGCGTACCGGGTCCTTCTCCGCCGCCGCATTGGAACTGGGCGTCACCCACGCCGCCATCAGCCGCCGGGTACAGGCGGCGGAGGCCTGGCTGGGCGTGGCCCTGTTCGAACGGCATGGGCGCGGCGTGCGCACCACGCCCGACGGCGACCGGTTCATCGCGCGGGTGGGGGAGGCGTTCACCATGATCGCCCGCTCCGGCGACCAGTGGCGGCAAAGGCGGGGAACGGAGATCGTGCGCCTGTCCATCCTGCCGGCCTTTGCCAAGCTCTGGCTGTTCCGGGCACTCGACAAGCTTCAGGACGCGCATCTGCGCTTCGACATGCAGGTGGAACATCGCCTCGCCGACCTGGAAAAGGGGGAGGTGGATATCGCCGTGCGCTGCGGCAACGGCCAATGGGCCGATGTCAGCGCCACGCCTTTGTTCCGCGAAATGGTCTATCCCGTGGCCGCCCCGTCGCTCGCCGCCCGGCTGGGCCGTGACGCCGGTGTACAGGCTATCCTGGCCGAAACCCTGGTCCATGACAGTACCGTCACCTCCTGGCGGGCCTGGCTGGCGGCGCATGGCGTCGCCTACAGCAAGCCACGCCCCCAGGATATCAGGTTCGAGGATTACGATACCGTGCTGGCGGCACTGGAGGCGGGGTTGGGCATCGGCATGCTGCGTTCACCCCTGGGCGATCCCTGGGTGGCCAACGGGCGGCTGGTACCCATCAGCCCGCTCTGGGTGCCCAACCCGTACCTCTACCATCTGGTCACCCGCACCGGCACCCCGCGCCCCGCCGTGGCGGAGGCGCGGGACCGTTTGCTGGCACTTGCCGCCGAATTCAGCCCTGTCCCCCCGCCATCAGCGCGTTGACCTGACCATAGGGCATGGCATCGGCGCAGATCGGATCGGAAATCCCGTCTGCCAGGAACGGCCCCGCTAGTGAAGCCACCCGGCCCCAGATATGCTCGGTCAGCGCCGATCCCGCCGACAGCCGCTTCACGCCCAGCTTGCCCAGCTCCGCCGCCGGCAGCAGGCCGGGCCGCGCCATCACATTCAACGGCAGGTTAACACCGGTCACGATGTGTTTGATTTCCAAAGGATCGGTTACGCCCGCCGGGAACAGGCCGGACGCGCCCGCCGCCGCATAGATCGCGCCGCGCCGCACCACTTCCGTCGCCCGTTCCCCCACCGGGGCCAGACCGCGCAGATAGACATCGGTGCGGGCATTGATGAACAGGCCCGGCCCCACGGCGGCCCGGATGGCCTTGATCTTTTCGGCCAGCAGTTCCGGCGTGCCCGCCCCATCCTCGATATTCACGCCGACCACACCGGTCGCCACGATGCGCCGCGCCAGATCGGCCACGGCGGCGGGATCGTCGCTGTAGCCTGCCTCCATATCGATGCTGACCGGCAGGTCGGGGACGATCCGCACGATATTGGCGGCGGCACCCAGCAGCAGGCCGGCCGGCAGCTTGTTGCCATCGGCGACACCCAGGGCCCAGGCAAGGCCCGCACTGGTGGTGGCGATGGCCTTGGCACCCAGGCTGCGCATCATCCGCGCGCTGCCGCCATCCCAGACATTGCAAAGGATCAGCGGGCTTTCGCCGGTGTGAAGGGTGTGGAAGGTGGAGAAATTGTCGCTCATGATGCCTTTTCCAGGGAAAGCGGGAAGTCGGGAAGGTTCAGGTGACGGCGGGCATAGGCGCCCCAGGGGTGCCATCGTCGCTCCCCTTCATAGATCGGTACCGGCCCGTCCCAGGGTGCCGGTACGCGCCGTCCGGGCCGGTCCGCCACCAGTGGGGCCAGCGCCGGGTCCTGCGCCAGGTGCGCATTGATCACGGCCATATCGGCCGACAGGTCGAACCGCCGCCGCAGCCGGGTGGCGATGCCCGACAGGGATTTGATATCGCCGGTGCGGATCACCGCCTTCAGCATGTCCTGGCTGGACAGGGCGGTCACCGTCACCTCTCCATCCGCCAGCGACCGGCGCCAGACGCCATCCACCACCTTTTCAGCCGCGTCTGCCTGCGCCGCCACCGCGTCCAGCAGGTCCGGCCAGTCCAGAGGTGGGCGATAGCGCAGGCGCAGCACCACCCCGTCCAGGGCCACACTGCCCTCCGCCTTGTCGGATGCCAGCGCCTGACGTCGCAGCTCACGCGGCGCACGGCTATAGAGCGACTGGAACGTCTCGTTGAAGCGCCGGATGCTGCCGAACCCCGCCGCCAGCGCCACCTCCGCCATGGGCAGTGCCGTTTCATGCAGCAACTGCTTGGCGAACAGTACCCGCCTTGTCTGGGCCACGGCGATGGGGCTGGCACCCAGATGCTGCTTGAACAGCCGCCGCAACTGCCGTTCCCCCACGCCCAGCCGCCCGGCCAGCACATCGACGGAGCTATCCTCCCCGTCCAGCGCCCCCTCGGCGATCAGGGCCAGCCCGCGTGAGACGGTATTGGACGTCCCGCGCCACACGGCCAGATCGGGGGCGGCTTCCGGCCGGCAGCGCAGGCAGGGCCGGAACCCCGCCTCCTGCGCCGATGCGGCCGTGGGGTGGAACCGGCAATTCTCCGCCTTGGGCGTGCGCGCCGGGCAGATCGGCCGGCAATAGATGCCGGTGGTCAGCACCGCGGTGAAGAACCGCCCGTCGAAGCGGACGTCCCTGGTTTCAACGGCGCGGTAGCAGGCGATGGGGTCGAGCGTTTCCATGGGCCTGATCCTGTCATGGAACCCGCCTCACGGCTCGCGGTTTTCGGACATGGACGGTGGGAAGGGGAACGTCGCCTACGCCACCGCCCGCTTGGGCAGCAGCACCCCGGCCACTCCCCCCGCCACCAACACCACCAGCAACGGCACGGCCAGCATCGGCGGCACGAACTTCAGCAGCAGCCAGCCCAACCCGGTCACGGCAAAGCCCAGCAGCATCTCCCCGAACAGGGCGATGACATTGCTCTGATAGCGTTTCTGGAACGCCTTGCGCCCGCCCAGCACCGGTCCCTGCCGCATATCCATCAGCAGATAGAGGATTACCGACAGCAGCATCACCAGCCATAGGATCAGCGCCGACCAGGGCGTCACCGTCGCCACGTAAAGGCACGCGACCGTTGCCGGCACGATGGCCGGCAAGGCGGCGGCCAGCAGCCGGTCGCGCAGCATGCGCCGCGCCGGTACGGGTGCCGTGCCCAGCAGGTCGGGCGCATCCTCCCCGGCGAAGGCCAGCCAGACCAGGGCGCCGGCCAGCAGCCCCGCCACCGGAACCACACCCATCCAGCCGAAGGCCATCACTTCTCCCGACGCCGTACTGACGGATTTGCCCAGGCCGGGCAGCGCGATCGGGGCGGCGACCAGCAGGATGGAACAGACCTGGGTCAACAGGCTGGGATCGCGCAAGATCAGGCGCCATTCCTTCCACAGCACGGTACCGGTCACGCCCCGCACCGCCAAGGAAAGCGGACCGGTATCGGCCCCCACCTTGCGGCGCGGCGTGGCATCGGCCCCGGCGGCGGCGTTGATGGAGCGGACGAAGGCCGGTCCCAGGCTCATCGTCACCAGCGCGAACCCGCCGACGGAGACGACCAGCAGAATCAGCAGCGGCAGCGGTTCACCGGTAATCGCGGCCCCCAGCCAGCGCAGCGGTTCCAGTGCGGGATTGTCGCCCAGATCGGCCAGCGCCTGGAAATTGCGCTTCTGCGTGGCCTTGTCGGCGGTGCTGTTCATGTTGGGGATCTGGGCGGCCAGGGCGGCACCGATGCCGATCACCCCGCCCATCACCTGCGCTACCGTCCGCGCACGGCGCGCGCCCACCAGCTTGACCAGCGCCAGCACCAGCAGGAAGGACAGCGTCACCGACAGCATGCAGAGTGCGGGCAGGGTGACATAGCCCACCAGCCAGCGCGCCGACCCCATGATGGCACCGGGATTCATGAAACAAGCCGACATGGTCACGCTGCCCACCATCACCGCCAGCCCCACGGCCAGCAGTCGCACCGGCAATATCGTGCCGGGCTTCAAGGGGGAGGACAGCAGCAGGTCCAGATCGCCGCGCGTATAGATGGCATTGACCGTCAGCTGCAGCGACGCCGCCAGCATGATGGCGGCGGCGAACAGGCCCATGCTGCCGAAGATCAGCTGGATGCCTTCCTCCGTCACCTTCAGCTTGGACAATCCGTAGATCGACAGGAAGCCGATCCCGTGCATGAACAGCACACCGACGATCAGCACGGCCCAGGCCCAGGGCCCCGTCTTCTTGGTACGAAACGCCAGCCGCAGCTCATGCCGCAGCAGCCAGGGCAGGCTGCCCGGTGCCATCAGGCTCATGCCGCCACCGCCTTGCCGGAAACCAGGTCCAGGAACAGCTCCTCCAGCGAGGCGCCGTCGCGCCCGTGCCGTGCGCGCAGCTCCGCCAGCGTGCCTTCCTCCAGCAGCTTGCCATGCTGGATGATGCCGATCCGATCGACCAGCCGTTCCGCCACTTCCATGATATGGGTGGTCAGGATGATGGTGCAGCCGGCCCGCGCCTTCTCTGCCAGCAAATCCTTCACCTGCCGGGCGATGGCGGCATCCAGACCGGTCAGCGGCTCGTCCAGGATCAGCAGGCGCGGATCATGGATCAACGCCCCGGCCAATGCCGCCTTCTGCTTCATCCCGCGAGAGAAACCCTCGCACCGCTCGTTGCGATGCTCATGCAGCTCCAGCCGGGTCAGCAGTTCCTCGGCGCGTTCGGCCGCCGTGCGCGCGTCAATGCCCCATAGCCCGGCCACGAATTCCAGATATTCCAGCGGCGTCAGCTTGTCATAGAGCATGGGCTCGTCCGGCAACCAGGCGACCTGCCGCTTGGCCGCCACCGGGTCGGCGGCGTTGTCGATGCCGAATATGCTGATGGTGCCGGCACTGGGTGCCAGCAGCCCGACCACCATTTTCAGAGTCGTGGTCTTGCCGGCCCCGTTCGGGCCCAGCAGCCCATAGAATTCACCCGGCCGGATGGTCAGGTCGATGCCCTTCACCGCCTCCTTCTCGCCATAGGATTTGCGCAATCCGCGGATTTCCAGGGCGGGGGCGGCTTGGTTCATCTGTCACGACCGGGGTAATGCCAAAGGGAAGACATAGTTAACAATAATCCCGGTCGGATTGAAGCCTTGTTACCTATCACCCTCGTGCGCTACGCATTCCCGGCCGCTTTATCACCGAAGCATCGGCCAGCAGGTTGGCATAGGTCTCGCTCTCCACCGGCACCAGCGCCACACACCCCTCGGCATCATGATGCAGGCCATATCCCTGTTTCTTGACCAGCGGTGAGGCGCGCAGGCACGCTTGGGGCTTGGCAAAGAACGTTTCCGCCGTCACCGGCTGCTTGCGTTCATTCTCCACCGCCAGCAGCAATGCGTCGGAGGTCAGCTGGTACGGGTTCTGGGCCAACAGCGCGAATTGCCGTTCCGCGATGGTCCCCGGCTTTGCCGGCGGCGTGCCGACACTGACCGGGCAATCCGCCGACACGGTGATCAGGGTGTTGTGATAATTGGTGCTATGCATCCCGGTTCCCCCGCTTCGTCGTTGGGATACCAGAATAGCAAAACGCCGCCGCGGAATCCTCCGCGGCGGCGTTTGTACTTGAAACCAAGCCCAAAAATCAGGCGGCGTCCACGTCGGCGGCGACGCTCATCTTCACGATGATGTCGGGGTCCTTGACCTCGCCATTGCGGCCCGCACCGCGCTTGATGGCGTCCACATGCTCCATGCCGTCCGTCACCTTGCCCCAGGCCGTGTACTGGCCGTCCAGGAAGCGGGCATCGGCGAAGCAGATGAAGAACTGGCTGTCGGCACTGTTCGGATTGGCGGCGCGCGCCATGGAGCAGGTGCCGCGCACATGCGGCTCGCGCGAGAATTCCTGCGGCAGGTTCTGCCCGGAACCGCCCATGCCATTGCCGTCGGGGCAGCCGCCCTGGGCCATGAAGCCCTCGATGACGCGATGGAAGGTCAGGCCGTCATAGAAGCCCTCGCGCGCCAGCTCCTTGATGCGGGCCACATGCTTGGGCGCCAGATCGGGGCGCAGCTGGATGGTGACGCGGCCGCCGGCCAGGTCGAGATAGAGGGTATTTTCCAGATCCATTTCAATCATCCTTGCACCGGTTGCCCCGGCTCTCGGTTGCATGCCGTTGCGCACCATAGCGATATGTCGCCGGTATGTGAACAGGGGGCAGGGGATGGCCCACCTGCTATTTCGGGGGAGCCTGGGGCCTGGCGGGAGCAGGCTTGGGCGGTGCTGGCGGGTCCGATTGCACCCGCATGCTGATGATCCGGTCCGCTTCCTTCACCCAGCCATCCTTCGTCTTGTCGCCGGATTTCAGCTTGTCGATCAGCTCGATGCCTTTCACGACATGGCCCCACAGCGTGTAATTGCCGTCCAGCGTGGGTTCCTGCGACCGCATCAGGATGAAGAACTGGCTGTCGGCGCTGTTGCGGTTCAGGCCGCGCGCCATGGAGACGGAGCCGCGGACATGCGGTTCCTTGCTGGGTTCCAGTTCCAGCCATCGGCCGGTGCCGCCCCGGCCGGTGCCGCTGCGGTCGCCGGCCTGGGCGATGTAGCCGGCCACGACGCGGTGGAAGGGCACCCCATCATAGAATCCGCGCCGCGCCAGCTGCTTGATCCGCGCCACATGGATGGGTGCCAGATCAGGCCGCATCTGAATGATGACCGTGCCGGATTTCAGCTCCATGACCAGCGTGTCGTCGGGATTGGCCGGCGGACGGGCAGCCTCGGCCACAGGCACGGCCAGGATCAGGCAGAGGAAAAGCAGAAGGCGCGGAAGCATGGGCGGCATCGTCTCTCTTGCGTTGCGTTCGCCACGATAGCGGCCGCATCCTTGCATGGAAAGATGCGGGTTGCCGCGCCGGGCGGCGGAATTTGCCGGGACTATCGAATTGCGTCTGAAACAGAAGGCGATGATCGCGGCCGGCCTGCCGGCCCTGGCGCTGCTGGCCCTGTGGCTGGCGGCGCCCGGCCTGCTTGCCACGCGCTGGACGGCGGAGTTGCGGGGGCTGGGATATCCCCAGGCCGAACTGGCCGTGGACGATCTGGGCTGGACGCATGCCACCGGTGCCTTCTCCCTGGGTGGGGAGGAGGGGGCGGACCGGTTCGAGGCCGACTTCACCCCCATCGGCCTTTGGCGCGGCCGCCTGTCGGGTCTGATGGTGCGTGCCCTGCGCCTGTCCCGGCCGGTCGGCCTGTCCGGCTCCGGCCTGCCGGCCGACATGCCCCTGGACGGCCCCCTTTATTTCCAGGATGCCCGGCTGACCCTGGCCTTGCCCGGCGGTATCGGCATCCTGCCACTGACCCTGGATGCCGGTTTCACGCCCGGGCCCGATGGCTGGCATGGTGAAGGGCAGGGGATCGTTGCCCTGGGCGCCACCGGCGTGCCCGCCCGCTTCACCGCTGACTGGCGCGACGGTGGCCTGGTTGCGGCCGGCTTCTCCTTCACCCCCACGCCCGGTGGCCCCCGTCTGTCGGGCCAGGGCAATCTGCGCCGTCTTGCTACCGGCAGTTGGACCGGCGACCTGGACGTGACGGCCGCCAGCCTGCCGGACGAGTTGCCCGACCTGTCGCTGCGCTGGAAGGACGGGCAGGGACAGGCGGTGCTGGACTGGAAGGGGGCCGCCCGCCTGGATGCGCTGCTGGACCCGGATGACCAGGGTAGCCATCGTTTCAACGCCCAGCTGCGGGTCACCGACCTCGCCGCCTTTGCCGCCCGCGCGGGCCAACCCGACCCCGGCTTCACCGGCGGCCCGCTGGAGGTCACCCTGTCGGCCCGGGGTTTCTCACTGGCAGCACTGCCTGCCATCTGGCCCGACCTGTCCTTGCGTCTGGATGCGCGCGACATCGGCCTGGGCCGGGGACCGCGCGACAACGCACTGTCGCTGGGTGCCACGGCCCGGCGGATCGAGGGACAATGGTGGCTGTCGGCGGCGCCGGACCAGCCCGGCGCCCTGTCCATCCCCACCCTGGGGGTGGAGGCGAAGGGCCTGCTGCTGACCGGCCGCGCCGCTCTGCCGCTGGACCTGGATCTTCGTGCCGCCAGCCTGCGCTTGCCCTGGCTGGCGCCCGCGTCGCTGGCGGCCAGGCTGCGCGGTGATCCCGCCAGCGACCTGCGCCTGGAATGGAAGGCCACCGGCAAGGATGGCGGCGCCCAGCTCAGCGGCGGCATCGACCTGGACCCTGCCGGCGGCCGGCTGGTGGCAAGGCTGGCACCGCTCCGCCTGGAATCTGGCGACACCCCCCGGCTGTTCCCCGGCGCGCCCTTGCCGGCGGGCTTCCACGGCACGATCGCCGGTCGCCTGTCCGCCGGCTGGACCGACTCTTCGACCGATGGTTCCGCCGATCTGCTGCTGGAGGGGGCGGGCCTGACCCTGCCGGGCTTGCGCGTCGCCGGCATCAACGGCGTCCTGCATTTCGACCGGCTGTCGCCGCTTTCCATGCCCCAGCAATCCGTCGCCATCGGTCTGTTCGATCCTGGCCTGTCCCTGACCGGCGGATCCCTGGGCCTGTCGATGCCGGGCGACGGTGTGCTGCGCCTGGTTCCGGAACCTTTCCTGTGGGCGGGCCAGCGTGTCGCCATCCCGCCGACCTTGTTCCGTCTGGGCAACGATCATCTGGACCTGACGGTGGATATCCCTGCCACACCCTTGTCATCTGCCCTTGCAGCTCTGGGCGTGGATGATCTGAATGCCGACGGAACCTTGATCGGTTCGATACCGGTTCTAATCAATGCCACAGGCGCCCGTCCCGGTCCGGGGGCCTTGCGCGCCACCACCCCTGGCCGCCTGTCCCTGACCGGCGGTGCACACTGGTTGGATGCGGCCCGCAATGACAGTCTGGCCCTGGTCACCCGTGCCCTGGCTGATTACCGCTATCGGGCGCTGGAACTGTCGCTTACCCCGCACGGTTCCCGCTTGTCGCTGGATGGCAGCAACCCGTCGCTCTATGGCGGCTATGCCATGCCCATGAATCTGGTCCTGGCACCGGCACCACCTGCCATCGCCGCCCCCGTACCTGCTTTCGCTGCCGACGCCATCACAGCCTTCAAGGCGCGCAAGGAATAGGCTAAACCGATGGTCGGAATGACAGGAGCTCCGCTTGATCGAACGCGCCATCGATTTCGAAACCGCCAATGAACGGCGGGACAGCGCCTGCGCCGTGGGCCTGGCCGATGTGTTCCAGCCTGACACCCCCATCTTTCGCCGCCTGATCCGCCCGGAACCTGCACGATTCTCCCCGTTCTGCGTGGCCGTGCACGGCATCCGCCCCTACGACGTGGCCGACGAACCGGTCTTCGCCGGTATCTGGCCCGATCTGGCGCCCCTGCTGGAGGGGGCGACGATCCTGGCCCACAATGCCAGCTTCGATGCCGGGGTGCTGAACGCCTGCCTGCTGGCCGCGGGCCTGTCCGTGCCGCCCCTGCGCTTCATCTGCACGGTCGATCTGGCCCGCGCCGCCTTCCCGCAGTTGCGCAGCCACAAGCTGAACATTGTCGCCCACCACCTGGGCATAGAACTGAACCATCATGAGGCCGGCAGCGATGCCTCCGCCTGCGCCGCCATCGGCCGGCATGTGGCTGACATGCTGGGCGTGGCCACCGTGGCGGAAGCCGCCGACCGCCTGGGTGTTGGTGCCCGCCGTCCCGGCCGTCCTCCCGTTACCGTTCAGACCTCCGTTGCCTTGCCATCGCCCACCCGTCGCGTTGACGGACAGAATTTCGCCGTTACCGGCACTTTGGTGGCCTGCTCGCGCCCCGACGCGGCCCGCGCCATCGCCCGGGCCGGCGGCACGTTCCAGGCCTATATCCGCCAGGATACCGACTGGCTGGTGGTGGGCCTGTCGCCAGGCAGAACCAAGCTGACCGCCGCTCAGGCACGTCAGCGCCGTTATGGCCGCCTGCGTATGCTGGACGAGGCGGAATTCATGGAAATGCTGGGACTTGACGGGAAGGGGGTTACGCCATGAAGGCGATCATGACGACCGGCCTGGCCCTGGCCTTGTTCACATCACCCGGTGCGGCGCAGACGATCGGGGAGAAATGCTGGCCGCAGGGCGCCATGCAAATGTCGAAGGTCGTGAAGGAGGGGCTGGTCCGCTGCGATACCGTCTGGGTGGTTGCCACCGGTGGTGCCCCGCCACCGTCGGAAAGCTCCGGCAGCGTCCGCGCCGGCGGCTTCTGCCCCCGCCCCGGCCAGTTGGAGCGCGACAGTGATGGCAAGAGCGTGAAATGTGTCGACCGTGAATGGCAGCGCGTGGACCCGTCGGGTGGCTGAGGGCCGGTAAAAACACGAAAGCCGCCGTCAGTCCTGACGGCGGCTTTTCGCGTAACCCTTTGATCAGGCTATCGAGAGATGGTCGGAGCGACAGGATTCGAACCTGCGACCCCTAGACCCCCAGTCTAGTGCGCTACCAGGCTGCGCCACGCTCCGACCTCTCGATCGAACATCGTCCGGTTTGGGCCGGCCGTCGTTCGGGCGCGGAATATAGACACGAGTTTTTGGGGATGCAACGTTTGTGTCGGGGAAAATGCATTTTCCTGCCTGACCTGCCCGGAGCGCGGGGCAAGCCTTCCGCCATCATGGCGGAAAGTGCCGCCGGCCTGTGCTGCCGTCAGGGCGCAAACCCAAGGAATCCCTTGCATGCAAACCGCCACCTGCCTCGTCTATGTCACCACGCCCGATGCCGATATGGCCCGGACCATCGCCACGTGGATCGTAGAGGAAGGGCTGGCCACCTGCGCCAACATCCTGCCGGGCATGGAATCAGTCTATAAATGGCAGGGCGTGGTGGAGCGCGCTACGGAGGTGGTGTTGATCCTGAAATGTCGTGCCGACGGGTTCGATGCCCTGTCCGCCCGCGTGCGCGCCCTGCACTCCTATGACCTGCCCTGCATCATCGCCCTGCCGATCATGGCCGGCCTGCCTGATTATCTGGCCTGGCTGGCTGCGGAAAGCAGCGGCGGGGGCAATTGACCGCACCCGATCGGGCTTGACGGGCCGGGGGCCCCACACCTATACCGCCCCCGTCAATTGGGGAGTAGTCCGCCACCGGCCCCAACCGGTGGTGTCCGTGTCAACAGACTTGGGGTTCGCCTCATGGCGCGGACGACAGGCCGGCACAGGCCTGTTCGACGAGACCGATGGCGCGATCCCCCCGGCAGGGACCCGGGGAAGGATCGCGTGCATCGTCGCCCGCTCGTCCCCGGAGATAATGCCGTGATCGCCACCACCACCTTCGCCCTGGCCATCAGTCTGGCCATGGATGCGTTCGCCGCGGCGCTGGGGAAGGGCGCCGCACTCCGCCGTCCCCATATGGGCCACGCCCTGACTGTGGGGGCCGTGTTCGGCGGCTTCCAGATGGTGATGCCGCTGGTCGGCTTCGCGCTGGGCATGGCGTTCGCCGATATCGTTGCCGCCGTCGATCACTGGATCGCCTTCGTGCTGTTGTCCGTCGTCGGTGGCCGCATGGCGTTGGAAGCCTGGAAGGGCGGTGACGAGGCGGGGGAGGATGGTGCCGCCGGCATGGCCCTGACAATGTCGGCCCTTTTCATGGCCGGATTCGCCACCTCGGTGGACGCGCTGGCCATCGGCGTGCCGCTGGCCTTTTTCGATGAGCCGATCCTGGCCTCTTCCCTGGTCATCGGCCTGGTGACCTTCGCGCTGTCCACGCTCGGCGTCATGCTGGGCCGTGCGGTGGGCCCGCTGCTTGGCCGCTGGGCCGTGGGCATCGGCGGGGTCGGGCTGGTGCTGCTGGGTACCAAGATCCTGGTGCAGCATCTGGGGGCGTGATGGAGCAGAGCCTGTGAACGCCCCCCTCTCCGTCATCTCGGCGTTCACTGGGATGACGACAGAGATGACTTAATTAATCCGCCAGCTCCGCCCGGATGGCCAGCATCTGATCCATATTGTCCAGGAACAGGCGAGTCAGTTTCGGGTCCAGGTGGCTGCCGGCCCCCTGTTCCAGATGCGCGCGCACCGCTTCCACGCTCCATGGCTCCTTGTAGGGCCGGCGGGACAGCAGGGCGTCGAACACGTCGCAGATGGCGACGATGCGGCCGCTGACGGGGATATTCTCCCCGGCCAGCCCGTTGGGATAGCCGTTGCCATCCCATTTCTCATGGTGGGTGCCGGCGATCTCCGACGCCAGGTCCAGCAGCAGCAGGCCGCTGCCGGCCAGGATATGCTGGCCGATGGCGGCATGGGTCTTCATGATCGCCCATTCCTCGGCGTCCAGCTTGCCGGGCTTCAGCAGCACGCGGTCCGGGATGCCTATTTTGCCGATATCGTGCAGCGGGGCGGCACTGGCGATCTTGGTGACCATCAGCGGCGGTAGCCCGGCCAGCCGCGCCAGCTCGCCCGCCATGCGGCCGATACGAGTGACGTGCTGGCCCGTATCCTCGTCGCGAAACTCCCCGGCCGAACAGAGGCGGCGGATGATCTCGGCCCGCGTGCGTTCCAGTTCCACCGTGCGGTCCTGCACCTGGCGCTCCAGCCTTTCGGCCTGCTGGCGCTGTTCCTTGTGCAGCAGATGCAGTTCCAGCAGGTTGCGCGACCGCGCCACCAGTTCCCAGAAGGCATAGGGCTTGGTGACATAGTCACGCGCCCCCGCCTCCAGAGCGCGCTTTCGGGAACCTTCATCGCTCTGGGCGGTGACGACCAGCACGGGCGGGGCATCGATGCCCATCTCCGCGCGCAGGCGGGTGATGAAGGACGGACCGTCCAGTCCCGGCATGCGGTAGTCCAGCAGGATCAGGTCGGGCGGATTGCGCACCGCCATGGCCAGCCCCTCAAAGGGGTCGGTGCTGCTCTCGATACTCTCGAACCCCGCCATCTCCAGCATGCCCAGCAGCAGCTCGACATTGGCGGGCAGGTCGTCGACGACCAGGATGCGCGCGGCGCACAGTTCGTCGCTGAGCGGGGAGGACAGTTCGATCATGATGCGACGGCCCCTCCGGCCAGCGCCTCGTCCAATGCCGCCATGAATTCCGGCACGCGCAGCGGTTTGGTCATGTAACGGTGGAAGCCGGCGGCCTTGCCGCGTTCAACTTCCCGCGGCAGGGCATTGGCCGACAAGGCCAGCGCCGGAATGCCGGACGTGGCCGGATCGGCGCGCAGCCGGGCCAGCACCTCGAACCCGTCCATGCCGGGCAGGTTGATGTCCAGGATGATGATGTCGGGCAGATGGGTGCGTGCCAGTTGCAGCCCCGATCCCGGATCGGCCGCCACCAGCAGGCGGAACCCGCCCAGGCTGTCGATCAGGTCGCGCATCAGCTGGATATTGGCGGGATTGTCCTCCACATACAGCATGGTGCGGTCCCCGCCCGTTCCCGCGCCGCGCTGGGGCAGGTTGGCCCGCGCCGCGTCCAGCGCCACGGCGGGTGCGGCGGCAGGCAGCTCGAACAGGAAGCGGCTGCCGATACCTTCCCGGCTTTCCACGATGATGGTGCCGCCCATGGCCTGGACCAGGCGCTGGCAGATGGTCAGGCCGATGCCCGTCCCTTCCACCGCGCCATGCTCGCGGCCCAGCCGGTTGAAGGGCTGGAACAACTGGTCGATGCGGTCGGCGGGAATGCCCAGGCCGGTATCGCTGACCTCCAGCGTGACCCGCCCGTCCGTGCCCGGCCGGATGGAGACGGTGACCCGCCCGCCGGGACGGTTGTACTTGATGGCATTGCTGGTCAGGTTGCTCAGCACCTGTACCAGGCGCGTGCGGTCGGCGACGATGCCGGTGCCGGCATCGGCTATGTCCAGTACCAGGGCGATGCCGGCATTGTCGGCCACCGGCTGCATGTTGACCGCCACGTCGCGGGCCACGGCGGCGGCATCCACCGGCTCCAGCGACAGGGACAGGCGGCCGGCCTCCACCTTGGCCAGGTCCAGCACTTCGTCGATCAGGTGCAGCAGATGGGTGCCCGCCTTCTCGATCTGGATGGCGGCGCGCTCCTGCTTGGTGGTCAGCGGTTCCTTGGCGCGGTTATAGAGCAGCAGCTGCGCGAACCCCATGATGGAGTTCAACGGCGTGCGCAGCTCATGGCTCATGCTGGCCAGGAAGTCGGACTTGGCCTGGCTGGCCGCTTCCGCACGGGCGCGCGCCTCTTCCAGGTCGACGGTGCGCTCGGCCACGCGCTGTTCCAACGCCAGCTTGGATTGTTCCAGCTCCGCCTCGATCAGGCGGCGGGCCTGCATCTCCTCACCCAGCGCCAGGAAGGACCGACGCAGCTGTTCGGCCTCGCGCGCGGCGGCGGCGGAGATGCGGCGGTCGGCGATACCGGCCACCAGGGCCAGCACCAGCAGGCCGTAGGTGGCGGCCGCCACGGCAGCGGCCAGGATCAGGCGCGGAATGCCCGCATGTGCATCGGGCAGGGTGGGGTCCAGCGTCACGACCAGGGCGCCCATGCCGGTATAATGCATGCCGCAGATGGCGACACCCATGACCAGGGCGGCCACCACGCGCAGGCTGAAGCGCTGCGGCGTCAGTGCCAGCCAAAGGGCCACCGTGGCGGCGACCAGGGCGATGACGACGGAGAGCGCGAACAGGCCGGGCTTGTACCCGATGGTGCCGGGCAGCATCAGCGCCGCCATGCCCGTATAATGCATGACCACGACGCCCATGCCGACGATCACCCCCGCCAACAGCAGGCGGATGGGGCTCATGCGGCTCTTCACCACCCACAGGCCGACGGCCACCACCAGGATGGGCACGGCCAGCGACAGCAGCGTCAGCCCGCCATGGAACGTGAAGGGGGCGTCCAGGTTGAAGGCCAGCATGCCCAGGAAATGCATGGCCCAGATGCCGCCGCCCAGCGCCGCCGACGCGGCCCCGTGCCAGGCCCAGCGCAACATCCCCTCGGCACTGCGCAGCCGTTCGGCCAGGTCCAGTGCCACATAGGAGGCGAACGCCGCCGTCAGAAAGGAGAGTGCCACCAGCCAGTTGTCATGGCTGGTTGCGGCGCCATCGGCGCTGGTGAAGCACAAACCAAGAATTTCCATATGGGGCCGGCGTTTCCAAGACAGTCGATCAGCGAAATCACTATCGAATATAGCCGAAGTCGGAAAGGTTAAAAGCACCAATGAATGTCGCCCTATCCCTATGGTCGGGACGGTTCGCTGTTTCTATACCGTTTCCACGTCGGGTGGTGTCCGATCTATCCCGATGCACTGCCGCGACGCGGCACATAGCGGCGTATTCTGCCCCTGGAAACGCGGCCCCTTGTGCCGCCGTTCGATGGGTCGATGCCGATGCGGTTGCCATCACTGTCATTGAGGGGAAGGCTGGTCCTGCTGCTGTCGGCGGTGATCCTGACCATGTCCGTCGTGCTGGTGCTGGAGAACCGGTCGCGCCGCGCCGATGCGGAAGCCAACGGCCTGGCCCGGGCCATGGACATGGCCCGCTTCGCCGCCGCCCAGCATGCCGACCTGATGTCCAACCTGCAAAGGCTGGTGGCGGTGGCCGCCAGCCGCGTCTCACGCGAAGAGGATTGTGACCGCGGCCTGGCGACCCTGAAGGGCACGCAGCCCTGGGTCTCCAACATGTTCATCGCCCGCCCCGACGGGTCGATCCGTTGTTCGACCGCACCCGACGATGCGGAAATCAACCTGGCCGATCGGGACTATTTCCGCCGCGTGCTGGAAACCGGCCGCCCGGCGATCAGCGGTTATCTGCGGGCCCGGGCCACGGGCCGGCCCGTCATGGTCTATGCCCAGCCCATCATGGCCGAAGGCCGCCGGATCGAGGGCGTGGCTCTCGCCGGCCTGTTGCTGGACTGGCTGGATGGCATCGCCGCCCGCCTGCTGGAGGTGACGCCCGGCGCCACCCTGGTGGCGCTGCATGCCGATGGCACCATCATCGCCCGCTATCCCACCCTGGCTGGGGTCAATGGCCAGGACATGTCCGAGGTGCCGTTCGTCCGTGCCGTGCTGGACCAGCCCGGCGGCGGTACCTGGGTGGGGCCGGGTCTGGACCAGGTGGAACGGCTGATGGGTTTCGTGCCGCTGGCCAACGGCGATCTGCGCATCATCGTCTCCTACCCGCGCGAACAGGCGCTGGCGGGGGCGGATCGGGAATTCCGCCGCAATATGGGCATTCTGCTGGCCTTGGCGCTGCTGGCCATGCTGCTGGTCTATGTGGGCGTGGCGCATACGGTCCTGGATCCGCTGCGCCGCCTGATCGGTACCGTGCGCCGCCTGGGGCGGGGTGAACTGGGCCTGCGCGCCGCCGCCGGCAGGGGGGAGGTCGGGGCGCTGGCGGGTGCCATCAACGACATGGCGGCCAACCTGCAGCGCCAGGCCGCCGAACTTGCCACCCGCGACGCGCAATACCGCCTCCTGTCCGAACAGGGAAGCGATGTGGTGGCACTGCACGGGCTGGACGGGACTTATCTCTATGTCTCGCCCACCTGCGCCTGGATGCTGGGCTATACGCCTGAACAACTGGTGGGTGGCGCGCCGCAGGACCGTTGTCATCCCGATGACGTACAGACCATTGAACGCGTGCCGCCCATCCTCCTGGCCGGCATGCCCTGCGCGCCCGTGACCTACCGGCTGCGCCACGGCGACGGGCGCTGGATCTGGGTGGAGACGGCCTTCGCGCTGGCTGCCGACGATCTGGCGGGGCAGCGTATCGTATCGGCCACCCGCGATGTGGGCGAACGGGTATTGCAGGAACAGGAACTGCGTGCCGCCCGTGACCGGCTGGGCGAACAGGCCGGCAGTTTGCAGGCGCTGGCCGCCGACCTGGACCGTGCGCGCCGCGTGGCCGAGGCCGCCGCCAGTGCTGCGGAGACCGCCAATCAGGCCAAGTCGGAGTTCCTGGCCAATATGAGCCATGAGGTCCGCACGCCGATGAACGGTATCGTCGGCATGACCGGCCTGCTGCTGGATACGGCCCTTTCGCCCGAACAGCGCGGCTTCGCGGAGACGATCCGCGAGAGTGCCGACGCCCTGCTCTATGTCATCAACGATATCCTCGACGTTTCCAAGCTGGAGGCCGGCAAGCTCGACCTCGACACTATCGATTTCGCGCTGGACGAGATCGTGGACGGGGTCGTCGCCCTGCTGGCACCGCGTGCGCAGCAGAAGGGGGTTACGCTCACGGCCGAAATCGATCCCGCCGCTGCCCGCGCCTATCGTGGCGACCCGGCCCGCCTGCGCCAGATCCTGCTGAATCTGGCCGGCAACGCCGTGAAATTCACCGAGGAGGGCGGGGTTGCCATCGATGTCCGCAGGGTGGATGACGGGTCCGTCCTGCTGCCCGGGGCCACGCGCCTGTGCTTCACCGTGTCGGATACCGGTATCGGCATGACGGCAGACCAGATGGGCCGGCTGTTCCAGAAATTCACCCAGGCCGACAATTCCATCACCAGACGCTTCGGTGGCACCGGTCTGGGCCTGGCCATCTGCCGCCAGCTGGTGCAGTTGATGGGCAGCGACGTGCAGGTGGAAAGCCAGGCGGGGGAGGGCAGCCGCTTCTGGTTCACCATCACGCTGCCGCCCGCCGCCGCCCCGCTGCCCGACCGGCAGGATATCCTGGAACGTTTGCAGGGCCTGGCCGCCCTGGTGGTGGATGATGTGGAGACCAATCGCCGCATCCTGTCGCGACAGCTGGAACGGCTGGGCATGAAGGTGAGTGCCGTCAATGGCGCGCCCGCCGCCTTGGCGGAACTGGAACGCAGCCTGTTGGCGGCGGCCAGGCCCAACGTGGTGCTGATCGACCATACGATGCCGGGCATGACCGGTGACGCGCTGGCCGGCTGGCTGCGCGGCCATCCCGGTTATGCGGACATGAAGCTGGTGCTCGTCTCCTCCACCGGTGGTCTGGATGCGGGGGACCCGGCTTCAGACCTGTTCGACGCCATGATTGCCAAGCCGGCGCGGCCCGCCGATCTGCGCGATCTGCTGGGCCGGCTGTTCGCCCCCGCCAACGCCGAACCGTCGCGCCCGGTGGAGGCACTGGCCGCCGACCGGGGCAAGGGGCGCCGCGTGCTTGTGGTGGATGACAATCCCGTCAACCGCAATGTCGCCCGCCTGATCCTGGAACGCGACCTCTATGAAGTCGATCTGGTGGAGGATGGGATGCAGGCCATCCTGGCCGCGGAGAAGCACCGTTACGACCTGATCCTGATGGATGTGCAGATGCCCGGCATGGACGGGATCGAGGCGACGCGCCTGATCCGTATCCAGGAAGGCCAGACCGGCCAGCGCCGCACCCCGATCATCGCCATGACCGCCAATGCCATGGTAGGCATGCGCGAAAGCTATTTGGAGGCGGGCATGGACGATTACGTCTCCAAACCCTATGAACCCAAGGCGCTGCTGCTGGCGGCGGCGCATTGGGCCGGCAACCGCGACGGGGCCGCGGTCCATGCCGGGCCCCGCAGTCCCGTGGAACCCATCATGGACCTGACAGACCATCCCGTCCTCGACCCTTCCGTATTGGCGGGGCTGCTTTCCTTCACCGACGCTGCCGAATTCACCGACCTGATGCAGCGGTTCCTGGCTGCCGGGCGCGACCGCACGGACCGCATGGCCCGGCTGCTGGGCGAGGCGGACTGGGATACGTTGCGGCGCGAGGCGCATTCCATGATCTCTCTGGCCGGCAATATGGGGCTGCGCCAGATCCAGCATCTGGCCGGCGGCATTGAAACCAGCCTTGCCACCGGCGATCATGACCAGGGCACCGTGCTGGCAACCCGCCTGCTGGACTTGGCGCCCGCCGCCTGGGCCACCGTGGCAGCCCATGTCGATACCCTGATCCCGCAACAGGCGGCGGCGTCATAGTCAGGCCCGGGCGCCCAGGCCCGCCAGCCGCGCCGTCACCTGCTCCAGCAATCCCGCCCAGTCGCCCGTCGCCGGCTGGCGCAGCTGGGTCATGGAAGCGTACCAGGGTGTCCGCTCTTCCGCGGCCTTGCCCCAGCGCCAGTCGGGTTCGCGCCGCTGCAATGTCCAAACGGGTACGCCCAGCGCGCCGGCCAAATGGCAAGGTGAACTGTCGACGCTGATCACCAGATCCATCTCCTCGATCACGGCCGCCGTCGCTTCGAACCCTTCTCCGTCCTTCAAGGGATAATACAGATTGTCCGGCACCGATCCGCGCAAGGACTGCAGGCCGGGTGGCGACAGGGCGTAGAAATCGATATGCGGCGACCGCACCAGGAACGAAACCGCCAGGGCATCGGGAATGGAGCGGACATTATCCTCCGCATGCTGGTTCGATCCCCGCCAGACAATGCCCACGGCCGGGCGCTGCCGTGTGCGGCGGCGATGGCCGGCCCAGCGGGCCGCCGACAGATAGCCGTGACGGCCCGGCAGATTGTCCGGCTTCGCCCCCATGGCATGCGGGATGGACATTGCCATCAGATGGTGGGTGTACGTCCATTCCCTCACATCCTCCGGCAGGGCGAAGCGCAGGTTGGATATATGCCGGAAATTGCCTTCCAACAGTTCCAGCAGCAGCGGCCGCGCCATGAACGTCACGCGGCGCGCGCGGGCCGCGATGATCGGCAGCCAGCGTGCGACCATGATCATGTCGCCATAACCCTGCTCGGTCCCGATCACCAGATCGGCCCCGACCCCGTCACGGGGATTCCAGTCGAGCAGGCTGGACAGCCTGCTGCGGATGGCGCGTGTCTCGCCATCGACCACCTGCCAGCGCCGTTCATAGGCGGCAAACCCCTCCTGCCAACGGTCCAGACGCATCAGGGCGGTGGCCAGGTTGATATCGTTGGCCGCGTGGCCGGGCCCGTGCAGGGCCTCGCAGCGCCGGATGGCGTCCAGCGCCGCCTCTGTGCGTCCGGCCGTCAGCAGCACCGCCCCCAGCACCGCCCAGGTCTCCACTTCCTCGCTGTCCGGATTGGATGCGACCAGCCGTTCCATCACCGCCAGGGCGGCATCGGTGTCATGCACCCTCAGATAGGTGCGGGCCAGATTGCGCAGCAGCACGGGATTGTCGCCGATCACGTCCCGTAGCCGGACCAGGCAATCCACCGCCATCGGCCAGTTGCCCAGTGCACCCGCAGCCTCCGCGCGGTCGTTCAGGGCGTGGGCATCGGTGGGATCGCGCAGCAGGGCGATGCCCGTCCGGCGCAGTTCGCCCTGCCAGTCCTTATCCGCCTGCACCATCCACCCCTTTAGTTCCGATGGGGGAAATTCGCACGGCGCCGGGCAAAGAAAAAGGGCGCTCCCACCAGGGAACGCCCTTTCTCCGTACAAACCCGGCGAACCGGGGCCAAACGCGATTAGCGCTTGGAGAACTGGAAGCTGCGGCGGGCCTTGGCCTTACCGTACTTCTTACGCTCGACGACGCGCGGATCGCGGGTCAGCAGGCCGGCGGCCTTCAGCGGCGGACGCAGGCCCGGCTCGAAGAAGGTCAGGGCCTTGGAGATACCGTGACGCAGCGCACCGGCCTGGCCCGACAGACCACCACCGGAAACGGTGGCGATGATGTCGAACTGCTCGACGCGGTTGGTGATCTGGAACGGCTGGTTGATCATCATGCGCAGCACGGGGCGGGCGAAATAAACCGCCAGCTCACGACCGTTCACGGTGATCTTGCCGGTGCCGGGCTTCACCCAGACGCGGGCGACGGCGTCCTTGCGCTTGCCGGTGGCATAGGCGCGGCCGAAAGCGTCCAGCTTGGGCTCGACCGGGGCGGAAGCGGTGGCGACGACGCCGGGGGCGGCGCCGGCCTTCAGGTCAGCGAGGCTGTTGATCGTGGCCATTTATCAGGCGCTCCGCTTGTTCTTGGCGTTCTTGCCGGCGAGATCCAGCACGACGGGCGTCTGGGCGGCGTGCGGGTGCTCGGCACCGGCATAGACGCGCAGGTTGCTCATCTGCTGACGACCCAGCGGGCTGCGCTTGATCATGCGCTCGACGGCCTTGATGATGACGCGCTCGGGGAAGCGGCCATCCAGGATCTGGCCGGCGGAACGGCCCTTGATGCCGCCCGGATAGCCGGTGTGCCAGTAGAACATGGCATCCTGGCGCTTGTTGCCGGTCAGGGCGACCTTCTCGGCATTGATGACGATGACATTGTCACCGCAATCCAGGAACGGGGTATAGGTGGGCTTGGTCTTGCCGCGCAGGATCAGAGCGATCTGGCTGGCGAGACGACCCAGGACAACGCCTTCCGCATCGATGAGAATCCACTTCTTCTCGATCTCGGACGGCTTCAGGTTAAAGGTCTTCATCGGAGCACTCGGGCTTATACGGATGAAGGCGCCAACCACCGGGCTGGCACCGAAGCGGATGGTGATGTAGGGCCAATCATCATCCATCGCAAGCAAAAAATGCAGCATCACCAATGGGCTGTCAAACGGTATTATAATACCTTATTCAGAAACCCTTTGAATTCATTGGATATTTTTAAACCGTCATCTGGCCGTTTGTCGTCTTCCCGCCTGGGCATGCGGTGGTGACATGGTGCGGTTGCGCGGGAACCTCCCGCCGTCGCCATCGTTCACTTGCCAGTTGTCCAATAACGACGGAGACAAAAATGTACGCGACTATCGGACGAACGGCTGCGGCTGGTCTGCTTTTGATCGGTATCCTGGCCGGGTGCGGTAACAACATGGAAGAACGCGTCGCGTCCGGCGCGCTGATCGGCGCCGGCACGGGCGCCGTGCTGGGCGGCAGCGTCGGCAGTGCCGCCATCGGCGCCCTGGCGGGTGCCGGCACCGGCGCCGTGGTCAACGAGGTCGACAAGAGCAACGACAAGAAGAAGCGCCGCCGCTAAGCCGATACAGGGTCGGGCGATATGAGCGGTTTTCGGTCCACCGGAAACCGCTCCGGCGGCGACTGCCGCCGCGCCGCTCGTGCGGCGTGAAGCCAAGCCCACGGATGTGGGCGCCCGGCGCCTGAGGGAACTTAACCAACGGGTATCGCATAAGTCCCCGTGGCATGGGCCACGGGGACCGGGTCGTCTTCGGATCGGATCAGCACCTCGCCATAGGCCAGGCGCTTGCCCGGTTTCAGGATGCGCGCCTCGCCCAGCAGTGGGCGCAGCGGCGGCTTGCGCAGGAAATGGATATTCATGTCGCTGGTCACCGCCAGCGGCACATTGCCGACCTGACTCAGCACCGCGCCATAGAGCGCCAGGTCGGCCAGGGCGAACATGGTGGGGCCGGAAATGGTGCCGCCCGCCCGGCTGGTCCGTTCGCTCGCCGCCACCCGCATGGTGCAGCTTCCCCAGCCCATGTCCACGACGCTGAACCCGCCGGCCCGCACCTGCGGCATGTGTTCGTCCAGCAGGTGGATGAAATCCGCGATCGCCAGCGCCGGTGGCCTTTCCTGGCTCGTCATGATCCCTCCTTTATAAGGTGCGGCTATCCTAGGCAGGCGGATACGGCATGGCACCCTGGACTTTGGGCCGGGTGGCAAGGCGCTTGGCCCGCCCCCAAATCCCCCTCATGCTGTTGCGGCGAAAAGGGCAGGGACCGACGCCATGAACCACGACCATTATTCCGACGACCTGATCCGCCATGTTCTGGACAGTGCGCGCACCATTGCGGTGGTCGGCGCCACGGCCGATCCGGCCAAGCCCAGCTTCTATGTGATGAAGTACCTTGCCGATCGCGGCCACCGGGTGATCCCGGTGAACCCGGCGCTGGCCGGGCAGACGGTGCTGGGCCAGCAAGCCTATGCCAGCCTGGCCGACCTGCCCGAAAAGCCGGACATGGTCGATATCTTCCGCCGTCCGGATGCGGCAGGGCAGGTGGCCGTCGACGCCGCCGAACGCGGCATTCCCTATATCTGGATGCAGCTTGGCATCCGCAATGACGAGGCTGCCGCCAAGGCCGAGGCCTTGGGCAGCACGGTGATCATGGATCGCTGCCCGATGATCGAGGTGCCGCGGCTCTACTGAGCCTTGGCCACCGCCGCCTCGATCAGATCGCGCACCGTCTCATTCACCGGCGTCGGGATGCCGTGCTTGCGTCCCAGCCGCACGATCACCCCGTTGCGGGCATCCAGTTCCATGGGCCGACCGGCCATCCGGTCGGCCAGCAGCGAATTGATCCCGTCTGGCGCGCCCGCGCGGCAGGCATCCATCACCTTATCAATGTCGGTCTCGACCAACAGCGCCCCTTCTGCCCGCGCCACGGAAACGCATTCCGCCACCAGCGCCCGCATCACCGACGCGGCCCCGGCCTGATGGACGATGCCGCCCGGTTGCAGCAGCAGGGCCGACACCGCCCCGGCCGCATTCAGGCACAGCTTGCGCCACAGTACCGTCGTGATGTCGGGGCTGGCGCTCACACTGATCCCGGTGCCTGCGAACAGGCCGATGAAATCCTCTCCGTCCGGTTCCGCCGGCACGATGATGGTACCGGCATTACGCTGCAGGACCCGGCCCGGCCCCTGGCGTTCGGCAGGAATATCGACCATGGCGGGCAGGATGCGGGCAGGGGGCACGAAGGGTGTGAAACGTTTCACATGCTCCACCCCGTTCTGCAGCACCGCCAGCCTTGTCTCCGGCCCCATCAACCGGGGCAGCCAGCTTTCAGCCACCGCCAAACTGTCATAGGTCTTGGTGGCGGCGATCACCCAATCGACCGGCTCGGCCTGCGTCGGATCGGACAGCAGCACCGGCCGCGCCGTCACCAGTCCATCGGGTCCCGTCACCTGCAACTCGGTGAACCCACCGCTGCGTAGGCAAAGTGTCACCTCGCGTCCCGGATCGGCGGCCAGCCGGGCGGCAACCACACAGCCGATAGAACCGGCCCCGATGACGGCGATACGCACCATGGTGCCCTCACGTTCTGTAGAACAATGCCCACACGCCCAGCGCCACGACCCCGAACATGAAGGCCAGCATATAGGTCTTCACCGGTACCGGCACCTTCTCGTCCGGCCCGGGCTTGCCCGTCCCCTGCGCCGCCGGCTTGGACTTGGGCTTGGCCCGCTCACTGCCCGCCACCAGGGTGGGCTTGGGCCTGCCATCCTTGCGCGGGTCATGCAGTTCGATCAGGCGCCAGTCGAAATCGGCCAGCGCCTCGTCACTGACGAAATCCACCTGGATCAGGCGGACGGGCCCGGCCCCGTGCAGGTTGATCGCGTTGCGGAACTCCTGCTTGCCCGCCTTGAGGTCATCGACCAGCGACAGGGTTTCCCACTTCGCCCCCTTCGGCCGCTGCACCGCATATTTCCGATCCGCCACCGATGCCGTCCCTCACTCACCCGCCTGCAACAGGGCGCCGCGCCGCCGCGCATTGCGGAACGCCCCAAGGAAGTATAGGGACGACAGCCCCAGATAGAAAAGGTTCAGAATGACGGCCAGCGCCAGGCTGGACCAGTCCAGCGTTCCATGGAACAGCACGGCCCGCATCCCTTCGAACACATGGGTGGCGGGGATGGCGACGGAGATATACTGCACCAGCGGCGGCAGGGATGAGAGCGGGTAATAGACCGCCGAGAACGGTGCCAGCACGAACACCGCCATCCAGCACAGCGACTCCGCCCCCAAGCCGTGGCGCAGGATCATGCCCGATGTCAGCAGCCCCACGCTGATGCCCAGCATCATCAGATTGGCGAAGAATGCCGCCAGCGGCAGCCCCAGTTCGAAGATCGATACATCGAAGAACAGCACGGCCAGCAGCACCGGTGGGGCTAGCCCCAGCAGGACGCGGATGAACCCCATCACCACCAGCGACACGACCCATTCCCAGGGCCGCAACGGGCTGACGAACAGATTGCCCAGGTTGCGCGACCAGAGTTCCTCCAGGAAGGTGATGCTCATCCCGATCTGGGTGCGCACCAGCACCTCCCACAACAGCACGGCGGAGATCAGCACACCGGCGGCTCCCGCCAGCAGCGATGTCTGCCCGCGCAGGAACTGGGACATGAAGCCCCAGACCATCAACTGCACCGTGGGCCAGTAGCAAAGCTCCAGAATGCGCGGCCAGCTCTGCCGGATCAGGAACCAGTTGCGCAACACCATCCCCATGATGCGCCGGAGCGACCCGCCCACGGAAACCGGGCCGGTGGAGAATTGATCTGAACGGTTCGCCATGTCCTGCATCGTGGGCGGGAGATATAGCAGGGCCCTCATGTCAGGTCGAGCCAAGTCCGAGGCTCCGTATGGGGTCGTTCACCCGTGACCTGCGATATACCTCTTATAAACACTTGATTGATTGTATATTATTATAATTCACTGTTTGACACGCGCGTTTAATCGTCCTTAAAATCCACAGCGTGATAGTAGGAATTAACCCTGCACATCACGAGCCTGGAGGATGGGGGCGCCGATGCCGTTGCAGCCGGAGGGGCGGGGCGAACCGCCGGGTTTGATGACTTTCGACAGTCCGGGCTTTCATTCGCAAAGCATCCGGGCCAGCGCGCTGGTCTTCGAGGATTCTGCCTCGCGTCAACTCTATGACCGGATCGGCCGCATCGGCCCGTCGGAGGCTACCGTGCTGGTGGCCGGGGAGACGGGGACGGGCAAGGAACTGGTGGCCCGGCTGCTGCACCGGCTGAGTCCGCGTGCCGCCCGGCCCTTCATCGCCATCAACTGTGCCGCCCTGCCGGAGAACCTGGTGGAGAGCGAGTTGTTCGGGCATGAGCGCGGGGCCTTCACCGGCGCCATCAGCGCTAAGCGCGGCTGGTTCGAGGCGGCGCAGCACGGCACCCTGTTCCTGGACGAGATCGGTGATCTGCCGCTGACCATGCAGGTCAAGCTGCTGCGGGTTCTGCAGGAACGCGAGATCAGCCGGGTGGGTGGCCGCGCGTCGATCCCCATCGATGTCCGCATCATCGCCGCCAGCCATGTGAACCTGGAAGGGGCGGTCAGGGCGGGGCGGTTCCGCGAGGATCTGTTCTTCCGCCTGAACGTCGCCCAGATCCGGGTGCCGGCGCTGCGCGAGCGGCCGGCCGACATCCTGCCGCTGGCCGGGCATTTCCTGAAAATGTATGGCGACCGGCTGCGCATGCGCCGGGTCGGCCTGTCGCCGGCGGCGGAACGGCTGCTGGGTGCCTATGCTTGGCCCGGCAATATCCGCGAACTGGAAAATATCATCCATCATGCCCTGCTGGTGATGAACGGAGAGGCGATCGGACCTACCGACCTGAACCTGCCGGGGCAGAGGTTGCCGGTGGAGGCGCCGGTCTTCACGCAAGCGGCCGAGCCGGTGGCGCCGGGGCTGGAGGCGGCCTTGCTGCCCTTGTTCGAGAGCGGGGCAGAGAACCTGTATGAGCTGGTGGAGGCCAAGCTTTTCCAGGCCGCCTATGAATATTGCCACCGCAACCAGCTGCAGACCGCGAAGATGCTGGGCATCACCCGCAATATCCTGCGCCATCGCTTGAAGCAGTACGGGATGTTGTGAAAACAAAACCGGCCGGTGGAGCGATCCACCGGCCGGTTTCCTTTCCGTACCCCGCTTACTCGGCAGCGGCGTACTGGATGGTGCCGTCATCATCGACGGTGGCGTTGGACGGGATCAGGCCGCCCATGCGCCATTGCTGCTGCAACACGCCGGAGCCGAACGGCTTGGACCCGCCCAGGGCCGCCGCCAGCACCTGGAAATGCGCACCTTCCTCCAGGAACAGGATGGTGTTGGCCAGGTCGATGATGCCCTTCTTGCTCCACACCGTGGCGCCGCCATTGGCCTCGATGATGCCGGGGACTTCCGCATCCTTGGCGATGCTGTCCAGGATGAAATCCACCTCCGCCTGACGGCGGTTGATATAGACGGGCAATGCTGCCGTCTTGCGGAAGCGGCGGTTGGGCACATAGAGCAGCGGCAGTTCCGCATGCGCCTGGGAATAGGCGCCCAGATGCGGGGTGTGGACATGGCTGATGGCGACCACGTCGTCATGCTGGCGGAACAGCTTGGTATAGCGCCCGCCGCCGGGCCCGCCGCCCTTGCCCAGATAGACGGTGCCGTCGAAACCGACGACGCTGGTCTTCACCTCGTCCAGGTCGTCGCCCCAGGGGCCGGCATAGTTCAGGTTGGCCAGGATCTGGCTGTCCGGAATGCGGATGGTGAAACCCAGCGTGCCGGAGGGGGAGATGGTGCGCGTCTCCCGCAGCACGCGGAAGGCTTTGCGCGCATCCTTTTGGGCCTGGGCAACGAAGGCGAGCTGTTCGGCGGTCAGGCCGGGAATATCGGTCATTTTGGGTCTC
>NZ_JBLTYX010000030.1:0-54772 GCF_048066115.1 Niveispirillum sp. KHB5.9 | reverse complement strand
ACCAAACCAGAGGACTCCACTCATAAACGGTGACAATCAGGGGAGCAGGTCAGAGCGGGTGCGGGAGCTGGAGCGCCAGCTCGGCCGCAAGGTGCTGGAGGCGGAGATCCTGCGCGACGCGCTGGAAAAGTCGCGCTCAAAAAAACCGATCTTGCTCGGGCGGTCGCCGCTGAAGGGCGGTTCGCGGTGAAGGCGGTGGCTGAAACCCTTGGGGTGGCCCGGTCGAACCTGGTCGATCGGCTGGCCGGCCGGACCCGGCCGCGCGGTCGCTACCACAAGGCCGATGACGCGGTGATCGTGCCGATGATCACCGCCCTGGTGACGGCCCGGCCGACCTATGGCTATCGCCGGATCACGGCGCTGCTGAACCGGCAGTTGCGGGAAACGGGGGCAGCGCCGGTGAACCACAAGCGGGTCTATCGCATCATGCAGGCCAACAATCTGCTGCTGGCCCGCAAATATGAGGAGCGGCCCGACCTGGTGCATGACGGCAAGGTGATCGTCATGCGCTCGAACCTGCGCTGGTGCTCGGACGGGTTCGAGTTCACCTGCTGGAACGGCGACATCATCCGCGGTGCGTTCATCATCGATGCCCATGACCGGGAGATCATCGCCTGGCGGGCCTTCGTCAAAACCCTGAAGCGCGACTATGTGCATGTCACGCCACTGCCGGATGCCGAAACCGTCCTTGGACGGATCGGCAAATGGATCGATGATTACAACAATAACCACCCGCATTCCGGCCTCAAAATGCGCTCGCCCCGCGAGTTCATAAGGGCCTATCGTGAAACCGCCTGACTGTCCGGCCAAATGGGGGCCAGTTCAGGCTCTCATGGACCCCAAACCGCTGGGCAACCTCCTTGACCACGATGCCCGGCCTGAACGCCGCCTCCACCAGCCGGACCTTCTCCGCGTCCGACCACAGCCGACGCCGCTCCGTACCCGTCAAAACCTCCAGCCGCTGATAAGCCATCACGTTTGCCACTCGTTTGCGTCCCCGCTATCGCGCTTACGCAAAGACCCCCAGCTATCCCTCAAACAACGCAAGGCGGCTCACACCGGACGCCTACTTTGTAGCACGCATCCCTTCGGAAACGGCCGCGGCCACAATGGCGGCACAGGTTTGTCTGCAAAGAAATCCGATGCGGGCAGCGCCGCCGCGGGAGGCGGCGCATCCTGCTGTTTGGGATGCGCATACAAGCGATGATTCCGCCAGGGAAGCAGAAAAGGCCATGCAGCGCGCCTTATCGCCCGTAGGCTCAAGCGATAAAAATCAAACAAGCTGAAACCTTCAGACGAACAGGAACGGGTCATGAAAGCCATCCACATTGCGACCGCGCTGACGGTCGGTGTCGCCGGCATCGCCGGTGCCTTCTCCGCCCAGGCACACGGTATCTGGTTCGCCCAGCGCGCCACCCAGACGGCGCTGATCTATGGTGTCGGCGCCGACGATCTGGACATGGTCAAGCGTCTGCCGCTCATGACCGGCACCTATGGCTATGATGCCGACTGGCAGCCGGTGGCCACCAGCCTGCGCGCCGCCGGCCCCATCGTGGTGGTGGACAGCGAGGCGCCGACCGTGGCCGTTGCCGCCGTCATGGACAATGGCACCTGGTCGCGTACACCCGACGGCAAGTGGCACAAGGCCGGCCGTGACACGGTGCCAAATGCCGTGGTGGCGGAAAAAACCATGAAATACGCCGTCTATCTGACCGGCGTGCCCAATACTCCTGTGCCAGTGCTGCCCGAACAGGTGCTGCAGGTCGTGCCGGTGGAAAAGGCCATCCCGCAGAAGCTGGGCGAAAAGCTGCGGCTGCGCGTGCTGTTCAACGGCAAGCCGGTCAAGGGCGCCGCCGTGCAGCATGATTATGTCAACGACCCGGACCAGGTGCCGGTGAAGACCGATGCCAATGGCATCGCCACCATCAAGATCCGCAACCAGGGCCTGAATGTCGTGGCGGCAACCTTCAAGGGGCCGGCGGATGATCCCAAGAAGGTCGATCATATCGAATATCGCGCCACCCTGTCCTTCGTGCTGCCGCACGCGCCGGAGTGATGCCACCGGTCAAAATATTTTGACCGGTGGTACGGCGGCGACTGCCGCCGCGGCACCTCCTGGTGCCGTAAGCCAAGCCCACGGATGTGGGCGCCGGCGTTTGAGGGGCGTGGACGCCCGGCCATCGGTCGGTCTTCCAGGTCGCGGGTATAAGTTTGGCCCCCTGAAGCAGGAGATGATGATGAAGAACCCCATGATCCGCGCCGCCCTGGTCCTGTCGCTGGCCCTGTCACCGGTGGCCGCCTTCGCCCATGGCAACACCACGCCCCAGCATGGCGGCATCGTGCAGATGACCGGCGAGACGCTGGTGGAACTGGTGGCCGGCCCCGATGCCGCCAGCATCTTTGTCAGTGAAGAGGATGAGCCGGTGGCCAGTGCCGACCTGACGGCGACGCTGACCGTCATGGACGCTGCCGGCAAGCGGCAGGTCGAGCTGGTGCCCGTCGCCGGCAACCGTTTCGATGCGCCCGGCCTGAAGCTGGCGTCGGGCGCCAAGGTGGCTGTGCTGCTGGTCAACAAGGCCAGCCAGGGACGTTCCATCCTGGCCTTCACGGTGAAGTGAGGACAGGCGATGATGCGGCTTCCCCCCTTGCCAAATGTCATCGGGGGCGGCCGCGCCGTCCCCCTTCTCGTGGCCCTGCTGCCCTGGCTGGCCATCCTGGCGCTGATGCTGTTCGCCCCCGACCATGCCATGGCCCATGGCGTGTCGGAGGATGACCGGTCCTTCATTGAGGATGCCCAGGGCGTCCATGTCATCCCCTATATCTATCTGGGGGCCAAGCATATGGTCACCGGGTACGACCATCTGCTGTTCCTGGTGGGGGTTATCTTCTTCCTCTACCGGCTGCGCGACGTGGCGTCCTATGTCACGCTGTTCGCGGTGGGCCATTCCACGACCCTGCTGCTGGGCGTGCTGGCCGATATAAGGGCCGACGCCTATATCATCGACGCCATTATCGGCCTGTCCGTGGTTTACAAGGCGCTGGACAATCTGGGCGCCTATCAGCGCTGGTTCGGCTTCCAGCCCAATACCAAGGCGGCCGTGCTGATCTTCGGCTTCTTCCACGGGTTCGGCCTGGCGACCAAGCTGCAGGAATTGTCGCTGTCGCCCGGCGGGCTGCTGCCCAATCTGGTCAGCTTCAATGTCGGGGTGGAGATCGGGCAGTTCATGGCGTTGTGCCTGATCCTGATCGCCATGAACCTGTGGCGGACCACGCGCAGCTTCGACCGTTCCGTCCTTGTCGCCAATGCCGCCCTGATGGCCGCCGGTTTCACGCTGGTCGGGTACCAGCTTGCCGGTTACGCCACGCAATCCGCCTGATGCGGGAGAATGACATGAGCTATGCTTCCATGACGCCCTATCAGGCGTCGCCGCGTGCCCTGGCCGGTGCCGGGCTGGGGGCGGTGGCTGCCGCCGCCCTGGTGCTGACCCTGTTCGTGCTGCCCGCCGAATATGGCATCGATCCGACAGGGGCCGGCGGCGCCCTGGGCCTGACGAAGCTGGCCGGCGGGACGGAGAAGGCAGAACCCGTGGCGGCTGCTCCCGTCGCCATGGCCGTGTCGGGGACGCCGACCCAGGCGGAGATCGTCAAGACCACCCCCCTGCGCAGCGACCGCCAGGAACTGGTGCTGGTCCCGCATTCGGGGGCCGAGGTGAAGGCCCATATGGGCCAGGGCGACCATCTGATCTTCCGCTGGCAGGCCAGTGGCGGGCAGGTCCGCTTCGACATGCATGGCGAACCGCCCAATGCCAAGGAAGGCGAGTTCTCCAGCTATTGGAAGGGCAAGGACCTGGACAGCGCGCAGGGCGCTTTCACGGCCCCCTTCACCGGCACCCATGGCTGGTATTTCCGCAATCGCGGGGAGACGCCGGTGACGGTGGTGGTGGAGACCCAGGGCTTCTACCAGGACCTCTATCTGCCGTCCGTGCAGTAATACCAGATACCGGTGAGTTGCACTCACCGGTATCTGGTTCGGCGGCGACTGCCGCCGCGCCGCACGTGCGGCGTAGCCAAGCCAACGGATGTTGGCGCCGGCGACTGAGGTCGGTGATCGGTTGCGATCACCGAGACGTGGTATAATGCGTCTCGTGATAGGAGGCCCCGGCATGCAGCAGAATGCCGGGGCCTTTTTCATGATCACATGACGCGCTTGAACTTGGTGAAGTCGCCGGTGGCGCGCACGGTGATGGTGACGTCCTTGTCGCCACGGTTGCGCCAGAACCAGCCATGGTTGCCGTCGAAGACGGCGACGATCTCGCCCTCGCCACTGGCGGCCCCACGGCCCTTCTCATAGGAATGGACCTTGTCGGGGGCGGCGAAGGATTCGCCATGGGTGTCGAAATTCACCACTCCGCCCTCGGCCTTCCAGGAGAACTGGAGCTTGGCGCCCGCCTTCATCTCCGCCTTGACCTCGGCCCCCTTGCCGGGGGCCAGCGTCAGGGTCATCTCGTCACCATGCTCCTCCTCGCCATGCATATGGTCGGCATGGGCCAGGACGGTGACGGGCAACAGGCACAGGCTGGCGGCGATCAGAAACGGCTTCAGCATTGGTCTATTCCTTCATGTGGGTTAGGACGCGCCGGGCCTATGGCATGCCGGCGCGTCGGGTTGGTTATCTGTGGATCACTGACCGGAGGCGGGCTGCGGTGCCGCCTGTTCCCGGTCGGCCTTGGCGTCGGCTTCGGCTTCCGCCGCAAGCTCGGCCTTGATCTCCCCCATCTCGGTCAGGCCCAGGGCCTTGCCGATGCCGGTGGAGTCGATGGCGTATTCCGACGGCAGCACCACGGTGACCAGCAGGACGATCGCGGTGACCAGGGCGATGGCGGTGGAGCGCAGAAGCTGCCCTGAGCTTGGCAGTTCGGCCTGGGTGGGGATGTCGGTATTGTACATGGTCCTCTATCCTTCTCAGGATGCGACGGCCCAGCCGGTCAGCTGATACCCGATCAGCATGAATCCGGCGGACATCATTGCGACATTGGCGGTATAGGCATGGCGCCAGAAACTGGCCGTACGGCGCCAATAGCCCATGGCGATCAGGATGGCGCCGAGCGCCAGCAGCTGGCCGATCTCGACCCCGAGATTGAAGGCCAGCAGGTTGGGGATCAGCCCGTCCGGCGACACGTCATACTCGCGGATCTTGGTGGCCAGACCCAGCCCGTGGAACAGGCCGAAGACCAGCGTCGCCGCCTTGGTGTTGGGCTGGAAGCCGAACCAGCGCTGATAGGCGCCCAGATTGTCCAGCGCCTTGTAGACCACGGACAGGCCGATGATGGCATCGATCAGATAGCCGTTGACGCTGGTATCGAACAGGACGCCCAGCAGCATCGTGGTCGAATGGCCCAGGGCGAACAGGCTGACATAAATGCCGATATGGCGCAGGCGGTAGAGGAAGAAGATGACGCCGAACAGGAACAGGATGTGGTCGTACCCGGTCACCATGTGCTTGGCGCCCAGATAGATGAAGGGCAGGAGATGCACACCCGTGATCTCCTGGATATAGCCCTTGTCACCCTGCGTCACGGCATGGGCCAGCGCGTCGGTAGTGCCGAAGATCAGCGCCATGCCCAGCAACGCAAGCAACAGGGTTCGCGGCCGCGGGACGACATCAGGCCGCCCGGCCTTCGATGGAAGCCCGTTCATGGGTTTAGGTTCCGTTGTCTATGGAATGCAGGCGGTCGCGCAGGAGTGCGCGGCCATGGTCATGCGGACAGGACGGAACGGGGCGGGCGGTCCAGAGAATAAAGCGGCGAGGTGTAGGCGGGTGCCGCACCCCCTGCCAGCCAGTCGGTGCGGAACATGACGGGGGCGACACTGTTGGGAGGCGCCACGCCGGTCATGGTCACATGGGAATGGTCGCCGGCATTGTGGCTGTGGGTGTGTGCCGCGGCATGGTCGTCCCAGACCTCGAAGCCATCCTCGTCATGCCAATGGCCGTGATGTTCGACCTCGGCAATGGCCACGCCGGGCAGATGGGCGGCACTGCCATGATGGGCCAGCGACAGGATACCCGTTGCCATCGCCAGAAAGGCAATGAGCCGCAAGGCCTTGAGCAAGGGGTGTCTCGTCATCTTGTTGCCACCGGTGCGTACACAGGGAACGTCCAAGCCGGGATGGCCATCATCCCGTGGGGCAGGGATAGCCCAACAGGGGCGGAAGGGTCAACCGATGCCCGAAGCCCCGGCCGGCGGGTCATGGGAGGGATGAGTCGAGGGTGCGTTGCACTATCCCCTCCAGGGGGATAGCATTTAATCCCGACCCCAGGCCCGTCGCCCGACAGGGAAGCGTCCATGCTCCAGATTCTTCAGGACCGAACCTATCGCCACCTGTTCCTGGCCCAGATCATCGCCCTGATCGGCACGGGTCTGGCCACGGTGGCGCTGGGGCTGCTGGCCTATGATCTGGCGGGTGCCGATGCGGGTGCGGTGCTGGGCACGGCGCTGGCCATCAAGATGCTGGCCTATGTCGGGGTGGCACCGGTGGCCGGTGCCTTCGCCGAACGCCTGCCCCGGCGGACCGTGCTGGTCTGCCTGGATCTGGTGCGGGCGGCGGTGGCGGCGCTGCTGCCCTTCGTGACGGAGGTCTGGCAGGTCTATGTGCTGATCTTCGTGCTGCAATCGGCCTCGGCCGGTTTCACGCCCACCTTCCAGGCGACAATCCCCGACGTACTGCCGGATGAGAGGGATTATACGTGCGCCCTGTCCCTGTCGCGGCTGGCCTATGATCTGGAAAGCCTGGTCAGCCCGATGCTGGCGGCGGCACTGTTGACCCTCATCAGCTTCCATGACCTGTTCGCTGGCACGGTGGTGGGGTTCCTGGCCTCGGCCACCCTGGTCGTCTCCGTCACGCTGCCCAGCCCGAAGCCGGCGGAAAGGCGCGGCATCTATGACCGCACGACGCGGGGCCTGCGTCTCTATCTGGCCACGCCGCGACTGCGCGGGCTGCTGGCGCTGAGCCTGGCGGTCGCGGCGGCGGGGTCGATGGTGATCGTCAACAGCGTGGTGCTGGTACAGGCCCATTTCGGTCTGGACCAACGGGCAACGGCCTGGGCGCTGGCGGCGTTCGGCGGCGGGTCGATGGTGGCGGCCCTGGCGCTGCCCCGGCTGCTGGAGGCGACGCCCGACCGCAAGGCCATGCTGGGCGGCTGTGCCGTGCTGGTGGCGGGGCTGTTCGCCGGGGCGGTCGTTCCCGCCTATGGGGTGCTGCTACCGCTCTGGTTCGTGCTGGGGCTGGGCTATTCCCTGGCGCAGACGCCGTCGGGCCGGCTGCTGCGCCGCTCGGCACAGCCGGAGGATCGGCCCTCCCTGTTCGCGGCACAGTTCGCACTGTCCCATGCCTGCTGGCTGGTGACCTATCCGTTGGCCGGCTGGTTGGGTGCGAAGGCGGGGCTGATGCCCACCTTTATTGCCCTGGGCCTGATCGCGGCGGTGGCGGTGCTGGCGGCGATGCGCCTATGGTCCGCCGATGATTGATCCGGGTGCCTATGCCGGCCTGTTCCTTGCGGCACTGATCGCCGCCACCATCCTGCCGGCGCAGTCGGAGGCGGTGCTGGTCGGGTTGCTGATGACCGGTGATTATTCCCCCTGGCTGCTGGTGCTGGTGGCCAGCCTGGGCAATATCCTGGGTTCCGTCCTGAACTGGCTGTTGGGCCGGGGGATCGAGCGGTTCCGGGACCGGAGATGGTTTCCGGTCAAGGCAGCGGCCCTGGAACGGGCGCAGGGCTGGTACCGGCGTTACGGCAAATGGTCGCTGCTGCTGAGCTGGGCGCCGGTGATCGGCGATCCGCTGACGGTCGCCGCCGGGGTGATGCGGGAACCGTTTCCCGTGTTCCTTTCCATCGTGACCGCCGCCAAGGTCGGGCGTTATCTTGTCCTGGCGGCGATCACGATGGGGATGGTGTGACGGTTAGAGTGTGATCGGTTTAAATGGAATCATTCAAACCGTGAATCACACGACAAACCAAAAGCCTAGAGTCCGTCAGGCGCTCATAGAAGCGCCTGACGGACTCTAGGGCTGTCCGACCCGATGTGTCAGCCGGTACGGCGCCGGCACCCGGCAGGGTCTTGGTATCGGCAAGCCGTCAAAGGTACTTGGTGATCTCCGCAATGCCGGCCAGCCGCTCACGCGCCTCCCTGGGCAGCGGTCCCGTGGCCTCTTCCAGGTGATGTTCGATATGATGCAGGACCAGGACGGTCTTGGCCTTGTCCACGGCCTTAAGCACGGCCTGCAGCTGCTGGGCGACGACCAGCGCATCGCGGCCCTCCTCGACCATCTCGACGATCTTGGACAGGTGCCCCTGCGCCCTTTTCAGGCGGTTCAGGATATCGGGGTTGTTCGCATGGCTCATTTCGATCAAATATCCCCCCTGGGGGGATGTGTCAATTGTCGGAGGCTGAAAGGAAGGCGCATGTGCCGCCTGCCGGCGCGGCCCATCACCCCTTGTGATGCCGGGGGCGTGTGCCATATAATAGGGTGATATAGCTCACCATCGCGGCTTTCCGGTTGGACATGTCCATCGCACGATACATCGCGGCATTGCTGATCGGCCTCCTCATGGGGTGGGGCGGATTGGGCGGCCATGGCGCGCATATGGCGATGGCGGGCCAGCCGGCGGCAATGTCCCTTGCCACCGCGACGGCGGAGCCTGCGGCGTCCCATGGGCATGCGCATCATGGACATGACGGTCAGGCCGGTGCACATGACGGGCAGGGGATGAAGGCCCCGGCCCCCGGTTGCTGTCTTTTCGCCTGCGGTCTGTTGACGGTGCTGCCCGCACCCGACCTTCAATTCAGCGATATCGGCTGGGAGGTTTTGCATTTGCGGGCGCCGTCCGATGAGACGATGTCCGGCAGATCCGTATCTCCCCTGCGGCGCCCACCCAAACAATTCGCTTGAGGTGTGCTGCCCCGCGTTTGCGTGGGGACAGCGCCTTGTTGCCCGCGCCGATGAGCGGGCTTCGTCCAGCCTGCGCCGCTGCCAAGTGCGGATAGGGCCTGGATATCCTTTGAAATGCAGGGGCGCCGGATGGCGGCCGCTGCACTGCGTGCCGCGCCCCCTGACGGCTGCGGCACCGATCCCGCAGGAATTTGATCATGAACCGCATCAATCACATGTTTCGCGCCACCCTTCTGGCCGGCTTCGGGCTGTTTGCCCTGACCGGCACCGCCATGGCGCAGATGGATCATGCCCATCACGGCCATGGCGCCGGGAATGAAGCCGCCCCCGCTGGCCAGCCGGGCAAGGCATCCGCCACGACACGGACCGTCCAGATCGAGATGGCCGACATCTCCTACAATCTGGAAAAGCTGGATGTAAAAGCCGGCGAGACCATCCGCTTCATCGTCGTGAACAAGGGCGAACTGCTGCACGAGTTCAGTATCGCCACCGCTGCCGGCCATGCGGAGCATCAGAAGAAGATGGCGATGATGGTCGATCACGGCATGCTGACCGCCACCGGCATCAACAAGGACATGGCGAAAATGGATCATTCCGCAATGGGAATGGGCCATATGGACCATGATGATCCCAACAGCATCCTGGTGGAGCCGGGCAAGCAGGGCGAACTGGTCTGGACCTTCGCGCAGGGCGGAACGCTGGAATTTGCGTGCAATATTCCCGGTCATTACGAAGCCGGCATGGTTGGCAAGATCAGCGTCGCCAAGTAAGGGGGACTTGTCATGAACAGCCAATCAGGCGGGCTTTCCCGCCGCGACGCCTTGCGTCTGGCCGCTGCCGCCGGCATGGCCGGTGTGGTGTCGGTCTTTCCCGGCCGCCGCAGCTTCGCCGCCGCCGGTCCCGGACTGGAACTGGCGGTGGAGCGCACCCGGATCACCGTGGACGGTGTCACCACCCGCGCCATCGCCATCGGCGGGTCCGTCCCGGCCCCCACGCTGCGTTGGCGCGAGGGGGAGGAGGTGGTGATCCATGTCACCAACCGCCTGGACGAACCGACCTCCATCCACTGGCACGGGCTGCTGCTGGAAGGGGTGATGGACGGGTCGCCCGGTTTCAACGGGTTTGAACCGATCCACCCCGGGCAGACCTATACCTACCGGTTCCAGCTGCGCCAAGCGGGTACCTACTGGTATCACAGCCATTCGGCATCCCAGGAACAGGAGGGCATGTATGGCGCCATCATCATCGACCCGGCGGGCCGGGAGCCGGTGCGTGCCGACCGTGACTATGTGGTCTTCCTGTCCGATCACACGGCGCAGAAGCCGGAAACGGTGCTGCGCAACCTGAAGGTCAGCGAGGGTTACTACAACCAGGGCAAGCGCACGCTTTCCGACTTCTTCAAGGATGCGGAGCGTGACGGGATGAAGGCCACCATCCGCGATCGGTTGGACTGGGGCGACATGCGCATGGACGCCACCGATCTGGCGGACGTGACCGGCTATCAGTTCCTGATCAACGGCAAGGGGCCCAGGGATAATTGGACGGCCCTGTACAAGCCGGGTGAGCGGGTGCGGCTGCGCATCATCAACGGTTCGGCGATGAGCATTTTCGATGTGCGCATCCCCGGCCTGCCCATGACCGTGGTGGCCGCCGACGGGCAGAATGTCATGCCCGTTAAGGTGGACGAGTTCCGTTTCGGCGTGGGCGAGACCTATGATGTCATCGTCATGCCGGAGGCTGACAAGCCCTTCACCTTCCTGGCCGAACCGGTCGACCGCAGCGGTTATGCCCGCGCCACCATCGCCGTGGCCGAAGGCATGGAGGCGCCGATCCCGGAACTGCGTCCGCGTACCATCCTGACCATGGAGGATATGGGCATGGCCCATGGCGGCATGGATCACGGGTCGATGGATCATGGTTCCGGTGGCATGGACCATGCGGCCATGGGCCATGGATCGATGCAGGGCATGGATCACAGCGCCCATGCCGGCATGAACCATGGCGACATGGCGGCCGCCAGCCAGGGACGGCCGCTGGGCTGGGCCGATGCCTCCACCCCGGCAGGCACGAAGGCGCTTTCCTATGACGATCTGAAATCCCTGACCAGGGCCAAGGATCTGCGCGAGCCGACGCACGAGATCGAGGTGCAGCTGACCGGCATGATGTCGCGTTACATCTGGACCTTGAACGGGCGGAAGTTCGACCAGGGGGAGCCGATCCGCGTCGGCTATGGCGAGCGTGTGCGCATCCGTTTCGTGAACACCACCATGATGGCGCACCCGATGCACCTGCATGGCATGTTCATGGAACTGGAGAATGGCCAGACCGACCGCATGCCGAAAAAGCATGTGGTGCTGGTGCCGCCGGGTAAATCCCGGTCGGTGCAGCTGACGGCGGATGAACCCGGCGAATGGCCCTTCCATTGCCACCTGCTCTACCACATGGCTTCGGGGATGATGACGCGCTTCATCGTTTCCCCGAAGACCGCGAGCCTTTGAGAAGGGGGCAAGCGATGAACGCGATTTGCAAGCGGGCGGCGCTGGCCGCCCTTCTGATGCTGGGTGTCTCCGGCGTCCAGGCGGCCGAGGATCATGCGCATGTGCCCAGCCATGACCATCTGCCCCTCATCGGCACCTTCAAGGTGGATCATCTGGAGCACCGCTTTCAGGACGGGCGCAACGTCCTGAAATGGGAGGCCCAGGGCTGGTACGGTGGCGATACCGAAAGGGTCTGGTTCAATACTGAGGGCGAGAAGCCGGCCGGTGAGGGGGTGGAGGAGGCGGAGTTCCAGCTTCTCTACAGCCGGATGTGGTCGGAATTCTGGGATGTGCAGGCGGGTGTCCGCCATGATGTGCGCCCGCAGCCACAGACCACCTATGGCGTCGTCGGCTTCAAGGGGGTGGCGCCCTATTTCTTCGAGGTGAATGCCCAGGCCTTCATCAGCGAGGATGGGGACGTCTCCGCCCGGCTGAAGGCCGAATATGAGTTGCTGATCACCCAGAAACTGATCCTGCAGCCGGCATTGGAGGTCAATGCCTCGGCCCAGCGGGTGCGGGAACTGGAAACGGGAACCGGCCTCACCGACATGTCGCTGGGCCTGCGCCTGCGCTATGAGCTGGTGAAGGAGTTCGCCCCTTATGTCGGCGTCAATTGGGAGCGTAAGCTGGGCGGCACCGCCCGTCTGGCCCGCGCTCATGGCGAGGACCCCAGTGCCGTGTCCCTGCTAACGGGCATAAGGTTCTGGTTCTGATGCCAGCGGCATGAGCATTTGCTTATGCCGCTGGCGGACGGCGACTGCCGGCCCGCGCCCACATGGGCGCGTAAGCCCAGCCGCCGGATGGCGGCGCCCGGCGTTTGAGGGGCGTGGTAAAAGGCGGGTCGGTCTCTTGGCGGTCGGCCCGTCACCAAAAAGTCATCCATGATGTTGACGCTCCCCAAGGGGCGGTCTAACATCCCTTTGTATTCATTGGGCCTAAGTTCAAACCAGCCGTGGGGGCGGGACTTGGCGGACAGAATGGAAATGATGCGACGCTTGTTCCTGGTCGGGCTTGCCGCCCTGACCATGGCGCTCGTCTTCGCCATTTCCGGGTCGGCCCGCGCCAATGCGCTCGATGAATATCCCGCGATCCGGGAACATCAGGAACAGGCGGCGGAATTGCGCGGCCTGGATCATCATCGCCTGGCCATGGCCGGCGATATGCAGGCATCGGACGCGGAATGCCCCATCGACTGCACGGATGGCGGCGCCTGCTGTGGTGTCATCCATTGCCTGACGGCGCTGGCCGGCCTGCCTTCGGGCGATGCGCTGGTCCTGTCGGCCCATGAGAATGGCAACCGCACGCCGATGGAGGCGAAGGTGCTGTCCGGTATCCGCCATGCGCCCGATCTGCGACCGCCGGTAGCCGGCTGAGCAATGGACAGGTGCGCCCTGCGGCCACCTGACCGACCCTGATCCCGGCGGGATCAGACGCGTACCCCACCAAATCCGGTTTCCGGCCTTTATCGCCTGCAGCGCCCTTTTGCCGCGCCATGCCGAATGGAATGGTGCGCAGGAAGAGTGCGTGTCAGAAAAAGCCCGATAAACAGGAAATGTCCCGGATATTTGAAATAAATGGGCCGATATCTGCTGGAAAATTCCATCGCGATTTCTTTGCGAGTCGCGGTCCTTTCCCGGATCGGTGGGTCAATCATCTTGAAATAATGACGCAGGATTGAGCCCGGCGTGCATGCCGACCTCCTGCCTGCTGGAACAGGGACAAGACATCATGACGAAAGTCACGGGGAACCTCTTCATTGCCACGGCACTCGCCACGGGCGTGCTGGCCGCACCCGCCATGGCGCAGGACAACCGCACGCTGGAAGAGATCGTGGTGACCGGCAGCCGCATCGCGCGCCAGGACATCACCGGCGTCGGCCCGGCCACCGTGCTGACGGCGGAAGCCATCCGGAACACCGGCGTGACGAGCGTGGAAACGCTGTTGCAGCGCCTGCCGTCCAGCGCCGGCTTCGCGGGCAACCAGACCAACGCCTATTGGGCCAATAACGGCTATGGCACGGCGCAGGTCAATCTGCGCGGCCTGGGCATCAACCGCACGCTGGTACTGCTGAACGGTCGCCGCGTGGTGGCTGGCGGCACGGGTGCGAATTCCGCGCCGGACCTGAACACCATCCCGGTTTCGGTGATCCAGCGTATCGACGTGCTGAAAGATGGTGCCTCTGCCATCTATGGTGCCGACGCGGTTGCCGGCGTGGTCAACATCGTCACCCGCACCGATTTCGACGGGGTCGAGGTCTCGGCCAAGTACGGCATCACCGATGAGGGCGATGGCGAAGAGAAGAGTGCCGACCTGACCTGGGGCACGTCGGGTGACAAGGGGGCGATGGTCGCGACCTTCAGCTATTACAAGTCCGAGGCGGTCAACCTGGCCGACCGCGAGCCCTGCGGCCTGGGTGAAAGCGGCGGGCAGCTTGTCTGTGTGGGCAGTTCATCCACCACCGGCGGCCGTGCCCTGCTGCCCAACGGCCAGAGCATCAATTTCAACCAGACGCCGGGCGGCAATGGCAATTTCTATGAACCCTACGCCGCCAAGCATAATTTCAATTCCAACCCGTTCCTGAACGCCGTCAACCCGATCGAGCGTTTCTCCGCCAACATGTTCGGCCATCTGAACCTGTCGGATGAGGTGCGGCTGTTCAGCGAACTGATGTTCACCAACCGGCAGTCGGACCAGATCGCCACGCCCGGCACGCTGCGCAACCTGACGGTGGCCGCCAACAACCCGACCAATCCCACGGGCCAGACCCTGACCATCCAGGGCCGCCGCCTGGCCGAACCCGGCCCGCGTGAATTCTATCAGGATGTCGATACCTGGCGCACTGTGGTCGGCCTGGATGGCCACTTCGCCAATGGCTGGCGCTGGGAGGCCGCCTTCAACTGGGGCCGCAACAAGGGCGTGGACGGGTCGACCAATGTCGCCAACCTGGACCGCGTGCGCCAGACGCTGAACACTTCCGTTTGCAGCGCCGCCGCCGGTGCCGCCATCCCCTGCGGCGATTATCTGGGGGCGGGCGACCTGAACCGCCAAGTGCTGGATTACATCCTCTATACCAGCCGCGACAGCGGCGGGAACGAGCAGATCAGTGGCACTTTCGACCTGACGGGCTCGCTGTTCGAACTGCCGGCCGGCGATGTCGGCTTCGCCACGGGTGTGGTCTGGCGCAAGGACAAGGGCTGGCGCGATCCCGATGCGCTGACCGTGCTGGGCATCGCGAACACCAACCAGCAGGACCCGATCGCCGGCCGGGTGAAGGCCAAGGAGGCCTATCTGGAACTCCAGGTGCCGCTGCTGGCCGATCTGCCCTTCGCCCAGCGCCTGGAACTGAACGCGGCGGCGCGTTATTCCGACTATGACCTGTTCGGCAGTGCCGACAATTACAAGGCCGGCCTGGACTGGCAGGTCATCGACAGTGTGCGGCTGCGCGCCACCTATGGCACGGCCTTCCGCATCCCCAACGTGCCGGAGCTGTTCGGCGGCGTGTCGGAAGGCAACCTGACCACCACCGATCCCTGTTCCAATTACGGCGCACTGCCCGCCACATCGGTCGTGGCGGCCAATTGCCGGGCCAGCGGCGTGCCCGCCGGCTTCCGCCAGTTGGGCAACACCATCCTGACCACGGTAGGCGGCAACAGCGCGTTGAAGCCCGAAACCTCCGACAGCTTCACCGTGGGTACGGTGATCCAGCCGGAATTCGTGGAGGGGCTGACCTTCACGGCCGATCTGTTCGACATCCGCATCAAGGATGCCATCCGTTCCATCCCCGGATCGACCAAGCTGTCGGTCTGCTATAATGCGGCGGGCCTGAGCCATCCGTTCTGCGGGTCGCAGCATTTCACCCGCAATGCGCTGACGGGGGAGATCAATTTCCTGTCCGCCCAGCCGGTGAATACCGGTCGGGAAAAGATGCGCGGGTTCGATTTCGGCCTGCTGTACCAGTTCGATCTGGCCGATCTGGGCGTGGCGCTGGACTGGAATGCCACCTATCTGGACAAGTACACGATCACCCCGTTCCAGGGGGCGGCACCCATCCTGTTCGATGGCTATATCGGCGGTGGCAATGGCGGCTTCCCGCACTGGCGCTCCAACCTGTCCGGTACAGTCTCGGACGAGAAGTGGAACGCCACCTATTCGGTGCAGTGGATCGGCAAGGCCACGGATTTCAACGCGGCCCCGGCCGATATCGGCTATCGCTCGCCCAACGTTTTCTACCACAACATCCAGGCCAGCTATCAGGTGGTGGAGGGGGCCCGCATCGCGGTGGGTGTCGACAATCTGTTCGACCGGGATGCGCCCTTCATCAAAAGCTGGACGGATGGCAATACCGATACCATGACCTATGACCTGCTGGGGCGTCGGGGCTATGTCCGCATGACCTACAGTTTCTGATCCTCCACCCGCCGTCCCGTTCCATTCGGACGGGGCGGCGGGCATCCCGTTTGCTCTGTTCTGGAGGCAATCAATGCGCCCCGCTTCCATCGCCCGGAAGACGCATAAATGGCTGGCCCTGCTGATCGGGATACAGGCCCTGATCTGGGCCATCAGCGGTCTTTACATGGTCGTCGTTCCCATCGAGATCATCCATGGCGACCATTTCGTCCATCTGCACGGGTCCCAGCCGCCCCTGGCCCTGGACAAGGTGCGGCACGACATCAACGATGTGCGGCAATCCTATAATGATGTCCGCTCCGTCCGGCTGAAGCCGCTGCTGGATGAACCGCATTACGTGGTCGAGCATGCCGGCGGTCTGACCCTGGTCAATGCGGTGACCGGCCGGGAACGCCCGCCTTTGACGAATGAGGAGGCCGAAAGGCTGGCCCGCGCGCTCTATACCGGCAAGTCGGCGGTGCAGTCCGTCACCCTGCTGGCCGAGGTGCCGGCGGAAATAAGGGGCCGCGCGGCGCCGGTCTGGCAGGTGCGGTTTGCGGGCTGGAACGATCATACGATCTATCTCTCCCCCATCACCGGCGACCTGGTGGCCCGCCGCCACAATCTGTGGCGCACCTTCGATTTCGTCTGGATGTTCCACATCATGGACTATGCCGAACGTACGGATGTGAACAACCCGCTGGTGCGGGTGGCCACGATCGCCGCCTCCATCGTGATGCTCAGCGGCGTCTGGCTGCTTTTCTACAGTTTCCGCCGCCGCCGCGCGGCCGCTGCGCGCTGAGGGGAACCACGATGCTTCAGACATTCCGTTGGTTCCATAAGTGGGTCGGCCTGCTGATGGGCGTGCAGTTCGCGCTCTGGGCGCTGAGCGGGGCGGCCATGGCCCTGATCGACCATCACGCCGTCAGCGGTCAGCATATGCGCCGCGCCATCGCACCGCTTACATTGCCGGCTGATGCGCCATCCCTGTCACTGGATCAGGTGCGGGAAAAGCTGGCCGGACCGGTCAGCGGCTTGCGACTGCGTCCCCTGCTGGACAGCTTCGTCTATGAGGCGCACACGCCCAAGGGCGTGCGTCTGCTGTCCGCCACCGATGGTGCGCGGGTGGAGATCACCGAGGCGCTGGCCCGTGACATTGCGCGCCAGGATTATGCCGGCACCGCCGCCATTTCCGGGGTGGAGCGGCTGGCCGGGCCCAATCTGGAGGCCCGTAAGCATGAAGGGGCGATGTGGCGTGTCGCCTTTGCGGATGAGGACAATACAACGCTTTATGTCTCGGCGGAGACCGGGCGGGTGCTGGAACGGCGCAATGATGACTGGCGGCTCTGGGACATCGCCTGGATGCTGCACATCATGGATTATACGGAGCGGGAGAGCTTCAACCATCCGCTGATCATCCTGGCGGCGGTGGCGGCCCTGTGGCTGTCGGTGTCCGGCCTGTTCCTGGTCTATGACAGTTTCAGCCGGCAGGATTTCAACCTGGCCCGCCATTACCGCCGCCTGCGGGGCCATGGCATCCCTGTCACCCTGCGCAGCGATGCCGGCACCACCCGCGCCCTGTCCTTGCCGGAAGGGGCGAGTTACTTCGATGCCCTGGCCGGGGCCGGCGTGATGCTGCCGTCCAATTGCGGTGGTGGGGGAAGCTGTGGACTGTGCCGGGTGACGCTGGGCGCGGATGCCGCCGTGACCGACGCCGACCGCCAGCACCTGTCCCGTTCGCAACTGGATCAGGGCTGCCGCCTGGCCTGCCGCCATGCCGTGGGGACGGGGCAGGTGGTGACGGTGCCGGATCAGGCGCTGGACAGCCAGGGGCACGCGGCCCGCGTGGTCGGCGTGCGCTATCTCAGCCCGATGATCAAGGAGGTGCGGCTGCGGATGGCGTCCGGTGCCGTGCCACCCCATCATGCCGGACAGTTCATCCAGCTGGCCGTGCCCGCCTACAGCACCGGTCCCGATCGGTTCGAGGTGCCGGAAGGCTGGCGGGTGGATTGGCAGCGCCTGGGCCTGCCCGACCGGATCAGTCATCCGGGTGGCCTACGCCGGTCCTATTCCATGGCCACGCATCCGGGAGAAGTGGTGGGCGAACTGGTGCTGAATGTCCGCTTCATGCCACCCGCCGACCCCGCCAAGGCTCCCTGCGGTGCCGGCTCCAGCTATGTCTTCGGCCTGCGCCCGGGGGACGAGGTGCGGTTCTTCGGTCCCTATGGCAGCTTCGCGGCGGCCGAGGGCAACCGGGAACTGGTGCTGATCGGCGGTGGTGCCGGTATGGCGCCGCTGCGCGCCATCATCCGCGACGAACTGCTGCGCAAGACTGCGACACGACGCATCTCCTTCTGGTATGGCGCCCGTGCCGCCCGTGACATCCTCTATCGGGATGAATTCGACCGGCTGGGGGATGGGCACGCCAATTTCGCCTGGACCGTCGCCTTGTCGGACCCTGATCCGTCCGATGGCTGGCGCGGCGCCAGGGGCATGATCCATGAGGTGGTGAAGGCCCAGCACATCGCGCGCCACCGCGACCTGAAATCCTGCGACTTCCTGGTCTGCGGGCCGCCCGCCATGCTGAAGGCGACATTGGAGATGCTGCGCAAGGCCGGCGTGCCGCGCGACCGGATCGCCTATGATGATTTCGGATGCTGATGGCGGCGGGGGAAGCGGTCAGTTGGTCCAGCCGCCGTCGATGACATGGGCCTGGCCCGTGGTGAAGCTGCTTTCGTCCGATGCCAGATAGAGGGCCAGGGCCCCGATTTCCCGTGGGTCGCCGACGCGGCCCATGGGCTGGCGCGCGGTGAAGGCGGCCCAGGCGCCCTCGTAATCGCCCGTCGCGCGCAGCCTGTCATGCAGCGATGGCGTGTCCACCGTGCCGGGGCAGATGGCGTTGCAACGGATGCCCCTGGTGACGAAGTCGGCGGCCACCGCCTTGGTCAGGCCCAGCACCGCCGCCTTGGACGCGCCATAGACGAAGCGGTTGGGCACGCCCTTGATCGCACTGGCCACCGACGACATGTTGATGATCGACCCGCCGCCCCCTTCGATCATGGCGGGCAGGAAGGCGCGGATCATCCGGTACATGGCCGTGACATTGATGTCGAAGGCCAGGGCCCACTCATCCTCCCCACATTCCAGGATATTGCCGCCCGATACGATCCCGGCGCAGTTGAACAGCACATCGATGCGGCCGATTTCCGCCTGTGCCGCCGCGATATCCACCGGATCGCGTACATCCAGCCGGCGGGTGCGGCAGCCGGTCAGGCTTTCCAGGGCCGCTTCATTGATATCGGTGGCCCAGACAGTCGCCCCCTCCGCCGCGAACAGTTCGGCCGTGGCGCGGCCGATGCCCTGGCCGGCGGCGGTGATCAGGGCGGTCTTTCCCGCCAGTCTTGGCTTGTGGCTCATGATGCGCGATGTCCGTTTCAGCGGGGAAAACAGCCGGGGCCCGATGGCTCGAAGCTTTTATAGGTCAGGATGAATTCACGGTGGCCCATGGCTTCGGATTTGGTCTCCGCCCCGGCCGCCACCGCCTCCACCAGCGCCACGATCTCATCCCCCACGCTGTCCAGCGTGGCGGAACCGTCGAAGATGGCGCCGGCATTGATATCCATATCCTCCCCCAGGCGGCGCCAGGTCTCCGGATTGCCGGTGACCTTGATGACCGGGGCGATGGCCGACCCGACGACGGACCCGCGCCCCGTGGTGAACAGGGTCAGATGCGCGCCGCAGGCCATCATCTCCACGATCTCGGCATTGTCGGAGATGTTGGGAAAGCCGAAACGTGGTTCCCCGTCGGGTACCACATCCAGCAGATAGAGGCCGGGGGTGGTGGGCTGCTCCGCCGGCTTGATGACGCCGACGATGGGCCGGCTGCCCGACTTCACATAGGCGCCGGCCGATTTCTCCTCCTGCGAGGACAGCCCGCCCTCCGCATTGCCGGGCGCGAAGCTGCCATAACCCATGGTGCGGTAATAGGTTTCGGCCTTGGCGATCGACCCGACAATGGCGCCGGCCACCGAAGGGGTGGCGGCGCGCACCGCCATCGGCCCTTCGCAGCCGATCATCTCCCCCGTCTCCTCGAAGATGCAGGTGGCACCGGCATCGACCAGCCGGTCGAAGGCGCGGCCCACGGCGGGATTGGCGGTGATGCCGCTGGTCCCGTCCGACCCGCCACAGATGGTGCCCACCACCAGGTCGCTGAGCGCCAGCGGCACCCGCACCGCTCTGGTCGCCATTTCAGCCCGGATGCGATGGACGGCGGCCAGCCCCTGGTCGATGGCGGCGCGCGTGCCGCCCGCCTGCTGGATCACCACCGTTTCCACGGGACGGCCATTGGCGGCCGCATGGGCAGCCAGCCCCTCCCGGTCGAAGCTTTCGCAGCCCAGCGACAGCAGCACGACCCCGCCGACATTGGGATGGGCCACCAGGGCCTTCATCATCCGCTTGGCGTAATCGTTGGGGTAACAGCCGGGGAAGCCCACCAGATGCACCTGCGCGTCATCGGCCAGATCGACGATGCGCCGCGCGGCATGGTGGGCGCATTCCACCAGATAGGCCACGATCAGCACATCGCGGATGCCCTTGCGCCCGTCGGGCCGCAGATAGCCTTGCGCCTTCATGACCCCACCTACCCTTTGGCCGCATCGCGCAGATGCGCACCGATATAGTCGCTTTTCATATTGTGCATATGGACCCAGCCGCCCGCCTGTACCGGCGCCGTCATCGACCCGATCGATGCGCCGTACTTGATCACCTTGGCCCCCGCCGGCAGGTCGATCCGCGCCAGCTTGTGGCCCAGGGCCACGCGTTCCGCCGCCACGATATCCACCCCGTTCAGGCAGATAGGCTCGCCCTCCTCCACCGTCCGGCAGCAGACGACGACATTGTCATCCCCGTGCAGCAGGATCACCGCCGGTGCCGTCATGATCCCCCCAACCTGTAGATATGCCGGGCATTGCCGCCCATGATGGCGGCGGCGTCCACATCATCCAGCCCCGCCAGGAACCGGTGGGTCAGCCCGTGCCAGCGCCCGTAGCTGCCGGCCAGTTCCAGCACCGGCCAGTCGCTGCCCCAGATCAGGCGGTGCGGCCCGAACAGGTCCAGCAACTCCGCCATCCGGTCCAGCAAAGCCGCGTCATCGGTGCCGGGTGCCACCTCCGTCAGCAGGCCCGACAATTTGCAGCTGACATTGGGAAACCGGGCCGCCGCACGGATATCGATGCGCCAGCCGTCGACGGGACCGGCACCGATCGGCCCCTTGGCCCCATGGTCGATGATGATGGGCAGGTCCGGGTATCGCCGGGCCAGTTCGGCCACGCAATGCAGTTGCGGCGGTTTCACCAGCGCGTCGAAGGCCAGACCGGACGCGGCCAGGGCCGCCAGACCGGTGGCGCGCGACGCGGCCAGTATCCAGTCGGGATCATCCAGATCCTGCAGCATCGGCCGGATGCCGACGAACTTCGCCTGCGCCCGCCGCTGCCCGATCCGGCCGGCGATGTCCGGTGCGTCCAGATCGACCCAGCCGACGACGCCCCGGACCCAGGGCGTGGCGTCGGCCAGCGACAGCAGGAAATCCGTTTCCGCCTCTGTTGCCGCCGCCTGCACCAGGATGGTGCCGTCGATCCCGGCGGTATCCAGTATCGGGCGCAGATCGGGTGGCAGGAAGGGGTGGTAAAGCACCGGCAGACCCGGGGTCAGCCAGCCATAATCGCCGCGTGCCGGGTCCCAGAAATGTTGGTGCGCGTCGATGACGGGGCTCATCGTCAGCCTCCCGCCGGCAGGGGGGCATCGGCGCGGACCAGATCCAGATGCCGCAACTCCGTCCAGAAATCGGCCGGGATCGGCGTATGGTGAAGCTGCTCCACGGCCCGGACCCGTTCCGGGCTGTCCAGGCCGGGAATGACGCTGGCGACCTGCGGATGGGCCAGGGCGAATTGCAGGGCGGCGGCCGGCAGCGGCACCCCGTGCCGGTCGCACACCGCCTCGATCCGCCGCACCCGGTCGATCACCGCCGCGGGGGCCGGGCCGTAATTGTAGTGACCGATATCGGGCCCGCGCGTGCCGGTGGCCAGGATGCCGGAATTGAAGATGCCGCCCAGGGTCAGGCTGACACTCCGCCGCGCGCATTCCGGCATCAGCGCATCCAGGGCGCCTTGTTCCAGCAGCGTGTAACGTCCGGCCAGCAGGATGACGTCCAGGTCGGCGACCTGCAGGCAATCCAGACAGGCCGGCACCTCGTTCACGCCGATGCCGAAGGCCGCGATCGATCCTTCGGCACGCAGGTTTTCCAGGGCGCGGAAACCGTCGCCGCGTGTCAATTGCCCGAACATGTCGGCATGGGCATCGCCATGGGTCAGGCGCCCGATATCATGGACATAGAGAATGTCGATGCGCGCCAGCCGCAGGCGCTGCAACGACGCCTCCCACGACCGCATCACCCCGTCATGGCTGTAATCATAGGTCGGCCGGAAAGGCTGGGATGAACGGAAGCCATGGCGTTCCCGGTCGTCGCGCACATCGCCATCGGGTACCAGCAGCCGGCCGACCTTGCTGGACAGGACCACATCGGTGCGCCCGCGCACGCCATCACCCACCCGCCGTTCCGACAGGCCGAACCCGTAATAGGGTGCCGTGTCGATATGGGTCAGGCCCGCATCCAGGGCCGCCGCCAGGGTTTCGCCGGCCTGGTCATCGGACAGGGGGCGATAGAGATTGCCCAAGGGGGCGGCGCCGAAGCCGATCTCCGGCACGCACAGCGCCGTGCGGCCGATGGGGCGGGTCAACGGCGCCATCAGGACACCCCATCCGGATGCTGCGACAGGTCGAAGATCGCCCGCATGGGGCGCCATTTCTCCCCCGCCGCCGCCTGCGGCAACGCCTTCTGGAACCGCCACATCAGCGCTTCCCAACGGGCGACAGCCTCGTCCAGGGCGGGCGGGGCGGGTCTGGGGTAGTCATCCGCGACCTCCGCCACCATCACCATGCGATCATCCACCCGCCAGATCTGCATCTCCAGAACGCCCGTGGCCCTGATATGGGCCAGCACGCCGGGCCAGACGCCACCGGGGGCGTGCAGCTTTTCATAATCGGCGATCAGGTCGGCATCGGCCACCAGATCCAGGGCCAGAACCAGCCGGCGGCTCATTCCCCATCCCCGTTGTGGCACGCATCCATGGGCATGTTTCCTCTCCCTGAATGCCGGGTCTGTGCCCGGCTTCATCCTCAATCCATTATCGTGAATGAAATTATAATTTCAAATAAGAAAATCGAGATCGGAACGCGCGCCTCCCCAGCCAGGGGACAACTTTCCCGGCGGGCAAAAGATCAGCGTGGATTCAGGGGGCGTGGCCCAGGTCGGCGGAGATGGCCATGGCCGTCTCGCGCAACTGCTGACGCGCCTCTTCCGCCCCGACCTTCTGCGATCCGTCGACCATCTCCATGAAGGGGATGGTGAGCGCCGCCATGACATCGCCGTTGAAGCCGAAGATCGGCAGGCTGATATCGGTGACGCCGAAGGTGACGGGGCTTTTGCGGCTGTCGAAGCCCTGGGCGCGCACCTTGTCCAGGGCCGGCATCAGGGCGGTGTGGTCGAATGTGCTGTCGGCCTGCTCGATCAGGCGGGCCGTGCGGGCGGGTGGGGAGAAGGCCAGCAGCACATGGCCCGAACAGCTGCGCAGCAGATCGACGGCGGCCCCCACCTTCAGGGCGAAACCGCGCGTGCCGGGGTTCTCCTGGCGCGCGATCACCAGCCCCTGGCCGCCATTGACCACCACCAGATGGCAGGATTGGCCCACGCGCTCGGCCAGCCGTTCCATGGGGGCGACGGCGACGGCCACCAGGTTCTGTGACGGGGTGGCGCGCAGGGCCACATCCAGCAGCTTGTAGGCCACCGTGTAGCGGTCATTGGCCTGGGATTTTTGCAAATAGCCGCGCTGTTCCATGACGATGACGATGCGGAACAGCTCCCCCACCGACCGTTCCAGAATGGCGGACATCTCGCTGATCTGCATGCCGCCCGGCCGATCCGCCAGCAGCTCGAGGATTTCGAAGGCCTTTTCCAGCGCCGGGGCGGCGTAGGTGCCCTTCAACCCAGGACGGCTCATCAACTCCCCCACTCAGCATGGCATGGCGTAGGCCAGCGATAGCATTGGTTCTTGAGAACGGACAGGGGGAAAAGAAGCCCCGTGAACTGGCCCCTCCACCAGGGTGGCGTGGCTCCGGCACCACCAATATTCGTCATTGTCGATGGTGCGCACGATGGGATTGTGGGGGCAATCCTCCCACGGGCCGTTGATGGATTTCGACCGGGCGGCGATCACCATATGGCCGGTCGGCGGCCCGGCCGTGCCACCCACGGCGGTGATCATGTAATAATATTCCCCATGTCGCATGACCTTCGGCCCTTCGGGGGAAAAGCCCTCCACCACCCAGTCGGACGGGTAGCGCCAGGGATTATAGACCTTCTCCGGCTCCCCCACGGTGGACAGGCCATCATCGCTCAACCGGATGCGGCTGCCGCCCGACAGGAACAGCCAGCGCGACCCGTCCTTGCCCACGGCATGGCCGGGATCGATGAAGCCGGACAGGCCCAGATATTTCGGCTCGCTCCACGGCCCCTCGATCCTGTCGGCCCAGATGACATAGGTGCCGGTGGGATTGCCCTTGATGGGGATGTAGAGGAAATAGCGGCCCTTATGCTTGGTCAGTTCCGGCGCCCAGACGGCACCCAGGTTTTTGGTCAAGGCCGCCGTCACCGGCGTCCAGTTCAGCATGTCGCGTGAATGCCAGATGACCAGGCCTGGATAGCTGTCGAAGGTGGAGAAGGTGATGTAGTAATCCTTCCCGTCCTTCAGGATGGTCGGGTCCGGATGGTCGCCGGAAAACAGCGGGTTCAGATACCGCCCGTCGCCCAGGTTGGGCTTGCGCTGATTATCCAACCCCCGCGCCCATTGCGGGCCACCCGGTTTGCCGGGGGGAATGCAGGTGGCCGCAGGGGCGGCGGCCGGCGCCGCTGCGACAGGACCGGCGGCCAGACCGGCACCGCCCATCAGGGCCAGGCTCAGGGCATTGCGGCGGGGGAAATATCGGTCATCCCGGGGGTTCCTTCTCTTCGATCTTTTTGTTGGCTCACGGGATCAGGACAGCGGCCCCACCGACAGTTTGCCGCCATTACGGGTCACCCGCACCGGCTTGCGGGCCTCCAGGTCGATCTCGATCACCTGTTTGCCCAGGCGCAGGCGGTGCTGGCCGGGCACGCGTGCCTCCAGCACCGCCTGATCCAGCTTGCCGCCCGACCAGGACAGGTCAACGCGGACGGCACCACGGGCACGCAGGCCGGTGACGCTGCCCTTCGGCCAGGCGCCCGGCAAAGCCGGCAGCAGGTGAATCTCGTTCTTGCGACTGCGCAGCACCATTTCCGTGATACCGGAGGTGCCGCCGAAATTGCCGTCGATCTGGAAGGGCGGGTGGCTGTCGAACAGGTTGGGATAGGTGCGCTTGGGCCGCAGCAGCATGCGCAGCACCAGATGCGCCCGTTCCGCATCACCCAGCCGCGCCCACAGATTCAGGCGCCAGCCGATGCCCCAACCCGTCGCCTCATCGCCGCGAATTTCCAGGGACTTGCGGGCGGCCACCGCCAGTTCCGGCGTGTCGAACACGTCGATCTGGCCGCTGGGATAGACGGCATAGAGGTGGGAGACGTGGCGATGGTGGATTTCCGGGACCTGCATGTCCCAATCCTCCACCCATTCCTGCAACTGTCCCACCCGGCCGGTCTTGTCGGGCGCCAGCCGGGCACGGGTCTTGGCGGCCTGGGCGCGGAATTCGGGGTCCAGGCCCAGGATTTCCGCCGCCTTCACACAATTGTCGAACAGGTCGCGCAGGATCTGCTGGTCCATGGCCGGCCCGGCGACCAGGGAGGAGCCATGGGGATGGCGGTTCTCCGGCGACAGGGACGGGCTGGTCATCAGGAAACCGCTCTTTGGGGCCTCCACCAGCGTATCCAGGAAGAACTCCGCCGCCCCCTTCATCAGCGGATAGACCGATGCCAGGAAATCCCTGTCGCGGCCATAATCGTAATGGTCCCACAGATGCAGGCACAGCCACGCCCCGCCCACCGGCCACATGCCATACTTGGCCCCGTCGATTGGGGCCGTGGCGCGCCACAGGTCGGTATTGTGATGGGCCATCCAGCCGCGGGCGCCATACATGGTCCTGGCCGTGCGCGCCCCGGTTTCGGCGATGTCGCGGATCAGGGACACCAGCGGTTCCGCCAGTTCCGGCAGGGCGGTGGGCTCCGCCGGCCAGTAATTCATCTCCGTATTGATATTGATGGTGTATTTGCTGCCCCAGCTGGGCTTCAGACTGTCGTTCCAGATGCCCTGCAGATTGGCGGGCTGCGTGCCAGGGCGGGACGAACAGATCAGCAGATAGCGGCCGAACTGGTGATAAAGCGCGGCCAGCGCCGGGTCGTTCAGCGCCTCGCTGTCGCGTACCCGTTCATCGGTGGGCAGGCTGGCGGCAGCTGTCGTGCCCAGGTCGACGGCGACACGGCGGAACAGGGCGCGGTGGGACACAAGATGCGCGTCCAGCAGCCGGGCGAAGGGCTTCCCCGTTGCCGCCAGCACCTGACCGGCGGCGATGGCATCGGGATCGCCCGACACATCGTCATAGCGGCGGAAGGAGGTGGCGGCCGCCAGCAGCAGGACCACGCTCTCCGCACCGCGTACCTTCAGATGGTTGCCCGCCGCTTCCACCGTGCCGCCCACCGGCAGGGCGCGGACCAGGCAGGTGAAGCGCAACGCGCCCTGCACCCCATGCTGCTCACCATTGCGGCCACGCATCGCCAGCAGGTCGCCGGCGTCGGTCTTCACCTCCGCCTTCTGCGGGGTGGACAGCTTCACATCCACATCCACCCGGCCCGCCCCCTCGGCCGACAGGCGGACCACCAACACCTGATCGACGGGCGACGCGAACACCTCCCGTGTGTGGATCGTGTCGCCAACGCGGAAACGCGTGGTGGCCACCGCACGGTCCAGATCCAGGTCGCGGCGGTAATCGACGGCTTCCCCCAGGCCTGGGAATTCCAGGCCCAGATCGCCCAGCGTCTGGTACGACATCTGGCGCACGGGCTTGCCCATCATCCGGGCATTCACCATGGCCTCCGCCTCGGCATATTTGCCCTGGGCGATCAGGGCGCGTACCTCCGGCAAGGCCGCCAGCGCGTCGGGATTGGCCGGGTCATAGGGGCCGCCGGACCACAGCGTATCCTCGTTCAGCTGCAGCCGTTCCTTGTCCACCCCGCCGAACACCATGGCACCCAGCCGTCCATTGCCGATAGCCAGCGCCTCGGTCCAGACCTTGGCCGGCTGCCGGTACCACAGGGTCAGCGGGCCGGGATTGTCCGCCGAAAGGGCGGCGGCCTGGGTATTGGCCAGGGCGGGGGCGGCCAGGGTGGCGATGGCGATGCCCTTCAGGGCCTGTCTGCGGGACCAGGATGTCATGTCGCTCTCTCTTTTCCTTGGTTTTCCAACTGCCATCGCAAGGCAAGCCTGGGGCCGGTGTCATATCCGCCGCCGGCTGCGTCCTTGGCACGGGATGTTGAACCTCAGCGGTTTCGGTATGCGTACAAAGCCACGACCAGGAAACAGGCCAGCGGCAGGGCGAAGCCCAGCTGCATGGTTCCGGTCGACACGGCGATCAGGCCCATGAGCGGCGGACAGATGGCCCCGCCGATGATGGCCATGATGATGCAGCTTGACCCCAGCGGCACCAGCGGTCCCAGCCGGTCGATGCCCATGGCGAAGATGGTGGGGAACATCACCGACATGAAGAAGCTGGTCAGCACCAGCGCCCCCACCGCCACCTGCCCCGACGCGCCGATGGCGACCGCGCACAGGACGACATTGATCAGGGCATAGAGGCCCAGCAGCCGGGCCGGCGCCACCTTGGACATCAGGATCGTGCCGACGAAGCGACCCACCATGAACAGCACCAGGCTGGTCGACAGCAGGAAGGCCGCCTGACGTTCGGAAACCTCCGGCGTGGCATCCTTCACGAAATCGACGAAGAAGCTCCACACCCCGACCTGGGCACCGACATAGAAGAACTGCGCCGCCACGGCCGTCACCAGGGAACGGTGGCGCAGCAGCTGGCGGAACTGGCTGCCCAGCCCTTCGCCGGACTGTTCGATGTCGCCTCTCGGCAGTTTCGTGAAGATCACCGCCAGCGCGATCGCGCCCGCCACGCCGGCCAGCAGCAGATAGGGCAGCCGTACCGTGGATGCCTCCATCACGCGGTAGGCCTCCAGTTCCGCCGTCGGCATGGCGGCCAGTGCCTCGGGTGAATGTTCGACGCCGGAGAAGATCAGCATGCCGCCGATGATGGGCGCGATGAAGGCGCCGAAACCGTTGAAGGATTGCGCCAGGTTCAGGCGCTGCGGCGCGCGGGCGCGATCGCCAAAGGCGGCGATATAGGGATTGGCCGCCGTTTCCAGGAACGCCGCCCCGGCCGCGATGACGAACAAGGCCGACAGGAACAGGCCATAGGTGCGGGCGAACGATGCCGGCAGGAACAGCAAGGCACCGGCGGCATAGAGCGCCAGCCCGATGATGATCGCCACCTTGTAGCCATGGCGGCGCATGACCAGCCCCGCCGGCAGCGCCACCAGGAAATAGCCGATATAGAAGACAAACTGGATGAAGCCCGCCTGCATCCGGTCCAGGCCCAGCGCCTTCTGGAAATGGCGGATCAGGATGTCGTTGAAATTGTTGGCGATCGCCCACAGGAAAAACAGGCTGGCGATCAGTGCGAAGCCCCAGCGGTAACCGGCGGCGATGAAGGGCGGCGGGTTTGTCCCGCGCATCCCGGACGTTTCCTCTCCTGACATATCGGCCGTCTCCTGGCTCTTTTCTGGATTGGGAAGGGTAAGGGTACTGGTTCCTCCGGATCAAAACCGTGCGATGGCCTTCAGCACGTGATCGGCCTCGGCGATCAGGCGCGGAAGGCGCGTCGGCATGTCGACGGCATCGAAGCCATGGGTGTAAAGGGCGGCATCCGGTATCTGACCGGCCTTGATGGCGGCAATGACCCGGAGGAAATCCGACGTCAGGGCATTGCGGCTGGCCAGCAAACTCGTCTCGCGCTTGTGGAATTCCGGATCGGCAAAGACAAGGTCCCCCTTGGCCACCCCGACCAGCAAATAAGTGCCGCCATGCGCGACATTGGCAAGCCCCGCCGACATGGCCCCCACATGCCCCGTCGCATCGAAAACGACATCGAACATCTCCCCATCCGTGCGGGCGCGCAGCTGGTCGGCCGCCTTCTCCCCAGCACGGACGATGTCGGTGAAACCCAGGCGGGACGCGGCATAGGCCAGTCTTGCCCCCCGCATGTCCATCAGCGTCACCGACGCCCCGTTCAGCCGCGCGAACAGCGCGCTGGCAATGCCGATGGGGCCGGCACCCACCACCAAGACACGGTCATCGGCCCCTGCCCCCGACCGGGCGACGGCATGGGCGCCGATGGCCAGGAATTCCACCATCGCGGCCTGTTCCAGCGTCAGGCCGGTGGCATCGACAACCGCCCGTTCCGGCACGGACAGGAATTCGCACATGCCGCCATCGCGATGCACGCCCAATACCTGGATATGCGTGCAGCAGTTCGGCCGGCCGCGACGGCAGGCCCGACAGGACCCGCATGGCAGATAGGGGTTGATCGTAACGGTCTGTCCGGGCCGTAACGGCGAACCGGGTGGCGCCACCATGACCTCTCCGGCCAGTTCATGGCCCATGATGCGCGGATAGTCCAGGAAGGGCTGGTCGCCCCCATAGATGTGATAATCCGTGCCGCACAGCCCCACACAGCGGATGCGCAGCAGTACCTCATCAGCCTGCGGTACCGGTTCAGGACGGGATATCAGCATCAGATTCCCCGGTCGTTCACAGACGATCGCCTTCACACGCCGCTCCGTCCTAACGCATGCTTCTTAATATCATATTTGGAATCATATTTTCATATACGCAATAGGAGTTCTTGTTCCCGTGCCGTCCGGGATCGATGACTGGATTTGCGGGGTGCCGGCCGTCGCGATCACCGCCGGTCCGGAGCCCCATGCAAAAGCCCCGCATCTCAATGAGATGCGGGGCTTTTGCCGTCGGCGGGCGGCACCCGGTCAGATCAGCCGCATGGAATGCTGCGTGGTCAGATGCCCCATGGGTACACCACCTGCCGGCCCGTCTCCACGCACCAGCGGTCGGGCGGACCACAGGGTGATGTCTCAGCCATGCTTGCCGATCTCCCAGCCCGGCGTCGTCAGATGCATTTCCGCGAACTGGCGCGGCGTGGGTTCCAATGTGGTGCCGATCGTGTCGTTCCAGCGGTTGAAGAAGCCGTAAAGGGCGATGACCGAGACGATTTCCACCTGCTGTTCGCGGCTGAAATGCCCGGCCAGGGCGGCGAAATCGGCGTCGCTGACGGCGTTGGGGGTGTGGCCGGCGCCCATCGCCACGCGCAGCGCCGCGCGCTCGGGCTCGGCGAACAGGGGGCTGTGTTCGAAATCCCAGATCGCGGCCAGTTTCTCCGGCGCGACATGGTTGCCATTGGCACCCGTGCCGGTATGGGCGGAGCAGTAACGGCAGCCCGCCGCCATGCTGGTCATGAAGCCGACCAGCCATTTCAGGCCGGGATCGACCGTGCCCGGCCCCATGATCGTGGCCCAGAGCGTGCCGGCCGCCCGCAATATGTCGGGACGGTAGGCCAGTGTGGGCACGCTGTTGGGCAGTTCGTGGAAGTCATCGCCGATGAAGGACAGGTCGATATCGCGTGCCGCCAGTTCCTCGGCGGTCAAAGGGGGGATACGGGCCATGTTGGTCACTCCCACTCGACATTGCCGTCGACGGCGATCAACTGGCCCGTGACGTGGCGGGCGGCGTCGGATGCCAGGAACACGGCCATGTCGCCGATCTCGTGCGGCTGCACCTTGCTGCGCATGGAGATGTATTGCAGGAATTCCGCCTCCACGCTGGCGGCATCGGTGGCGCGCTGGCGGGCGATGCCGGCCAGGATGCCGCGCATGCGTTCGCTATCGACAAAGCCGGGGCGGATGGCGTTGACGCGGATATTGTCCGGCCCCAATTCCCGTGCGGCTGCCTTGGTCAGCCCCTCCAGCGCCCATTTGGACGCGATATAGGGGGAGCGGTCCAGGGGCAGGGTGGTCACCGATCCGGTGGAAATGTTGATGATCGCCCCGCCACCTTGCGCCTTCATCAGCGGGGTCACGGCGCGCATCAGGAAGAAGGCGCCATGGACATTGACCTCGAAACAGGTGCGCCAGCCCGTGTCGCCGATATCGGTGACGGGGCCGATCTGTCCGGCGATGCCGGCATTGTTGACCAGGGTGTTGACCCCACCCCAGCGGTCGTGAACCTGAGCGACGAAACGGTTGACCGCCTCGCTGTCCGATACGTCAAGGGTGGTGGCGATCAGGCCGGGATGGGTCTCCAATACCGCCGCGACCCGTCCCGGATCGGCATCGCAGATGGCGACATCGGCCCCGGCGGCCAGGAACCGTTCGACGATGGCCAAGCCGATGCCGGCGGCCCCGGCGGTGACGATGACGCGCTGCTTCATGATGCGGCCCTCAGGGCTTGCGTGGCGGAAAGGTCGGGATGGCCTTGCGCGTCCAGGGCGACACGGTAGACATCGTGGGCGCGGGCCGCCGACAGGTAGCCTTCGCGCACGGCACCGGCCACGCTGTCGGGCGTGCGGGCCAGCGGGTCGCCATAACCGCCGCCGCCAGCCGAAATCGCCGTGATCACATCGCCTTCCCGGACATTGACCAGGGCGCAGGCGGGCAGTGCCTCGCGCCCGCCATCGGCGCGGACCAGCCACTGGTCGGCCCGCCCGCCCGTACCGCCGCCGCGCACGCCCAGGGGCGCGTTGATATGCCCGTCGGAGCCGTAGCCGATATCGAACCCGCCGACCAGCGGCCCGAATTCCACGATGGTGGAAGGGGCGCCAGTGAATTGTCCCGCTCCCTCGCTGTCGGGCAGGAAGCCCCGGCGCAGCACCAGCAGCGGCTGGTACAGCTCGTCCAACTCCACCCCGTCGATGCAGCACATGCCGGCATTGCCGACATGGGCCGTGGTCCACCAGGCATCGGCATGCGGGCTGGCGGCCCCGCCGGAAAAGGCCAGAAAGATCTGGTTGACGAAGGGCCGGCCGTTGCGGGCATCGATGCCGGAGATGACCCCGGCCGATGGCGCGATCACCGCCCCGACCTCCGCCATGCCGAACCCGTCGCCCAGGTCGGCGATGGCCACCTGCACGGCATTGGCCACGCGGTCGGCAATGTTGGTGGTGGCCGTGGAACAGCTATAGGGATGTTCGGTGATGCCGGCGATGCAGCCGCGCCGCAATACCACGTCGATGCGGCGGAAGGCGCCGGCATTCTTGGGCACCCGGTGGTCCAGCGAATTGAACACCCCGATCATCGCGGCCGTCCTCGCGCACGCCTCGCTGAGGTTCATGCCGCAGGGCAGGCTGTCGGGATTGTCGGTCAGGTCGACCTTGATGCACCTTGCGGCATTGTCCACCGCGACCGTCGCCTTGATGGTCACGCCCGTTTCCGACATGCCGGGGAAAGGGTCATGGGTGCTGCTGGCCTCAACCATGCCGTCGGGCAGATGGGCGAGCGCCTCGACCATCGCCGCCTCGGAATAATCGAACCATTGGCCGGAGAAGCTGCGCAGCTTTTCCCAGCCCAGTTCCCGCCCCATGGCGAGCAGTTCCTTCTCCCCGATGCGGACGGCACCGACCATGGCCAGATAGTCGCCATGCCACTGGCCCGGCACGCGGATGCGCATCTGGCACATGCGGATGATGTCGTCGATATCCTGGTAATCCCGCTGCACCTGCACGGCCGGGAAGATCAGCGCGCCCTCATGATAGAGGTCGCGGGCATTGCCCATATAGGTGGTGGGTTCGGAATTGCCGATATCGGCCTGATGCGCCTTGGCCAGCACCGTGAAACGGTGCACGCCACCCTCATCGATCACCGGCACCAGCAGGGTCAAGTCGGCGGGGTGGGAGCAGCCATGATAGGGGGAATTGTGCAGGAAGGCGTCGCCGCGCTTCAGCGCCGGGTGGAACTGCTTCATGGTGCGGGCCATCATGTCGGGCCCGGCCAGCACATGGATGGGCAGGCTTTCCGCCGCCGCCAGCAGGTCGCCCGCGTCGGTGACGATGCAGCAGGAGAAATCCCGCGCCCGGTTCAGCACGCCCGACCGGCCGGTACGCAGCAGCGTATTGGCCATCTTGCGCACCACGCCTTCGAACCGGCTGTTGAGGATGGCGAGTTCCGCACCGTTCAGCTTGGTGTCAATCATGGCTCTGCCCCTCTGGATGGATGACGATGTTGCCGTGCGCGGAGCGGAACACGCTGGCGCCCGGATCGACGACGATGGTGGTGAAGGGGCTTTCGATGATGGCAGGCCCCTGGAAAACCCGGTCGGAAAGCATGGCATCCAGCCGGTGGATGGCCGTTTCCACCCAGCCCGTCCCCTGGAACCAGACGGGGCGGGTGCAGGCCGCCTCTTCCGCAACCTCGCCGTCACCGCCCAGGCGGAAGCTGGTGAAGGGCCGGACCCGGCAGCGGACGGTGGCGCGCAAACCCACGATCTCCACCGGGGAGGACGGATCGTCGATGGTGAAGATCTGCCGGTGGGCGGCATCGAAGACGCGACGCAAATGCGTCACATCCGCGTCCCCCATGAACTGGTCGAGCGGCAGGGCGACGTCGATGTCCCAGACCTGGTTCTCGTATCGCGCCTCGGCGATGATGCCGATCTCCGCCGGGCGGGACGGATCGCCGGACTTGGCGGCGAAGCCCTCGCACCGGGCAGTCAGGTCGGCCAGGGCGGCGTTGACCTTGGCGAAGTCGAAATCGGCCGTGCTGGTGAACAGGCTGGCGGCATATTCGCTGGTGATCTCCGACATCATGGCGCCGGCCGCACTCAACGCCGCCCCCGTTTCCGGGATGATCAGCCGTTCACAGCCCAGGCGCCTGGCGATGAAGGTGGAATTCAGCCCCGCCGCCCCGCCGCCGCCGATCAGCACGGATCGGGCGGGATCGATGCCCTGGGCCACGGTGATGTCGGCGATGGCCTGCACCATGTTTTCCGTGGACAGGTGGATGATGCTCCAGGCCGCTTCTTCAACGGTCACACCCAGCGGCCGGGCCACATGAAGGTCGATGGCGGCGCGTGCGGCGTCCCGGTCCAGCTTCATGGCCCCACCCAGGAAGAAATCCGGGTCCAGGAAGCCCAGCGTGATGGCCGCATCGGTGACCGTGGGCAGGATGCCGCCACGGCCATAGCAGACGGGGCCGGGCACCGCACCGGCACTTTCCGGCCCGACATGCAACAGCCCGCCCGCATCCACCCGCGCGATGGACCCGCCGCCGGCACCCACGCTTTTCACCTCCACCGACGGGTAGCCCACCAGATGGCCGCGTGTCGGCTGACCGATCCACAGCTCGCGGGTCATGGGCACATGGCCATTGCGGACCAGGGAGATGTCATAGGTGGTGCCGCCGGTGTCGGCGACGATGACACTGTCGGCATCGCCTTCCAGGCCCGCGTAGTGATGGCCGGCGATGGGGGCCATGGAGGGGCCGGAATTGATGATGCGGATGGGGGCGGCGGCCAGCTCGGTGGCCGGCATCATGCCGCCGGCACTGGTCAGCACCATGACATCGCCCTTGAACCCGGCTTCGCGCATCCGCGCCTCCAGCCCGCCCAAGTAACGGCCCATCAACGGCTTCAGCGCGGCGTCGATGGCGGTGGAGGAGGCGCGGCGGAATTCCCGCAGGCTGGGGTTCACCTGATGCGACAGGCTGACCGGCACGCCGGGCAGACCCTCCGCCAGCGCTTCGCCCACCAGCAACTCGTGTGCGGGATTGATGGTGGACCAGAGCAGGCAGACGGCCACCGCCTCCACCTTTTCCGCCTTCAACCGTTCGATGATCCCGACCAGGGCCGCCCTGTCCAGGGGGCGGTGGGCGGACCCGTCATGGATCAGCCGTTCCGGCACCTCGAAGGTCAACGCACGCGGGATGAAGGGGGCGGGGTAGGGGACGGAATGGTTGAACGGCTCGATCCGCCCGCCCTCGCGCAGGGTCAGGATATCGCGGTGTCCTGCCGTCACCAGCAGGGCGGTGCGCGCCGTGCGGCCGGTGATGATGGCGTTGATGGCATGGGTGGTGCCATGGATGAAGGTGCTGCCCCGGTCCAGCAGGCCGGCCAGATCCAGGCCCTGCGCCTGGGCCGCCAGGGTCAGGGCCGCCAGCACGCCCTGCACCGGATCGCCCGGCACGGTGGAAGCCTTGTGCATGCTGATGGCGCCGTCATCATCCTCCACCACCAGATCGGTGAAGGTGCCGCCGGTATCGGTTGCGAAGCGCATGGTGGCTCTCTGTTTTTGGGGTGATGTGAGGCGTCTCTTTTCCCGTCATCCCGGCGAAAGCCGGGACCCAGGGGCGGCGTGCCCGACCTTTCGGCTGCGTTGATCGACGCTGCGTTGAGGCTTGTTCTTGTGGCTACTGGGTCCCGGCTTTCGCCGGGATGACGACGAGGGGCTTGCCAGGTTGCTAAAACGCCACCCGATCCTGGCCCTTCAGTTCCAGCATCCGGCGCGCTTCGTCGGGCGTGGCGATCTCGATGCCCAGTTCGGTCAGGATGGTCCTGATCTTGCGCACCTGTTCGGCATTGCTCTTGGCCAGCTGCCCGCGCCCGATCATCAAACTGTCTTCCAGCCCGACGCGGACATTGCCGCCCAGCATCGCCGACATGGTGAGGAACCGCATCTGCGGCCGGCCGATGCCGAACGCGGACAGGTAATAGTCATTGCCGAACAGCCGGTCGGCCGTCTGCTTCATCAGGGTCAGGTTTTCCAGATCGGCGCCGATGCCGCCCAGCACGCCGAAAATGCCCTGGATCAGGAAGGGCGGCTTGATCAGCCCCCGGTCGGCGAAGTGCGCGACATTGTAGAGATGGCCAAGGTCGTAGCATTCATATTCGAACTTGGTGCCGTGGCCTTCGCCCAGCTCGCGGATGATGCGTTCGATCAGTTCGAAATTATGGTTGGCGGCGAAGCGCTTGCTGGCGGCCAGGAACGGCTGCTCCCACGGGTGCTTCCACTCTGTATATTTGTCGGCCAGACCGAAGATGCCGAAATTCATCGACCCCATGTTCAGCGACGTCATCTCCGGCAACGCCCGCAAGGGGGCGGCCAGCCGGTCATCCTCGGTGAAGCCCGGCGCGCCGCCGGTGGTGATGTTGACGATGGCGTCGCAGCGCTGCTTGATCTGCGGCAGGAACTGCATGAACAGCTCGGGATCGGCAGACGGCCGGCCATCGATCGGGTCGCGGGCATGCAAATGCAGGATGGCGGCACCGGCCTCCGCCGCTTCCACCGACTGGTCGATGATCTCCTGCGGGGTGATGGGCAGATAGGGCGACATGGTCGGCGTGTGGATGGAGCCGGTGATGGCACAGGTGATGATCACCTTTTCGGACTTGCGCATGGATATCTCCCAAGGGCCGGGCAAGAGGGTTCCCTTGGCGGCCGCTACGGGCCGCCCTACCCGGCGGACGGATGTTGAAAGAGGAGTTAGGTTGGGGTGGCGGCCCGCACCGGCGCCCGGCTGAACCAACCCAGTAGGGCGCCCAAGGCGGCAAAAATGACGGTGGCCAACAGCAGCGACGATCCCAGCGCCTTGTCATCGCCGAACACAAGATCGGTGATCACGCCGATGCTGGTGGGACCGAAGCCGATGGCGGTGAAGGTGATGGCGGCCATGAAGCACGCACTGGTCACGCCGCGCAGCCGTTCGGGTGTCAGCAACTGGATGCCCGACAGGCCCGGCGGGGCCGACGCGGTGATGAAGACATTCAGCAGGGCATAGGAAGCCAGCGACAGGGTGCGGTCCGTCGTGGTGCAGAACAGCGCGGCCACGGGCACCGACAGCAGCAGCATGGTGCCGATCACCACACCCGGCGCCCCGGCCACGCCCCTGGCCTGCAAACGGTCGGTCAGATAACCGCCCGTCAGATGGCCGATGGGGCTGGCGATCAGGACGACGAGGCCCACGGCGTAACCGGCTTCGGCCGGGGTGAAGCCGAAATTGCGGATATAGAAGGTGGGTGCCCAGGCGCCGTAGGACTGGACCAGCAGGATGGCGCAGGACGCCGCCGCCGTGTGCAGCAGATAGGCGGCACGGTGCCGGCCGATATGGGCGAACACCTCTTTCAGGCCGGGCTTGGCCACCGCGTCATCGGCACGGGCGGGTTCGCGCACCGACAGCAGCAGCAGACCCACGATCAGGCCCGGCAGGGCGGCCGCGACGAACAGTCCCTGCCAGGGGGCCAGGTGACCCCAGCCGGGCAGCATCATGCCGCCCTGTGCGGTCAGATAGGCCAGGATCATGCCACCGACGATCAGGGCCAGCGACTTGCCGAACGATGCGCCCATGGTGAAGGTGCCGATGGCACGCGCCAGCTTGCCCCGGCTGAAATAGGCGGCGATCAGCGACATGGCGGCCGGCACCAGGGCGGCTTCCCCGAAGCCCACGGCGACACGGGCCGCGAACAGGCCGCTGAACGAGGTGGCCAGGCCACAGGCCGCCGTCGCCAGGCTCCACAGCACGATGCCGACAATGATGATGTTGCGGCGGTTGGCCCGGTCCGCCGCCCAGCCCAGGGGGATGGCGGCGACCGTGTAGAGGATGACGAAGCCGGTGCCGTGCAGCAGGCCCAGCTGTGTATCGCTGAGCCCCATCTCCGCCTTGATCGGCACCAGGACGAGGCTCATCACGAACCGGTCGACAAAGGAGATGAGATGGGTCAGCGACAGCAAGGCCGCCACATACCAGGCATAGGCGCTGTCCTTGCGAAGCATCTGTGTCACTCCCCATCCCCCGTTTATGTTCTTATCAACCGATGGCGGCCGAAATACCCTCGTCGATGACCAACGTCGTGCCGAATACCGGCCGCGCCCCGTCCGACAGCAGATAAAGGGCCGCCTGTACCACCTCCGCCGGTTTGGAGAAGGTGACGCCGCTGGGGGTCATGCGGCGCATGCCCTCCAGAATTTCGGCCATTTCCGGGGCGTTGCGCAGCCCTTCATTCATGGGGGTCTCGGTATTGCCGGGGGCGAGCGCGTTGACATTGATGCCGAACGGCGCCAGTTCCGCGCCGGCCACCCGCGTCATCATCACGATGGCGGCCTTGCTGGCGCAATAGACGGCGAAACCTTTCACGCCGATGGTGCCGGCGACCGACGCGAAGTTCAGCACCTTGCCGCGCCCCCGCGCCTTCAGATGCGGGACGGCGGCCTGCAGGCAGTTCCAGCTGCCCTTCACATTGATGTCCATCATCCGGTCCACGGCACCGGCTGGCGTGTCGCCCACCGGGCTGGGTTCGAATACGCCGGCGGCATTGACCAGGATGTCCAGCCCGCCGAAATCGGCGGTCACACTATCGAGCAGGGCCGTTACCGCGTCCGCGTCCCGCACGTCGGCGGCGTAGGCCTTGGCCTCGCCGCCGGCCTGGGTGACGGCATCGACGATGGGGGCGGCCTTGGCGATATTGCTGCTGGCCACCACGGCGACGCGGGCACCCTGGGCGCCCAGCGCCTGGGCCAGGGTGGCGCCGATACCGGAACTGCCGCCGGTCACCAGCACGACTTTGCCTTTGAAATCGGACATTCTCTTCCTCCTTTCCAGAGGTTCAGATTTCGATTGTCGCCTGTGGGCCCAGGGCTGCTTCCACCAATGCCTGGCAGCGGTCGCCCATGCCGGCACCGGCGCACATCAGATTGGGGCTGTAGGCGAAGGACAGGCCCACCTCCGGATCGGCGATGCCCACGGCACCGCCGGCACCGGGATGGCCGAAGGCACGCGGATTGGCGCCGAACACCATCATGGGCGGATAGTTGAGGAACAGGCCCAGCCCATACCGGAAGGGCCGGTCGGTCATGCCGCAGGTGCCGCGCCAGCTTTCGGTGCGCATCGCCTCCACCAGCGTCGGCGACAGCAACCGGAAGCCATCCAGCGTGCCGCCATTGGCCAGGGCGGCATAGACCCGGGCGATGGCGCGGGCATTGCCATGGCCGTTGACGGACGGCACCACCGATCCGCGGAAGGCGGGGTCGTTATAGGGCGTGGGCGACGCGGGCCGCACGCGCCAGGCCCGGCCCAGCTTGGTGGTGATATCGCGGGTCTGGGTGAAGGTGGTGCTGGCCGGGTTGGGCATTATATCGGACACGCGGTGCAGGTCACCGTCACCCACCCCGTACCGGTAATCGACACCCATGGGCCGCGCGATCTCTTCGGTGAAGAAGCGATCGATGGGACGGCCATCGACCCGGCGCACCAATTCCCCCAGCAGGAAACCGGCCGACATGGAGTGATAGGCGCCCTGGCTGCCCGGTTCCCATTCCGGCTTCTGCGCCGCCAGGGCGCGGCACATCAGGTCCCAGTCATAAGCGGCCCCATCCGGTGCCGCATCGGCATAAAGCACGCCGGAGAGGGCGGACAGGATCATGCGGACACTGGTCTTTTCCTTGCCCGCCTGACCATATTCCGGCCAGTAGCGTGTGACCGGCGCTTCCAGATCGACCTTGCCACGATCGATCAGCATCAGCAGGCAGAATGCCGCCATCGACTTGCCCACCGACATCATGCAGCAGATCGTGTCTTCCTGCCAAAGCGCGCCGGTTTCCCGGTTGGCGACCCCGCCCCACAGGTCCACCACCTTTTCCCCGTGCCGGTAGACGCAGATGGCGGCGCCCAATTCCCCCCGGCTGCGGAAATTCTCGATGAAGACCTCCCGCAGCGGGGCGAAATCGGGGTGCCAGGTGCCATCGATGTGAAGGGGCGATGTCATCTTCGGCTTCCCTGGCGGATCAGTAGCTGTAGGTCAGGCGGATGCCATAGGTGCGCGGATCGCCCGGTGTGCCGGACGGTACAGCGGTGAAGGTGCCCGTGGAGACCAGATACTGCGTATCCGACAGGTTGCGGCCATAGACGATGACCTGCCAGTTGCTGTCGGCCGGGCTGTACCCGAAGCTGGCATTGATCAGGTCATAGCTGCCCATGGTCTGGATGGCGTCATTGACCAGGGTGAAATATTGCCGGTCCTTCCAGCCATATTCACCCCGGACAAAGGCCGACCCACCGCCCAGATCGAAACTGTACTGGCCATACAGGCTGTAGGCCCATTTCGGGGCGGAATTCAGGTATTTGCCAGAGGCGTCGATGGTGACGACGGGCGTAGCCCCCGGCACCGGTGCCTGGGGATAGTTCTTGTATTTGGCATCCAGCCAGGTCAGCGAACCACCGATCTCCAGCCCCGAGACGGGCCGGGTGGTCAGTTCCAGTTCCACCCCGTCCACCTTGGCGTCGGATGCGTTGGTGATGTCCACCACGCCCGGCGACAGGAAGGACTGCACCTGCAAATCATTGTAATCATAGGTGAAGACCGACCCGTTCAGGCGCACGCGCTTGTCGGCGAATTCCGTCTTGAACCCGGCCTCATAGCTCCACAACGTTTCCGGGGCGAAGCCCTGGGCCACGTTGGCGGAGGAGAAGTTGAAGCCGCCCGACTTGAACCCGCGCGTGGCGGACGCATAGAGCATCACATCCTCATCCACCTTGAACTCTGCCCCGAATTTCGGGGTCCAGGCCGTGTATTTGCCCTCGTTCAGGTAGAGGCGCGGATATGTGGCCAGCGGCACACCCGTGGTCAGGGTGTAGATGTTCAGCGACTGGTCGAAGGTCTTCTTCTCATCCGTGTAGCGGATGCCGGACGTCAGGGTGAACTGGTCGGTCACGTCGTACGAACCCTGGCCGTATCCGGCCCAGGCCTTGGTATCGACGGTCGGCGCCGGGTTGGTGACACGGTTCAGGTTATAGGCGATGACCAGGGTATTGGTGTCGATGTGCTCGTCGAAATAATAAAGCCCGACGACATATTTGAACTTGTCCACCCGGCCCGACAGGTTCAGTTCCTGTGACCATTGGTCCTGGAATTCCCGCTGACGCGTTTCCTGCCGGCGCAGATGGGTGGCGTCGGTGTCGGTGATATAATCCATATCGCTCTTGCGATAGGCGGTCAGCGACTTCAGTTCCATGGCATCGGACAGGCTGTAGGTGATCTCCGCCGACATGCCCTTGACCTTGCGGTCGGTATTGCTGGGACTGTCCACCGCCACCTTGTGCCAGTCGCCACGGATGGCCTCGGTGATCGGATCGACGGGGCCGCCGGCCACGGGGCGGAAGGGCTGCAACAGCGCCTGGTTGCCAACGGAATGGCCGTAATCGGCCATGTAATCGGCCCGGAACACGATATCCAGCGCCTCGTTCGGGGTGGCGCGCAGGATGGCGCGGGCCCCCCAGGTATCCTCGCTGGCGCGGTCATTGCCGGAAGCGACGACATTCTTGAAATAGCCGTCATGCTTGCTGCCCATCACCGACACGCTGCCATAGAGCCGGTCTTCGACCAGCGGGCCGCTGACATAGGCTTCGCCGCGATAGAGGTCGTAATTGCCGATGGTGGCCTGGGCCTTGGCCCGCACCTTTTGGTCGGGCAGGCGGGAGACGACATTGATGGTGCCGCCCACGGAATTGCGGCCATACAGCGTGCCTTGCGGCCCGCGCAAAACCTCGATCCGTTCCACATCCAGGAAATTGCTGAAGGCGGCGGCGGGCCGCGCGATATAGACGCCATCCACATGCATCGTCGTGCTGGGGTCGGACCCGGCGAACACGTTGTTGGACCCGATGCCACGGATATAGATCTGGGAGAAGGCGCCGTTCTGGGCGATGACCAGATTGGGGGTGGACCCCGCCAGATCACGGATATCCTTCATCCCGGTCTTTTCCAGGCTGTCGGCGGTAAACGCGGTGATGGCGATCGGCGTTTCCTGCAGGCGGGTATCACCCATCTTGGTCGCCGTGACGATGATCTCTTCCAGCGTGAAATCATCCGCCGCCTGTGCCAGCACGGGAACGGGGGCCAGGGCGGCCAGGATCGCGCTGGTCGTCAGCAAGGGGCGAAGCGTCGGCATTCTCATGTCCCTGTCCTCCATATGTATTCTTATCTAAAAGCGGCACGGGTGTAAGGGTCGCCATGGCAATCAATTCAAGATTGCCGCGTGCAACGCGTCCCGACGCAAATCCCCTGCGCGCCTGCAAGGCCCGTGGCCGTCCGATGTCTCGTGATGGTCCATGGCGTCATTCCCCGAGGGAATGCAGCCGTCCCGCAGCGCCCGGTCCCCCTGTTTCTCGACATATCGGGGTAACCCGCCGGGCGCCCCTTTAATCCGCCACAAAGTGTCGGCACTTTCAAGAAGGAATTTTTGATCCGGCCAATTTTTTCCGGATCAAAATGAAATCATCCAGAAAAATCAAATATTATCAGCATGATGGGTTGTGGTCATATTTGAGCGATGATGATCGCTGTCGGGTGATATCAAAATGTGTCGACACTATGTGGGGATGCGCTATCCTGTCTTCCGGCCTGCTTTTCAGGCGGTGGATCATTGTCGTAGCATCGACGCGTCGTTTGCCGGCAGGGCTGCGGATGAAGAAGGATCGGGGGCGGATTGGTGATGAAACAGGCCGGGGCGGATGAAAAGCCCAAGACGCGTACCCGCACCCCCCGCCCGCTGGCGGAGGAAGAGGGAGAGATGGAGGGCTTGCCACCCGGTATCGGCATCGCGCCATCGCCATTCGGTGCACCGAAGCTGCTGGCCGATGGCAGCACCAAGACCACGCTGGTGCAGCTGGTCCATGAAACGCTGATGCAGAGCCTGGATGAGGGGGTGCTGCGCCCCGGCCAGCGCATCAAGGCGGCGGAACTGGCCAAGCGCCTGGGTCTCAGCCGCGCGCCGGTGCGCGAGGCGTTGCATGTGCTGGCGGGGCAGGGGCTGGTCGAACTGCTGCCCGACAAGGGTGCCGTGATGCGTGAGCTGACCCTGGAGGACCTGATCCAGATCTATGAGGTCATGGGCCCCATCGCCAGGGTCGGCGTCGTCGCCGCCACGCGCAGGATCGATGAGGGGGACAACCGGCAAAGGGTGGAAGCGGCGGTGGAGCGCATCCGGGCCGCCCGCGACGCCCCGCCCTCATTCAAGTTCTATCTGGTCCTGAACGATTTCCACTATCTGCTGAACGCCATCGGGCAGAAGCCCTATGTGGATTATCTGCTGGGCCTGATGAATATCGAATATTGGAACCGGTTCCTGGCCGGGGCCATCGACATGCGCACGCATATTCCGGGCTATATCGCCAACTACAACCGGCTCGCGGATGCGGTGATGGCGGGTGACGTCCGGTCGGCGGCCGCCATCATGGACAGCCATATCGAATGGTCCATCGGGCTGCTGGAACGTTCCGTGACCCGGTAGCCGCAAGCCCCGGCCGGAAAAAGGGTGCGGCAGGGCGCCATCCAGCGAACGCCCCGCCCCCGCCCCCGTGGATCGGCCCGAAGGACGATCCAGCCCCGATACAAACCGCCGCGTCCGGTCAGCTGTAGCGCTTGTCCAGCGCGTCCCATTCCGGCTTGCCGACCAGACGCTGGCGCTCGGCGAAGGGGGTGACGAGACCGCTATCCTCCCTCACTTCCCTTTCATCGCGCAGGACGGTCAGCGCCTTCTGCATGCCCATCACCGCGCCCTGCAGGGCGGCATTGGCGTAGAGCACGATGCCATAGCCCAAGCCCGCCAGGTCGGTGGCGTTGAAGATCGGGGTCTTGCCGCCGATCACCATGTTCATCAGCTGCGGCCGGTCCAGACGCTGCGGCAGGGCGCGGATTTCATCGGCCGTGGTGACGGCCTCCACGAACAGGATGTCGGCACCCGCCTCGGCGAACCTCGCGGCGCGCTCCACCGCCGCCTCGAACCCATGGACGGCCGCCGCATCGGTGCGGGCCATGATCAACAGGTCCGGGTCGCGTCTGGCATCGACGGCGGCCTTGATCTTGGACACGGCCTCTTCGGTGGAGATGACATCCTTGCCGTTGAAATGGCCACAGCGCTTGGGTGCCACCTGGTCTTCCAGCTGGATGCAGTCGGCCCCCGCCCGTTCCAGGGTGCGCACCGTGTGATAGACGTTCAGCGCGTTGCCGAAGCCGGTATCGGCATCGACCAGCAGCGGTACCTCGACCGTATCGCGGATGCGGGCCGTATGGTCGGCGATTTCCGCCAGACCCATGAAGCCCTGGTCGGGCATGCCGAACCACATGTTGGTGACACCGGCACCGGTGACATAGATCGCCTCGAACCCCAGATCCTCCACCACCTTGGCGGACAGCGCGTTGAACGCGCCGGGAACGATGACGCCGCGGCGGGCTTCCACCAGGGCTTTCAGCTGTTTGCGGGTAGACATGGGCTTTCCTTGAATCTTGAAACCTTTGCGGCGGCGACGGCGTTTGAGGAACGTGAACTACAAACTGTCGGCGGGGATGCGGACCCAGCCTTCCATCAGGATGCGGGCGCTGCGGCTCATCACCGCCTTGGTGACCTGCCATTTGCCGTCCACCAGCCTGGCCTCCGCCCCTACGCGCAGGGTGCCGGACGGGTGGCCGAAGCGGACGGCGTTGCGGGTACCGCCACCGGCCGCCAGATTGACCAGGGTGCCGGGGATGGCGGCGGCCGTGGCGATGGCGACGGACGCCGTGCCCATCATGGCGTGGTGCAGCTTGCCCATGGACAGGGCACGAACCAGCAGATCGACCTCGGCGGCGGCGATCCGCTTGCCGCTGGAGACGACATGGTCTACCGGTGGGGCGACGAAGGCGATCTTGGGCGTGTGCTGGCGCCTGGGCGCGTCGGCTATGTCCTTGATCAGGCCCATACGCACGGCGCCGATGGCGCGCAGGGTTTCGAACCGGGCGAGTGCCACTTTGTCGTCATTGATATCGCCCGGCAATTCCGTGCCGTGATAGCCGATATCGGCGGCATTCACGAAGATGGTGGGGATGCCGGCATTGATCAGGGTGGCGCGCAGTCTGCCGCCCGGTATCTCCAGCTCATCCACCGGATCGCCGGTGGGGAACATCGCACCGCCACCCTCCCCCTCGTCCGCCGGATCCAGGAATTCCAGCACGATCTCGGCAGCCGGGAAGGTCACGCCATCCAGCTCGAAACCACCCGTCTCCTGCACCTGCCCGCCGGTGACGGGCACATGGGCGATGATGGTTTTGCCGATATTGGCCTGCCAGATGCGGACGGTGCAGATGCCGTCCTCGGGTACGCGGCTCTTGTCGATCAGGCCGGCATCGATGGCGAAGGCCCCGGCCGCCGTGGACAGGTTGCCGCAATTGCCCGACCAGTCGACAAAGGCACTGTCGATGGACACCTGGCCATACAGATAGTCGACATCATGGCCGGGCCGGCTGCTTTTCGACAGGATCACGCATTTGGACGTGCTGGAGGTGGCGCCACCCATGCCGTCAGTATGCTTGCCATAAGGGTCGGGGCTGCCGATCACCCGCAGGAACAGGCGGTCGCGGGCCGGTCCCGGCACTTGGGCGCTTTCGGGCAGATCCTCCAGCCGGAAGAACACGCCCTTGCTGGTGCCGCCGCGCATATAGGTGGCGGGAATGCGGATTTGCGGTGCCGACGCCATTAGACCGCTTCCTTCTGCGGGGTTTGCGAGGCCAGGAAATCCTGGGCAAAGCGCTGCAGCACGCCGCCCGCCTCATAGATCGATACTTCCTCGGCCGTGTCCAGGCGACAGGTGACCGGCACCTCCACCCGCTCGCCGTTGCGGCGTCGGATGACCAGGGTCAGGTCGGCGCAGGCGCGGCGGTCGCCCGTCACATCATAGGTTTCGGTGCCGTCCAGGCCCAGGGTCAGGCGCGTCGTGCCCGGCTTGAATTCCAGCGGCAGCACGCCCATGCCGATCAGGTTGGTACGGTGGATGCGCTCGAACCCCTCGGCGACGATGGCTTCCACCCCCGCCAGCCTCACCCCCTTGGCGGCCCAGTCGCGGCTGGACCCCTGGCCGTAATCGGCGCCGGCGATGATGATCAGCGGGCGGCGGCGGTCCAGATAGGTTTCGATCGCCTCCCACATCCGCATGACTTTGCCATCGGGTTCCACCCTGGCCAGGGAGCCCTTCTTCACCACTCCGTCGACCAATGCCATTTCATTGACCAGCTGCGGGTTGGCGAAGGTGGCGCGCATGGCGGTCAGGTGGTCGCCGCGATGGGTGGCGTAGGAATTGAAATCCTCCTCCGGCAATCCCATCCGCGCCAGATATTCACCCGCCGCCGAATTGGCCAGGATGGCGTTGGACGGCGACAGATGGTCGGTGGTGATATTGTCCGGCAGGATGGCCAGCGGCCGCATATCCTTCAAGGTGCGCGGGAAGGCCGCCAGCGCCCCCACCCCTTCGGTGTCCCAATAGGGCGGGCGGCGGATATAGGTGGAGGTCGGGCGCCAGTCGTAAAGCGGACTGACCTTGGCTCCACCGCCGCGGTTGGCACCGAACATCGGCTCGTACACCTGGCGAAACTGTTCCGGCTTCACCGAGGCAGCGACGATGGCGTCGATCTCCTCGTCCGAGGGCCACAGGTCCTTCAGGGTGATGGGATTGCCGGCAGCGTCGCTGCCCAGCACGTCGCGTTCGATGTCGAACCGCACCGTGCCGGCAATGGCATAGGCGACCACCAACGGCGGCGAGGCCAGGAAGGCCTGTTTGGCATAGGGATGGATGCGGCCGTCGAAATTGCGGTTGCCGGACAGGACAGCCGTCGCATAGAGGTCGCGGGTAATGATCTCTTGCTGGATCGCCGGGTCAAGGGCACCCGACATGCCGTTGCAGGTGGTGCAGGCATAGGCGACGATGCCGAAGCCCAGCTTCTCCAGCTCCGACAGCAGGCCGGCTTCTTCCAGGTAGAGCCTCGCCACCTTGGACCCGGGCGCGAAGGAGCTTTTCACCCAGGGCTTGCGCACCAGGCCAAGTTCGTTGGCCTTCTTTGCCAGCAGGCCGGCGGCCACGACGTTGCGCGGGTTGGAGGTATTGGTGCAGCTGGTGATGGCGGCGATGATCACCGCCCCGTCGGGCAGCAGCCCCTGACGCTCTTCCGCCTGCGCCTTGCCCAGATCGACGGCGATGCCGCGTTCGGCCAGGGCGGATGTCGGCAGGCGCTTGTGCGGATTGGAGGGGCCGGCCATGTTGCGCACGACGCCGGACAGGTCGAAGCTCAGCACCCGCTCATAGTCGGCCGTCTTCAGCGCGTCGGCCCACAGGCCCAGCACCTTGGCGTATTGCTCTACCAAGGCCACCTGCTCCGGTTCCCGACCCGTCAGGCGCAGGTAATCGATGGTCTGGTCATCGATGTAGAACATGGCGGCGGTGGCGCCGTATTCCGGGCACATGTTGGAGATGGTGGCCCGGTCGCCGATGGACAGGCTGTCGGCGCCTGGCCCGAAGAATTCGACCCAGGCGCCGACCACCCGTTGCTTGCGCAGGAATTCGGTGAGCGCCAGGACGATGTCGGTGGCGGTGATGCCGGGCCGGCGCCGGCCGGTCAGACGCACACCGACGATATCGGGCAGGCGCATCATCGATGCCCGGCCCAGCATCACCGTCTCCGCCTCCAGACCGCCGACACCGATGGCGATGACGCCCAGCGCATCGACATGCGGCGTGTGGCTGTCGGTGCCCACGCAGGTATCCGGGAAGGCCACGCCGTCACGGGCCTGGATCACCGGCGACATCTTTTCCAGATTGATCTGGTGCATGATGCCGTTGCCGGCCGGGATCACATCGACATTCTCGAAGGCGCGCTTGGTCCATTCGATGAAATGGAACCGGTCCTCGTTGCGGCGATCCTCCACGGCGCGGTTCTTGGCGAACGCATCCGGGTCGAAGCCGCCATGTTCCACGGCCAGGGAATGGTCGACGATCAGCTGTGTCGGCACCACCGGGTTGACCTTGGACGGATCGCCGCCCTGGTCGGCGATGGCATCGCGCAATCCTGCCAGATCGACCAGCGCCGTCTGGCCCAGGATGTCGTGGCAGACGACGCGGGCGGGATACCAGGGAAAATCCAGATCGCGGCGGCGTTCCACCAGCTGGCGCAACGCGTCGGTCAGCAGGGCCGGGTCGCAGCGGCGCACCAGCTGTTCGGCCAGCACGCGTGATACGTAGGGTAATCCGGCCCAGGCACCGGGGCGGATGGTGTCCACGGCGGCGGGGGCATCGAAATAGTCCAGCTGTGTGCCCGGCAACCGCTTGCGGTAGTCTTCATTCATGGCATTTCCGATCATGGCCGGCGATTGCTGTCATCAACCTGTCGTGCAGGGGTCACTGCCGCTGGTCGATGGCGACGAAGGCGCGGTCCTCCGGGCCGACATAGTTGGCGCTGGGCCGGATGATCTTGTTGTCGATGCGCTGTTCGATGATATGCGCCGCCCAGCCGGACGTGCGGGCGATGACGAACAGCGGCGTGAACATCGCCGTGGGCACGCCCATCATGTGGTAGGAGACGGCGCTGAACCAGTCCAGGTTCGGGAACATCCGCTTCACCTCCCACATCACGGCCTCCAGCCGCGCCGCGATGTCGAACATCTTGGTCGACCCCGCTTCCAGGGAAAGCTGGTGGGCGACACGCCTGATCACCTCGTTGCGCGGGTCGGACACGGTATAGACGGGGTGGCCGAAGCCGATCACCACTTCCTTGCGGTCCACCCGCGCTCGGATGTCGGCCTCCGCCTCGTCCGGATTGTCGTAACGCTTCTGGATTTCGAATGCGACCTCGTTGGCCCCGCCATGCTTGGGCCCGCGCAGCGCGCCGATGGCACCGGTGATCGCGGAATACATGTCCGATCCCGTGCCGGCGATCACCCGGCCGGTGAAGGTGGAGGCGTTGAATTCATGTTCGGCATAGAGAATCAGCGAAATGTGCATCGCCCGCTCCCACTGTGCCGTGGGCTTTTTCCCGTGCAGCAAATGCAGGAAATGCGCGCCGATGCTGTCATCGTCGGTATCGACATCGATGCGCTTGCCGTTCGTGGACCAGTGGTACCAGTAGAGCAGCATCGATCCCAGTGAGGCCATCAGCCGGTCGGCGATGTCGCGCGCACCGGGGATATTATGGTCGTCCTTCTCCGGCAGGGCGCAGCCCAGGGCCGAGACGCCGGTGCGCATCACATCCATCGGATGGGCGGACGCCGGCAAACATTCCAGCGCCTGTTTGACATTGGTCGGCAGGCCGCGCATGGCCCGCAGCCGGGCTTTGTAGGCGCGCAGCTCGGCAGCATTCGGCAGCTTGCCATGGACCAGCAGATGCGCCACCTCCTCGAACTCGCAGCGCTCCGCGATGTCCAGGATGTCATAGCCCCGGTAATGCAGATCGTTGCCGGATTTGCCAACGGTGCAAAGGGCGGTATTGCCGGCGGTGACGCCGGAAAGGGCGACCGACTTCTTGGGTTTGAAGGTGGGTGCCGTTTCAGCTGCTGCTGCACTCATGGGGGCGTTTCCTGATGATGTACCGTTTGGCCGCATCATCGGGAGACGCCCCGCTTTGGTGAATGGCTGAAATGGTGAAGATTTGCCGAGACGATCCTGCGAATTTGGGAAGGTTGTGAAGGTTGTAGCGGCGTATCCGCGCTATGAGGCGGCGGCGCGCAGGGTCCTGGCGGCGCTGACCATGCCGGTCAGCGCCGGGATCACCTCGTTCCATTGCCGGGTCTTCAGGCCGCAATCGGGGTTCACCCAAAGGCGTTCCGCCGGGATGCGCTCGGCCGCCTTTTTCATCAGGTTGACCATATGGTCTTCGGTCGGAATGTTCGGCGAATGGATGTCATAGACGCCGGGGCCGATCTGGTTGGGGTAGTTGAAATTGTCGAAGGCCTCCAGCAGCTCCATGTCCGATCGGGAGGTTTCGATGGTGATGACGTCGGCATCCATGTCGGCGATGGATGCGATGATGTCGTTGAATTCCGAATAGCACATGTGGGTGTGGATCTGGGTCTTGTCGGCCACGCCATTGGCCGTGATGCGGAAGCTCTCGATCGCCCAGTCCAGATAGTCCCGCCATTGCGCGCGGCGCAGCGGCAGTCCCTCGCGCAGGGCCGCCTCGTCGATCTGGATGATGCGGATGCCGGCCTTCTCCAGATCCTGCACCTCTTCCCGGATGGCCAGCGCCAGCTGATAGCAGGAAACCGAACGCGGCTGGTCGTCGCGCACGAAGGACCAGTTCAGGATGGTGACCGGGCCGGTCAGCATGCCCTTCATCGGCTTGTTGGTCAGCGACTGGGCATAGGCGATCCACTCCACGGTCATGGCGTGCGGGCGGCTGATATCGCCGAACAGGATCGGCGGCTTGACGCAGCGCGAGCCGTAGGATTGTACCCAACCGCCCTGGCTGAAGACGTAACCATCCAGTTGCTCTCCGAAATATTCCACCATGTCGTTGCGCTCGGCCTCGCCATGCACCAGCACGTCCAGGCCCAACGCCTCCTGCTCGCGCACCGACCGTTCGATCTCCTGCCGCATGGCCTGGTTGTAGGCAGGCAGGTCCAGGTTGCCGGCCTTGAAGGCGCTGCGCACCAGCCGGATTTCCTTGGTTTGCGGGAAGGAACCGATGGTGGTGGTAGGGTAGAGCGGTAGGTTCAGATGGGCCTGCTGTTTGGCCGCACGGGTCGCGAAATCACCCTTGCGGCGGCCCAGGCCGGCATCGATGCGGGCCACGGCCGCCTTGACCGCCGGATTGTTGACGCGCGGCGAATTGCGGCGGGCGGCGATGGCGGCCGCGTTGGCGGCCAGTTCATCGGCGACGGCATCGTAGCCCTGCGTCAGGGCTGCGGCCAGCACCTTGATCTCCGCCAGTTTCTGGATGGCGAAGGCCAGCCAGGACCTGATCTCTTCATCCAGCTTGCGTTCGCCCGCCAGATCGACAGGAACGTGCAGCAGCGAGCAGGAAGGCGCGATCCACAACCGGTCGCCCAATTGCGTCGCCACCGGCTCCAGCCAGTTCAGGACGGAAGTCAGATCGGTCTTCCAGATGTTGCGGCCGTTCACCACGCCCAGCGAGATCACCCGGTCGGACGGCACGGCGCGGATCAGCGCATTGACCTCGTCGCGGGCATTGATGGCATCCAGATGGATGCCGTGGACCGGCAAGCTGGCGGCCAAGTCCAGGTTCTCGCGCAACTGGCCGAAATAGGTCGTCAGCAGCAGCCTGACGCCGCTGTCCTTCAGTGCCGCATAGGCCTGGGTGAAGGCATCGCGCCAGGCGTCGTCCAGTTCGGTGACCAGGATCGGCTCATCGATCTGCACCCATTCCACGCCCTGGCCGGCCAGGGCCTTCAGCAACTCGGCATAGACGGGCAACAGCCGGGGCAGCAGGGACAGCCTGTCCGACCCGTCCTTGGCCTTGCCGATGGCCAGATATGTCACGGGGCCGACGATCACCGGCTTGGCCTTCACCCCCAGCGCCCTGGCCTCGGCCAGCTGTTCCAGCAGGCGCGACGCGTCCAGCTTGAACCGCGTGTCGGCGTCGAACTCCGGAACGATGTAATGGTAGTTGGTGTCGAACCATTTGGTCATCTCACCGGCGGCGACACCGCCGCAGCAGGCGGCATGGTCGTCGGTGCCCTTGGCCGACCGGCCGCGCGCCACGCGGAAATAGTTGTCCAGCTTGTCGCCATGGAAGTTCCGCACCCGCTCCGGCAGGTTGCCCAGGGTGAAGCTCATGTCCAGGATCTGGTCATAGAAGGCGAAGTCGCCCACCGGCACGAGATCGAAGGCGGCCTGGTCGTGCCAATGGCGGGTGCGCAGCGCGGCACCGACGGCGATCAGCGCGTCGCGGGAGGATTCACCCTTCCAATAGGCTTCCTGCGCGAACTTCAGCTCGCGTTTGGCGCCGATGCGGGGGAAGCCGAGATTGTGGGTCGTTGCCATGGTCTTCGCCTTGGGATTGGGGAACGACCTGGACCATATGACCTGTAATCAATGAAGAAAAATGGTATGATTTCATGGTTCGATGAAACTGAATCATACATGGAAACATCATGTCGATCCTGGAGCGCATCCATCTGTCCATCATCCGCGAGGTGGATCGCCAAGGCTCCCTGACCGCGGCGGCCAGCCGGTTGAACCTGACCCAGTCGGCGCTGAGCCATTCCATCGCCAAGCTGGAGAAACAGATCGGCATCGCGGTCTGGCACCGCGAGGGGCGCAGCCTGCGACCAACCCAGGCCGGGGAATGGCTGCTGGCCGTGGCCAACCGCCTGCTGCCGCAACTGACCCATGCCGAGGAACGGTTGCAGCAATTCGCCAAGGGAGAGCGCGGCAACTTGCGCATCGGGATGGAATGCCATCCCTGTTACCAATGGCTGCTGAAGATCGTCGCCCCCTATCTCGATACCTGGCCCAAGGTGGATGTGGATGTCCGCCAGAAGGTGCAGTTCGGCGGCATCGGCGCCCTGTTCGGCTATGATATCGACATGCTGGTGACGCCGGACCCGCTGTTCAAGCCGGGCCTGCGGTTCGAGCCGGTATTCGATTACGAGCAGGTGCTGGTGGTGGGGCCGGACCACAGGCTGCGCGATGCGGAATTTGTCGAGGCGCGGCAGGTGGCGGATGAGGTGCTGATCACCTATCCGGTGCCGACCGACCGGTTGGACATCTATACCCGCTTCCTGATGCCGGCCGGCATCAATCCCAAGCGGCACAAGGAGATCGAGACGACGGACATCATGCTGCTGATGGTCTCGCACGGGCGCGGGGTGGCGGCGCTGCCGCGCTGGATGGTGGAGGAGTTCGGGGGCAGGTTCGGGGTATCCCCGGTGCGGCTGGGGCCGGACGGCGTGGATAAGCAGATTTTCCTGGGCTTCCGGGAAGCCGACGCCGACATCGACTATCTGCGCGCCTTCGTGGACATGGCGCTGGCCCACCGGGATGCGGCGGCAGCTCGGTTGTGATTTACACGGCGACCATCTGGAAATAACCGCTCATCGCCAGGGTGCGGCGACCGGCAGGGGATTGAACCATTCCGTCGACCAGAATGGTCATGCTGGCCGCGTCGGTATGGATGACGCGGGCCGTCAGTTCCAGCAGCTGGCCGATGGCAACTGGCTGGTGGAAACACACATCGTCCGTCCGTGTCATCGCCACCTTGCCGTTGGTGTGGCGGCGGGCGGCAGCCAGGGCGGCGTTGCCCATCAGGCGCAGAGCATTGCCACCGAACAGCATGCCATCATGGTCGGCCGGATCGGAAACCACCGTCTCCATCAGCGTCGTGCCGGTTTCCATGGCTGTCTCTTCAATCCACTTGCAAATTCCCAACGCCATTCTCAATATTCGCAATGGATCGGCAAATGAATGTCTGAATTAGTGAAGATTTGCGCAGGATACCCTGCGAATATGTGAATGTTGTGAATGGTGGGATCATGCGCAAGCAGTTCGTCGGGGTCCGGCTGCGCCGGCTGCGGGAGGAGAAGGGACTGAGCCAGGCGGCACTGGCCCGGGCGCTGGAGCTTTCGCCCAGCTACCTGAACCAGCTCGAACAGAACCTGCGGCCCCTGACCGTGCCCGTGCTGCTGAAGATCAACGCGGTCTTCGGCGTGGATGTGCAGCTGTTCTCCGAGGATGAGGAGGCCCGCCTGGTCGCCGATCTGCGCGAGGCGCTGACGGAGGCCGGCGTCGCCGACGGCGTGGCGCTGGCGGAGTTGAAGGAGCTGGCGTCAAGCATGCCATCGGTTGGCCGGGCGCTGCTGTCCCTGCATCGCCGCTATCGCGAGGCATCGGGGCGGCTGGAACAGGTATCGGCCCGGCTTGGGGAGGAGTGGCAGGCCACGCCCAAGCCGCTGATGCCGTTCGAGGAGGTGCGGGACTTCTTCTATGCCCGTCACAATCATGTCGAGCCGCTGGATGTGGCGGCGTCGGCGCTGCAGCGGGGATCGAACCTCGCCATCGGCAACATGGCACCGGGACTTCTGGTGCATCTGGCCCGCCGTCACGATGTCCGGGTGGTGATGGTGGAGAGCGGCGTGGAAGGGGACCGCGCGTCGCGCCGCTTCGACCGGTCCAGCCGCACGCTCTATCTGTCCTCCGACCTGACAGCGGGTCAGCGCGCCTTCCATATGGCGACGCAGATCGCCTTCCTGGAGCAAGCCGAGGAGTTGGACCGGCTGACGGCCCAGGCCGATTTCTCCGGCGGGGAGGCGCGCCGCCTGGCCCGCATCGGGTTGGCCAACTATTTCGCCGGCGCCGTCATCCTGCCCTATCAGCCGTTCCTGACCGCCGCTGAAAACCTGCGCTACGATATCGAGCGGCTGGAGCGGCAGTTCGGCGTGGGGTACGAGACGATCTGCCATCGGCTTTCCACCCTGCAAAGGCCCGATGCCCGCGGCGTGCCCTTCTTCTTCGTGCGGGTGGACCGGGCCGGCAACATCTCCAAACGGCAATCGGCCACCGACTTCCATTTCTCCCGCGTCGGCGGCTCCTGTCCCCTGTGGAATGTGTACGAGGCCTTCGCCCAGCCCGGCCGCATCCTGACCCAGCGGGCGCTGATGCCGGATGGGCGGCAGTATCTTTGGGTGGCGCGCACGGTCAGCCAGGGGGCCGGGGGCTATGGCACGCCCGCCAAGCAGTTCGCCATCGGCCTGGGCTGTGACATCCGCCATGCCGGGCGGCTGGTCTATGCCAAGGGCATGGACCTGTCGGACATGGAGGCTGCAATCCCGATTGGCGCCGGCTGCAAGGTGTGCGAGCGGACGGATTGCGCCCAGCGGGCCTTTCCCGCCATCGGCCGGCACCTGGCCGTGGATGAGGCGGTGGCGCGTTTCGCACCATATCGGGCGGAAACTTGATC